>CAZXKO010000039.1:0-32929 GCA_964641665.1 uncultured Acidobacteriaceae bacterium
GGCTTGCCTCGCGTACCAGCGGACGGGGCGTGGCTCCATCGGGCGTGTCCATGGTCTGGTAGCCCTGAGTCGACGCTAGCTTGTAGGTTTCGCCCGTCTTGGTGAGCTTGCCTCCGGCCGCAATCCAAAGCGCTGAAGTAGTGCGCAGCGGGTAGACGTTAAACCCCGCGCCCGTTCCCGCGCGGCCCGCACGCGTGCGCCCGTACCCGAGATACACGGTAACCGAATTGTCGGGATGGCCCGCCTGAATCCACACTGGCGCCGTGATCTTGCGGCCACCGAGTTCGAGCGTGACGATGTCTTCCGTGGCTAGACCTTCGCGCGTCGCCATCTTCGGGCCGACCATCACCGCGTTGTCCCAAGTGAGCTTCGTCATCGGCTTCGGCAGTTCCTGCAACCAGCCGTTGTTCGCGAATTGGCCGTCGTAGATGGAGGGGTCGCGACGGAAGTTGATTTCGAGAGTTTTGTCACCGGCCGACGCCGGGGCAGGCACACCCGTAGTCTTCGCTGTCACGGACTTCGGCGCGTACGTAGTTCCATCAACCCAGCCATCGTGAAGCGACTTCCGCCAGAAAGCGTCGAAGTCAGGACCTGGATGCTGTTTCTGCCAGTAGCCGCGAACAATGTCGTAGCTGGTCACGTCGGAGATCCCTGACAGAGCCGAAACGAACTCGTGCGCGCTCTTCCCCGCATAGAGCGGGGCAATCAGCGGCTGAACAATGCTGACCGTTCCGTCATAAGCACGCCCGTCGCTCCAGGCTTCAAGGTAATGTGATTCATTCACGTGCCAGTGGCAATATTCCGAAGTCTCGTTCTGGTAGGGCCCGTGATGAATACGCAGCGAGATGTTGGAGTTCTTGAGCGCGTCGCCGAAGCCAAGATCGACGGGAGCGTCATACACGGGATTCCCACCCATGATCACGAGCAGATCGACCTTCCCCGCGCGCATGTCGGCCACGAGGTCACGCAGGGATTCGGTCTGGTTGATAGGGTTGGCATCCACCGGGTCGGTGTAGACGACGGTCTTGCCGGCGTTACCGAGTTGCGCATTCAGTGCGTGAGCAAGAGCGTGGACCGCGGGAGGCTGGTGGTCCCCAGCGATTACGAGACTCGATCCCGTATGCCGCCCCAGATCGGCGGACAACCGAGATGCGTAAACGAGCGCTGAACGATCCAGACTAACGGCATCCGCCGGCTGCCTTCCCTCCGTGGGCATTACCGCCTTGATAAATTCCTCGACCTCGGATGCCCTAACCGGCAGCCGGTGATCCGCCTTCGCCCCCGTCGAAGTCGGCGTGCTCTCAATCGCATAGAACCGACTCATCGGAGCATCCGGATTTCGCCGCTTCGCGAAATCACGGATATAACGCGTGTTCCCCGGAAACCCCGCGTACAGAAAATCCGCGTCCAGCGACACGATGACGTCCGCATTCTCCAACCGGTACTGCGTCTCGATCGCCTGGCCGAAGGCCAGCTTCGCGCCTTCGAGCACGTTGTCGCGGTTCACCGGCTCATACACATGCCACTTGGCCTGCGGATAAATCTTCAGGAACGCGCGCAGCTGGTCCGCCAGCGTGGGCGAGGAAATCGTCGGCGTGAGAATCCGGATGCCCGCGCCGCCCAAACCCTTCTGCACCGCCAGCGGCCCTTTGATCTCCTTCACAAACTCCGACCACGAATTCACATCACCTGACTTGGTGATAGTTTGCGACCGGTCGGGATCGTACATCCCAAGAATCGAGGCCTGCGCGAAAATGTCGGTGCCGCCCAGGCTCGCCGGGTGATTCGCGTTGCCTTCAACCTTGGTCGGACGACCGAGGTGGCTCTCGACCAGCACCGGGCTCGCGTATCCGCTCAGGGTGGTCGCGGTCGCATAGAACATCGGCCGCCCCGGCACCACATCTTCCGGCTGCTTCACGTAGGGGACAATGGGCTCGAGCGGAAGCTTGGTGCAACCCGTCATTCCGGCCATCGCCAGCGAGGCCCCCATCAACTGCAGAAAGCCACGGCGCGAAACCGAGTCCACCCACTCCGAAGCGCCCTTGGGGAATTCGCGGTGCAACATCTCCTGGAACTCAGGCGTGCCTGCCAGTTCTTCCAGGCTGCGCCAGTATTCCGGCCCCTGCGTCTGCTCGATCTGCGCCTTCACTGTGGCCAGATCGAGCTTCTTGCTTGGGCAAACAACCTGCCCTGAGCTTGTCGAAGGGTCCTCGCGCTTCGTCTTTTTTGCTTCGTCCATCTTCATTCCCGGCGCCTCGGCGCCGCCTGCAATCTTAAGAAACCAGCTATCGGTGACAAGTGTTGCAGCTCGTAATGTCCCGCACGTTGCGCACTTTATATTGCGCAACCAGCGCTTCGCCCAGCGATTCCTGGTCGGTGTAGCTCTGCCCGTCGACGACCACCGGCTCATCCGGTGTCGGCTGCTCGTAGCGCATGTTGAACACTTCGCTGCGCGGGCGCAGATTCCTCTCGGGCGCGCGGTGACACTCCAGGCACCACTCCATCTGCAGCGACGCGTACTGGTACATCAGCGGCATCTGGTCCACCGGACCGTGACATGTATTGCAACCGACGCCTTTGTTGATGTGAATGCTGTGATTGAAATAAACAAAATCGGGCAACTGGTTCACTCGCGTCCATTGCAGAGATTCGCCGCTGCGATAGCTGGCACGCACCGGCTCGAGCATCGACGCATTGGTCCAGATCTGCGAATGGCAGTTCATGCACGTCTTGGTGGGTGGGATGCCTGCGAAACTCGAGGTTTCCACCGAGGTGTGACAGTACCGGCAATCGATGCCGAGCCCGGTCACGTGATGCTGGTGACTGAACGGCACCGGCTGCGGTTTCACCACGCCCGCGTAGGTCACGTAGGGCGAACGCTGAATCTGCATCATCGCCCAACCCAGGCCGGCGATAATGAAAACCGCCCCGTAAATCGACGCCCGGGAGAGTGTGTTCGTGCTGCGGTGAAATATCTGCATCGAACGATACTTTCAACGTAGCGGGAGTCGCACGGACCTCCCGGAGAATCGCAGGTCCTGGGTTTGTTACAGACGGTTGTGACGAAGCTCACGAAAACTCGTGATTATAACAGCAAGCCGATGTTTGTCGTCCCACCGGACTGGTCTGCGTCGAAAATTCTCTGTGCTTGACAGTCGTGCAAACCGGAATTTGATTTTTCAATCGCAGCGGCAACGAAGATTGCAGCGCGGCAACCCCCGAAAGCCTCGGCCCGACGGGTTCGGCCCTAACGCAGATTCATCACGAGCAACTTGGGCTCAGTCATCTCTTCGATCGCGTAGCGCAGCCCCTCGCGACCAATTCCGGAATCCTTCAATCCGCCGTAGGGCATGTGGTCGATGCGGAAACTCGGCACATCCCCGGCCAGCAGTCCGCCAATCTCCAGTTCTTCATACGCCTGGAACATCAGTTTGGCATCGCGCGTAAAAATGCCGGCTTGCAGCCCATAAGCAGAATTGTTGATTTGCCGAAGAGCCTCGTCGAAATCCGCATACGGTTCCACGGTGACGACGGGAGCAAACATCTCCTGGCAATTCACTTTCATTTCCGGTTTGGTCCCGGTGAGAACTGTCGGCTCAAACACGGAGCCTCTCCGGTTGCCGCCGCACAACAGACGAGCACCACCGCGAACCGCCTCCTGCACCCAGTCGGCGGAGCGAATGGCGTCGCTCTCGCGGATAAGCGGCCCGACATCGGTAGACTCATCCAGAGGATCGCCCACTTTCAGTTCTTTAACGCCCGTCAGGAACAGATCGATGAATTTCCCGTAGACCGACCGCTCCACCAGGATGCGTTGCACGGAAATGCAGGTCTGCCCTGCGTACCCGAAACCACCCGCCACACAGCGCTCGGCGGCGTAGGCCAGGTCAGCGTCGCTGTGCACGATGACGCCCGCGTTCCCGCCGAGTTCAAGAACAACCTTCTTCTTGCCCGAATTCTTCTTCATCTGCCAGCCCACTGCCGCGCTGCCAGTGAAACTGATCATCTTCAGGCGGTCATCGCTCACCAGCAGGCCTGCATCCTCATTCGACAACGGCAGCACGTTGAGGCCGCCATCGGGCCAGCCCGCCGCTTGTATTACTTCCGCCATCAGCAGCGAACTCAATGGAGTCTGCGGCGCCGGCTTCAGCACCATGGGACAGCCCGCAGCAATCGCCGGCGCGACTTTGTGCGCCACCAGATTGAGCGGAAAATTAAACGGCGTAATGCCCGCGATAGGACCCAGCGGAAAGCGCTTTACGATCCCCCAGCGCCCCGCAGTAAACTCCTGCCAGTCGAGCGGTAAATACTCACCGTAGATGCGGGTGCTCTCTTCTGCGGCAACGGTAAAGGTGAAGATGGAGCGCTCGACCTCGGTGCGTGCCGCCTTAATCGGCTTCCCGGCCTCCTGGCACAGAGTGCGCGCAAATTCTTCTTTGCGTTGCGCGATACCTTCCGCCACTCGACGCAGCACACGCTGGCGCTCAAAAGCAGGCAAACGGCGGGTGGTGCCGAATGCCTTAACGGCCGCAGCAATCGCAGCTTCCGCGTGCTGCCGTCGGCCCTGGTATACGCGCCCGATGACTACGCCGTCGTAGGGCGATTTCACCTCGACGAGGTCGCCCTCTTCCATCCATTTTCCGTCCACCAGGAAACCGTGCGTGGCGACGTCTGCTACGGTCATCTGAGCCATGATTCTTTTACCCCACCTCCACACCCATCCCGCCGACCCAGATTATAGGCTTGCACCATCTTCTCCGGCTCAAGTTCCACGATAATATTTCGTGAAAAGATGGAGGGGCATTGATCACAATTCTCGAACTCAGCGAGGCGCTGCGCGGGCGCAGGATTTCTCCTGTCGAATTGACCCGCGAGTGCCTATCCCGCGTCGAGCAGTTCAACCCCACATTGAATGCGTTCATCGCCGTCACCGCGGGCACTGCGTTGCAACAGGCGCGCCGGGCGGAGGAGGAAATTCTGCGCGGCGATTGGCGCGGCCCCCTGCACGGCATACCGATCGGCCTGAAAGACCTGATCGACACCGCCGGCATTCCCACCACCGCCGCTAGCGAATTATATAAACATCGTATTCCGATACACAGCGCGGAAGTGGTCTTGAAACTGGAGCAAGCCGGCGCCGTTCTTCTCGGCAAGCAGAACCTGCACGAGTTCGCCTACGGCGGCAGCTCGATGATCAGCTGCTTTGGCGAGGTCCACAACCCGTGGCGCCCGGCGCACATGACGGGCGGATCTTCCGGCGGATCGGCCGCGGCCGTCGCGGTCGGGATGGGTTACGGTGCGATCGGCACCGACACCGCGGGCTCGATTCGTGAGCCTGCCGCCCTCTGCGGCGTGGTTGGACTCAAGCCAACATACGGGCGGGTCAGCGCGCGCGGCGTGATCCCGCTTTCTGAGTCCCTGGATCACGTCGGGCCGATGGCCAAAACTGTGGCCGATGTCACTCTGCTATTCCAGGCTATCGCGACCGATGTGGATGCGTGGAGCCCGGGTTCGTCCGCACCGGATTTCCTGACCTCCTGGAGTCGACCCCACATGGACTTGCGAGTAGGAGTGCCCCGCGCCTACTTTTACGACGACCTCGATCTGGAAGTGGCTTCCGCGGTGGAAGAAGCGTTGCGCGTGCTGGGAACCTTCACCCGCGAGATGCGCGAGATCGAGTTGCACCCTGACGCCGACCGCACGCTGCAGGCAGCGGAAGCGTACTCGTTCCACGCGAACTCCGTCGCGAAAACTCCCGAACTCTACCAGCCCGAAACCCTGCGCCGCATCAAGACCGGGGAGAACGTTGCGCGCGCCGACTACCTGCGCCGTCGTGCCGAACTCGATACCGTTCGCAAGGAGATTCGAAACGTCTTCGAAACCATCAACGTGTTCGTGACTCCGACAACTCCAATTCCAGCCCCTTCGATCGCGGAACTGAAGCAGAATCCCGACTTGCTGCGTCCGCGCGAACTGCTGCTGCTTCGCAACACCAGGCCCCTCAACGTCTGGGGATTGCCGGCCATTTCCGTACCGTGTGGATTTACAAAGGCGGGACTACCCATCGGCCTGCAGATCGCCGGACCTGCGGGGCGTGACGACCTTGTCCTACAGCTGGCTTATCTTTACGAACAAGCCACCACCTGGCATGAACGCACACCGGTTTTGTAGCGCTGACTTTGTAGTGCCACCGTTTCGGCGGGCGTCTCGCCCGCCACCCTGACGCTCACGCCTCAGGCGAGCTGCAAGAAGCTCCGGCAATTCATATCTCAATCGACCGACCTCACATCATCCGGAAGCAGCACCACGAATACGCAGTTGCCGCCAGCTGGCGGACACGACAGAACTCCACGCCGCAGGATCTTGGTCGGCGTTTCGTCAGGAAAACTCAGCTCGAACTTCAATTGGTGCAGCGAGTCATCGAGGGTGTGCAGTTTCTCTTCGCCGCTGACGAACTTCGCACCCTCGACCGACACGCCGCTCTTCGCTGCGCCCAGCAACACAAAGTATTCCGCGCTCCCCGTCGATGGCGGTCGATCCTTGAGTCTTGTGGTGCGCATTTCCTGCAGCTCGTCGTGGTACTTGGCCACGGTCGCCGCGACTTTATCCTCGCCGCCTAACAGGCGTCCCAGCCGGCCCCGCGTTTCGGGGATCGGCCGAAGCCCGCTCAACGCGAGCGCGTAGGTGTGAATCGCCTTCTCTTTCTCTCCACGCTTCTCGTAGATCTGCCCCAGGTGATCGCCCACCTCGCCGTGCTGGCCCAGTTCCCACGCGGCGGCCACATATTTTTCTGCCTTATCGAACTTTCCTTCCGCGTAGTACACCCAGCCCAACGTGTCCCAGTAGGCGATCAGCGACGGCACCAGTGCCAGGTCACGCTGGTTGAGCTGATCAAGCGAGAGGTTGCGCAACGCGGCGGCCGTCGCGGCTACGGCTGACTCGGCGTATTGCTGGGCCTTATCCAGGTGCGCATTCTTCAGCGACAGCTGGTAGGCAATGTTGTTCCACACCAGCGGTGTGGCCGAGATTTCGATCGCGCGGTCAAACGCCGCCAGCGCTTTGTCATCCTGTCCCAGGTTCAGATAGGCATCCCCCAGGCTGACTTGCAGCGCAGGATCGTTGGGCGTCAGCGAAGCCGCCTTCTCCAGTTCTGGAGCTGCCTCGTCGTATTTGTGCCACTCGGCGTACATGGCGCCGAGATTGCTGTGCGCGAACTTGTCGAGCGGGTTCATCTCAAGTTGCTTGTGGAAGGCGTTCGCGGCATCGTCATACTTGCGCATCTGCCAATAAACCCGGCCCAGGTTGTTGAAGGCGAACTCGTCGTAGGGATTGACCTCCACAGCTCTCTGAAACGCGGCGATGGCATCGTCGTTCTGCCGCAACGCCAGGTAGGCCAGCCCCAAGTTGTTCCACGCATACTTGTGCTTGGGCTCGACTTCGACCGCCTTTTTCAGCAACTGAACGGCCAGTGGAAAGTTGCCATTCTGCATGGCGGCGCGGCCACTCTCGTCGAGTTCATCGGCCTTCATGCCTGGCGGCGGAGCCGGAGCACCCGCCACGGTGTTCTCAATGGAGAGATGCTGCCCCAAGTCCGAAATCACCGCGCGGCGGAAGGCCAGGTAGTCGCCGGTACGCGTCGCGGGCAACTCCCGTTCCCGCATCACCATGGTGCGGTCGGCGGTAAACGTGGAACCTTCCAGTTTGTAGCTGGCTTTGTATTCGCCGTAATCGCGCTTCAACGAAAACGGAAGGGGCGCATGTGCCGTGTACTTGGCCGGCAGTTCAAGCTTCACCCGGTAGCTGAACTCTCCCGGAGGTCCGAACTTGATCGGCTCCGAATCGGCACTGGTGTCATCTTCGTCGGGATCCGCCAGGCTGAACTGCGACAGGGGCAACTCGATCTCCGACTTCTTCTTCGACCAATCCAGAAAGTTTGCTTTCGAAATCTCGTACGAGAACTGGAACGGCTCGCGCGTCGCCGCCGGGTCGCCGACTTTGAGGTTGGTGATCTCGCCATCCAACCCGCCCATCGAATTGATGTTCTCGACCAGGTGCTGCCATTGCGCATTCGGCACACGCCGGAAGATCATCCGCATCAGCAGCTCGGTGTCACCACGCACCACGTAGCTCACCTTGGCGTTGAGCTTGCCTAGTTCGTTGATCGATCCGTCGATGGTTTGCAGCTGCGTGTTGGGCATGGGCGGGTCGGCCGGCGTCTCTTCCAGGTGGGGCACACCCTCCACGGGAATCACCAGGCCCTGCTTGTTCCGAATGTTGAAGGAAAGCAGCCGGAAGGGCGCGACTTCCGTAGTCGTATCCATCCAGACTTCTTCCTTGCCCATCGGAAGCAGGGTAATCACGTGGTCGAACTGCGAGGGCGATGGAATATCGGGGTCGAGCTTGCGGCTGGAGTTGATTAGCACCGACGAGGCATGCATTCCCTTCGCTTCCAATAGCGACGACAGCAGCGTGTGCTTGTCCTTGCAGTCGCCGTACTGATTGTGCAGGACATCGCCGGCTGCGTGCGGCTGGTAGCGTCCCAGCCCAAGCGACAAGCTAACGTACCGGAAGTTCTTAGCCACGTAGTCGTAGAGCGCTTCCACCTGGGCTAGGTTGCTAGTCAGGCCCTTGGTCAGTTCCTCCGCTTTAGCGCGAATCTCCGGGGTGGGCTGGCGGCGGTCGTGGTCGAGGCCCGCGTACCAGCGCCCAATCTCCTCCCAACTCGCGAACGTGGTCAGCTGTACCGCTGGGACTTCGTCTTCCGGCCTTCTCTTCTTCCTCTTCTTCTTGTCCTTGTCTTTCTTCTTGTCGTCGTCTTCCCGCTCCAGGTGCGAACTGGTCCAACGATAAATACGCCGGCCGTTCTCCTCGGTGATCTTCGGATCGAACCCTGGCTTGGTCTTCAGTTTGATGGTGCGGCCGGCGGGAATGTCGACTTCCATCGTCTCGTCGAGCACGATGTTGTTCTTATCGAAGTCGTACTCGGTCCAGAATTGTCCCGGCGCCAGCGGCGTGTGGATGACCGTGGCCATGTCGTATTCCAGGACTTCTCCCGGCCGCAGCCCGGGCACGGTGATGTGCTTCTGGCGATAGTCGGTGTAGACGGGCGCCTCCCGCTCCACCGGCGCGCTCAGATCCTGCACCGAATCTGCTGGAGCCGTGACCACGGTGCCGTCTTTCTTGCGAACCCGCACGTATGGAATCTCCACCCGCTCGTTGGCGGAGTTGTACCCGATAACAACCTGCCCCCAGGTTTCAACCCCGGCCTCGCTCTGCACCCGCACGCGGGCGATGGTCTCCTTCCGCCCCGTGCCGTCGTTCTCGAAGCGAAACTTGGTCTGCACCTTCTCGATGACGAACGCTTCGTCCGAAAAGTTAGTTTCGGCCGATTTTGCGGCTGGAGGTTCGGCGGAATTGCCAGCAGCTTGCGGCTGCGCAACCAGAAGTGTGGAGAAGCTGTTGAGAAGAAAAACGAGAAAAACCAGACGACGCATAGAGAAATCTGTCCTTGGCCGTTTGTACCGTAAGCAGCGTACAGGCGCAAGGGCGACCCCGTTTTGTAGGGAACCGAGGTCATTTTGACTCCAAGTCCCGGACCCCCGCCTCCGTTAAGACCCACTCTGGGCTCCCAAGCCGCCGGGAAACGTGATATAAGTTGTTCATTGATCGAGCAACTCCGGCTGATCCCCGGCTTCCTCTTCTTACCTCTAGCAAGCAACGGCGCGCTTAAAGTTGCGTTAGCTTCCTATTTGCCCTCCAGGCCCATCGCTAACCTGCGAGGTTTTGGCTATGGATTCGAAGCTAATGTCTGCCGTGGGCATTATCGTTCTTGCCGCGGTCATCCGGATTCCCAGCACTTCGAGCAGCGGACCGCCCGCCGAAACTGGCGGAAAAGCCGCTGCGGAGCGGGCGTCCGCCCCGGCCACCAAGGCCTCGGAAGACAAGGACCTCGACCTGGTCGCGCAAAGCGACCTCGGGCCCTGGTACGCAACCTGCGAATTCGCGAACGCGGCCGGCGCTGCCCAGCGTGCTCCAGCCCGGAAGATCATGCTCGATGCTCCGCTTCCCGATCCCGCCGGCACCAACGCCAGCCGCTGGTGCCTCCCGGCAGACCCCAAGTCCAAGCCGCAATACCGCTTTCTCGTCGCCACGGTTCCCGATCCCCAGGACAGCCATCTCGCGCTCGAATTCGACCGCCGCATCGAGGCCATCGTTGACGCCGCCCAGGCCGCGCAGTTTTCCTACGACCGGTTTTGGCTCCCCTGGCAGCCGGGATACGATCCCGCGCAGGACACAACCCGGGGCCACGAAAAAATTCTGCGCCAATTGCGCATCGAACAACCCGGACTCCTGCTCTTCCGTGGCCCGGCCACGCCCAAAGACGAGACGTCCCGCGTTGAACAACTTCTCTTCGTGTTCCTGATCGGCGAGACTCCAACCGCCGGAATCCGTCACACGCAATTTGCCAACGCGATGCGCTACATGGGGGAGATTGACAAGGACCAATATTGGGACCCGGGCACCTACACTCTGCTGAAGAATCCGGTTCACATGCTCGGACCGAGTTTCTCCGGCTCGGCCTTTTCGTTGCGCAGCGCGATCCAAACGTTTGTCTGCCCACCGGAAGATGGCAGCTGCTTCCACCTGGTGAGTTCCTCCGCGACGAACCGCAGGGCGCTCGACGAACTGCGGCATTCCTCCAACATCTCTCTCACCGAAGTCCTACACGACGACGAATACGCGCTTGGCCATTTCCTGACCTTCACCCACGATCAGCTTCACGTAAGAAATCAAGACATTGCGCTCCTCACCGAAGATGCTACCGATTATGCCCATAACGCGGGCGGGAACTCTGATGTCCTCACCATCACGTTCCCTCGTGAAATCGCTCAGCTGCGCAACGCCTACCCCGACCCAACCACGGTCGGCGCCGACGGGAAGACGGTAGCAGTTCCCCAACAAGGCCTGACCCTGACGCTCAAGGGCAGCCCTACCAGCCAGGACGACGTTCCTCCCTTTTCTGCAGGCCAGCTTCCCCTGTCGCAGGAGGCCGTGCTCCTCAACATCGCCTCCACCCTCCGCCGAGAGCAAATCCGCATGGTCGGAATCCTGGCCACCGACATCTTCGACACCCTGTTTCTCAGCCGTTTCCTCCGTTCGGCCTGCCCCGACATCCGCATATTTGTGATCCAGAGCGATCTGCTGATGGCCCGCGCGACCGAGGAGATTCCTCTGGAGGGCGCGCTGGCCGTCACCACCTATCCGCTCATCGGACGCAACCAGTACTGGACCTCTGCTCGGACGAACTCGCGCAGGCATCGCAACCTGCTGGCGAGCGCGCCCACGGAATCCACCTATAACGCGACTCTTGTCCTGCTGCATGACATCACGGGCGCGAGCGATTCGCCCCTTGACTACTCCTCCCCGCTCCATCCGGGGACCACGCAACCGCCTCTGTGGCTGACCGTCATCGGCCACAACGGATATTGGCCCCTCGCGCTGCTGGACGAAAAGGAGGGTGAGGACAATCCTTCCGCGTCACATTCGCCAAGTCTGTATCCTTGGCCGTCGCAAGTTCAGACTGACCAGAAGAATCCGGACGACAAGAAGAACGAGACTGACCCGCCAAGTCAGAGTGCCCCGACGAAAAAGCCTGATCCCTCCAGTCAACGCGACCAGGATGCACAAAAGGCATGCGTGCAGGGCAGCGAGATGTTTGAGTGCGAGCCCCCGCCGTTACTCTGGACCTTGCTGTTCAGCCTGGTGTGTTGCGTAGCCCTGGTCTACTCAGCTGCCGTCTGGCTGGCTCATTGGTATCAGGAGTCTCGCAAGTTCTGGTGGCTGGAGGACGTTTCCCTCAAGACCGATCTGGCCGACGGAAAGGCCGAGGGCAAGACCCACGAGCGGTCCTTCTACCTGGCGATGGGATCGCTGGTGCTGGTGGCCCTGGTGGTGATTCTGGCCGCGCCCGCCTGGAAGTTGTTTGATTTCGAGCGATCTCCCTTCGTGCCCTACCACTCCTCGGCTTTCGTCCTGTCCTATCTCTCAATCCTGCTGGTCATTCCAGCGCTGACGATCACGGCCGTCTATTTGAGCGTGGTGTTTTTCCGGCACAGGTTCACGTATCGAATGGTTTGGGCGATCATTGGATGGGCGCTGTGCCTCTCTCTCTCCGCTTCTTGGATTGGGTTCTGCTGCCGCTACTCGCACGATCCGTCGTTCTTCGCCTACAGGTCGCTCGACCTGGCCAGTGGCACTTCGCCGGCAACGCCTTTCGTCTTCGTGCTGGTTGCCCTCTTCATCTGGTCCCGCATTCATATGTACCGGCTGCGCTTCAGCGAGACGCGGCGTCCCGCCTTGCCCTCGCAGGACCTCGGGCAGGCGATGACTTGCCATTCCGAGCACGAGGCCACCGACATCGGCGGATGTTTTGAAAGTGCGATCCGGGAACTCCACGATCGCAAGCTCTTCATCCTCAACCTCTGCGCGTTCCTCACTATTTTCTATCTGTCGCAGCCCACCCGCTTCGTACGCAGCCTGGAAGGACGCTGGTTCGACGCCCTCTTCATCGTGTCCATCGGGCTCCTGTACTTCGCGATATTTTCCAACTGGGTCCGCTTCCTCTTTGGCTGGTTCTATCTGCGCCAATTCCTGCGACGCCTCGAACGCCAGCCCATTCGCTTCGCCTTCAATCGTCTGTCCAAAGAATTTTCCTGGAGCCCGATTTGGAAGCAGGGAGGCACGCGCCGAACCTACCTGATGTTCACCCGCTCCAACGACTACCTGCAGGCTCTGCTGCATTCCAAGGCTCTGTTCGCGAGAACCGAAAAATTCAAGAACGCGTGCAAGACGATCGACGACGCCACCCAGCAGCTACTCGACAACGAAGCCCAGGACCGCTGGGACAACGAAAGCAACCTGGCCGAGTTGCAAACGCACCATGCCTCCGTCGCCAACGACTTGATCGCCTACCCGTTGCTGACCGAGTGGGGCAAACAGACGTCGGAACTCCTGAAGCAGTCGCCTGTGAAGGAAGATAAGCCCGACCCGCATGAAACCGTACATATGGCCGAGGAGTACGTCGCGCTACGCTGCATGGCGTTCATCCGCTATGCGTCGCTGCAGCTCAGAAACTTGCTCGGATTCCTCTCCGCCGCCTTCATCCTCTCGGTGATCTCGCTGCGCACCTACCCCTTTCAGTCTCCGCGCAGTATCGAGTGGACCATGACCGCGGTTTTCGTCGTGCTCAGCGCAGGCATCGTCTACGCCTTCGCCGGCATGGATAAAGACGCCATCCTGAGCCGGGTCTCGCAAACCGAAGCCGGCAAGCTCGACCGCGAATTCTTCGTCCGCGTCCTGTCGTTCGGAGCGCTTCCCCTGCTGACGGTCCTTGCATCCCAATTCCCGTCGATCGGACGCTTCTTGTTCTCGTGGGTGCAGCCCGGATTGGAGGCCTTGCGATAGCCGACGTCTTCCAAGCGTTGTGGTAGCGCCGGCGGCTCGCCGGCTACACCACTCAACTGTCATCCCGAACGCAGTCGACGGACCTTGTGTTTTGCTTGCAACGCCACACCTGCACTTCTATTTCTCACACTTCCAGCTCCGCTCGAATCGTCCCATCCTCCAGATCCGCTTGCAGGTGGAATCCCAGCTTCTGGCAGATGGCGCGCATTTCGCGGTTTTCCGACAGAATGGTCGAGATCACGCGCCTGATTTTCTCGTCCTTCGCAACCGCGATCAGGCGGCGATAGAGTTCCGTGCCCAGCCCCTGGCCCTGATGGCGGTCGTCGACCAGCACAGCCAGTTCCGCTTCATTCCCACCGCCGCGTAACTTGCTCAACCGCCCAATTGCGATAATTTCAGTCGAGCCGTCAGCGCCTTTGTGCTCAACCACGAACACCATCTCGCGGTCGTAGTCGATGAAGCAGATGCGCGTGAGTCGCTCGTGCGCCGTTCGCTGGCTCAACTTCAAGGGCTGGAAATAGCGCAGGTATACGGTCCGCTCGGAAAGGACCTGGTGCAGCTTGATAACCAACGGCTCGTCCTCCGGACGGATAGGGCGAATCATCACCGCCGTGCCGTTTTTCATCGTCCACGGCCGCACGTACTGCACCGGATGCGGACGGATGGCGAGTGGCGGAAGGTTCTCTTCCCCAACTTCCGGCCCGTGCAGGACCACGCGCGCATCCAGCGCGACGATCCGCTCGGGCGATGCCAGCACCGGGTTGATGTCAATCTCCTTGATCCACCGTTGCTCCACTACCAGCTGGCTGAACCGCACTAGAAATTCTTCCAGCGCCGCGAGGTCGACCGGTTTACGGCCGCGCACTCCTTCAAGGGCGGTAAACACTTTTGTCTGTTCCATCATGCGCCGCGCCAGCGTCGTGTTCAGTGGCGGCAGAGACAACGCCCGGTCCTGAAATACCTCCACCAGTTGTCCGCCCGCGCCGAACAGAAGCACCGAACCAAACTGCGAGTCGATGCTGCTGCCCACAATCAACTCGTAGCCTTCGAGCTTCACCATGGGTTGCACCGTCACGCCCTGGAAGTGTCCCTCGCCCGCTTTTTCGCGCACTGAGGTTTCGATCGCCCTGTAGGCGCCGCGCACCGCGTCTGCGTCACGCAAATTCAACTGCACCCCGCCGACGTCCGTTTTGTGGGTGATGCTCTCGGAGAGCAACTTCACCACGACGGGATAGCCGATCGCCTCTGCCTTTTCGACTGCTTCGTCTTCGCTGATCGCGATTTCGGTCTGCACCGTGGAAAGACCGTAAGCTGTAAGCAACTGCTTCGATTCGACCTCCGTCAGAAGCGTTCGGCCAGCCCTCCGCGCCTGGTCCACAATTTGCGCGGCGCGCCTGCGGCCCAGTCCTTCGCCAGCCTCGCCACGCAATACGGGCGTCTCATATAGTCCTCGCAAGACGTAGCTGTAACGCCACATGTAGCAGAACACCCGCGCAGCCGTGTCGGGAAATTGAAAGGTCGGGATCCCGGCGCGGTTCAGGATGTCGGTACCCGCAGCCACCTCGGTTCCACCCATCCAACTCGCCAGCACGGGCTTCCCCGTCGAACTCGCATACGCCTTCATGTGCTCAGCTGTCATCGTGGGTTGTGCCATGCCTTGCGGACAGGTGATAGCCAGCAATCCATCGATGTTGGGATCATGGACGGCTATGTCCACGACCTTCGCATAACGATCCGGCAGCGCGTCGCCCAGCATATCGATCGGATTGCTGTGGCTCCAGTGCGGCGGCAGGATCTGATTGAGGGCTTCCATCGATTCGGCGGAAAGCGTGGCCAGTTGCCCGCCGTTCGAAAGCAATCCGTCGGCCGCCAGCACACCGGGACCGCCTGCATTCGTGACAATCGCCAGCCGCGGGCCTTTCGGGCGCGGTTGCTTGGCGAGGACCTCTGCCATGTAGAAGAGGTCTGCGATGGTCTGCACGCGCAGCACTCCGCAGCGGCGGAACGCCGCCTCCAGCACCTCGTCGCTGCCGGTGAGCGCTCCTGTGTGCGACGCCGCCGCCTGCGCCGCCGCGTCAGTGCGGCCGGCTTTGATCACGATGATCGGCTTGTTCAACGAGACCTCGCGCGCCGCCGAGAGAAAAGAGCGCGCATCTCCCACTGACTCCATGTACATGATGATGCTCTGCGTTCGCGGATCATTGCCCAGGTAATCGATCAGGTCGCCCCAATCCACATCCAGCATCGACCCCACGGACACGAACGCGCTGAACCCGACCATCTCCTTCTGTGCCCAGTCGAGAATCGCCGTGCACAGAGCGCCGCTCTGACTGATGAACCCGACGTTGCCGGGGCGCGCGATGTTCGATGCGAACGTCGCGTTCAGTCCGCTGATCGGATTCATCACACCCAGGCAGTTCGGCCCAATCAGCCGCAGACCAGTGCCCCGGATGCGCTCCAGGATCTGGCTCTCGAGTTCCTTGCCCTTCTCCCCGTGCTCCTTGAATCCAGCGGAGATAACAATTGCCCCTCGAACGCCTGCTTCCACACACTCGACCATAATTCCGGGCACGGTTGCCGCCGGGGTGACCACGACCGCAAGATCGACCGCCTCGGGCAGGTTCGCTACGCTCTTGTACGCCTTGATGCCGAGCACGCTGGCGCGCTTTTCGCTGACGGGATACACCGTGCCGCCGAAGGGGCTGCTCACTAGGCTCCACAGCACCGCGCGCCCTACGCTGCCCGCCCGATCGCTGGCGCCGATTACAGCCACGCTGCGCGGAGCAAAAATCGCGTCCAACGGATGCGGTTCAGAATGCCAAACATCGTGGGCGCGGTCCTGCGTGGGCAGGCCAGGCTTCGACTTATTCGCTTTGCCGGCTTTGTTTGCTTTGCTGGACTTAACAGTACTCATGGTTCGCTAAGTGTAACGCCAGCATCCATCCAGGTCTGTGACTCATAACGGTCGGCTGGCCAGTACCGGCCACCCGGTAACTCCCTGCCGAGTGCTGATCCGTTGGTACATTTTCCCCTTGCTTCGCGGCTCGGCTGGGCTAAAATCCTTCCGCACAGAACACAGCCCCAATGCTGACGGACCTGGTAGGGGTGAGTCCTGCGTGCAAACATGAACTGAATTCCAAAGGAGAATTTAGGAAATGAAGAAGCTGCTCACGCTGCTGTTCTCGGTTGCGATCGCCCTCTCCCTGACCACTGCTTCGTTCGCTCAGGATGCCGGCGCTCCCAAAAAAGATGACACCAAGAAGACCGAAAAGACCGAAAAGAAGGAAAAGAAGGCCAAGAAGGCCAAGAAGGACGACAAGAAGAGCGATGACAAGATGAAAGGCGACGACAAGATGAAATAGTCGTTCGACCGCATTCTAGAGTGCCCCGGCCATGGTGCCGGGGCTTTATTTTTGACGAACGCGGACCACAGTTTTCTCCACTTTGCGCAGCGCTTTGCCACTTCACCCCAATCAGCTAACAGAAATTTGACAAGTTTCCCGCCAAAACCATAGTAAAATCCGTCCTCAGTTGAGCCTGTCCTCGTCTGGCAGGTGTGGGGAAAACCAAAAATCGCGGCCTCGTCATGCCGCGATCTCACAGGGAGGTTTGCATGGATTCTCGGGCCCCCGAAAGCACTTCGTCTGCAGTATCGCCATCCACCGGTGCCAAGTCCCATCCGCTTGAAGGCCGCAATTTCTGGGTCCTCACCGCTTACGGGATCTCTGGTTTGGCGTTATTCGGAGTTCTTGCCTACTTCGTTAGCGACTTCGTCACGCACTAACGACATTTCCATCCGTGCCGCGGGCCCCCACCCGCGCACTGTTGCTGTAGTGTATCTGCGAGCTTTCCTCGTTCTACCCCCGCGACAGAGTCCACCTTCCAGCGTGCTACAATGACCCGCGTTTTCATGGTTGCTTCCGGGTAGCAATCAGGTCGGCAACTCCCCGCACTTTTCACACGAACTTCATACGACGGACAGATTCCCGTGGCCCAGGACCCCACCAAGACCGCCACCATTACCTACGCCGACGCCGGCGTCAGTATCGACCGCGCCAATCGCACCAAGCAACGCATCCGCTATCTGGCCCATAAGACCTTCACCAAGGGAGTGCTGAGCGAGATCGGCGGATTTGGGGGCCTGTTCTCAATCGCCAAAACCTACATCGATCCCGTGCTGGTATCGAGCGTCGATGGCGTCGGCACCAAGCTGAAAGTCGCCTTCGATATGAAGGTCCACCACACCGTGGGTGCTGACCTCGTCAACCATTGCGTTAATGACATCGTGGTGCAAGGCGCGGCGCCGCTGTTCTTCATGGACTACCTCGCCACCGGCAGACTTGAACCTGACGTTGCCGAAAAAGTCGTGGAAGGCCTGGCCGAAGCCTGCAAGCACAACGGTTGCGCCCTCATCGGCGGCGAGACCGCCGAAATGCCCGGCTTCTATCCCGAGGGCGAATACGACCTCGCGGGGTTCATCCTGGGCGTGGTCGAACGCGAGCGCATAATCACCGGTAAGAAAGTCGAGATCGGCGACATCATTCTTGGCTTGCCTTCGAACGGCCTACACACCAACGGATACTCCCTGGCGCGCAAGCTGCTCTTCGAAATCGCCAGGTATTCGCCGGAAACCTACGTCAACGAGATCAAGAACAAAGTCGGCAACGAACTGATGCGCTCCCACAAGAGCTACTGGCCGTCGCTCAAGAAACTGATTGACGCCGACTGCATCTCGGCGATGGCTCACATCACCGGCGGTGGCATCACCGAAAATCTTCCCCGCGTCTTGCCCCGCGGCACGGCCGCCGTGATCGAGATGGGAAGCTGGCCCGTGCTGCCCATCTTCGAGCACCTGCAGGTTCTGGGCAACGTCCCGCAAGACGAAATGCTGCGCACCTTCAACATGGGCCTGGGCATGTTACTCGTGATCAATACCAAGAAGTTCAAGAAGGTCCAGACCCTCCTCGATCGTGTCGGTGAGAAGTACTACAACGTGGGACGCATCGTGAAAGGCGAGCGCAAGGTGATGTACTCGTAGCTATCTGGATTTGCTCGGAGCCTTGCCTTTTCTTCGTACCTCCGTGTCTCCGTGGAATTTTATTTTGTGGAGTCGCGATCCTCGCAACCAACCATGCATAACCTAGGCATCCTGCTTTCCGGACGTGGTTCCAATTTTGAAGCGATCGCGCACAACGTTGCCGCGGGGAAAATTCCCGGGGCACGCATCGCGGTTGTCATTTCGAACAAGCCCGATGCCGGAGGCATCGAGGCCGCAAAGCGTCTCGGCCTGGCCAGTCTTGTGATCCCGTCAAAGGGCGTGTCGCGTGAGGAACACGACCGCGCCGTGGTCGCCGCGCTCAAACAACACAGCGTCGAGTTGATCTGTCTCGCCGGCTACATGCGCTTGCTGTCCCCGTGGTTCGTGCGGCAGTTCCCGCGCCGCATTCTGAACATTCACCCCTCGTTGCTGCCCGCCTTTCCGGGCCTCGAGGCCCAGGAGCAGGCCTTCGCCTACGGCGTCAAAGTTTCCGGCTGCACCGTGCACTTCGTCGATGAGGAACTCGACCATGGCGCCATCATCGTCCAAAAAACTGTTCCGGTGCTCGACACCGACGACGAGCACACCCTGAGCGCCCGCATCCTCGAACAGGAACACATCGCTTACTCCGAGGCCATCAACATCGTGCTGGCAGGACGGTACGAATTCGCCGGCAGGCGTTTGGTTGGACGCCCAATTCCGCAGCCCTGACTCGCCCAGCGCGCACTCCGACTCGTTCGACCCCCAACCTCTCCGGACACTTATGTACCATGGTACACTGGTACCATGAACGCAACGACGGAAGACAGCCGGCTCGCTATCGAACGCGTGCAAACCGGCGTCCGCATGGAGAAACGGATCCTCAAAGTCCTCAAGGCTTTTGCGGAGTACCACGACATCACTCTGGGCGACTTGCTGGAAGGCATCGTCTTGCACGCCTTCGATGGAAAGTGTCCCTTCCGCGAGGAATCGTTGCAGCGCATCCGGGACTTGAAGAAGTTCTACGGACTCGACCTCGATTCCAGCACCAGCCACCGGCTCAAGGAGCGTCGCGGCTCGTCCACTTCGATGAACAGAGAAATCTCCGGGAGGAAGGCCAGATGAACGCAAACCTCAAGAGGCTCTCCCTGCCCTTTCTACGCTGGTCGGTGGGCTTGGTAGTGTTGTGGCAATCCTGGCTCACCTTCCACGGAAGGCTCGGGAAACCCCACGCTCCAGGACATCCCGCCGCTCTGGCACATGTTCGACTCGTGCTGTCAGGCGCCGAGATGATCGCGGCAATCCTGTTCCTTCTTCCGATCATGGCCGCAGTGGGTGGCTATGGGCTGCTCGCAATCTTTGCTTTGGCGATCGTCATGCATGCCCTTCACGGGGATGTCTCCGGACTCGAAACGCTTGTCGTTTATGGCGCAGCCGTGCTGGTGAGCCTGGCGTACCGCGAGCGTTGAGGGTCGCACAATGCGTTAGCGGCCTGACGCTTTTCGCGGGTCGCTCGCAATCGTGCCCACCTCCTCGTCGGGTCACAAAACTCGCACCGGCACGAGCGGGGCCGGCACGATTTTCACTGGAAACACCGGGGGTTTCTGTGTCACAATCGTCGAGGATGTGAGCCCGCCAGCGTCTCTTTGGAGCGTCACATGCCATCCCGTCGCCGATTGCCAAAAAAACCACTCCCAACTCGGAAGGCAAAGAAGCCTTTCGATCCTGCCGTCTTCCTGGCACAAGCGGGCATTGGCAAGGCGATTCAGCGTTTTCATCCGAAACAAGTCATCTTCTCGCAAGGCGATCCTGCCGACGCCGTGTTCTACATTCAGCAAGGCAAGGTGAGGCTCCACGTCGTCTCCAAACAGGGCAAGGAAGCGACCATCGGACTGCTCAGCGCCGGCGAGTTCCTGGGCGAAGGCTGCATCGCATCCGATCACCCCATCCGCTTGGCAGGGGCTACTGCAATTACGGATTGCGTTGTTCTCAGAATCGATCGGGACCAGATGCTGCGCACGCTCCACGCCGAAAGTAAGTTCTCTGACATGTTCGTGGTCTACGCCATCGACCGTCACAACCGCACCCAGGCGGACCTGGTCGACCAATTGTTCAATTCGAGCGAAAAGCGCCTGGCACGGGCCCTTCTCATACTCGCCCGCTTCGGCAAGGAAGACACTCCCGAGACGGTAACACCAAACGTGAGCCAGGAAACTCTGGCCGAGATGATCGGTACTACCCGCTCCCGGGTGAATTTCTTCATGAACCGATTCAGAAAACTCGGCTTTATCGACTATAACGGCGAGTTGCAAGTGCGTAGTTCGCTGCTTAGCGTCGTTTTACACGACTAAGTCCACGCGGCGGACCCTTTAGCTTTTTCTCCGCGCGGCAGGTCCCAGGCCGTAACCTCGAAAACAAGCACCGAAAGTCCTATGAGGTCTTTGGCTGAAAACGCTCCTCCGCCACAGAATGACGCGCCGCAGAGCACCAGGCTTGCCCAATGCGGAATTTCTCTCGATCTATTGCACTCCCCCCTGTGACCATATTTTGGTCGCGACCAGCACTTCCAGTAACACCGCGCTGTCGCGAATGGTTCCCGCGATGACTGCCAGCGCCTCGAATGCCAGGGGATGTTGGGACGCCAGCTCGTCCAGGCGGGCGCTCACGCGGTTGAGTCTCTGAACCTCGTCCAGAATTTTCGTTGCGGACATGGGGCTACACGCCTTCCCGAGAGCCTAAGGAGGGGAAAACTTCAGGCGGACTGGCTTAGTTCAAAAGGCCTGAAAGAGGAGAAGACGTGACCACCTCACTCAAAAGTGTACCGGCTGGTTCGCCATGAGTTCGCACACTTCCGGCATGAGTGAGCACTTTCGAATTTCTGAGTTCGTCATTGAGTTCACGGTCTGAACCCGACGCTTTCCCACAGCGGAGCGGGATCGTACAGAGATCCCCGGCTCACCACCTTCTCGACTTTGCGGATGTTGTGAATTGAGACGAGCGGGTTTGCGCCCAGCACAATCAGATCGGCCTTCTTGCCCACTTCAATCGTGCCTGACTCCTTGTCGAGCCCCATGACTCGCGCCGGCACGATCGTGGCCGCCTGGATGGCCTCGATCGGCGTCATGCCGGCTTCGACGTAGAGTTCGATTTCGCGGTGAAGGCTATGGCCGGGAACGGCCTGATCGGTACCGGCCACGACGGGCACGCCGGAGCGGTGCAAGGCGCCAACGATCTCCAGCTCTTTCGCGAACGCCTTGCGGCCGGCTTCCGCGAGTTCCGGCGACAGGTCATTGCCGTCGTCGGCGAACCCGGCAGCGAGTTCGGGCGCGACCTTTTTCACGCCGGGCTCAAAACTTGCGACGGGATGACTGGGCGAGGCCCCGTACAGCTCCGTCAAGGCAAGGGTGGGGTCGACGACAGTACCGTGCGCCTGGAGATAAGCCACGACTTTACGGCTGCTCTCGGAGTTCAGATCGAGCGCGGCGGTCGCCTGAAGGCGCTGCAGGCGGGTTGGTTTTTCGCCCCGCTTATCGTCCGGCTGCATCATGGCCACGATGTAGCCAAGATGATTGATCTGGTCCATCCCGGCCTCGATGCCCTGGACCGCAGTCATGCCTTCCGGAATGTGCCCCGTCACCGTCATTCCCAGGCGATGCGCCGCAGCCGCGACCACCGCGACGTTATCCCGCGTCATCGAGCTGTAGATCTTCATCTGCTGGAATCCGGCGTCGTGATAGCGCCTGACCCATTCCTCAGCCTGCTGCGGGTTGTCGACCCGCTGCACTCCGATGGCGGAGGGCCCACTGCCATCGACGACTCCTGCAAGCAGCAGGCGGGGCCCAAGGCCATGACCGTCGCGCAGCGCGTCCCGCACCGCGGTGATGAACTCGAACTCGTTGCCGCAGTCGCGCACGGTGGTCACCCCCGCTGCCAGGTAGATCGGACCCCACTCCACCTGTTCGAAGTGCGCATGCATGTCCCAGAGGCCGGGAAGGATGGTCTTTCCTCTCGCGTCAACGACAGTCGCGTCCTTGGGGATGCGAATCCTCTTCGCGGGGCCGGCGGCAACAATCCGGTCGCCGTCGATGACCACCACCGAGTTGGAGATGGGGGCGCGACCGGTCCCGTCGATCAGGGTGGCCCCCTTGAACGCGAGCATACCGGCGTCGTGACCTCGGAATTGTTTCGAGATTTCCGCGAGCGCGGCCATCTCGTCGCTGCCGGCTCGCGCAACCAAAGTCGGCAGCGCGGTCTCGAAGCCTTCGCGAACGGCCTCGAAGTGGTCGAACTCAGCATCAGTCGTCACCACGGCGGCGAGATTTTTTTCGGGATCAAGCCAAAGCGTCTCCCGCCCCCAGATCAGGCCGGAGACGCTGTAACGCTCCAACCGCACAGAGTGGTCTTCGATCTGGACGTCGTCGCTACCCCGGTCCTGGATGCGGACCTCTCCGGAGGGAAAGATCTTCAGATCGGCCGGCGACCCGTGGGAGAGCCAGTACCGCATCAACATCATTTGCACCGCAGTGGGCGCATAACCGGCCGTCAGGAAGTAGTGGTCGGGGCGAGGCTCGTCGCGCTCAGCTTTACCTTGCCGGATGTGGATTTTGTCGTCCTGAATCGTCAGCGTGTCGTCGATGGCGACCGGCCGTGCAGTTTTGCCCTTGATCTCGAGTTTCTGTGGGGTGCCGTCGGAAGTGAACTCGAGCCGAGTCGTGAGGGGAACTTCAGTGAAGCGGTCTTTGAACTTGAAATCCGAAGTGAGAATCTGGATCGCGCCGATCTGCTGGATCTGGTAGGTCTCTTGTCCGATGGGCTGCTCGAATTTGTGCAGCCGGAATTCTCCCTCCTCCACCGGCGCCGCCTGCGACGCGGGCCGGGAACCGACGGCTGCGCCGCCGGACGACTGGGCGCGTGCTGCGAGAGCGAACAGCAGGAAAACTGCGATCGTCCAGGGCGCGCGAAAACGCATGAACGAGTCACCTCCGGAAGCGCCCGATTATAGGACACGCCCACGCCTTCACATCGCGCGCGTGTCTTGCGGCATGGATGGGGTCAGGTCTAAGAATGTTTTCTGCTGCCGGGCAGCTGGTCCGGACTACTCTTCCTGCTCTGTCTCGGAAAGAAAATCGGTCCCCAGATTTCGGGCGAACGGATCGGTCGAGGAGTCGACCAGCAATTCGAGGTTCGAATCCAGATCACTCGAATCCCCAGCACCCTTTTCCGCTTTGCGTTGGGTCTTGCGCTCAAGCTTCTCGCGCTGTTTGTCCTGGCGCGAGCGCTCTTTCTGCCGCTTGGTAAAACTCGAACGGCCTCTTCCTGACATCGACACCTCCCAGGGCACACTGGTTCACGGGACCAGGGATGGTCCGCGCGATGTATGCCTCTTTAATCTAATCTTCTGCGCTAACGGAAACCTACCAGCGCGGCTCGCGGGGTTGCCGAGCGTGTCCACGGTAGTCGTCACGGCCGCCTCCGCCACCGCCGCCAAAGCGTCCGCCGCCGCTGCTCTTTTCTTTCGGGCGGGCTTCGTTGACCTTCATCGGACGGCCACCCAGATCGCTGCCATCAAGGGCCGCGACCGCTTTGTCGGCGGCGCCGGCATCGGTCATTTCGACGAAGGCGAAGCCGCGCGAGCGCCCGGTGTCACGGTCGGTGACGACGCTCACTCGTTCCACGGCGCCGTGCGGTTCGAACAGTGCGCGCAATTCTGCTTCGGTGGTGCTATGCGGGATGTTGCCGACAAACAGGTTCTTCATAGTGTTTCCTTATCGTTAGCGATGTTCGCGGTGGTGTCTGGTTCTGAATCGGGGCCGACTCCAGGTTCGACTGTCGCAGGAGGACTGTGCCGCTGCACGGCGTCCGTCCACGACCAGTGCTTTCGTTTGCCAGCCGGAAGAATTGCATCCAGCGCGGCCGGTTTAGAGCGCGGGTCCTTGATCGAGCGCGTGGCGGCGATGCGCCAGGAGGCCTCGAGAAATCCGTAGCGCCGTGGCAGGAACTCGCACGCGCTCGTGAATAATGACGCCACCATCTCGCTCCACATGCCGTTGCGCGTGCCGTCGACCAGCGGAACGCCCGTGTCGGCGCACGGGGTAGCGCCCAGGTATTCCGGTTTGCCGACCAGGAAGGCCAGCATCTGCGGAGGCTTGGCGCTTTGCATCTCCGTGCAGAATTCCTCGACGTTGCGCGGATCGCGTTTCACGTCCAGCAGTACGAGGTTGTAGGAATCGGCCTGCCAGAGCGAACGCGCTTCGCTGATGTCGGCCGCGCAGTCCACTTCGATCCCCATTTTCCGGAGGACCTTGGCACGCAAGTCGCGCTTGGTGGCGAAGCTGTCGATTAGCAGGATCCGTTTCTTGGCGTGTCCATTGCCCCGCAAAACAGCCGGTACGTTACTCATGCGCCGCGTCGATTCGCTTACTCACGGCAACGGGCGGGCCTGCCTTCGGCCCCGGTGCGGTAGTTGCGGCCTCACTGGCAATGCGGGTGAACATCACCTGGTTGCGCATGCGGCGTTGTACTCTTTGCTTGCGCATCCGGTGGAATCTGGATTTGTCGCCGTTAATTCGAGACACAGTACCCTCCTGCAGGCATCGATCCGAGCATGTACGACATGGCAATAGCTACGCCGCGGACCACCGCGCGCTTCCTGATTACCGGGACTTTGGCAAAGGACGCGCCTTCTTTCGAGGACAACTCTCAATCGCGAAGGCGCAACGTCAGTACTGGAGATGTGTCTTCGTGGTTAAGCCCAGTGGACAGTATACCTCATGGGCGAGCAATCCCCGGGGTTCGTCGGGCAGCACGAACGGCATCCCGCCTGGGCGGGTCCACGAGCACCATGGCGCGCCCGAGCCGGAAAGAGCGACGAATCAAGGCCTAAGCGGCGTCTCCAGCCCGGTTTTCTCGGATTTTGCTGGCGAAAAGGCTGGGCCTCTGCTACCGTGTGATTCGCGTTTGATCAGAATCGGTTGTGAGCAGCATAGCTTTCCAGCTAGTCCCTGCCCTGCAGTACCCTCCGACTCGCTTTCAGCGTAATTCACCGAAAGGTATTTCAACGAGACATATATGGAACAAGGAACAGTGAAGTGGTTCAATGATGCCAAGGGTTATGGGTTTATCAGCCGCCAGAGTGGCGAGGACGTTTTCGTGCATTTCTCCGCGATCCAGGCGGGCGGTTTCCGCAGCCTGCAGGAAGGTCAGAGCGTGGAGTTCCAGGTGACGAAAGGTCCGAAGGGTCTGCAGGCCGAGAACGTCCGGCCTCTGTAACGAAGATCAGAATTCGAGGCAGAAGGCTCCGGTGCAAACCGGGGCTTTTTTGTGGCTGGAAGGCGATCTTACGCCCACTAAGGGCGGATCAATCGGTCCGACCTGGGTATTTCAACAAGGTTTCGTCCAGCATCGCGCCCCGCCTCGCGAAACCCGTTCTCCGAGCTGTCAACTTCGTGATACGCGGCATCGTCCATAGTGACCCTAATTTTGTACAGCGGCCCGAAGTCGACGAACATGACAATGTCCAACAGCCCGGAAACAACGCACATGGCCATTCGACCCGGAGAGCAGCGAATTCTTTTCTGCAGGGCACGTTATGTACCACGTCGAATTCTTCAGCGGGAGCAATGGTCATTTCGACCCTAGCATATTCTGAGCGTGGTCCGAAATGCTTCTCACGATGGCCAACTACTGTGATCGCCTGCGTAAGGCGAACCGAGTTGCGACGCAGCAAGTTGGCGATCCAAAGGTCAAGGTAGTTCATGCTCAGGCACTCCGTCATTATTGCCTTGTGATTGACTGCGTAATCAAAGGCGATTGTACGCATTGAACCGTCGGTGGTAACCCACTCGGCAAAAGGCTGCGCCCAGGCTTGCATAGACTCGACGGGTTGCGACGGCTGGGCAACAAGTCGAGATCGAGGGCTGATTACCCCTGCGTTACTGTTGCCCTAATTTTAGTGCACTTTTCATATCCCCGTAACATCGCTCCGGTATAACCGAGGCATGGATGCGGCCGTCTATGACACGCTGATCCTGTCGGATGTGCACCTGGGCGCGGAGGTGAGCCGCGCGCGCGCGGCCGCGAACATGTTGAAGGAGAACTCCTTCCGGCGCCTCATTCTGCTCGGCGACATCTTTGCGGACCTGAATTTCGGACGTCTCAAGAAAGAGCACTGGAAATTTCTGGGCGCCATCCGCAAGCTCTCCAATCCCAAGCGCAAGATCGAAGTGGTGTGGGTGGAGGGAAACCACGATCTCGGCCTCACCAACGTCATGTCGCATCTGGTCGGCGTCAAGGTCTACCAGCACTTCTCGTGGAACTACGCCGGGCTGCGCCACATCGCGATTCACGGGCATCAGTTCGACGGCTTTGCCGTGAACAGCGTGCCCTTGAGCAACCTGGGGACGTGGTTTTACCTGCTGGTGCAGAAGCTGGATCTCAAGGGCAATCCGCTCTCCCGCCTGATCGACCGCCTGAACACGCGCTGGCTGCGCATGTCGGCGAAAGTGGCCGCGGGCGCGCTGGCTTACGCAAAGCTGCGCGGCGCCGACCGAATCTTCTGTGGGCATACTCACGACGCCATTCATCGCGAGCAGGATGGCGTGCACTACTACAACTCCGGTGGCTGGATTGATTCGAAGCTGACTTACATTACGGTCGGAGAGGAAGGCGTCCGCATCCACGAATACGTGGAGCCGGCGGATCAACCCGATGGCGGCAGAGATTCAAGCGAGGCTGAATCCGAGTTCGAATTGGCGGACGACTCGGAACCCGTGGAATATCAGGAAGTGGGGTAGCGGAACTGAACGTAACAGCCCGGGGTGGATTTCTGAATCTGCGCCCCAGCGCCTAAAGGCGCGATGATTTTACGGGTTTTCGGCACGCATAAATGCGTGCTCTGATACAAATCGCACTGGCTAAGACCTAACGGACACGCGAGACCTGAGACCTCACAGTCAAGGCTTGGCACCTAAGACCTAAAGACATAATACCAACACCTGGTTTTCAGAATCGAACCACGATGCCCGTCGAAGCGCGCAGCATGTTCTGATGAAGACCAAACACATTGGTGCGCAGGTAGTCGCCCTGCACGCGCCAGCTGAATGGGCCGCGCCATCGGTAGTCGACTCCGCCGCCACCGCCGACCGCCCAGGCGAGGCTCGAGTCAAAAAAGCCAGAAGTGGCGACCGACACCCTCGTGGCACCCGCCAGCAAGCGAAAGAACGGGCGAAAGTTTCCGCGAAAAGTTGAGACCTGGGGCCCAGCCAGCAAGTTGTACTCCTTGGCGCGCACGTTCGGAACCGCGGGGGTGCAGACGGGGAAGGTCACGCACGAAATCGGAAACTCATTCCACCCAGCTTGAGAACTGCCGTCGGCGATGAGGGTGAGCCAGGGTTTGATCCGGAAGCCTTCAATCGATACTTCGTAGCCGTGCAGGTTCGACCGCGGTCCGGAGGCGTAGTTGGTATTGCCGTACGAGTAACCTCCGAAGATCGTGAACCTGGGATTCTGCGCGGCGGCAGTGCCGCCCAGCGCGAGCAAAATCACTAGGACGAGTGCGCGTTTCAGCACGAAAAATCTCCTCCTTGGTGCGTGGCATCCAGGGATCGGGTGATGGAAGCGTAAAGGAGCTTTGGATGCAATGGCTTCCAAAAACTTTGCCTGCCGATGCGGGGTACGGTACAGGGTAACGGAAAACGTAAATTTATGCGATTTTCACATGCCCGCGCCGGGGGCACAACATCCAATCCGTAGTGCTTCTTAGGGTGATCTTATGTGGATGAGTGAAACGGAATCCGGGGCCGGCGCACTATTCCCCGGGAACGAGGAATCGAAATTGAAACTCAATCTGGAAACCCGCCGGTTGGGGGACGTGATCGTAGTGCATTGCGAAGGCCGCATCGTGTTTCGCGATGAGGCTACGGCGCTGTCGCGGGTGGCAGTGGAAGCGTTGCGGGCGGCGAAAGCAGTGGTGCTCGATCTCGAGGGCGTAGAGCGCATCGACAGCGCCGGCCTCGGGGAACTGGTGTTCGTGTATGTGTCGGCGGAAGGCTTCGGCAACACGGTAAAGCTGGCGGGACCCAATCCGCGGGTGCGTGCACTGTTGGACCTGACCAATCTCTCCTCTGTCTTCGAGATCTATCCCAGCCTGGCCGAAGCGCTCGCGCCGGGCGAGGCGATGGACTGCCGGGCCTAGTGTTCCCGGAGGAACCGGTAGCGGCCCCGGCGATCGGTGGCTACGGCCTCGGCAACCTGCAGGAACGCTCTCCCCGCGTGGGTCAAAGGCGCTTCTTTGCGGTAGGCCAGGCGCAATTTCCGATGTAAACGCAGTTCGCGGACCTGGATGCTCACCAGTTCCCCGCGCGCCAGCTCGTTTTCCACGCTGATCTCCGGGACCAGGGCGACTCCATTTCCCATCGATACGAAACGCGTAATGGCCTGCAAGGTGGGCAGCTCGATGTCCATGTGCAGCGGTGTCTTGTGCCGGTGGAAGGCCTCGATCACCTTCTCACGGTAGGGAGACGTCACGATGTGCGCCACGAACACCTCGGCGCCCAGTTGCCGAATGCTGACCTGCTTCTCAGGCGCCAGAGGGTGGGTGGGAGGGACCACGAAAATCAGCTCGTCGAGGTAAACCACAATCGAGCGCAAGCGGGGTTCCTGCGGGTCATAGGAAAGGACACCCATCTCGACGGTGTGGCGCAAGAGGTCGTCTGGGATGTGGCTGCCCAGAGAGCGCTGCACCGTGATCTTAATCATCGGGTGCAGGCGGCGGAACTCGGCCAGAACCGGCAGCAGGTAAAGGGCGGTGAATTCGTTGGCCGCGATGACCAGCTTCCCTTTCTGGAGTTCGCGCAGCTCGACCAGCGCCTCCTGGGCGTCGGCGCGCAGGTTGAGCAGCTTCTCGGCGTACTCCTGCAGGGTGCGGCCGGCGTCGGTCAGAACTCCTTCCCGGGAGGAGCGGTCGAACAGGGGCTCGCCCAGTTCTTGCTCGAGCTTGCGGATGGTCTGGCTGACGGCGGATTGGGTCCGGTAGAGCTTCTCGGCGGCGCGGGAGAAACGGCCCTCGCGGGCAACCGTCAGAAAAACTTCGAGTTGGGAGAGTTCCATGGCGTGTGTGCGGGTGTGCCGTCCCTGCGGGACTCGGTTTTCTTGATCGGGCTTACCCCGCACTTACGTGCGGGGCTAATAGCTGCCGTCGCTGCGCGACTGTTTCGTCTGCGGTTTCGCGAGGCGAGCGGCGCGTCCTCGCCAAGCAAATGGGTTATTTACCTCTCACCGTCACTTCAGGGCTTAAGCAAGACTTGCAGAGCTATTAGCGCAGCTTATCAATTGTAGTGTAGCTAATATTAATTGCAAGATTATAAGCTTTGCTTTATCTCCCTGTCCACTTACCATAACGGATACCTCATAGGAGGCGCTTGGGTTATGGAACGAGTACGAATCACGGTCTTTGACACCACGCTGCGCGACGGCGAGCAGTCGCCGGGCTGCAGCATGAACGTTCCCGAGAAGTTGCGCATGGCGCATCAGCTCGATCGGCTCGGTGTGGACGTGATCGAAGCCGGGTTTCCCATTGCCTCCGATGGAGACTTTCAGGCCGTGCAAGCCATCGCCGCTGCGATCCGGCGTCCGATCATCTGCGGGTTGGCGCGGGCATGCGAACTCGATATCCGGCGGGCCTGGGAAGCGCTCAAGGGAGCCGCGCACCCGCGCATCCACGTATTTCTTGCCACCTCCGACATCCATCTGAAGTACAAGCTGCGCATCTCGCGCGAGCAATGCCTGGAGCAGGCGCGCGAGAACGTACGTCTGGCGAAGTCCCTGTGTAACGACGTGGAATTCTCTCCGGAAGACGCGACCCGCACCGATCGCGAGTTCCTGGTGCAGGTAGTACAAGCGGTGGTGGATGCGGGCGCGACGACAGTTAACATCCCGGATACGGTGGGATACACCATGCCGGCGGAGTTTGCCGAAATCATCCAGATGCTGCGCGTACGAGTACGCGGTATCGAGAACGTGGTCATTTCCGTCCACTGCCACAACGACTTGGGCCTGGCGGTCGCTAACACGATGGCGGCGTTGGCCGCCGGTGCGCGGCAGGCGGAGTGCACCATCAACGGCATTGGGGAGAGGGCGGGGAACGCATCCTTGGAAGAGATCGTGATGGCGATGCGAGTACGGCCGGATCGTTATCCCTATGACAGTGCCGTGGCCAGTGAACACCTGTATCCGTCGAGCCAGATGCTGAGCGAAGTGACCGGGGTTCCGGTGCAACCGAACAAGGCGATCATTGGGCGCAACGCGTTCGCGCATGAGGCTGGCATCCACCAGGATGGCGTCCTGAAGAACCCGCTAACGTACGAGATCATGACGCCCCAGTCGGTGGGTGTCCCCGATTCCCGGCTGGTGCTGGGAAAACATTCCGGGCGTCACGCACTGAGCCTGCGCTGCGAGCAACTTGGTTACCAGTTCGAGCGGCGGGAGTTGGACGAGGTCTACAGGACGTTTGTAGTTCTCGCCGACCAGATTAAGAACGTCGAAGATCATCACCTGCTGCAGTTGATCCGGGAAGTACGTCACGAAGCGCCGCGTATTCCGCCCCAGCACGTGGAGATTCCTGGCGCGATTGCGGCGGCAGGAAAGGGCTATCCCATCCCTGCTCCGATGGAGCGGCAGCCGCTGGAGATGACGCTGCACTCTGCTCACGAGCACCACGGCGAGCAGGAAGACTATCTGTGGGGCGTGTAGGGCTCCGAGAGCCAGAAGCTAGCTAAGCTTTGGACAACCGCCTAGGCATGAACTTCTACCGAAACTAACTCCGGGCTGCACCTCGAAGTTTGGATGGACCTGACAACGTCCTCGGCTGTGAATCGTCCCATCGTCATTGCCAGTTTGCGGTTGCTGGTTGTCTGAATGGGGGTTCGATCAATCCGTTGCACGTACTCCGGAGCGCGCGCGCCGACACGATTCACTTTCACAAGAAATTTTGTATTCTTCACGGTTCTCCTGATTCCATTCTGCACTATGGCCACCTTCCGATTTCTCCGGACGGTGATACCTGATCGGTTCTATCGCGGGCGCGATGTTTCGTGACGGGCGTTGCCCAGGTGGTCGCACTCACCGCGCATCATTTTTCCTGCTCTCACTTGCGGTGGGCGTCACCACCTCGGTGATGTGAATCGAACCCTTGTCGGGGTAGACGTGAGCGGTCACTCGGACGTAGTGTCCTTCATGGCCCTTCAAGGTCTCGGGATTGTCGACCTTCCACGCCCTTTGGTCGGTCACCAATGTCAATAACTCGCCGTCCGCCCTGACTGTCCCCATGATGGTTGTGAGCCTGTTTCCTGCGACCTGGTCCGTGCGGGGCACGGTTTTAGGAGTGTCCTGCGCAACGGCGACGAGGCCTGCGATAAAGCACAGAGAGAAAACTGCCAGTAAGAGGACTTTCATGGATGAAACCTCCGTTAGGTTTTCAAGACAAATACGACGTACGGTACTATCAGGCCGCGGCTGGATGTGTAACTCGGGCGGCGTTTACCGCTTGGGCGCAAAGGCACATCAGCTGGTGCTCTTCAAGGTCGTTCCTGGCTCGCTCCATATCAACCATTTTCTTGGCCGCGAGCTCGGTGCTGACCTGGAAGAACGCTGCGGAGCGGGCCGCGCTGTACTTGTTCAGCTTGAACTCAAAAGCTTGTTCCAGAACCATACACCGTGGGCAATCCATGGCTATACCTCCAGCATTCCACCAGAACCGAGGGTGGCCGAGGATGTCTTCCTTTTACCGCTCTTGTCGGAGGATCTGTTGCTCTGCGCGGAGCCAATCCTGCTCGTCCTGGCCGGGTTCGCGACCACGGATTTCGTACAGCTCGTAGGCCCGCGTTCTTATCACGTCTTGTGATGGGACCGCGTCTGGCATCGTCGAGACCCCGCCAGAAGAGCTTTTCGGGTCGACAACAGTCTTGGGCTGCTGTTGTGCGGAAGCCTTGGGATTAACCATAGAATATCCTCTTGGTACCGTCAACTAAGAGGAACGTACTTCAGATGGGCTGCCTTAGTTCAGAGGATCTGAAAGAGGAGAGGACTACTCACTCAATGTCAAGACTACGCTGAAATCTGGCATATGTCCATCTCCGAATCCAAGAGCTCCGGCGTGTCAGGGCGCGGTAGCTCGCTGAATCGCATGGTTGGGGCAACATAGCGGTTGCATTCGATAACCGAGTTATGAGTTTTATATGGGCCTGCGGCCCACCCATCGACATGAAAATTAGGTCGAGTCGGCGCGTGTACGATCAATCATGCGTGGACGGGAAAGGTCGTTTGCACTCTGGATGAAGTGAGGCCGTTTCTGAGTTTGGTCTGGAACGTGCGTTTTGAACCAATCTGTGTCGCGCCACCCATCCTGGCGGGAAGGGTGGTAGCACGTGAGGGTGTGTAACCTTTCTCGCGCAC
>CAZXKO010000040.1:0-15338 GCA_964641665.1 uncultured Acidobacteriaceae bacterium
GTTTGTTTGCGAGTCGCTTGTCGTTGGTCGTCAGCTAAACCCTTCGATCCCCGTGGGGGGGGTGTGGCCGGGGCGGCGGGCGTGCACCCCCGCCGCTACAAGGGGGAGCCGGCGCCGAGAGCGGTGTGCCGGGTGACCGACCGTAAAGACTCGCGGGCGCGGGCCGTCCCTCCGGGACTTGGGCGCTGAGTTCGGTTCGTTCCCAGCGCTGACGCGCTGGGCTAAGCTGGGTCGCCCCTCCGGGGCGGGATTCTGCGAGTGGCCTACGGGCAACGGTCGGTCTCGGAAATTCGTTCTCATGCATGTGGCTGGGGTCCGACGACTGAATGACACAACAAACACAAGGTCTCTCGACTGCGTTCGGCTGGCGCCTCACTTCGCTCGAGATGACAGGTCTTAACTTCCGTAGGCTAGTACCGAGTGGCTGATAACGGAGGGTTGAGAGCTGACGGCTGACCCTGGAAGGCGGACGGCTGAGAGCTGGCGGCTGACCCTGGAAAGGCGGACGGCTGAGAGCTGACGACTGACGACTGCGAGCTGACGACTGGCCTCTTGCTTACTAGAGTTCACGCACTATCGACTCACAGAATTCCGGAAAACATCATCTAAACTACTGGGCAGCTTGCGCAAAATCCTCATCATTCTGCTGCTGACCGTCTTCGGGGCGCTGGGATGGCTGGCGTGGGCGGTGTTCACTCCCGTGACACCGGTGGGGCAGAAATTCGTTTTGCTGCGGCCCGGGTACTCCACCCGGAAGATCGCGTCGGAACTGAAAGCCGCGGGCGTAATCGAGAACGAGAGAGCATTTCTCATTTGGCATTACTTTCATCGCAAGCGTTCCATGAAGGCGGGCGAGTACCTGTTCGAAAAAACCGCAACTCTGGCGGACATTCACGATCGTCTGGCGCACGGTGACATCTTCGTGCACACGGTTGTGATCCCCGAGGGCTACACGATGTTCGATATTGCCCAGGCCATCGAGCAGGCGGGGCTTGGCTCGCAGGAGGAATTTCTGCGGGTGGCGACGAGCGACACCGACTTGATTCAGGACCTGTCGCCGGAAGCGCGGTCGCTCGAGGGGTATCTTTTCCCCGACACCTACGAGTTCACGCGAACCCAGAGCGTGCGCGAGATTGTGGCGGTCATGGTCCGGCATTTTCGGCAGGTGGCGAGCGCGATCGGGCTGACGTCGGAAGTGCATCCGACGGTGATTATGGCTTCGATCGTGGAGAAGGAGACGGCGAACGCGGCCGAGCGGCCGATGGTGGCGAGCGTGTACTACAACCGTCTGACGAAACGCATGGCTCTGGATGCCGATCCGAGTGTGATCTACGCGGAGTTGCTAGCGGGGGTCTACCAGGGCGCGCTGCATCACGCAGACATGCAAGTGAACTCGCCGTACAACACCTACCGCTATCCGGGATTGCCGCCAGGGCCGATCGGAAATCCGGGACGAAGTGCGCTGGAAGCGGCGATGCATCCGGCCAAGAGCGACTATCTTTACTTCGTGAGCGACGGGCAGGGGCACCACCGGTTCGCCCGCAACCTGCAGGAACACAACAAGAATGTGACCGCGTATCGCCGGGCAGTACGGGGACAGTAGCAGAGCGCCTTCCATTCGTGCAACTTCCGCACGGTATACTCAATCTCAGTTGATGATGCGTCTTCCTCCACCCCGCGTCCTGATCCTCCTGCTGGCCATTCTCCCACTCGCGGGGTGTTTGTTCCGCTCGCGCAAAGTAGAGCGGCAGCTGAGCACGGCTCCGCTGAAGTCGGCCACGCAGCAGGAACTAGTGGATTCGATCAACGCGCAAGCGGCGAAAATCAAAACCATGCAGGCCACGGTGGACATCGATACCTCGATCGGAGGGGTGAACAGTGGCCTGGTCACCGACTACAAGGAAATTCGGGGATACGTGCTAGCGCGGAAACCGGCGATGCTGCGCCTGATCGGACTGATGCCCATCGTGCGCAACCGGGCCTTCGACATGGTGAGTGACGGGCAGGAGTTCAAGCTGTGGATTCCGCCGAAGAATCGTTTTGTTACCGGGCGCAACGACATGGAGACGCCCAATCCGAAACAGCCGCTGGAGAGCATCCGGCCGCAGAATTTGTACGAGGCGCTGCTGATCCGCGAGATCGATCCGGAGAAGGAAATCGCGGTACTGGAGCACGGCTATGAGACCGTGCTCGACTCCAAGCGGCACCGGGTGGACCAGCCCGACTATGAGATTGTGGTGGTTCGGCGGGGGAAGGTGGGATGGTATTTGTCGCGCAAGATCGTGTTCAGCCGAATTGACCTCGAGCCGCACCGGCAACTGATCTACGATGAGGCAGGAAAGCTGGCCACCGATGTCCGATACGGGGATTACAAGGACTACGATGGCATCATGTTTTCGACGCAGACGGAGATCGAGCGGCCGCAGGAAGGTTACGACATCACGCTGAATGTGTTGAAGCTTGAGCTGAACAAGCCGCTGACCGATGACCAGTTTGAGCTGGCGCAGCCAGAAGGTGCCGAGGTGGTGCACTTGGGCCAGCCGACGGCGGAGTCGCGGATTGTGGATGGGGACCCGAAGTAGGGTTTGACGGTGCGAGGGCGAGACCCTTCGCGACAGCCCGCGGGGCGCTACGAAGTTGTGGTGGAAAAGTTCGAGGGGCCGGTGGTGCCGCTATCAAACACGGGGTCCTTCGACTGTGTTCGGCTTTCGCCTCACTTCGCTCAGGATGACAGGGTTTTGGTGGTGGCTAGAGACTTGCGACTAGCCGCTGACGACTGATTTTCATGATGAACAAAATGATTGTCGGGAACCTGGTGCACCGGCCGTTACGGTCGCTGATCAGCGTTGTAGCGATTGCGCTGGAAGTGACGCTGATCCTGCTGATCGTGGGGCTATGTGTCGGGATGCTGAACGACTCGAAGTCGCGGCAGGCGGGGATTGGCGCGGACGTGGTGGTGATGCCGCCGGGTTCTTCTTACGTCGTTGGCGTGACCAGCACGCCCATGCCGATCAAGATTCGCGATGTGCTGGCAAAACTGCCGCACGTGGTTTCGGTCGCGCCGGTGCTCACGAACTTGTCGACGAAAGGGACGGTCGAGGTAATCAACGGGATTGATCTCAAGTCCTATGAGAGTCTGGGCGGATCTTTTCGTTACCTGTCAGGGAGGCCGTTCCAGGGGCCGGACGATGCGTTGATCGACGACATCATGGCCCGGTCGAAGAAGATCAAGGTGGGCGATTCGATCGATATCCTGGACCATAAATTCCGAGTTGCCGGTATCGTCGAACCCGGCCGCGGAGCCAGGAAATTCCTGCCGATCGACACCATGCAGGAGCTGGTTGGTGCGTCAGGAAGAGCATCCATGTTCTACCTGAAGCTGGATGATCCGGCGAACGCCGACACGGTTGTCGATGAGGTTAAGCACGTGCCAGGGATGGAAACCCACGTGGTGAGTTCCATGGCCTACTACCTCTCGATGATGACGGTGAATCATCTTCCGGGGTTGTCGGCGTTTATCACGGTAGTGATCATGATTTCGGTGACGATCGGATTCATTGTCATTTTTCAGGCGATGTACACGGCGGTAATGGAGCGGACGCGGGAGATCGGGATCCTGAAGTCGCTGGGGGCGTCGAAGCTGTACATTGTGAACGTGATTCTGCAGGAAACGACCAGCCTGGCGATTGCGGGGGTTATTCTCGGGATTTTGATCAGCTTGGGGGCGCGGGCCGCGATCGATCACCGGTCCACGCTGCGGGTGGTGGTAACTGGTTACTGGATTCTTACGACGACCGGCATTGCCATTGCGGGCGCGATTCTAGGGGCTTTGTACCCGGCGCTGCGGGCGGCGCAGAAGGATCCGATCGAGGCGCTCGCGTACGAATAGACGGGCGCCCGGGTTCACGGGCGTTCCAAATCAAAAGCAGATTCCTCCGCCTCCGCTGCGCTCGGCGTCGGAATGACAAGGTTTGGTGGGAGTTCGGCTTGATGGGGCCGGTATCGATAACCTGAGTGATGTGCTGCTCGGACGTGGCGATGGGAGAGGGTTCCGTAAGTAACACCATTCGTTGACAATCCTTTGTAATCTACGTTATCTTTAAAGCTTCGGAAGTCCTGCGGTTGCCCGCCTGATACCTCTGCGCGTTCGGCGCCTAGTGGCACTCAGCGGTCTTCATAGCTGTTTTAATTTCTGGGAGATTTCAGATGTCAACCTATTTCCCCAAAGAGGGGGAAATTGCGCGCAAGTGGTATGTCGTGGATGCTTCGGGGCAGACCTTGGGCCGATTGGCCTCGCAAGTCGCCCGCATTCTGATGGGTAAAGAGAGCCCGAACTACACGACGTTCCTGGACACGGGCGATCACGTGATCGTCATCAACGCCGAGAAGGTGAAGGTGACGGGCATGAAGTCCGAGCAGAAGGCGTATCACCATTACACCGGATATCCAGGTGGACTGCGGACGGAAGATTTTCGCAAGCGCTTCGACCGCAAGCCGGAGCTGGTGATTGAGCAAGCAGTGTCGCGCATGCTCCCCAAGTCGAAACTGGGAAAGCAGATGTTCACGAAGCTCAAGGTGTATCGCGGCGAGAAGCATCCGCATGAGGCGCAGAAACCGGAAGCGCGGGTGCTGGCGTAAGACGAAGCTCCGAGCTGTGAGCTCTGAGCTACGAGCAAGCAAGATCAAGATTCTTTGAAAGGTTGATAGCGAAAAGCTGAAGCTACGCTTCCGGTGGAAGCTCGCGGCTCGCAGCTCGTAGCTCGAAGCTACTCATGGCTGAATTGGTTCAATACTACGGTACGGGACGGCGGAAGTCGGCGGTGGCGCGGGTTTACCTGCGTCCGGGCAGCGGAGACTACAAAGTCAACGGACGTCCTTTCGATCAATATTTTGTGACGGAAGCGCAGCGTTCTAGTGCGCGGCAGCCGCTTTTGTCCACTGACACCGCGGCTTCGTTCAACGTGGTTGCTAACGTTTCGGGCGGCGGCGTGAACGGCCAGGCGGATGCCATGAAGTTGGGCATTGCCCGTGCGCTGATGCAGTTCAATGCGGAGCTACGCAAGAAGCTCAAGGCTGAAGGAATGGTCACGCGCGACTCGCGCGGCAAGGAACGCAAGAAGTACGGGCAGAAGGGCGCCCGCAAGCGGTTCCAGTTCTCGAAGCGCTAAAGCGCATGCAGGTTTCAAGGTCGCAAGTTGATCTGAGTCCTTGAAACCTTGAAGCCTTCGAGACTTTGAAACTTGTTTTTTGTGTTCAATTCTTCTCGTGCCTCGCGGCGCGGGGACGGGAATGGCAATCGTAAGGAAGGTTTCAATGTTTCAGAGTTTCAAGGTTTCAAAGACCTTGAAACGTTGGAACCTTGAAACTTTGAAACCCGATCTTGCGATGCAGACTGATGAGGAGGTTAATTGGCTAACATCACCATGAAGGAGCTGCTCGAAGCGGGCGTCCACTTCGGGCATCAGACCAAGCGCTGGAATCCCAAGATGAAGGAGTACATCTTCGGAGAGCGCAACGGGATTTACATCATCGACCTGCAAAAGACGCTGAAGATGTTCAAGGAAGCGTCGAAGTTCGTGCAGGACCTGGCCTCCGACGGCAAGATTGTGCTGTTCGTGGGTACCAAGCGCCAGGCACAGGACGCGATCGCCGAAGAAGCGACCCGCGCCACAATGTTTTATGTGAACCAGCGCTGGCTGGGCGGACTTCTGACGAACTGGGTGACGGTGCAGAAGTCGGTGAAGCGGCTGAAAGAGCTTGACGAGATGGCCACTGATGGCCGCTACGAGCTGCTGCCAAAGAAAGAAGTGATCAAGCTGGAGCGCGAGCGCAAGCACCTGCAGGCGAACCTGGCCGGCATCAAGAATATGTCGCGGCTGCCCGATGCGATCTTCGTGATCGACTCGAACAAGGAGCAGATCGCGGTGCGCGAGGCGCGCAAGCTGGGGATCCCGGTGGTGGCGGTGGTCGACACGAACTGCGATCCGAGCGAGGTGGATTACGTGATTCCGGGCAACGATGATGCGCTGCGGGCGATTCGCCTGTTCGCGTCGAAGATCTCGGACTCGATCGTGGAAGGCTCGCAGATGGCGACCGATAAGCAGTCGGCCGAGTTGGCCGCTGCAGTGGCCCACGCTGCCCCAGCTGAGGCGGTGGAAGCGGGCGAGTCCTCGGAAGAACCTGCGATCGATGCCGGGGCCGAAGACATCAGCATGGAAGACGTGCTGGGGAGCGGGACAAAGAAGGCGCCGGCGGCGGCGAAGGAAGTGGCCGACGAGGTTCCGCAGGTCGAAAGCCAGACGTTCTGAACGGGACTGGTTTGAAGATTTCGAACCCGCGCGCGTCCTGACGCCGCGGGTTAATTTTTATCAGGGCAACCCTGGCATTCTGCACAATGAGCCGTACTGACAAAGACCACAGGGCCTCCCGACGATATCGAACACTTACGAGATTGTCAGGCGGCACGACGGAGCGTTCGACATCTTCCACAATGGGGAGCTGTCAGGTAGTTCCATCCCGGAGCAGTGGCTGGAAAATCAGCTTGTGAGGTACGGGATTTGTGGCCAAGAGTATCGAAACGCACGTCGCGAGCTAGACGGGGTAGGTAGGGTAAAGCTGGAGTACCGACCGGGCGGATAAGACCGAGACTGAACATAGCAACTAACTAATCGCTGTAGGATGGAAGGGCAATCAAGGATGGGCACAACTACCGTGAACATTTCCGCAACGCAAGTGAAAGAGCTCCGCGAAAAGACCGGGGCGCCGATGATGGACTGCAAACAGGCCCTCTCGGAGGCGAAAGGTGATCTGGAACAGGCAGTCGTCCTGCTGCGCAAGAAAGGCGTGTCGGTCGCGGCCAAGAAGTCGGCGCGCGTGACCAGCGAAGGCTCGGTGGCGAGCTACATCCACGCCGGGGGCAAAATCGGCGTGCTGGTGGAAGTGAACTGCGAGAGCGATTTCGTGGCGCGCACCGAGGACTTCAAGGAGCTGATTCACGATATCGCCATGCATATCGCGGCCAGCGATCCGAAGTTCGTGCGCAAAGAAGACGTGAGTCCTGAGGCCTTCGAGCGCGAGAAGGACATCTATCGCGCGCAGGCTGCGGCGACGGGCAAGCCGCCACAGGTGGTGGAGAAGATCGTCACCGGCAAGATGGAAAAGTTCTACGAAGAGGTCTGCCTGATTGAGCAGCCTTTCATCAAGGACCAGACCATCAGCGTGGGGCAGCTTATCGCGACCAAGATCGGCAAGTTGGGCGAGAACATCGCAGTACGCCGGTTTGCGCGGTTCAAGGTGGGCGAGGCGGGGATGACTGTGGCGTTTACCACGCAGAAACCTGACGAGGGCGGCGAGGCGGGCACGCCGGCCGCAAAGTAAAGTTGCAGAGTTTCGGGGCTTCGGCGACACTTCCTTAGCGGGGAATGTCGCCGGAGCATCAAACTGTGCAGCGCGAATCCCTGAAATCCGACCGCGAGCGGCTACATCCTTCATGTCGCAAACCGTCTTCAAGCGAATTCTTCTCAAGCTGTCCGGCGAGGCCCTGGCCGCGGGCCAGGGTTTCGGCGTGGAATCCAAGCGCGTGCACGAGATCGCGGCGGAACTCGCCGAAGTTCACGCACTCGATATCCAGATTGCGATCGTGGTGGGAGGCGGGAATTTCTTTCGCGGTGTGGCGGAGCAGGCGAAAGAGATGGACCGTGTATCCGCCGATCACATGGGCATGCTGGCAACCGTGATTAACGCGCTGGCGTTGCAGGATGCGCTGGAAAAGCAGGGCGTGCATACCCGCGTGCAATCGGCGATCGAGATGAACCAAGTGGCGGAGCCGTTCATCCGGCGGCGGGCCATCCGGCACCTCGAGAAAGAGCGCATTGTCATCTTCGCCGGGGGCACGGGGAATCCGTATTTCTCCACCGACACGGCGGCTTCGCTGCGGGCCATGGAGATCAAGGCCGACGTTATCCTTAAAGCCACCAAAGTGGACGGTATTTACGACGCCGATCCGATGCTTTCGAAAGACGCCAAGAAATTCACCCAGATCACCTACATGGACGTTCTGAAGCAGGGACTGAAGGTAATGGATTCGACGGCGATTTCGCTCTGCAAGGACAACAACCTGCCGATCATCGTCTTTAACCTGAACGAGCACGGGAATATCAAGCGCGTGGTGACGGGCGAAAAGATTGGGTCGATGGTCAGCGCGTAAGGGCAGTCGCTAGTCGTCAGTCGCAAGCGAGAACCTGTCGTTGGCTGTTAGTCGTTGGTCGTTGGCAAACCCAAGAAGGCCCACCGGGAAAGTTAGCGGCCGTCTCTGATTGCGTATCTTTGCGCCGCAACGCAGACATCAGGGTTTTGGCTACAGATCAACGACTAACAGCCAACGACCGGGTTTATAATTCTGCGTTTTGATCTTCCGGCATTCTGGAGCTTCCAATGGCTCAGGCTACGATGGCTGCGGTTCCTGGTCTCAAAGATATCTACGTCCAGCTGAAAACCCGCATGGAGAAGGCGGTCGAGGACTTCCGCAAGGAGATGGCGGCCACGCGGACGGGGCGCGCGTCGGTGCATATGCTGGACAGCGTCACGGTGGATTACTACGGGTCGCAGATGCCCCTCAATCAGATCGCCACTGTACACGCGCCGGAGGCGCAGTTGATCACGGTGCAGCCGTTCGATCCGTCGTCGCTGGGAGGGATCGAAAAGGCTATCCGGACGGCCGATCTCGGGCTGAACCCGATGAACGACGGGAAACTGATCCGCGTGCCGGTGCCCGCGCTGACCGAAGAGCGGCGCCGCGACATGGTGAAGCATCTGCACAAAGTGCTGGAGGATCATCGGACGGCGGTGCGGAACATCCGGCGGGACGGCAACGATGCGATCAAGAAGGCGATGAAGGACAAGAAGATCACCGAGGACGACGAGAAGCGGGCGCTGGAAGAGATCCAGAAGCTCACCGATGACGAGATCAAGAAGATGGAAGACATGAGCAAGGCGAAAGAGAAGGAAGTGATGGAGATTAAATAGTCGTCAATCGCTAGTCGCAAGTCGTCAGCTTTTTGGGCCGCGCTGAGCGCGGCCTTTGTGTTTTCCGTGCAGGCGAATTCTGGCCAAAAAGCCTTTAACCGCAGAGAGCGCAGAGGGAGCGCTGAGAACGCGGAGAAAAGCACTTAACCGCATTAAGGTCGCGAAGAAAGGCGGCTAACGACGCCAACGAGGCTGGGTACTCGCCGGCTGCGGCCCGATACTTCCGGGCCGCCGGACAGACGAGGGCGTCTGTCCCTTCGCGGGGTGTTGCCATCACGAACGCTCCTTCCCTGTATAGGGCGCTTCTTCCCCGTACAATCAGAGTTCCCATGAAAAGAGTGGTTCATGCCGCGTGCCCGCATGATTGTCCGGATGCTTGCGGGGTCTTGATCACGGTCGAGGATGGGCGGGCAACCAAGATTCAGGGAGATCCTCGTCATCCGGTGACGCGGGGGTTCTTGTGCGCGAAGGTGGCGAAGTATCTCGACCGGGTGTACTCGCCGGGGCGCGTGCTGTATCCCATGCGGCGGACCGCGCCCAAGGGGGGCGGCAGCAAGGACGCCTGCGATTTCCAGCGCATCACCTGGGACGAAGCTTTGGCTGAGATCGCGGCGCGATTCAAGGGCGTTGCCGCCGAGTTCGGCGGCGAGGCCATCCTGCCATATTCCTATGGGGGAACGATTGCGGTTCTGGGCGGAGCCTCGATGGACCGGCGGTTCTTCCACCGGCTCGGTGCCTCGCAGCTGGAGCGCACGATCTGCTCGGCGGCGGGTGAGGCGGGGCTGAGGTCGGTGATCGGGGTGAAGCTGGGAACCGAGCCGGAGCAGTTCCGCAAGTCGCGCTACATCGTCGCGTGGGGCGCCAATATTCATGGGAACAACGTGCACTTGTGGCCGTTTATCGAAGAAGCGCGGCGCGCGGGCGCCCGGCTGGTGGTGATTGATCCCTATCGCACGCGCACGGCGAAGTGCGCCGACTGGTATCTGCCCATCAACCCCGGGACGGATTCGGCCCTAGCCCTGGGGATGATGCACGTGATCATCGGCGAGGGAAGGCACGACGCCGATTACGTCGCGAAGTACACCACGGGCTTTGAGCAGCTTCGGGAGAAGGTGAAAGACTATCCGCCCGACCGGGTGGCAAAGTGGACGGGAATCTCAGCAGAGGACGTTGTGAAGCTGGCGCGGGAGTACGCGACCAGCCGTCCGGCTGTGATCCGCGTCAACTACGGGGTTCAGCGCTCCGAAGGCGGCGGCATGGCGACGCGGGCGATCACGATGCTGCCCTGCATTACCGGGTCGTGGAAGGAAGTCGGCGGGGGGCTGCAGCTCTCGACCAGCGGCGGCTGGGGACTGAAGCGCGAGGCGCTCGAGAAGGCGGAGCTGATGCAGGCGTCGCTGGGGCGCCCGGCCCGCTTGGTCAACATGGTGGAACTGGGCAAAGCGCTGAACACGCTGGAGAGTCCGCCGGTCAAAGCTTTGTTCGTCTACAACTCGAATCCGGCAGCGGTGTGCCCCAACCATAACGACGTGATCCGGGGACTTCGGCGCACGGATCTTTTCACGGTGGTGCACGAACAGTTCTTCACCGACACAACGGATTACGCCGACATCGTGCTTCCGGCGACGACGTTCTTCGAGCAGAAAGACCTGCAGACGGCGTACGGTCACTATTACCTGCAGGTGTCGGAACGAGCAATCGAGCCGCTGGGAGAATGCCGGTCGAACGTGGAAATGTTTCGCGGTTTAGCGCAGGCGATGGGGTTTGAAGACTCCTGTTTCCGCGAATCCGTGGACGACATGATCGACACGGCCCTCAGCTCACCGAACCCCTGGCTGAAGGGAATCGACCGGGAGCGGCTGGAGAGGGAAGGGCAAGTCCGGCTAAACTTTGACGGTCAGGATGCTCGCACCCTTGATGCGGAGTCGGCCCCGTTCCTGCCGTTTGCCGAGGGCGGATTCCAGACCCCGAGCGGGAAGGCGGAGTTGTACAACCCGGCGCTGCGGGCGCAAGGGCTGGACCCGGTGGCGGAGTTCGTACCGCCCGAGGAATCGCGCCGGGGCGAGCGAGCGCGGGATCTGCCGCTCGAGCTGTTGGCCCGGAAGGCGGACAACTTCCTAAATTCGACGTTCTCGAATGTTGCTTCGGTTCAGGAGATGGAGGAACCCGGCCTGCTGGAGATCCATGCGGACGATGCCGGTCCGCGGGGGATCCGGGAGGGCGATCCGGTCCGGGTGTTCAATCGCCGGGGCGAGCTGCGACTGCGCGCCCGGGTGAACGGAGCGGTGCAGCCAGGAGTGGTGGCCGCGGCCCTGAACTGGGCCAAGCTGACCCCCGGGGGGAGCAACATTAACACCCTCACTTCAGAAAAACTTACCGACATGGGCAACTCGGCCACGTTTTATTCCGTCTTGGTTGAGGTGGAGTCGGCGAAGCCGACTTCTTGAAGCACCCAGAACCCGTAAAACGTAGAAAGAGTAGGCGGGAGGCTTGGACGCTGCCCCTAGCTCTACCGTATAATTGCCGTTTTCCTAACTCCCAGAGGCCGAGGTCGTAGCGATTCCTCTTTGCTTTCATCCGGATATCCCTGTCACGTGCCCGAGCGGCTTCGGCCGATTCGCTACCTCGGCGCCCCCACTCCTTCCTTTCCGAGGGCGGTCGGGGCTTAAGCGTGGTGTTCTCCGCGCCTCGATGGTCGGGCCTTTGTTGGCGATCCTGGTCTTTTTCTGCCCGCTGGGGTGGGCGCAACAGCAGGATGTGATCACGGAGATCGTGATCCACGGCAACCGGCGTATTCCCGCGGATACGGTGAAGGCGAGGATTTTTTCGCATCCGGGGGATGTGTACGACGCAGCCGCTCTGGAACGGGATTTCCACTCGCTGTGGAACACCGGCTACTTCGAGGATATCCGCATGGAGCGCGAACAAACGCCGAAGGGCTGGCGGATCCATGTCTATGTCAAAGAAAAGCCGACCATCCGCGAAATCACCTACACGGGCCTGAGTTCGGTCTCCACCAGCGATGTGCTGGACCGCTTCAAGGAGCGCAAGGTCGGCCTTTCCGTGGAAAGCCAATACGACCCCACGAGGATCAAGAGGGCCGAAGTCACGATCAAAGAGTTGCTGGCCGAGCACGGCCGGCAGTTCGCGACGATCCGATCGGAAGTGCGGGCGATCCCGCCGGCGGCGGTGGGCATCACGTTCGTGGTGAAAGAGGGGCCGAAGGTCAAGGTCGGGCGGATCCGGTTTGTGGGCAACCGGAACATCAACAGTCGCACGCTGCGGGCGGCGATGAAAAACCTGAAGCCGATTGGCGTGCCGCACTCCATATTCCTGGAAAACATCTTTGCCAAGACCTATGACGCGACCAAGCTCGAGGAAGACACGGAGCGGGTGCGCGCCGAATATCAGAATCGCGGCTATTTCAAAGTGCTGGTGCAGGACCCAAAGACCGAGATCCACGATACGGGGCACAGCGGCGTGCACATTCCCCTCCTGCAGAAAGGCCCGGGCAAGGCAGTCGACATCTCCATGCCGATCGAAGAAGGGGACAAGTACAAGCTGGCGGACATCACGTTCAAGAACAACAAAGCGCTGCCCAACTCGAAGGCCCTGCGTACGCTGTTCCCGATCAAGGACGGGGATGTATTCAGCCGGGAAAAGGTCGCCAAAGGACTTGAGAACCTGCGGAAGGCGTACGGCGAGTACGGGTACATCAACTTCACCTCGGTTCCGGATACGCGGTTCGACGACGAGAAAAAACTGATCCACCTGGATATCGACGTGGATGAGGGCAAGCAGTTCTACGTGCGCCGCATCGAGTTCCAGGGCAACACGACCACACGCGATAAGGTGATCCGGCGTGAGATCGCGCTTGAGGAAGGACAGGTGTACAGCTCGCGGTTGTGGGAGTTCAGCCTGTTGCGCCTGAACCAGCTGGGATATTTCGAACAGCTCAAGCCGGACGATCCGAATACGACGGAACGCAAACTCGACGAGAAGGAAGCCAGCGTCGACCTTACGCTCAAGGTCAAGGAGAAGGGGAAGAACAGCATCGGATTGAACGGCGGCGTCAGCGGACTGGAAGGCGCATTCATCGGACTCAGCTATACGACCAACAACTTCTTGGGACTGGGCGAAACCCTGCAGATCCAGGCGAGCATCGGGAACCTGATGCGCAGCGTGCTTTTCGGGTTTACTGAGCCGTACCTGTGGGATCGCCCGCTGCAGGCCGGGTTCACGGTGTACACCACCAGGACGAGCTACAACCAGGCGCGGCAATACGCCATCCTTACGGGGCAGCAGCTCAACCTGCCGTCTTACTATTTGCAGAACCTGCAGAACTACACGCAGTCGAGCACGGGTTTTACTTCGTCGCTGAGCTACCCGCTGCACCGGTCCTTGAAGCGGGTAGGCATCACGTACTCATTTGATGATTCGTCGCTGATCGCGTTGAGCGATGCGTCCAAGGCGCTGTTCACGAACCTGGCGTTTCGGGGAATTTCCGGTCCGAACGCGCTGACCGGAATCATTACCAGCAAGATCCTCCCCAGCTTCTCGTTCAACACCCTGGACGCGGCGTACCAGCCGCACAGCGGCAAGCAGATCTTCCTGGGCGGGGAGCTTGCGGGTCTGGGCGGGACGGTAAAGTCGGTTCGTCCGATTGTGCAGTACAAGCAGTTCTTCCCCATGCAGAAACGGCGGAACGCGATCGGGATCAACTTCCAGGGCTCGTTCCTGACCGGCTACGGCGGGCTGGTGGCGCCGCCGTTTCAGCGGTTCTACATGGGCGGTGAGAACGACCTGCGCGGGTTCGACATCCGCTCGGTATCGCCGATCGCGTTTCTGCCGAATCACGCGACCATCAATCTGACGAATCCGGACGGATCGACGGTGTTGAAAGATCCGAGCAATCCTCGGCTCGGCCCGTACACCATCCCACTGCCGATCCAGTCGATTGTGCAGCCGGGCGGAGATCTGAACCTTTTCGGGAACGTGGAGTATCGCATCGCGATCGTGGGTCCGGTGACGCTGGCGCCGTTCGTGGATTCGGGGATCGATCCCATCGTGCGGGCATCGCAGCTGCGCATTAACTCGGGACAGTTGACCGACATTAATAACACGCTGTTCGGATGCCCGGCACTCGACGTGACCCTGAACTGCGTGGGCGGCGTCCACCAGGTGTTTTCCGAGTTCCTGAAGCCGGTGGCGGGAACGAACTGGACGGTGCGAATGTCGACCGGCCTGGAGTTGCAGGTGATGCTGCCGGTGATCAATGCGCCGTTCCGCATTTACTGGGCGTACAACCCGATGCGGCTCGACACGAACACGACCGCGCCGACCGTCATCACGCGCAGCATGTTCCCCCCAGGCGCGGCGGGCGACTATACCTACCAGCAGGCGATCAACACCTACGGCGCGAACTTCACGTTGCGGGAGCCGCGCAAGACGTTCCGCTTCACGGTGGCGACGACGTTCTAGTGGATCGGGGAGCCAGGCTGGTAGAGGGTTCTTTTTGGCTGGGGGTGCTATAATGCCAGGTGCCTTTTGCCCTGAGAATCTGGCCAAGGTACATTGCCACGCGTTTCAGGTTCGGTGTGAGGAGTTGGGAACGTCAGCTCACCTGTCCCGGATGCGAGTGAACGTCTGACTCGAGACCCGGTCGACCTAGTGGCACAGCCCAGCGGTGGTCTGGGAAGAAGCAGGCAAGCCAAAATTTTCCGGAACAATTTCCAAGGAGTTCAAGCGACCCAATGACAAGCAAGTACACCCGCATCCTTCTGGCCATGGCGTTTGTGATTTCAGTAGCGGCCCTGGCTCAAACCGGTAGCGCGGCGGCAGCGCCCGCGGGGGCTGCTCCCGCTGTGACCAGCACGGGCACCAAGGTTGGGACCATCAGCATGGAGCAGGCGATCTTCGCCACCAACGAGGGCCGTCGCGATTTCGAGGCGCTTAGCAAGAAGCTGGAGCCCAAGCAGAATGAATTGAAGGGGCAGAACGACGAGATCGACGCCCTCAAGAAGCAGCTCAGCGCCCAGCAGGACAAACTGAACGACGACGCGCGCGCCAACCTCGTGAAGCAGATCGAGACCAAGCAGAAGTCTCTGGACCGGGCGCTGCAGGACGCCCGAGAGGACGCACAGAACCAGCAGAACGAGATCGCTCAGCGGATTATTCAAAAGCTAGGTCCCGTCCTCATGAAGTACGCGGCTGACAACGGGTTCGGGGTCATCATGGATACCTCCCAGCCCTGGCCGCAGAGTCCAGTGGTGTGGTGGGGTGAATCGGTGGACGTGACCAAGCCGGTGGTCGAC
>CAZXKO010000041.1:0-16087 GCA_964641665.1 uncultured Acidobacteriaceae bacterium
AAGGAGCCGAATGGCCACCAATCCGACCACCAGCAGCGCGCCGCGCCTGCGCCGCACCCTCACCTTGTGGGATCTCATCCTCTACGGCGTCATCGTCATCCAACCGGTCGCGCCGATGTCGGTGTTCGGTGTCCTCAGCGATCGTGGCCGTGGTCACGTGGTCACGGCGGTCCTGATCGCCATGGTGGCCATGCTCTTCACCGCTATCAGCTATGGCCGTATGGCGAGAGCGTATCCCAGCGCTGGCTCCGCTTTCACTTACGTTGCACAGGAAATCAACCCCGCAATGGGTTATGTCACGGGGTGGAGCATGGTGATGGATTACATGCTCAATCCGCTGATATGCACGGTGTGGTGTGCGGGACAGGCGAGTCAGTTCGCCCCCGGCGTCGCTCCCTGGATCTGGAAAATCTTCTTCGTCATCGTGTTCACTCTGCTGAACATTCGCGGGATCAAAACCTCCGCCCGCATCAACACGGGTATGGCCATGGTGATGGGCATGGTCGTAGTCGCAATTTTTGTTGCCGCTGCGCGATTTATTTTTGGGTTTCCGCACGACCCGTCGTATTACAGCCGGCCGTTCTACGATCCACAGACGTTCTCGTTCGCCGGATTGTTCGGATGCACTTCCATCGCGGTGCTGACCTACATCGGCTTCGACGGCATCTCGACGCTATCGGAAGAAGCCGACAATCCCCGGCGGAACATTCTTCTGGCTACGGTTTTGACATGCGTTGTGATCGGCATCCTCTCGGCCGTCGAGGTCTACGTGGCACAGTTGATCTGGCCGGCCTCTCGCCCTTTCCCCGACGTGAACACGGCTTACTCATACGTGGCTGGCCAGGCTTGGAAACCGCTGTTCCCGATCGTCGGCCTTACCTTGCTGCTGGCGAACTTCGGATCTGGACTTGGAGCCCAGATTGGGGCGGCACGGCTTCTATACGGTATGGGGAGGAGCAATGCGTTGCCGAAATCCTTCTTTGGGGCGGTAGATGAGAAGCACCGGATCCCGCGCAACAACGTGCTATTGGTCGGCCTTGTGGCACTGCTTGGCGCTTTCGTCTTGGAGATGGTGGCGGGCTATAAAACCTATTCGCTCGACACTTCTGGCCTGTCGTGGGCCACATTCGTCAAGATCATGAACGGAGGCGAGGCCTACGGCCTGGGCGCCGAGATGCTGAACTTCGGCGCGCTCATTGCCTTCATGGGAGTGAATCTCGCAGCCTTCCTGCGCTACTACGTCCGCGATTCAAACAAGAAGCTGACCAACCTGATTCCGCCGATCGCGGGATTCCTGATTTGCCTTCTGCTCTGGCTGAACCTGAGCCGACCCGCCAAAATCGCGGGCGCGATCTGGATGGCGGTCGGTGTCGCCTTCGGCGCAATCAAGACCAAGGGCTTCCGAGGCGACCTGGTCGACTTCGAACTGCCTCCGGAGGAGGCGTAGTGGGTGGCCGTTTCTCTGCGTCCTTTGCGGCTTTTCTTTGCGATATCTGCGGTTAAAGGCTTTGCAGTCAGATCAAACTAAAGTTGCGCGTAGAGATCGGGAGAACACTATGTGCATTCGTTCCTATTTCAACAAGTTCGTGACTGTGGTCGCGATCTGGACCTCGAGCCAGGTCCTCGGTCAGACCCCGTCCGTACAGGAACGCCTCGGCTATCCCGCGAACGCACGCCTGCTCGTCATCCACGCCGACGACTTCGGCATGAACCATTCCGTCAACCGGGCGACCTCGGAAGCGCTGGAGCATCGCTGGGTTACGTCCGCGAGCATCCTGGTTCCCTGCCCCTGGTTTCCCGAAGCGGCGGCCTTCGCCAAGGCACATCCCGATCTCGACCTCGGCATTCACCAGGCACTGACCAGCGAATGGACGTCATTTCGCTGGGGGCCGGTGAGCCCGAAAGATAAAGTCCCCAGCCTGCTCGACCCCGACGGCTATCTCCCGCTCGACACGCCCGAAGTAGCCGCCAACGCCAAGCGAGATGAAGTCGAAGCCGAGCTCCGCGCCCAGATCGAACGCGCCCGCACCATGGGAGTCCACGTCACTCATCTCGACTCCCACATGGTCGCGCTTTTCCAAAACCCAACTTTATTTTCGATCTATCAGAAGATGGGGTCAGATCACGGGCTGCCGATTCTGGCGGCGCGGACAGGGTCAGACCACGCAGTTCCTGCCTCCGCGAGCATGTCCCCAGATCTCATCCTCATCGACCACGTGTTCGAGATGTCCCCCGGCGTCGCTGCAAAGGATTGGGTGGACTGGTACCGCAAGACACTCGCTCCCCTCGGCCCTGGCGCCTACGAGGTCATTGTGCACCTTGCCTACGACGACGATGAAATGCGCGGCGCGACGGCAAACCATCCCGACTGGGGAGCCGCCTGGCGCCAGCACGACTTCGACATGGTGAAGAGCCCCGAGTTTCAGAAGTTCGTGAAGGACCAAGGGTTCATTCTCGTTGGCTGGAAAGATCTGGCGAAAGCCCTGCCGAAGGATTACGGGAAGAGCCCATAACCTGCACAAGACCACGGTTCGCCCCTGGAGACCATCTCTCGGTAGAATGGAATTCATTGTTCGGGGGAGATCTCATGCAGCGTGCGTTCGGATTGACGATTCGCCAAACACTAGAGGACGTTTGCGATCCCGCGTCTTTGGCCCTGGTCGTCTACGACATGCAGGTGGGAATTGTAAGCCAGATCAAGAATGGCCGTGAGATCACGGATCGAGTGGTGCAGGTTCTCAATGCGGCCCGCAATGCGGGGATCCGCATCTTCTTCACGCGCCACATGTCCCTGCCGAAGGAACTCATGGGAGCGTTTCAATTCCGCACCGCAATGGCTTGGCAGAGAGTGAAATCCCCGGAAGAGGTTAAGCCCTGGTTCTTGCGGGACTCGCCCGGATTCCGTCTGGTGCCGCAGATGAATCCACAACCCAGTGAAGCCATCTTCGACAAGATCGCGATGTCGGCCTTCGAAGGTACGCCCCTTGACATCGCGCTGCGGGATTGCGGCATCAGCGCGTTCGCGATCGCCGGCATCGCCATGGAAATCGGCATTGAACCGACAGTCCGCCACGGCGCCGATCTCGGCTACATTCCCGTCGTGATCAAAGACGCCTGTGGTTTCGGCCATCGTGACGCGGCAGAACGCTCCATCGCGAGCCTCGAATTTGCGGGTGATGCCCTGCTCACGAGTGTTGAGACCATCTGTGCTCAACTCGGAGCCAAAGGATCACCGACAACTCCGTAGCCGCTCCTTCGTGTGTCTTTAGTGCCCTTTGTGGTTAGTGTTTTCTTGGTTTCCTACTTCCCCGGATACTGATACCAATACCCCGGCGCTTCATTCCCCGACACATGCCGCGTGTTGTACTCCAGAAGATACTCGAGATGTTCGCGGTCGAGCGGATACGAATTCTTCGCGTACGGATAGCCGCTCATCGCCCGGAAGGGTAAGGGTTCGACTGTGAATCCTTCGGCAGCGTAGAAGTCCATATCTTTTTCGTACCCGTTCACCAGGAAGAAGTAATCGCGCGTCCATCCCGCGGGCAGAGCTGGCAGCTTCGTGGGATCGAACTCCAGCGCAATCTCATCCCCGGTCCCGAACACGACATATCGGTCATCAAACGAAGTGAGCAGCGGCAACACATCGCCGTAGCGCGTATAGTCGCCTGCCTGGCGCGCGAACGGCCCCGTCGGACTCACTTCTTCGTAGACGTATTTCACGTTGCCGCGCGGCTCGCCTTCGATCTGCCGTGGATGCCCGTAGAAATCTAGCTTCGCGTTCACCAGCGGCACCGGCGTCAGTTCCACCTTGCCGTCTTGCCGACCGCGGTCGATCAGGATGCTGTCCCAATAAACCTGGAGGTTGGTCGTGATCCGGATGCGGCGCGTCCCCACAGGCAGCTTTCCGGTCAAGTCCGGAGTGATAGTGCGCGGCTCGCCCGCTGGGAAGCCCATGTCGTCGACCACGCGCACCCACTTGCCATGCGCGTCGAGTGCCTCGACGTACGGTGCGATCGCCTCGACCTTGGCCTGGTGCGCCGCGTACACGCTGGTGGCCGTAAAGTATTCCGTTTCTCCGTGCATCAGCAGGAAAAGCGGCCCGCCGCGATACGGCTCACCCAGGTCGAGTTCGAGCGAATGCGTCTTGGTGAAACCGTGGAACGGCAGGAGGGCGAAATCTCCGAAGAACTTGTGCGCCCGCAAATCGGGCATCAGGTCGTGCCCGTGTTCATCCCACGCTCCCGCCGGTAAAAGCGACCCGCGGCTCTGGATCACGCGAAATGCCGGAAACGGCGGATTGCTCGCGTAATACTCATTTGGAAACACGCCAAACCCGTCGGGATGATCGACCGCCAGCAGCTTCACCTCGTCGAGGTAGACGGCCTCCTCCATCGGCTCCATCAGCCGGAAACTCAGCTTGCCATTTTTCAGATGAATCGTGTTGCGATCTAACCTGATGTATTCCGCCGGGCGCGGCACATTGCGCTCATTCGGGCCAACCCAGTGGCCGACAACGCCCGCGCCGATCATGTCGCCAACCAACTCGTAATGGCGCCCATCCCAAACAAAAAGTGTCGGACAAGAACTGCCTCGCCGGTCGAGTTCCAGATACGGCACCTCCCGGTTACCCGCCACTTCAATCTCGTCCTGCAGCACGCCCGTGGGCCACAGCATCCGCACCACGTCGGCCTGCTTCGCTGGCCCGAGTCCGACCGTCAAGTACGGAGAGTTCTGGCCCAGATATCCCGACGACCCATAGATTTCAAACTTCTGCCGGTTCGCCCCCGCGAACACTTCGACCTTGGTCCCGATCGCCGACTTGTTGTCGTTCAACCCTTTCAAATTCAATCGCAGCCAGTTGTTCTTGTTCCCGCCTTCATTGCGCAGCAGCACCGCCGGGCCGTGATTCTGGGTGATGAGTAGATCGGTCGCCCCGTCGCCGTCGTAGTCGCCGGTGATGATCGCCCGCGGATCTTTCAGCTGAATCTTGTCGAGACCAACGTCGGCCGTGACATCCTTAAACCCATCCGGCCCAAGATTGCGGAACAGCCGCACCTCGCCCTTACCGTCTTTCGTCTCGCCGACAGCGACCAGATCTACCCAGCCGTCATTGTCGTAGTCGATGGCGGCGACACCAAATCCGGCAACTAAGTCCGTTTCAGGTAAGGGGACATTCTTAAATCGTTGTCCATGCTCGTTGCGCCACAAAGAGATGCCAGGGGAACCGGTGAGAGTAAATGCTAAATCCATCCAGCCGTCGTGATCGAAGTCAAGTAACGCAACGCCCGTGGTAGGTGCTGAGAATCTGGCCGGCCAGGGCTGCTGGGGAAATTTGCCCTCTCTCGGGTTAGTGAACAATACCGGGGTATATCCTCCTGTAACCACCAAGTCCACCGCTCGGTCGTTGTTATAGTCTGTACCAATCCCGGCAAGACTGGCTTCACCGCCAGTTAGCCCGGTGGTCACCGTTACATCTGTAAATGTCCCGTCGCCATTGTTTCGCCACATTCGGTTCGTCCCCGCTGTAATCTTGGAGGTTGTGGACAGTTCGAGGGCAACATGCGATCCCGACTTGACCTGGCGATCAGAAGGATCGCTCTCTACGCTGTACCGGTTGACGTAGAGGTCAAGGTCGCCGTCGTGGTCGTAGTCAATGAAGACCAGCCCGGCGTTAAATCCGTCGCTTCTTGCTTCCGCCGTCTTTTTGATCCCGACGCTTTCGGTCACGTCTTTGAATGTTCCGTTCTTTTCGTTATGGAGGAGAGCGATGCGGTATTGGTAAAGGCTTAAGGCGAGATCTGTGGACCCATCATTGTCGTAGTCCCCTGCGGTGCATCCGATAGCGTGAAGGGAGGGATCTAGCCCCGCTCTCTTGGTGACATCTTCAAACTTGCCCCCGACGTTGTGGTAGAGAACTAGCCCGCCTTGAGGGCCGCTGTCCGGTATAAAAAGATCGATGTTGCCGTCGCCGTCGTAGTCAAAGAAACAGGCACCAGGACCGAACCGCGAGGCAAGCTCGTGCGGAAAAGGAACTTGAGCATCAGGTTTCGAAACAAGCCCGGCTTCCGCGGTCACATCCACAAACTTCACCGGAATCGCCGCCGGCACCTTCTGCACCACGCCCGCCGACTCCTCCGCCCGCGAGTACTGCCCCTGCTCGCCGTAGGTCAGGCTCATGGGCGAGCCGAGCTTGCTGTCTTTGATGTACTGGAATTTCTTCAGATGGTCGCGTGCATGGTCAGAATCGCCCGACTGCTGATACGCTCGCGAAAGCCCGAACTCCGCCGACGCGTGCAGCGGATTCAACGTCAGCGCATGCTGAAAGGCCTCGATGGCCGGCGGATACTGCCGGGCCTGCGCGTACGCGGTTCCCAGGAAGTACCAAGTATCGGCGTCGGACGGATCGATCTCGGTCACATGCTTGAAGGCGGCAATGGCGTTGTCGGTGTCGCTCGTGTTCTTGTAATAAAGACCGAGGCTGTACCAGCCGTGCGCTTCCTTAGGGTCCTGCTTCACCAGGTCTTCGAGAATCGCCTTGGCTTCATCCACCTTCTGCAGATTGAGCAGCGCCACGCCGCGATTTAATTTCGCCACTTCCAGCTTCGGATCCTGCGCGCTGGCCGCTTCAAACGATCGCAGAGCCTTCTCGAACAGCTGCTGGTTCATGTAGGCAACGCCGATATTGTTCAACCGCGCCGCCTCGTTCGCCTTTGCGACCGGATTGGCGTCCGCCGCCCGATAAGGGGACGCCGCGAACCATCCCACCGCCAACAACACCGCCGCCGCCATCCCCACGACGCGCATCGAACTCATGACCCAAACCTGCTCCATCCGGTGCCCTCGCTCCGTCTCGACTTTGTAAGAATTTACGCTAGGAAGGATACCAAGGAGTTGCTACAGCACACCAATGACACCGCATTGCTGCCCGTGTCGCGACAACCGCACGAACGCGGTCATCGGAAGAGTAGCGCCGAGGCGCTCGGCACAACCGGCAAGATGCCAGCGCCGTTACTTCTTAGCGACCTTCACGGTCGCCGGCGGCACCGTGCGTTTCCCGTACGCTCGCGTCCCCACCACTCCCTTGCCTTCCTCAACCGTGACAGTTTGATCTCCAGCTACGCCTGACAACGTATCCACCTGCCCGCTCGGCCACTGCACCTCGACGGCATCCGCCTTGGCCGTCCCGCCCAGCCCGAACGTCAGCACCAGTTCGCTCTGCGAAAGATAGCTCGATCCGCTGCGCAGCATCTGCCACTGCTTCGCGCTGCCTGAAGTCACGCGCACCACTGCGCCAATTCCGTCGCGATTCGACTTCGTCCCCACCAGCTTCACCCGCAAACTATGATTCGTCCCACCCTCGTTGTGGAACAGCCATGCCCGCCCGCCGTTGGTGGTGACCAGCACGTCCAGCGCGCCATCATTGTCGATATCCGCATAGGCCGCGCCGCGCGCGACTTTCGGACTGGCGAACGCTCCGCCCGCCTGCGCTGTCACTTCCTGAAATTTTCCGCCGCCCAGGTTCCGAAACAGATGCGGAGGCTCGGCGTACGAGACCCGCTTCTGTACCCGCTCAATCTCGTTCTCGATATGCCCATCGGCCACGAAAATGTCCGGCCACCCGTCGTTGTCGTAATCGAAGAAGAAGCACCCAAAGCCCAACGTAACCAAAGTATTCCGGCCCACCTCCGAGCGCGGCGCCTCATCGACGAACAAGCCGTTACCTTCGTTGTGATACAGCGAGATCATCTGGTTTGCGAAATTGGTGATGATCAGGCTCGGATGCCCCGACCGGTCGTAATCTCCCGCGTCCACGCCCATGCCCGCGCGGGCCACGCCGTCCTCGCTGAACGCGATTCCCGCCGCGACCGCCTTTTCTTCGAACGTCCCATTCTGTTTGTTGAGGTAGAGCTTGTTCGGCTGCGTGTCATTCGCCAGCAGGATATCGGGCCAGCCGTCTCCGTTGTAGTCAAGAATCGCCACGCCCAGGCCCTTCGACGTGGGATCGTACAGCCCAGCCTTCTGCGTGGCATCCTCAAACTTTCCGCCACCGAGGTTGTGCCAGAGTCGCGCCGACGTCCCTTTGTACGACTCAGGAGTGCAGTACGATTTGTGCGCCCCGTCGAGCGTGCAATAAATATCCGTCTGCTGTGACCACTGCACATAGTTTGAGACCACGAGGTCGAGTTTGCCGTCCCGGTCGTAGTCCACCCAGGCCGCGCTGGTCGAAAACTCGTTCGGGCCCCACAACCCCGCAGCCTTGGTGACATCGGTGAACGTCCCGTTTCCGTTGTTATGGAACAGACGACTCTGCCCGAGGGCCGTGATGAACACATCGTCGTGCCCGTCATTGTCGTAGTCGCCCACCGCAACGCCCAAACCGAACATCGAGACCGCCAGACCCGCTTTGCGCGTGACGTCAGTGAATGTCCCATCGTGGTTGTTGTGGTAGAGCTTCAAGGTCGACGGCGCCTTCGCATGCCCCGGCCAATCTTCCCCATTCACAATCAGGATGTCGGGATATCCGTCGCCATCGTAGTCGATGAACGCACAGCCCGGCCCCATGGTCTCAGGCAGATACTTCTTCCCGAAGGCCGCATCGTTGTGCGTGAAATGGATTCCGGCTTGCGCCGTGATATCGCGAAACGTCACGCTTTGCCCCGACGCCGAGCTAGCCGCGGTCGCGGCCAGCAAGACTGGGAACAACAGAAATGTAATTTTGTGCATGCGAACTCTGGGAATTATCGCGAAGCCCCCGCCAGGGTCGTCAGGTGGACCGGGCGGCGGTGAGCAACCGCCTTGTTCGCCAGCCCCGGCAGCGGCACCGACACGTGCTCGTGCACGCTCTGGCGTTCGTTATTGTCTTCCGGATGCAGCTGTCGGTACGGACCCGTGATGGTCTGCGAAGCCTCGTCGGCCTTGAACCGCAAATAGCGTTCCTGATGTTCCTTCGCCAACTTGTCACTGCCTAATCCGTTGTAGCAGAGCATCAGGTTGTAGTGCGCCTGCAGATCTTCCGGATCGATCTCCAGCACAGACTCCAGCACTTTCACGGCATCGCGATATTTGCGCTCGAGAAACAGGATCCGTCCGAGGTCATTCAACACCACGCGGTCCCGCGGATACTGCGCCAGCACCGTGCGCAGATGATCGGCCGCTTCTTCGTACTTCCCATCGGCCCGCAGAACCTTCGCATAAAAGAAGTTTGTCCTCGCCAGGTTCGGACTCAGGGCCAGCGCTTTCTCCAGCACAGTGCGCGCCCGGTCCATATCACCCTCCTGCACTGCGGCGCGCCCCAGGTTCGCCCACCCGTCGGGGTTCTTGGGGTCGATCTCGGTCACCCTCTCAAACGCCGCGGCTGCACCTTTCAAATCGCCCTGCAAAAAGAGTCCGATGCCGTAGTCGTTCCACCGCTGCCAGTCTTCAGCCTTTAGCTCCACCTTGGGCGCCGTGGCGGTCGATCCCTTGGCCGCCACCGGCAAGGTCACCTCGTTTTCGGCGATCGCGACGATGGGAATGTCGGGAACCTTCTCTTCTTTGGCGGAAACTCCTTTCAGCGGCGCGTCCAGCGTGAACTTCCGGTCGTCGAAGCTCGCCGTGACTTGCTCTGGGTGAGACTCGTCCGGCTGTCCCACAAACGAGAACTGCGTGGCCCACCAGGCGAACTTCCGGTAGCACAGACGCGCATGCAGCGTGATCTTGTTTCCTGCGTTATCGGGAATGTGCAAGCGATAGTGCACAGTATCTGCGGCCCCGGGGGGAATCAGGCGAACGTAGACAACCGCCCGCGTCGCCCACGCATTCCGCTTGTTAATGGGATTCCCGTGTGCATCCACCTGAAGCGACCGATAGAAGTGCGCCCCTTTCTCCACCGGCCCTTTGCCACCATCCTCGACCATCCCGCTCCAGAAGATGGTCTGGCCCTTGTCGTCGGTCCCTTTCAGTTCGAGCCAGGTGTCGTAGGCGTCGACGGTTCCGCCGGGGAAGAAATGGCCGATCTTCTTGGTACGGACCACCACGTCCACGCGCACCGTGTCGCCACGCCGCAGCGCGGACTGCACGCGGTTCAGCGGCGCAGTCACAGGAGCCACCTCTCCTGCCGATCCTGGAGTGATCTTCGTCTCGGCCTCTTCGCCGACCGCGAATGTCGTCGACAGTTCCGTCTCGCCCGACGCGCCCGGCTTGGCCGCCGTCTGTGCGGGAGAGAGCGCAAAAATGTCGACGCTGAGAATCCCCGATTTCAGGAAGCTTTCCGTGGCTTGCAGCTGATCGGCATCTTCATTCGCCGTGGGCAAGGCTGTGTTCGCAGCCGGAAAGCGGTGCGAGTGCACCTGCCCGGCGATATTGCCCATGTCGTTCGAGCGCTCCATCGGCATGTGGCAGTCCGCGCACTGCTGCGGCTGCTTCGGATAATAGAAAGACCGCGCGCCTTGCCCCGAAACCCCGCTCGCCTGCCAATTGTCGTACTCGTTGAAACCGCGGAACCAGCGATAGCTGTTCACCGGAACATCCAAGTGCACCTTGTGGCACGACGAGCAGAACTCCGCGGTCTGGCTCTTCATGAAAGGCTTCAGGAAAGCTCGCCGGTGCGGCTCCGGATTCAGCTTCACCAGGAAATCGTGCATGTAGCGCACCACCGGATTTTTACTCGCGGCCAGCTCATGCAGCTCGGGATACTCCAGGTAGAAGTCTCCCTGACCCATCGTGGATTTCACCGCCGCAATCGAGTGGCACATCATGCAACCCAGCCCTGCCTGCGCCGGCGGCGTATGCACGATCTGCTTGATGGGTGTATCCATCAGCCCTGCATACAACACTGCCGGATCGTGACATCCTCCGCACCACTTCGAGGGTCGCGTCCCGATCGTGTCCTGCATGTACTCGATCGACTTGCGATACCACTGATTATTGAAGGACGAAAAATGGTGAGCCGAGCTATACCACTGCTTATAGATGTCTTCGTGACAGCGCTTGCACGAATCCGACTCCATGAAGAACTTGCTGGGAATTTTTCTGTGGCCGTACACCTGGGCGGAACTCGGAAAGAACGGCCCCTGCGGACCGTCACCTTCCTGCTCCATATTTAAAGGAGGCATCTCCGGATTCTCGATCTTGCCTCGGCTTACCCACCGCGCCTCGCGGGTATATCGCAGTGCCGCACCTACTCCCGCCAAGACCGCCAAGCAAACGACTACCCGCGCAATCGCTGGGCCGGTTCCCGTCCCCCACCAACCGCGCCGGCCCGCCGCCTCCGCGATAAGCAACCCCAGCGCTGCCGCGCACACCACCATGTGTGCATACATCCAGTTCCATTCCGACCGCAGCGTCCCGGTGTGGATCAGCCACAGCCCTATACCCGCGCCCACCAGGAATAGCACCCATCCGGCCCCGAATACCCAGCTTCCTTCGCGCAGCAGTCGCCGCAACCACACCAACACCCAGACGGTCGCTACGACACCACCCACCGCGTGCAGCAACACGATCCCCGCGTACTCGACGTTCGGTTGCGGGAACGCGTACAAATACACCGCCGAGGCCGCAAGGAATGCGACCAGCGCGAAAAGCAGTTTTTGTCCAAGGGACTTCTGTGCAGGAGCCATGCTGGAACTCGTCCCGGAACGCTCGTCACGCCCACATCACGACGAAACGTAAACTCATGATCCTGGCGAGTTTAATGCCCCATCCGCGGACGCGTAATAGTATAAAAATACTAGCTGTGCTGGGACTGTAACTTCGCGTTCTCTGCCTTCGCCTGCTTCAGGATTGGAATGCCTTCGTCGGCGCTCTTCCAGATCGAGAGGAACTGCTCATACTCGGCCTTCGCGCTGCTGCGATCGCCGCTCATCGCTTTCGCTCGAGCGACCTGCAGGTGAGCCAAGGCTCCTAGCGGAAATTGCGATACGATCCCGCGATGACTCAGAAACTTCTCAAACTCCCCTGCCGCTGCATCCCCCTTCTGCGTTCCCAGGTAGGCCATCCCACGAAGGTATGCGGGATACAGCGTCCCTAAATCCGACAGCGGGTCCACCACCGCTAATTCCATCGCGCTTGCCGCTTCAAGCGTGACCAGCGCCTGCTCTGGATTCCCACGCTGTAAATCGACGGCCGCTCGGATCGTCGGTACCCAGTAGCGCCGCAAGATCGTGTTGGTCGGAAATTCTTTCTCCAACTGATCCGCCATCCCCTTGGCACGCTCGGCGTCGCCCGCACGCGCCAGGGCCAACGCAGCCAGCACCCGGACATCGCGGCCGGGGGCCCGGGCCAGCGCCGCTCGCACATGCTGCTTCGCCTCCACCGCATCACCAAACTCGGCTTCACGCAGCCCTTCATTCACTTCCCACAGAGCGGCGGCCTCCGGAGAATCCGCCCGCACCGCCGCATCTACCGCCCGCCGGGACCACTCCCGCGCGTTCGACAGCTGTCCGCGATACGCCTGACTGTCGGATTCCGCCGACAGCAGCGCGTCTTCGTCACCCGAGCGTCCCGTGGCCCAGTCCAGTTGTTGCTTCATGCCAGCCGCATCCCCCCGCAGGAACGCCAGCCGGTACATGCACATCCTTAAATAGCCGCCGTCCAACTTGTGCGCCAGGGCCTGGTCGATCAGCTTCTGCGCATCGTCGAACCGGTTCAGGGCCAGGTACGCCTGCACCAGATTTCCATAGGTGGTCAGTGCGTTGGGATCAATGCGAAGCGCTTCCTCGGTCTGCGCCACCGCCTGCTCGTATTGGCCCACCATGATCGAATCCGCCCCCAGATTCACCCGCATATTCGAATCGCGCGGATAGTTCTGGACCCACAACTCGTACACCTGCACTTCCTTTTCGATCTCGCCCGTCACAAACGCGTAGTAGAACCCTTCGATGCGCAGCTTCTCTTTCTCGCTGACATGCCCACGCAGCGCGTACGCCTCCTTCAGGCTCTCCGCCGCCTGGTCCGCTTCTCCCCGATCGGCGTACGACAAGCCCAGGTCGGCATAAGGCCATCGCGAACTTCGGATCCAGCTCGATCGCCCGCTTGTAAAAAGGAATCGCCTCGGCGTACCCCGCCGCCCGCTCCGTCTTCGCGGCCATGCTGTACGCCTGCAGTGCCTCCAGCGACGGAGTCGTGGCCTCGATCGGTGTGGCGTACTTCTGCACCGACACCAGCGACTCACCCAGTTTCTGCCGTACGTCGTCGGCCACGACATCGAGCGCCTTCAGGACATTCTCCTTACTCGTAGCCGGTTCCTGATCCTTGGCGAGCGTGCTGCCTCCGACGCACTCATCAGCCTCCAACCCAACCAGATATTGCTGGCCAAGCGCGGCAATCGATCCTTTCAACACCGCCTTCGAGCCCGTGCGCACGCAGATCTCATTCGCCAGGTCCGACGTAATCGGCTGGTTCGCTGGCTTGTCCATCAGTTGCAGGGTCTCGTTCACTTTCTGGTCGGGAAGGATGTTCAGGAAGGGCGACTGTCCCAGGTTCACGGCCAGAGCTTGCTTCAGGGACTCATCGAACACCGGATCCCCTGTACGGTTGGTGAAGTCCGCCAGCATCACGGTGTCTCTCTCGGTCAAGGCCGATGCATGGCGAGGCCGCGAATAGAACCCAATCGCCGCTACCGCCCCCAAAATCGCCACCGCGATCCCCATCCGCCAGGCCCGCTTTCTCGCACCTCCCGAATCCAAGACCACGGTTCCCGAGATCGGCCGGGTCACGGCGGTGGAGGCGGTTGAACCCGCGCGCATCCTCGCGGAATCGCTAGCCGGACGCGATGCCCCACTCCCTACGCCCGGTTTGAGTTTTCGGCTGTCGGTATCGCGCTTCAGCCGTTGTAGATCGGCCCGCATTTCCGAAGCGTGCTGGTAGCGCAGCTCACGGTCTTTTTCCAGCGCCTTCAGAATGATGTCCTGCAGCGGCCCCGGCAGATCCGGATGCACCTGCGCCGGGGGCACCGGATCGTGCTCCAGGATTTCGTTGAAGATCACGCCCTCGCTCTCGCCGCGAAACGGCAGCAGTCCCGTCGCCATCTCGTACAACGTGGCCCCGAAGGAAAACAGATCGGTGCGCGCATCGAGCGCCTTCACCCGGATCTGCTCCGGCGACATGTAGGCCACCGTCCCCAGCGCTGTACCCGGGCTCGTCAGATGCCGCTCCACGGTAGTTCCGGAAACGCTTTCCTCGTCGTCCCTGGACGCGGTGCTCTTGGCCAGCCCGAAATCCAGAATCTTCGCGTGCCCGCGCTTGGTCACGAAAATGTTGCCCGGCTTGATATCGCGATGCACGATGTCGGCGGCGTGCGCCGCATCCAGCCCGTCGGCCACTTCTATGCCGAGGGAAATCACGCTGTCGAGATCAAGCGGCCGCCCCGCAATGCGGTACTTCAGCGTCACGCCCTCGAGGTATTCCATGGCGATGAAAGGCTGGCATTCGTGCTCGCCGATTTCGTAGATGGTGCAGATATTGGGATGATTCAGGGCCGAGGCCGCCCGAGCCTCCCGGCGAAACCGCTCCATGGCCAGCGGCTGCCGCGCCACGTCTTCGGAGAGAAACTTCAGAACCACGAACCGGCCGAGCCGGAGGTCCTCAGCCTTATAGACCACACCCATCCCGCCACCACCCAGTTTCTCGATGACGCGGTAATGCGAGATGACTCTACCGACCAACGCCCCTCCCCCTCAGTCCAGCCATGGTAGGAGCGGGCCGGGGGCAAGTCAACGCGGGACCGGGGTAGTATCTTTTGGGAAAATTCGGCTAACACCCCCCCGCCAGGGGCTGGGGTGGGTAGCTAAGGGCTCATTCTAGGGATGCGGGAGAAAGGGGGTCAATTCGCGAGGGGGGGGTGGGACAATTTTTCCGGTCTCCTCCACTAGCGAACCTGAGTTACTTGATAACGTCGTCAATTTCACTCATTGACGCCCGCCCCGGTACTTTATAGAACTGTTGGGCCGAAAGGGCTACGACCCGCACGCCGCCCGTCCGCACGCACGCCCGCTCGTCGCTCTCCGCGCTTAAGCTCGCGAGAGTCGCAGGTCGATCTGCGCACGTTTACTCATCAGTTAACTGTGTTTACTCGTTCGTTACGGGTTGCACGCAATCGTTCTGCGCGCAGCCAATCTACACGTGGGAAGACACTGCATGTCCTATCGGACTTACGCCGCGATTCAAATCTGACTCTTACCCAGGCTGCACGGAATCGGGAAGTTAGCGTGCGTTCAGTCCGGAAGTACGTTGGGTCTCAATTAAAGCAGGAACGCTCAGGTGGCAAGGTGCGTGTTACCCCATCCGATCGCATGCGCGCTACGCTGCAAATTCCGAGCACGAAGCCTGATGTACTCATTTCAATTCATACCAAAAGCTCGAAAGAACGCTACCTAGTGGGTGAGTGGTTTGCCTCCGTTATCGAGGCCGGACGCGGTGATTTCTCTCGTCTCAACCGATTTCCCAAGGGGACCTTCGTCGATGGTGTCCGACTACCGACCGGGGCCCACGAGGTCCAAAAGATCCTAGAAGCAATGGAGACCTCGGAAAATGCTTTCGAGCGACTTTATTCCACCGCAGGTGGAGTGTGAGCTTGCGCAAACTGGAAGTCAAACGATGCGTGCTGTGTGGAAGTACCCGCAATGTGCAAGCAAATCATCTCGGCGGCAGACGACACCTCGCGTGGTTCACGATGCCATTCTGTGGTGAATGTCATTCGCTATTTCACGCAATGGTGGACCGGGCAGGAATTGACCTCTGTTTTACAGACGATCCCATAGAGCGTGCCAGGAGGGCGCTGGGGGCCATCAAAATCGCGGAATGGATGCTGCTGGAGCAATTGAAACACGTTACTCAAATCAAAGGAGACTGACCGATGAAGTCACGAAACAGCAAAGGCACAGTGATTCTTCCACCCCCAACTCGCAAAAGCACCGAACGCGCTCCGTTTCTCAAAGTGACGGATATACCGAAAAAAGGAATCACACCAATTACGTTGCTCGGTGATATGCGCAAATCGAAGAGCGCCTTTGGTGAAGGCGTTGAACTAGCCTGCACTGTTGGAGGAAAGCGTTTCACCTGGACGGTCCGGTTCTCTTCTGTGAACTATTCCATCCTGTACGAGCGCTTC
>CAZXKO010000042.1:0-102987 GCA_964641665.1 uncultured Acidobacteriaceae bacterium
TGGCTCGTCCTGGTACGAACCATACCAACGCTCTTCAACAATAAGGACACGAGTTCGCTCTGCCGTTGTACGCCAACCTTCTCAAAAAGGTGCTGCAGGTGGGTGCGAGCCGTGGACCGGCGAATGTCGAGCAGTTGGCAGCACTCGTCGAGAGTCTTGCCCTCCATAAGGAGATTCGCCAAACAAGCTTCCGTTGAGGTAAGTCCGTACAACTGACGAAGCTCCGCTTCCGCGGTTTCCATCGGAAATTCTGGATCCATGATAAAGATCAGGCAAGCTGGTGCGTTGCTATCGGCCTTCGCAACCTCCGCCGCAATGGAACGCACCAGCAGCGTGAGTGGTCGCTTCCCGGATGGGCGCCGCACGGCGAGAACGAGGTCTTTTGTATCTGATTTCCCATCCGCTGGGTTTGCTGCCTGTCGCACCAATTCGAGAAGAGCGGATCCGCTGGCGCCCGCCGCCCGCAAGACGCCAGCGGCGCTCACACTGAGCCCGTCGCGGGCATCCAAAATCTGTTCGGCGGTCTGATTCGCGAGCAGCAACTGGCCGGAGACATTCGTCACCACCAGCCCGATGTTGAGCAAGTCCAGCGCCTCGAAACCTGCCATCAACAATTGCACGGGCCGATCGTTCCCGGGGTCAATCGGAGTTCCGAGTACAACGTCGCGTGCCTCGGGCGCCGTAGAATACGCCGGAGCAGACTTCGAGCGTAACGCGGATGGCTTAGCCGCCACGCTCGGCAGACTGCGCATTGTGGACATGCTTGAGACTCCGAGACAGGAGACCGCTCAATTTCCTTAACAGGTGTTCCTGCCTTGCAGCTCAGTGGGGGTGGGCGCTGTAATACGAAACCAAACCTGCTGACCGATACAATCTCTTCAGATATGACTGAAGTAACCGGTGTTTAATCTAGGGGAAAGACGCAGAACCAAACTAGTGAGAAGTACACCACGGGGGTCTGGCTGTGTCAAGGGTAAACCGGGCCGGATCATGACGCGTGAACGCGGTCCGCGCCGGCCCGGTGGAGGCGTGGAATCAATTACTTGGGTTGGGGGACAATGCGCAAGTACGGTTTGGGCGACTTCCAGCCTCCCGGGTATTTCTGCTGCGCTTCCTCGTTCGACACGGCCGGAACGATGATCACATCGTCTCCCTGCTTCCAGTTCACCGGAGTCGCTACCTTGTGCTTCGCGGTGAGTTGGATCGAATCCAGGACCCGTAGGACCTCGTCGAAATTGCGGCCAGTGCTCATGGGATAGCTCAACATCAACTTGATCTTCTTGTCCGGGCCGATCACGAAGACCGTGCGCACGGTGGCGTTGTCAGCGGCCGTGCGGCCTTCCGACGTTGTTCCGCTCTGTGCCGGCAACATGTCATAGAGCTTGGCGATCTTTAACTCCGTGTCCCCGATCATCGGATAGTTCACTTTGTGGCCTTGGGTCTCCTCGATATCGACAGCCCACTTGCCATGATTTACCACGGGATCCACGCTCAGCCCGATGATCTTGCAGTTGCGCCGCTGGAAGTCCGGTTGCAGGCCTGCCATGTAGCCAAGCTCCGTGGTGCACACGGGGGTGAAGTCTTTGGGGTGTGAGAACAAAATCGCCCAGCCATCCCCGATCCACTCGTGAAAGTTAATGGTCCCCTGGGTAGTTTCCGCCGTGAAATCGGGAGCGGTGTCATTGATACGTAGCGACACGTTGAACCTCCTTTATGAGCAGTACTTCGGATTCGTTCGGCTTCACCCGCGCCGAAAATTCTACGCTGGTGCCCATTCCCTTTGTCAAACCCCAGTGCGGCACCGCACCGAGTAATCTTCGAGAGGTCGGCGGATGAAGAGAATGGCTCGACCTGTCTCGAACTCGCGTCGAAACCCTTCCAGAAGGCGATGCCTAGTTCAATAATAGACATCATAGATTAGAGGCGGATGCAGCCGCAAGCGCACCCTCCGAGCAATCTCTGATCGTCGGCGTCCCCTGGTCATCGTATTGCAGGGCGCGCGCGCAATTCGATAATCGCAAACTCTGGTAGATCGTTGCAGAGAATGGAAGAAGCGAGTTCGCCCGCAGACCGAACTGCTTTCCGATGTCGGATTGCTTTGATATGATGTTCATGTATTTTTGAAGCGGTCGAAGGTTCCTCGGCCGCGACGACACTCCTCAGTAGCTCAATGGCAGAGCATCCGGCTGTTAACCGGAGGGTTGTAGGTTCGAGTCCTACCTGAGGAGCCATTCTTTTGCCCGCATAAAACCTGCGTAACATTGACTTTCCGTCCGAATTGTCCCTATCGAGAATTGTCTTATGCCGCTCGCGAAGATAAATCTTCAGCGCCGGATTGAGCTGCATCTCCTCGTCAGCAAGCACGACGCGTAGTGGTGCACTTGGTCCTTTGCTGACAAGTTGAGCCGGAACCATCCAAATTGGCGAAAGCGATTCTCCCAGCCAGGCGTCTTGCCAGCTCAGTGCGCCGCAGGTGAGGTGCAAGGTTGTAACGCCCGGCTCTTCGACGCTGGTACGAGCGTTGTCATGAATACGCCTGAGTCTTCCTGCCCATTCAAGCGGGCTCGCTGCGAATTCAACATCTCCTGGTTCGACCTGATACTCTTCTACGTGTCGGCCACTTGCCTCTTCCAATAGCGGGTGTTTGGATCGTCGTGCAGGCATTGGCGGTCGAATTTCTGACTCGTTGACGACTACGGTGTTGAATAGCTCGGACGTTCTGGTCGGATGATGGCGTAGTTTGCTGACTCGCGTTGCGACAACCGGTTACGAGGTTTAAGTCAAGAGCACAGGCATTCTGTTGACAGGGTTCGATTGTAGTCGAATAATTATTAGACTATGGTCGAACTTGAGAACGACTTTGGGCACTGCCGCCGGCTGCTCGGGGAACGGCTGCGGGAGCCGGCTCCAGGGCGCATTCAGCTCCTTACCGGGCCGCGGCAGGTGGGCAAGACCACACTGCTGCTGGAGCTGGCACGCGAATTCGGCGAGGCAGCCATTTATATGGCTGGCGACGAGCCCGACGCCGCACTGCCCGGCTTCTGGGAGCGTTGCTGGACGGTAGCCGAAGACCGTGCGCAGCACGGCACAGTCGTCCTGTTGCTGGACGAGATCCACCATCTACCCGACTGGGCGGCACGGCTCAAAGGACAATGGGACCGCATGCGCCGTCGGCATCTGCCGCTGCACGTGGTCGCGACCGGTTCCTCCGCCCTGCGTGTGGCCACGGGATCACGCGAAAGCCTGGCCGGGCGTTTCGAGCGGATGACACTCAGTCACTGGCCAGCCGCAGCTCTGGCCAGTACGTTTCATCTGTCCGAGCAGGACGCGGCTTTGGGCCTCGTGCAGTTTGGCTCCTATCCCGGTGCGATGGAGTTCAAGACTGATCCTGTGCGATGGCGTGCCTATGTGAGGGACGCAATCATCGAACCTGCGATTGGGCGGGATGTGTTGGCCTTAGGCGCGGTCCGTCGTCCTGGGCTGCTTCGACAGGTGTTCGCGATTGCGACGGCATCGCCGGCCCAGATCGTCTCGTTGCAGAAGTTGCAAGGGCAGCTTCAGGACAAAGGCGCGCTTGAAACTGTGGCTCACTACCTGACGATGCTACAGGAAGCATACCTGGTGGCGCCGCTGGAGAAGTTTGCCACGCGCGCGCACCGGCGGCGTTTAGCGCCGCCGAAACTGGTGACGCTGAACAACGCGCTCTTGTCGGCTATGCATCCCGATGGTGCTCCCGATCCGGCGAAAGACCCTGCACGCTTCGGTGCCTGGGTCGAGAACGCGTGTCTGTCCTTCGCTGTGAACCAGGGGCAGAGGGTCACGTACTGGCGAGAAGAGCCGCTCGAAATCGACGCTGTCTGTGAGGGAAGCTGGGGTAACTGGGCAGTCGAAGTCAAGACGGGCAGCTTTGACGTTCACGACCTGAAAGGGCTGCTGGAGGTGTGTCGCCGAAATCCAAAATTCACGCCCTTGGTGATCACACCGCCAGGAGCTGAGAGTGTGGCTCGGCGTCATGGGGTGCGTAGCGTGAGCTGGCAGGAGTTCCTTATGTCAGGGCCGCCGACGGAGTAGTCTGGCTCATTGAGGTAGCCGATACAACGCGAGGCGATCGGGGTTGCCGGCAGCAAAGTACAGCCATCCGGCGAGCATGCGGACCAAGCCTGACTCTCTGGCAATTCGGAACTTGCTGTGCTTTTGCCCGTGAACACAATCCTCCAAACGGGCAAGATCTGCCCGCTTACAATCGGTTTGAATAGCGTCCCAATGGAAGCTTTCAAAATCGCGGTCACCTGTGTGGTTGCGGCGGTGCTTTATGGGATTGTTCACGACCAGTTCACCGCCAGAATCTGCCTGGAATACTTCACCATTTTTCACCCACCGATCTTTCACACCCAGTCTCCAACATGGCTTGGCATCGGGTGGGGCGTCCTCGCCACCTGGTGGGTTGGAGTGTTTTTCGCCATTCCAATGATTCTCGGGGCGCGGGCAGGTTCTCGTCCGCTGCTGCGCGCTTCCGAGCTCAGACCCTCAATCGCTATGCTGCTGGCCTTTATGGCGGCGAGCGCTGTCATCTTCGGCTGCATCGGCTACATTCTCGCCCGATGGGGATTCGTGAACACAGATTGGCTGACATTCTCGGCCTCTCGCATGGTGCGCTGTCGCTTCATGGCGGATTGGTGGGCACACAGTGCTTCCTACGCGAGTGCATTCGTTGGTGGCACCGTGCTGTTGTGATGACGTATCGCCGACGCCTTCGAGTTCAGGATTCATCGGAACGCTGAACCGGGGAAGCCCCATGCTGAGGTCTCGATGACCTCGGTACCAGACAGGAGTAAACGTTTACGGCGTCTGTATAATGGGCGACGCTCGCCGTACCCGGAGGCCTTTCAATGAAATGCCATCGCCTGCTTTGCGCCGCGATCCTCCTCCTGACTGGCCCGTGCTGGCCCCAGGAGCCCCCGCAAAGTGTGCACATCCACGCTGCGTTCGATCAACCCGCCGGTGCGTTGCCCCCGATCTGGAACTACTTCGGCTACGACGAGCCCAACTACACGTACGCTCCTAATGGGAAGAAACTGCTCGGCGAATTGGCCGCCATGAATCCTGCGCCCACCTACGTTCGAGTTCACAATCTTTTTACCAGCGGCGACGGGTCTGGCTCTCTAAAATGGGGATCGACGAATGTCTATACAGAAGATGCCGCCGGACATCCCGTGTACAGCTGGACTATCCTCGATCAGATTTTCGATGCATTTCACGCAGCAGGAATCACACCGCTGGTCGAAATCGGCTTCATGCCGCAAGCGCTTTCGGTCCACCCGGAACCCTATCGTCACGACTTTCCGGGGGGCGCCCTTGGCGACATTTTCACGGGTTGGGCGTATCCGCCGAAGGACTACTCCAAGTGGTCGGAGCTTGTTTTTCAGTTTGTTCACCATCTTCGGGAACGCTACGGCGATCGCGAGGTGAAAAACTGGCTATGGGAGGTCTGGAACGAGCCCGACATCGATTATTGGAAAGGGACACCCGAGGAATACTTCAAACTCTATGATTTTTCCGTCGAGGCGGTGCAGCGGGCGCTCCCTGAAGCGCGCATCGGGGGACCGGACAGCACTGGACCGGGCAGCAAACGCGCAGCTGATTTTCTGCGAGCGTTTCTGGAACATTGTGCGCATGGGAAGAATTTCGCGAACGGCAGGACTGGTTCCCGTCTGGACTTCATCAGCTTTCATCCCAAGGGGGCTCCCACCTGGCAAGCAGACCACGTGCAGATGGGGATTCAACGCCAGCTGAACGCAATCGAGGAGGGCTTCAAGATCACGGCGTCGTTTCCAGAGTGGCGGCAGACTCCGATCGTGCTCGGCGAGTCTGATCCCGAAGGCTGTGCAGCCTGCTCTGCAAAGGACAGGCCACAGAACCTGTATCGCAACGGACCTCTGTACGGCGCCTACACAGTCGAAGTTTTGAATACGATCCCGGAGTTGGCCCAAAAGGAAAACGTGAATTTCCTTGGGGCTGTTACCTGGGCTTTCGAATTCGAAGATCAGCCTATCTTCGCGGGTTTTCGTGAGCTGGCAACGGATGGGGTGGACAAGCCCGTCCTGAATGCCTTTCGCATGCTCGGATTACTCGGAAACGAACGCGTCCGGGCCACCAGTTCAGGAGCCCTTGCGAGTGAAGAGGTTGTGCGCTCTGGAGTACGCGGCCAACCTGACATCAATGCGACCGCGACGCGCAAAGATAGAGAGATCGAAGTCCTCGTCTGGAACTACCACGACGATGATCTTCCTTTCCCTGCCGCGCCCATCGCCTTACAGATTACTGGCCTTCCCGCGAAGGCCGGGCGCACGCTGGTCGAACACTTCCGCATCGACTCCGATCACAGCGACGCTTTTACGGTGTGGAAGGAAATGGGCTCGCCCTCGGCCCCTTCTGAAACCGAATACAAGCGCCTGGAACGCGCGGGACAATTGCAGCTGATGACCTCGCCCTCGTGGATCGCAACTCAGCAGGGCGCGGTGCAATTGCAGTTCAACCTGCCCAGGCAGGCCCTCTCACTGATCCGCCTGACGTGGTAATCTTCGCCCCTGGCTACGCCGGTAATAACAAGTTCCAAACCTGCATGGAAGTTGCTTGCCGGTTGGCCCAGGCGTAGTAGGGAATGAAGGTCAGCGGCACTCGACGAGTCTTCGCTGACTCTCCGCCGTAGCGGGAGTAGAGCGATTTCTGCGACGCCTCTCGTTCGAAGACAGCGCCCGCATGGTGCAGCACTATCATTCCGCCCAGCAGGTCGCTCTTGAACTCGGTTTGAAATTGATCGGACGGCCGGCGGCCGGGGCTGACGGCAACATCACTCAGGGACACGCCGCTGGGCTGATCGACCTCCTCCAGGCAATAGATAAGTGGCCCGCGCTGAATGGCCACTCGCCCGGTGTCGTCGGCCACATGAGGGTTCGCTTCAATGACCTGAGGCACCACCTCGAGCCTCATCTGGATGACGTCGCCCTTCGACCAGCGACGACGAATGGGGAGGTATTCTCCGGCCTTCGCACCGGCGAACGTTTTGTTGTTCACTGAAACCTTAGCTTGATCAGCCCAGCCGGGAACACGCAGGTAGAAAGTGAACTCCGAAGGCTCAGCCGGTGTGACTGTTATGTCGACATCCCCGTCCCATGGATAGTTGGTCTTCTGTGTCACCTTCAGGCCGACGCCGTTTTCCAGGTGCCAGTCAAGTTCGGAGTTGTCGTAAAGGTGTGCGTAGATCCCATCGCTGCTGGTGCTATAGAAGTATCCGGGCAGCGAACCGAAGGTGCGCTCGAGGTTGGGCGGACAACACGTTACGTCGTACCAGGGATTCCGAATCTTGTCGCCGGTCGAAGGATCAAAGGCCAGCGGGTTGCGATAACAGTACAGCGTACCGTCCAGCGACATCCCGGAGTTGATTCCGTTGTACAGGGCCCGTTCCATGACGTCGGTAAACTTCGCGTCGCCGGTCACCGCCAACATCCGCCAGTTCCACATCATGTTCCCGATTGCGGCACAGCTTTCGCCGTAGGCCCGGAAATTGGGCAGCTCGTAAGCGTCCCCGAATGCCTCTCCGTCGGAACGCGATCCCACTCCACCCGTAACGTACATCTTGGTGGCGGTCATGTCGCCCCAAAGCGTGTTCAAAGTTTTCAGATAGGTTGGGTCGCCCGTCTCCATGTAGTAGTCGGTCGCGCCGCAGCAGGCGTACATTGCGCGAACGGCATGCCCTTCCAGTTTGGTGCGGGCCGTGAAGGGGGTTCCGCTGAACATGTAGATGGTCCGGCGCTCGGGCAACTGCAGACGTTCGTCGCCTTCGAGGATGTAGCCAGCAAGGTCGAGCTGACGCTGGTCGCCGGTGATGCGGTAGAGCTCGATCAACCCCATTTCAATTTCAGGATGGCCAGACACGATGGGCATCTTCGGCGCTGGGCCGTAGTTGGGCTGAAGAAAATCGTTGACGAAACGAATGCCGGCGTCGAGCAGCCGGCGATCGCCCGTTCCGCGGTAGTAGGCGATCGCCCCTTGCAGCATGTGTCCGATGTTGTAGAGTTCGTGGCCGGTGGTCTGCGTTTGCTTGAGCATTCGCAGGCTCTTGCGGTCATCCTGGTAATAAGTGTTCAAGTACCCGCTGGGTTCCTGGACCGCGATCACCTCGTCGATGACTTTGTCGGTAATGGCGCGAAGTTCAGGGCGATCTCCAGATTGCAGCACAAACCCCACCGCCTCGGTCCATTTGTAGATATCGGAATCGGAAAACACCGGTCCGCTCTGCGCCGCGTCGCTTTTGCCAACCAGGCGTCGAAAGTTATTCATGCGGCCATTAGCTTCCAGCAGATCGTGCATGCTGGGAATGCTCTTGGTCACGTTGATGTCGCGACGCCGCGCCCAGAAGCTGCCGGTGATCGTCACGGCTCGCACTGGAATGTCCCGCAGTTTGGCGTGGGGTGACTTGGCTAGATTTTCGATGCCCTGGTCTTTCCAGCCAGGAGCATCCGTAAGCGTCACGTTACTCGGCGGTATCGGGGTTCGGTCAGTTGCCGCGGCGAAAATCCGGCGGCTGGGAAGGGACGATAAGGCCGCGACCGAGACTGCTGAGGTTATAAAATCCCGACGCGAAACACTTTTCTTCCTTGCCATATTCGCACCTCGTTTCTGTGGCAACCTCGGTTGAGCAACGTGGGAACGGGGAACCTCAAGGAGTACAATCGACTTTCGCAGCAAACGATTTCTCGACCGACTTTATAGTCCGCTGCGAAAATGCCTGTCAAGCGTTTCTTGGTGACCTTGTTGGGCGGGAATTCTTAGCCGTTGACGAAAAACCCCGAACCGCATCGAGACTTTATCAAACGGTCGGAAGTCGACGACCATTCGAGGTGATCGAGTGCAAACACGACAACTTGGAAACAGCGATCTCTACATCACCCCCATCGGAATCGGCGCCTGGGCCATCGGAGGCGGCGGTTGGAACGGTAGCATGGGCCCGCAGAACGACAGCGATTCTATCCCCGCCATTCACGCTGCCCTGGATCACGGCCTCAATTGGCTGGACACTGCCGCGCTTTACGGACTTGGTCATTCCGAAGAGATGGTGGCGCGCGCACTCAAGGGACGTTCGTCGCGTCCTTATATTTTCACCAAGTGCGAGCGAGTGTGGGACTCTAACGGAACGATCGGCGCATGCCTCAAGTCAGGGTCGATTCGGCGCGAGTGCGAAGAAAGTCTCCGCCGCCTGCAAGCCGATGTGATCGATCTTTACCAGATCCACTGGCCTGAACCGGATGAAAACATTGAGGAAGGCTGGACAGAACTGGCGCGCCTCCAGCGCGAGGGGAAGGTACGCAACATCGGCGTATCGAACTTCAGCGTTTCACAGATGAAGCGCGCTATGGCCATCGCGCCGATTACATCCTTGCAACCTCCCTACTCGATCGTCACTCGGGAGATCGAACACGATATTCTTCCATTCACACAGCAAAACAACATTGGCGTCATCGTCTATTCGCCAATGTCTGCCGGGTTGCTAACTGGGGCGATGACCCGCGAGCGCGTAGCCAATTTCGCAGCTGAGGACTGGCGCAAGAACCTCCCCAACTTCCAGGAACCGCTGCTGTCCCGCAATCTGAAACTGGTCGACCATTTGCGCGAGATTGGAGATCGACATGGGCGGACGCCCGGGGAAGTGGCCATCGCCTGGACGCTGGACAATCCAGCGGTCACGGGCGCGATCGTAGGCTTCCGCAGCGCCAAGCAGGTACTCGGGATCATCGGCGCCGCAGATTTCCGACTGAGCGCGAGCGAAGTCGAAGAGATCGAGAACACCCTGAAGCAACAGTCCGCAGCCTGACATCGGGACGTTGAAACTGATTTGACACGCGACAAGAAGCGGCGTAATGCTAATTGGAGCAAACGTTTGCTAAGAGCCATACGAAACGCGCGCGAGGTCTGCCATGAAATCCCCCGTCAGCCGCCGAACCTTCCTGAAGGCCGCCACCGCCACTACTGCGGCGACCTACGTCGCACAAGCTCTGCCCGCGTGGGCCGCTCCCGAGAGAGGAACCATCGCAATCCAGACTCCGCTGACCACCTTCGCGTATTCCGACGTGGAGTTGTTGGAAGGTCCGATGAAGACGCAGTTTGAGCAGCACCATGCCCGTTTCCTCAATCTCGATGACGATCGCCTGCTGAAGGTCTTCCGTCAGGTCGCTGGACTGCCCGCACCAGGCGAAGACATGGGTGGTTGGTACGACCTCACCGGCTTCAGTCTGGAGCGGACCGACTTCCACGGTTTCATCGCAGGCCATAGCTTCGGTCAGTACGTTTCAGGACTGGCACGCGCCTACGCTGTGTCCGGGGACGAGGCAACACGATCCAAGATCAACCGCCTGGTCAAGGGCTACGCAGAGACCCTCGACCCGAAGGCGAAGTTCTTCGTCGACTACCGGCTCCCCGCATACACATACGACAAACTCTCCTGCGGGTTGATCGATGCACACGAGTTCGTTCACGACCCGATGGCAATGGATGTCCACGAAAAACTGACGCGCGCCATGTCGGCTTACCTGCCGGAAAAGGCGCTATCGCGCGCCGAACAACGTTCCCGCCCGCACAAAGACACCTCGTACACGTGGGATGAAACCTACACGCTACCCGAAAATCTTTTCCTGGCCTACCAGCGCAGCGGCAAGTCGTTTTATCTCGATCTGGCGAAGAAATATCTGGAAGACGACACCTATTTTGGCCCGCTGGCGGCGGGAAACAACGTCCTGCCCTTCGAGCACGCCTACAGCCACGTCAACGCTTTCAGTTCGGCCATGCAGGCCTACATCACTTTAGGCAGTGAACAGCACTTGCGCGCCGCCACAAACGGCTTCGACATGCTGCTGAACACCCAGAGTTTCGCAACCGGAGGCTGGGGACCTGATGAGTCTTTCGGAGAACCCGGAACCGGGCAACTCGGCAACAGCCTGAAACACACTCACGCGAGCTTCGAGACACCCTGCGGCGCTTACGGCCATTTCAAAATTACCCGCTACCTCCTGCGAGTTACCAAGGACTCGAAATATGGCGACAGCATGGAGCGCGTGCTCTACAACACCATCCTTGGAGCCTGGCCGGTACAGCCCGATGGAACATCGTTCTACTATTCCGACTACGCCACCACTGGCAAGAAGGTTTGGTACCGGGACAAGTGGCCGTGTTGCTCAGGCACCTTCCCGCAGCTCGCCGCCGACTACCACATCAGCACCTACCTGCGGTCCGCGGATGGCGTCTACGTGAACCTCTTTACTCCCTCCGCGGTGCACTGGACAGCAAATGGCGCCCGTCTGGGTCTGAAGCAATTGACGAAGTACCCGTTCGGAAACACGGTCCAGATCCAGGTGGCGGCCTCGCAGCCCACCGAATACAAGCTCTATGTCCGAATCCCGGCGTGGGCCGGGCCCGATCCCGTTCTGTCGGTCAATGGACAGCGCGTCTCTGACGTCAAACCTGGAAGCTTTGCGAGTGTTCAACGAACCTGGAAGGACGGCGACCGCGTTGAGTTGGAACTGCCCATGCCCCTGCGCCTGGAGACGGTCGATGCGAATCACCCGGACCTGCTGGCCTTGGTGCGAGGCCCGCTCGTGCTCTTCGCCGTTTCCGATTCGCAGCCCTCGTTCGATAAAGCCGAATTGCTACGGGCAAAGGCGGCCAACAACGATCAAGGAGACTCAACCGCCGTTGCAGCGGATGGCAGCTCAGTGACGATGCGTCCGTTCAGCACCATCAATCAGGAGAGCTACAGCACGTACGTTCTCTTGAAATCGTGAGAGAGTTGGATTAACTTCGCCGAATTGGTGTCGCCGATCTCGGTATAGCCCAAGTCCTCACAACACCCGTCGTAGTCCGAAATCGCGTTTCTTCCCCAGCCTCTCCGTGGGTCCGCGTTTCAGCGATAATCGCGGGGTCTTTCGGATAGTCTTTAAGAACTGCGAGACCGAGCGTGCTTCGGTTACGCACTCTGATTGTCCGCCAAGATCGCTCTACATTACAATCCTTGAGGGGCACTCGGAGAAAGAAGAGTCATGAGAAGATGTGCCGCGCTGTTCGGAGTTTGCCTCTTATGTTCCTTCGCAGCCTTTGCCCAACACCACGGTGAAGTTGGTGGCGGGCATATCCCATCCCACGGACCCTCTCCGGTGCGAAATCCTCATCCTGCGCCGGAAAATCGTCATTTCAACGACAAGGGCGGGCATCCCGACGCACCTCACGTTCATTCCAACGGCAAATGGATTGGCCACGACACCGGCCGCGACGATCGCCGCTACCACCTCGATCATCCCTGGGAGCACGGACGCTTTACGGGTGGCTTCGGTCGGGGCCACGTCTGGCACTTGGCTGGAGGCGGGCCCAGCCGCTTCTGGTTCGGCGGCTTCTACTTCAGCGTCGCCCCGATATCGGCTTCTGCAATGACTGGTTCTGGGACCGCGACGACATCGTCATCTACGAAGACCCCGATCATGACGGCTGGTATCTGACTTACAACGTCAGGCTGGGAACCTACGTACACGTGCTCTACATGGGAACATAGGTAGGTGTTACATAAGAGACGTGCCCGGTGGCCGGACTGGTATCGACACGCAAAATTACTTGATCGGACCGCCAGGCACGTCGAACCCATAGCTTCTTAGCAGCTCGGCGGTAGCAGACGTCTGGATCAGCGACATGAATTGACGCGCCGCTTGCTTGTTCTTCGAACCTGCCAGGATCACGCAGGCTTGCTCGATGGCTGGATAGTCAGCGGCCGGGACCTCGACATAGCGTCCTCTGTCCTTCATATTGGGAGACAAGGCCAGCGACATCGGCACAATACCCATGTCGGCCGCGCCCGAGGCCGCAAACGAGGCGGCCTGAGAAGCGTTCTCACCGAGTACCAGTTTCTCTTTGACTTTGTCGTACACGCGCTCGCCTTTTAAGGCTGCCACCGCAGCCTGCCCGTAGGGTGCGTGCGCTGGGTTAGCGATCGCGATTTTCTTGACACTCGGATCAAGGAGGCTCTGCACGCCGGAATCCAGGTTGAGTCGGGATTCCTTTGGGACCCAGATCACGAGTTTGCCTCTTGCGTACTCGTAGTAGGTTCCGGGCTGGATCAAACCTGCCGCTTCAAGTCTCTTCGGGTAGTCAAGGTTCGCGGAAAAGAACAGGTCGATGGAAGCACCGTTCTCGATCTGTTGGAAGAAGTTGCCCGACGAACCGTAGACAAGCTTTACCTTCGTCCCGGATTCCTTCTGGAATCGCACGGCTACATCTTGCAGGACAAATTGAAGATCAGCAGCCGCGGCTACCGTGATTTCCTGGGATGGACACAACGGAACCAGAAAGGCAAACGCCAAGAGCACTATCAGCGCGAATGTTCGTGATCCTGACGGCCTTCGCCAACGGGTCTGAGCCCACCATCGACGATTGCTACAGGTTAGGGAGGGCCGATGGTTCATCTCAGATACGTAGAATCATCACTTCGGTCGCTTTGATGAGGGCCGCCGCCGTCTGCCCCGCCTTCAACTGCATCTCGCGCGCGGAACTTGCCGTGATGATCGAAGTAATTTGTTGTCCCCCAATCGAGATCTTCACTTCTGCCATCAACCCGCTGATCCGTACGGAGTCAATGCGTCCCACCAACTGGTTGCGTCCACTCACGCGGCGGACCACCTGCTTTCGTTCTCTCTCCGTCTTTCCCCGCGTTCTGAACAGTAGCCCGTCCACTTCGCTTAGCGGTATACGGTGGTGTCCGCCTACGGTTTGGACGCTTCGAATCTTCTTCCGGTAGATCCACTGCTTGATGGTGGGGAAGCTAATGCCCAGTTGCAGGGCGGCATCCCGCAGCTTTATTAGCGACTCGCCCTCGCGCTTCGATTGAACCACCTTGCGCATAGAAATCGAATCGTACCCTCAACCCACAGCCCGGTCGAACAAACGCTCCAACTTTGGTCCGCTACAATAGCATATGACCACATTGGTTGTGATTCAGGAAGCGCCTATCGTGTACGGTTCACGACGCTTTACCTCAGCCCGACGTGCCATACCTCCTCAGCACGTCCCGCTGAGAGATTACACCTTCCAGCGTACGGAAGTCGGCGCGGCTCACAACTGGAATCAGCGGCCAGCGATCCATGTAGCGCAGAGCTATTTCCAAGGGTTGATCAGGGTGCAAATAAGGGATTTGGCGGGTGGCCAGAGCAGAACCGAGCGTAAGGTCCCCTTTGCCTTCCCTGACCATGATCTCAAGCTCGTGCCTGGCGACGCTGCTCCACCCGCTGGGATTTAATCGGACGAGTATCACATCCGTGGGCTTGCCATCTAGCCGCTGCAACACCCGATCCAGAGTTTCTTCGGCATCGAGCACCGGATTCCCTACCGACCGCATTGCATCTTCCACCGCAGAATACCCGCCTCCCTCTGCTCTTCCATGGAGGGCAATTCCAGGCCGTCCTGACGGGTAAGGACGTCGAATATCGCCGTCGGCTGCAATGCCCGTGAAATCACGTAGGCGAAAGTGTTGGCCACAATCACCGGCACGATGATCGAGTAGTTGCCGCTGACCTCAAGCACCATGAACACTGAGGTCATGGGAGCACGCAAGAACCCAGCGAAGAGCACTCCCATGCCCACCAGGGCGTAGGTACCCGGCGATCCATTCAGATGAGGGAGCAGGGCGCGCTGCGCTCCCCCGACGGCGGCCCCGAGCATGGCACCGATGAACAGCGTTGGCGCAAACATACCGCCTGGGGTTCCGCTGACGAAAGATAGCAGGGTCGCGACGATCTTCAGTCCGGCCAGGATCGCGAGCATCTGCCAGGTGAATTGGCCGTGCATGGCCTCGTCGATGTATTCGTAACCCGCCCCCATCACTTGCGGTGCGCCCAGTACCGCGATGAATCCGATCAGCAAGCCCGCCAAAGGGGGCTGAAAATACTGCGTCCACCGGGGTAGCGTCTTGCAGCGGGGGCGCAGGCTCGCGATACCGCTGGAAAATACCACCGAGGCCAGGCCCCCAACCACTCCGAGAATGGCATAGGCAATGAGTTCGGAAGGATGCTCCATCTTCACGGCGGGAATCCGAAACAGTGGCTCGGACCCCAGAAACCAGCGCATCACGACCACGCTCGACACCGCCGAAAGGACCACGGAGCCAAGAATGCCCGGGGTCCAACGTCCGATGACTTCTTCGATCACGAAGAGCACCGCCGAGATCGGCGCATTGAAGGCGGCCGCCAAACCGGCAGCCGCGCCTACGGGAGCAATCAGGCGCATCCGATCGCGGGAAAGCCGCATGCGTCGCCCGATTGCCGACGCCAAGCTCGCCCCAAAGGGAAGACATGAATCACCAATACCGCAATAACGAGGCCTGCGAGAGTAGGCGCCAACAGCATTCGCGATGGTGAGAACGTGGCTCCTGAGCCCAGGAGATAGTGGCGGCACCAGTCAATCGCGAAGCGAAAACAGACGACGGCTAGTCCAGAGAAGAAACCGATGAATACCGAAATGAGGAGGAAAAATCGATCTTCGCGAAAAACTGATCGCAGAACGGCTCCGGGAATGAGCCCGAAACGATCGGACCCCGCCTTGCCCGTCCCAACCTGCGCCATATCTCCGGACTTCTCAATGGGCAAGATGTCCACTCTCTAAGTGCCCTCGTGTTCCTTCGCCAGTAGTAGCAGCGCCAGATCCTTCCCTGTCGGCGATCCGCATGCAGAGTTGGTTTGGCGCTCGATTTCAAATACCAGATCCATCGCTATTTCAACTAGATCAGGATTTCGTCGTAGGCCTCGCTCACTGATCTGCGGCTTCATCGTCGCCCATCGCTGGGTCAAGGTCGGCTGCGACGGTTCGCGTGCGGCAGCCGCAGTCGAAGCACCGACAGCCACGCAGGACTTGAGCCGCCGCCCCGCCACTACGAAGGCCTCGGTCACAATCCGGTTGCGTTGCTCGGTTGAGATTTGTCGCCGGGAGGGATCCATCTCTAGTACAAGTTCCGTGGTCTTGAGCACCTCGGCGGCCTGTGCATCGCTCGGATTGGTAGACACTGCTACCTGCAGATAGCGTTGAGCTAGAGGGTAGCGACCTAGCTCGAAGGCCGCGACCCCAGCCCCGGCGTTCGCCGACGGGTTGTGGCGGTCCGCCCTGAGGCTTAGGCGATATTCTGCGAGAGCATGTTCGTGGTCCTGCGCTCGGAGGAAGAGATCGCCGGCTCTCCTGTGTTGCGACGGATCGTCTGGCAGGTTCGCCGCTAGTGCAATCAATTCGGATTGTGCTTGTGTATTTGCTCTGATGCCCAGGAGGAATTCGACGAGTTCCAGGCGAGCATCGCGCCGTGCTATCTCCTGGTTGCTCGGCCAGATGGCATAGATTGCATTGTGGTAGTAGCGAAGAGCCTGTTCCGCTTCACCTCTCTGGGCAGCGATGCGCGCGAGTTCAAGGTTCACGATTCCGTTCTCGGGTTCCCGCTCCCAGAGGTTGATCAAATAGGCGTACGCTTCGTTGATCCGCTTCAGGCCGAGCAACGCCTCGGCCAGGTTCAGCTGATACGTGTAGTTGTCACGAGAGTAAAGCTGAGCAGTTCTGAACTCGCTGATTGCCCGCTCAAATTGGTGCCCCTGCAAGTCGGCAAGTCCCCGCCTGAACCATCGGTCTCCAAGTGCTTGCTGCTGGCCGTGATAGATACGGGACAGGCCTACCACGGCTAAGAAGGACACCACGGCCAGCACCAAGAGCAGCGCCAGCGTCGCTGGTTCTCCCGTGAGATAAAACCCTGGGTCGGTGCGAGCCCCAATCCCCCCGATTCTGTCTTCGTGCGATGCTTCCATTCTGATCTTCCGATGATACTGGGAAAGGTGCGCCAGGACTTTCCGCAGCGATACAGGACGATCCGTAGACGCGGGTCAACTCTCCAGGAACGACTAGCAACCCCTGTTCGATTGAGAAGACACGATGGCAACCTGCAGAAAGAAACTGGACAGGAAAATCAACACCGCAGGATCGTGGCGCACTCCGGCAGGACCAACCGGTGTGACTCGGGGGTCAGAACTGAAAGCTCAAACAATATCGTCAGCGGCAAAGCCAGGCTGTTCCCACCCACGTTGAGTGCGTTTTGCGCGATCGTAGTTCGCAGTCGACCTGCGGCGCGCGCAGCCTGCATGGCGGTCACCGGCCCGTGCGTCGCGGAGTAGGGGCCCTGGACGGCGGGAACGAAAAACATAGCCAAAACGCCGACTCCCACCAGCACCGATACTTCACGTACCACCCGCTGGTAAATCATGAACGGTTGCTTCAGTATATCGCTCTCTTAGATGATCGATGCGCCGGTCGTCAGGATCCCAAGACAACACATAGATTCGCCATCTCTTCGCTAACTGCGGATCCTACTCGCCCATGGCCGCGTGAATTCGGAGCCACCGAATCGCCTTTGTCAACTGTCCACTTTCGAGTCCACTTTCGAGGGTTTGACCTGCCCACGGCAACATGTTATAAATGCCCGTTTTGCGCTATCGCCTGTCACGGGATCGGTTTACCCTCTCCCTCGGCTGGCTGGCGCGAACTTAATCCGACGCGGCCAAGCTCAGCACTCCTTTTTTAATGTCTTGCAGTGGAAGCGTGTTCGGAACTCCGGCCATGCGCTTACCCGGCGCCGAGTCAACCGGCGTCCGGGCCATGGCGCACGCCAGTACGCTGTGCTAGACACGTATCTCATCCCGCAACGCTCTTCATACCGGAGGACTCTCCTATGCGCACCTGGATGGCCACCGCCATATCCCTGGGACGCCGATTTCGCAACTTGGTTGCACCCGTCTCTGCTCTGATTCTTTCGACTTCCGCCATCGCTTTCGCCCAACCGGCTGGAGACTCTGTCGGAGGCGAGGCCGCGTTGAAACTTCCTGACCTCTCCCAAGTCACCTTCCTGGGAAGGATTGACGGCCATAAACTTCTGCTGATCGGATTGTTGTTCTGCGTCTTCGGACTGCTTTTCGGCCTCACCATCTTCACCAAACTGAAGAACCTGCCCGTACACAAGGCCATGCTTGAGATCTCAGAACTGATTTACGAGACCTGCAAGACCTATCTGGTTACACAAGGCAAGTTCATCCTGGTTCTTTGGGCCTTCATCGCGGTCATTATCGCCATTTATTTCGGGTGGCTCGCTCCCGTGCCGGATAAGTCGATTGGCGTCACCCTCCCCATCATCCTGATGTTCAGCTTGGTCGGGATTGCAGGCAGCTACGGAGTTGCCTGGTTCGGCATCCGAGTGAACACGTTCGCCAATTCTCGCACGGCGTTCGCTAGTCTGAAGGGAAAACCGTACCCCCTCTATAAGATTCCGCTCGAGGCCGGCATGAGCATCGGCATGATGCTCATCAGCGTCGAACTGTTGATCATGCTCTTCATCCTGCTCTTCATTCCGGGCGACTACGCGGGTCCTTGTTTCATCGGCTTCGCGATCGGCGAGTCGTTGGGCGCGGCCGCTTTGCGTATCGCGGGCGGCATCTTCACCAAGATCGCTGACATCGGTTCCGATCTGATGAAGATCGTCTTCAAGATTAAGGAAGACGATGCCCGCAACCCCGGCGTCATCGCGGACTGCACCGGCGACAACGCGGGAGACTCGGTTGGACCTTCGGCGGATGGGTTCGAAACCTATGGCGTGACGGGTGTAGCCCTGATCACCTTCATTCTGCTGGCGGTAAAGAGTCCGACCGTGCAGGTCCAACTGCTGGTCTGGATTTTTGTCATGCGCATCATGATGCTGGTGGCCAGTGCGGCCGCATATTTCATCAATGGCGCCATCGCGAAAGCCCGGTACGGCAACGCGGACGAAATGAACTTTGAAACGCCGCTCACTTCCCTGGTCTGGATCACCTCGATTGTCTCGATCATTGCCACGTACTTCGTTTCGTATTACATCATCCCGATGTTGACGAACGACTCGTCGCAGTGGTGGAAGCTGGCTTCGATCATCTCCTGTGGAACGCTGGCGGGGGCGCTGATTCCTGAACTGGTCAAGGTCTTCACTTCGGTTGATTCCCGGCACGTCAAGGAAGTCGTGACCTCGGCAAAAGAAGGTGGCGCATCGCTCGGAATCCTCTCCGGATTCGTGGCCGGAAACTTCTCTGGCTATTGGCTCGGGCTTTCGATGGTTATCCTGATGTCGGTTGCCTACTTTTTCAGCCTGATGGGTCTGGGTGTGGCGGCCACCATGATTGCCGCGCCAGTGTTTGCCTTCGGCCTGGTTGCCTTCGGATTCCTTGGCATGGGCCCGGTGACGATCGCGGTGGATTCGTACGGCCCGGTTACGGACAACGCACAGTCCGTTTATGAACTTTCTCTGATCGAGCAAGTACCCAACGTCAAGGCGGAGGTCAAGAGAGACTTCAACGTCGACATAAATTTTGACCGCGCCAAGGACCTGCTGGAAGAGAACGACGGGGCGGGCAACACCTTCAAGGCGACTGCCAAGCCGGTGCTGATTGGAACCGCCGTGGTGGGCGCTACCACGATGATCTTCTCCATCATCATGGCATTGACGAGTGGGCTGACTACGAATGTGGATAAGCTCTCGCTGCTCCACGCCCCATTTTTCTTGGGTCTGATCACTGGCGGCGCAATGATCTACTGGTTCACCGGCGCTTCCACGCAGGCCGTGACGACCGGTGCCTATCGCGCCGTGGAGTTCATCAAGGCCAACATCAAACTCGAGAGCGCGGAGAAGGCTTCCGTCGCCGACAGCAAAAAGGTAGTTGAGATCTGCACCAAGTACGCACAGAAGGGCATGTTCAACATTTTTCTCGCGGTCTTTTTTGGGACCCTGACGTTCGCCTTTGTGGAACCGTTCTTCTTTATCGGATACCTTATTTCGATTGCGATCTTCGGTCTCTACCAGGCCATCTTCATGGCCAACGCCGGCGCGGCTTGGGACAACGCCAAGAAGATCGTCGAGACGAAACTGAAGCTCAAAGGCACGCCGCTGCACGACGCTACGGTTATCGGCGACACCGTGGGTGATCCTTTTAAAGACACGTCTTCCGTGGCTATGAACCCCGTCATTAAGTTCACCACGCTGTTCGGGTTGTTGGCGGTGGAACTGGCGGTGTCTTTGTCGGAAAAAGGCGCCATGCTGACCCATGTTCTGGCGCTGGTATTTTTCCTGATCTCGGTCACATTCGTATACCGGTCGTTCTACGGAATGCGAATCGGATCCGAGGTGCAGGCCGCAAAAGCAGCGCAGGCAGCTGCAGATTAGCGTTTAGTAGCGCCGGCATCTCGCCGGCTGTCCCGAGGGCATCTTGCCATCGACGTGGAGTGCGAAGCGCCCACCCGACAGCATCCAAGATGGCGCTACTTTTTTGTGCCCGTCGCCTGGGGCGCAACATCCTGCTTTAGCATTCTCAGGTAGAGCAACAACTGCCAGCGCTGCATCTCCGGTAGCTTACTGAACGAGGGCATGCCGCGATCTACATTGCCGTTTGTAATCTTCCAGAACAATGTTCCGTCGGTTTGCACTTGCACCGCCGGTAACAGCAGGTCGGCGGCGTGCTTCTTGGCCAAGCCCCTGCCGTCCTCGCCATGACACTCCGTGCAGTTCCGATGAAACAGCTTCTGCCCCCCGGCAGCGGCTTCCGGCTTATGGGCCAGCGGATTTGTGCGAGTAGCAGCCTCCTGCGGAGCACGCCAGTTCGGATCCTGCTGGTAAGCAGTGTTCTGCCCGCACAGAGCTCCGACGAGCACCATGCACGCTGCCACCAGCAGAAGCCCCACCGTGTTGGATGCCCGCATCAGCGTCTGCCCCCGAAGAGTTCCGCCAGCTTGCTGCCGAATCCGCGGATCTCATAGCTGTAGCCGAAACGAATCAGCACGGGACTACCCAACCCGCTGAGAGCGACCGCCGGCGAGAAATGAATCGAAGCATTCTCGCTCACCTGCCACGACACCACGGGAGCGGCATAATGAGCCGCATCGCGGAAGCCCACGCCGTCCGCGGTGCTTCCGAGTCCACCATAAAATTCGACCCCCACGATGAAGTTCTCGCGGCAGAAGCGGCAATTCTGGGCGCTCGCGAGCGACGATAGGGGTCGGGAAAATCCGAAAGCGTAACCGAACTCGAAGCCTTCGTCGCGCGACAGGTTTTTCTCCGTCAGGAAGTTCCCGGCGATGTTCCAGTCGCGGACGGTGCTCGACAGGATCAGTTTGGCCTCTAATTCATTGTCCTTGATCGGATGGAGCTCTGCGTTGGGCGAAGTCACGTCTGGGATGCCCGTGATCTCCTTCAGTATCCGGCTGGCTTCGTTGATGTCTTCGTATTCGAGGTACAGGACTGGATTGATCCAGTGCTCACGTTTGAGGGGCCGGAAGCGGTTCTCCAGCCGCCACCCCGTGAAGACCGTGCTATCCCCTGCAGTTCCTTGCCCTTCGAGATAAAGTTCTGACGTCCATCGCCCAGTAACTCCATACTCGAGTTCTATGTATGGTGCGATGTAGGCGTTCTGGTTCGACCGCGGGATTCCAATCGTGGAAAAGGTTTCGATCTCCAAATTCCCTGGCTCTTCCAGCTGATGATCGTAGGTGACGAGGTACGGACTCTCCTGCGCCCGGCAAATGAGGCTTGTTCCGCACAAGCAGAGACAAAGCAAAAACCGCGCCAAGGTAAACTCCAAGTGTTATATGCAACTCAGTTGCATTATTATGTCTATCGTATTCACCACCTCCGACTCGGTCAACCTCCTCCACCATTTTGTGTTTCAGGATTCTTGCAACCAGTTGCAACGTGCGAGGCTACCCAGGTGGGGATCCCACTCGACACTGGCCGCAATAGCCACCGACCTCGAGGCGAGTCACGACGATATGGAAGCGGCAGTCCCGCTGGATCTGCCCCTTGAGCCGGTCGAAAAGATCGCTCTCGAACTCCGTGATCTTGCCGCAACGCAAACAGGCCATGTGGATGTGGTCGCGCTGGGGGCGTCTTTCGTAGTAATGCTTCTCCCCCTGCAGATGCATGAGATCCAGTTCGTCGATCAGCCCGTGGCGTTTCAGCAGGTTGAGCGTCCGGTAGACGGTTACGCGGTCGATCTGCGGGTCCAGTCGATGGGCCTTGCGGAGGATCTGACTGGCGTCGAGATGTTGTTTCGCGGTCTCCACCACACTCAGGATCGTGCGCCGCTGCCGGGTCATGCGAAGACCGCGCGACATGAGTTCCGCCTGCAGGCGTCCGGGAGTCTCGGTCTCTGGTAAAGGCATGGCTCGCTACTCTCTCGAAGCAGTTGCAACTGGTTTGCAACTATTGTACACAAGACATCCGCCTAAAAGCGCCGCACTCAAGGCACTCTAGTGTTGCTAGTTTCCCTTCATTTTGTCTTTGACACTGTGGGCGAGCTTTTCGATCTCTTCGGCTTTCTTGATCACCGTGAGGGACAACATGTTTTCGTTGGTCTTGTCCACGTACTCCTTCAGTTCAGTGGAGAGCTTGAGCAGCTTCTCAGTATCCCGCTTCAGGGCAACTTGACGCTCCTGGTTGGCCTTCTTAGCCATATCACGCTCCAGTTTCGCCTTCGCCTCGTCCTCGGGCGACGTAGTTCGTTCGGGGGGAAACTGGACATTGGGCACGGTCGGATTCTGGGCCGCGGCGACGTTCGGAAGCGACAACGCGGAAAGGAGCAGGACACCGGTTAGCAGCATGTGCGTCACGACCCACCTCTGAGAAGCAGGACTTGGAGCGAGCCCCATTATAAGTGGACGCGTCCGCGAGAAGACAGGCCTTCCGCCGGAACAGAAATAAGAAAAGCGAGGACCCAGTCCTCGCCATGGGAGCGATCGCCGATTGAGGAATGCCCGCTTTTCCGGACGAACCAGTGGCCTACAGCGAGCTCATATTCGCCAGGAATTCCCCATTCGACTTCGTCTTGTTCAACTTGTCGATGAGAAGTTCCATTGCTTCGACCGGGCTCAACGGGTTCAGCACCTTCCGGAGAACCCAGATACGAGTCAGGTCTTCCTTCGGGATCAGCAGTTCCTCCTTGCGCGTACCGGAGCGCTGAATGTCGATGGCCGGGAAGGTGCGCTTGTCGACCAACTTGCGGTCGAGGATGATTTCCATGTTGCCCGTGCCCTTGAATTCTTCGAAGATCACGTCGTCCATACGCGAACCGGTGTCAATAAGGGCCGTCGCAATGATAGTCAGCGACCCGCCTTCCTCGATGTTTCGCGCCGATCCGAAGAACCGCTTGGGACGCTGCAATGCGTTTGAATCCACGCCACCGGAAAGAACCTTGCCGCTGGGCGGCACAATCGTGTTATAGGCGCGAGCCAGACGGGTAATTGAATCGAGCAAGATCACGACGTCGCGCTTATGCTCAACCAGGCGCTTGGCCTTTTCGATCACCATTTCTGCAACCTGCACGTGGCGGGCGGCGGGCTCGTCGAAGGTGGAGGAAATCACTTCACCCTTCACCGAGCGCTGCATGTCAGTGACTTCTTCCGGACGTTCGTCGATCAGAAGAACGATCAGCACAACTTCCGGGTGATTCGTCGTGATCGAGTTGGCGACGTTCTGCAACAGCATCGTCTTGCCGGCGCGGGGAGGCGACACGATCAGGCCGCGCTGCCCTTTTCCGATCGGCGTCAACAGATCCATTACGCGTGCGCTCACGTTCTCGCGGGTCGTTTCGAGCTTCAGGCGCTCCTGCGGATAAAGCGGCGTAAGGTTGTCGAACATAATCTTGTTGCGCGCTTCATCGGGCGACTCGAAGTTCACCGCCTCGATCTTTACCAGGGCGAAGTACTTTTCGCCTTCGTGCGGCGGACGGACCTGGCCACTGATGGTGTCACCGGTCTTGAGATCGAACTTACGGATCTGTGAGGGCGAGACATAGATGTCGTCGGGCCCAGGAAGGTAGTTGTAATCCGGCGAGCGGAGAAAGCCATAGCCGTCGGGCAGAATCTCGAGAACGCCTTCGGCGAAGATGTGGCCTTCTTTTTCGCTCTGCGCCTGAAGGATCTTGAAAATCAGATCCTGCTTGCGCAGACCGCTGGCCCCGGGCAGATCCAGAGATCGGGCGATCTTGGTCAGCTCGGTAATATTCTTTTCTTTGAGTTCAGCGATGGTCATTGATCACCTACGGGAAATTTACAAAGGGGGGTGCTGCTGGAAGACTTACGACTCGCGGGGCAGGAGGCGGGGCTGGTGTTACGCAGCCCGCCGTTGCGCCTCGGCGAAATTTTCCGGCTCAGATAGAACCGCCTGCCGCTCCGCGCCAGCGATCCGGTCCAAAACCTGATTCATGGTTTCCTGAATGCGGGTGCTAGGCCGGTGAAATTTCCGGGTGGCCTTAGAGGCAAGCTGACAAAGCATATAACGATTCCGCAGGGTATGTAAAGCCTCAAAAACGCGATCAGAACGCATAGTAATGATTCTCCTTATACTTTCCGGGCAACACTCACACTTCCACTCACCCGTGACAACGCGCCCCCAGAAACAGCGCAAGTCACTGAATTAGCATGGGTTTACGCGGATTGCACGAATCAATCCTTATAGATGCTTTGCCAACCCTGAAAGTTGCTCATTTTTCGGGGTTATGGGCCCGCGTCTACGCTAGGGGCACTTTTGAAAGGGCCGGAAAACGGGCGTTGCATCCTCTGGAACGCGCTAATCTAAAGGCAAACGCCTCCGAGGTCAAGGACTTCTTGCAGAAGGCGAAATCGAGTTGTTTAGTGGCTAGATACCGGGAGTAGACGGAGTTCCGCCCTACCAACATGGGGCCTCGACCCCTGGGGCAGGCTTCAAAAAACGACTCTGGCAGAATGTGTTTGATATCTTGCCCGCAGGTTTCCCTGAATGACGCGTTCAAGGAAGGGAGTGCTTTGAAAACGACTCGCCGGGCTTTCGTCCAGGGGCTTTCACTGTCGACCGTAGCCTTAGGTTTCCCTGCCGAGCGGAGAACCGCCCGTTTGCCGATCGCGTTCTCAACTCTTGGCTGCCCTGCATGGGATCTGCAGAAGATTCTCGAATTCGCTGAAAGCCACGGATTCGCGGCGATCGAGTTGCGCGGGCTGCAGGGCAACCTGGACCTGCCCTCCCACCCAGCGTTCGCCGCAGGACAAATCGAGCAGACCAAGCGCGAAGTCGCCGGGCGCGGGCTCCAGGTCGCGTCCGTAAGCAGTTCGGCGAGGATGGGTGAAACTGACCCCGACAAGCGGGTACAAGAACTCGCCGACGGGCGACGATTCATCGATTTGGCCGCTTCCCTCGGCGCGCCGCACGTGCGGGTATTCGGGGACGGTGCCGCCGTCGAGAAGGGCGCCGCACCCGGCCAAGAGTTGAAGGCTCGTGTAGCGTCAGGATTGCATGAACTGGGCGAGTACGCGCGCCCAAAGAATGTCACAGTAATCATCGAGTCCCACGATAATTTCACCTCGTCAGCGATCCTGAGCGAAGTGCTGCAAAAGGCGGACTCCGATCACGTAGGGTTGTTGTGGGACGCTCACCACACCTTTGCCACCGCGCATGAAGAACCCGAGTTCACAGTACAGAAACTCGGCCCATGGATCCGGCACACCCACCTCAAGGATTCCGTCGCAGCCGGCGAAGACCGCAAATATGTCCTTACGGGAAGGGGAACGGTCCCGATCCAGCGGCAAGTGCAGGCGCTGCGGTCGATCGCGTACAAGGGCTTTTACTGCTTTGAGTGGGAGAGGGTGTGGCATCCTGAACTCGAGGATCCGGAGATCGCGATTGCCGACTATGCGCAGGTTATAGGTGGGTATCTGAAATGAGCGATTCGACCAATGGGGGTAATTTCTTTCCTGAGGCTGGCACCGGCGGGTCCTCTGGGTTCCGTGCCACCGCCGCTTTGGATGAGTGGCTCTCGATTCTTGTCGGGCAGCATGGCAGCGATCTTTTGCTTACTTCGGGAGTTCCCGCCCATATTCGTTTCGAAGGCGCAGTGCAGCCCATCGGGACCGTACCGTTGACAGGGCCAGAAATTGAGTCGGCCGTTCTACCCGCCCTGACTCCGCGCGGGCAGCAACAATATCGCGACAACGGTATATCCGACTCGTCGTATCGCATTGCCGGGCTCGGGCGATTCCGGATCAACTTGCATCGCGAGCGGGGCATGGCAGCGGCGGCCGTGCGGGCACTCCCAACACTGGTGCCATCTCTCGACGAACTCCACCTTCCACCTTCGGTGGAGACCCTCACACACCTTCCCCGAGGCCTGGTACTCATCGGAGGACCGGCAGGCGCAGGTAAGTCGACGACGACCGCCGCCTTGATCCACGAAATCAACCGCCGGGAGCCGCGTCATATCGTCACAATTGAAGATCCGGTGGAATACGAACACACCCACATCCGCAGCGTGGTGGAGCAGGTGGAGATTGGAACCGACGCCCCCGACTTCCCTACCGCCCTTCGCGCCGCTCTGCGCCAGGCCCCGGACATCATCGTGGTCGGCGAGATGCGCGATCCAGAGACGATGAGGATCGCGGTAGCTGCCGCCGAGACCGGACATCTCGTGTTCTCGACCCTGCACACTCCCGACGTATCCTCAACCATCTCTCGCATTTCAGATTCCTTCCCCGCGGAGCGTCAGCCCACGATCCGCCAGGAACTCGCCATGGCGCTGTCGGCGGTCCTCACCCAGATCCTCTTGCCCAGCAAGCGAGGCGGACGCGTGCCCGCTGCGGAGCTGCTCATTGTCGGGTACGGAGCGCGGCAACACATCCGGCGCAACGCTCTGCAGCATTTGCACCAGGAGATCACTATGACAAAAAATAAGGGCTCGCTCACGCTCGAGGAGTCGCTGGCCCACCTGGTCCGGCAAGGTGCGATTGAACGGGAAGAGGCTCTGCACTTCGCGGTGCATCCCGATGATCTTCTCAGTTTGCTGAAGTCCGAGAGCCGCGGCTAGGCGACCGTCGGTCACGCCCAATATGTGCGGTCCAGCGTGGACTCAGTCCTGCCTCTCCCGTACAGCGGCATCCGGTAGGACCACTGCGTGGAAATGGACTTCATTCAGCTTGACGCCCGATACGTCAACCTCCGCTTCAATGATATTGGCGTCGATTCCATACACGGCGGCGCTGAAGGTTTTGTAGAGCATGGGGATGGGCGGACGGAACTCAGCGGTGTGCTGCCGGCTGAACTCACGAGCGTCTGCTTCAGGGTAGATCCAACCTGATTCAATGGACCGTGACAATTGTCACTACTCGGGTGTGACGCAAACCGACCACGTTGTTCCGAAATCCGAACACTTTCTGCCCGTTTGTCGTCATCCACGGCAAAACTGACAATCTGCACCAGATATAGCTAGAGGTACCAAGACTTCCAACAGCAAGGTGCTGTTCACGCAAGCTTGTGTGCTCTAGGATGACTCCCACGACCCTTCCCCCGAAGGTGCTTACGCGGGAGCAACTGGGCTCGAATTGTCATGGCTGCGGAAGAGAACCAACCCCCGCGTTCGCAGCGCTCCCCGGGCCACCTGGAGCAGGAAGAGACCCGCCTGTGGCGCGTCGTTCTCTGGTTCCTCGTCCTTCTGGCAGCCGCGCTGGCGGGGCTCATGTGGGAACGGCTCCAGTCAGTTCCCTACCACCTGGGCGCAATCGCGCCCGGCCTGCTGGTGCTGGCAATCCTGTTCGCAGCCTATGCCTACGGACGGCGCCGGGAAGTCTCGGAACTCAACGTCCTCCTGAAGAATCTGCAGGACCGGGTCGGCGTAGCGCCTTCGGAGGAACAGCTAGACCAGCTGAGCCAGGTCATCATGCGCTCGCAGCGCAGTTTCAAGGAACTGATCGACTCCTTTGACGACGTGGCCTGCGCCGTCTCTCTGGACGGGACCTTCCGCACCGTAAACCGGCGACTCACTGATCTGCTGAATCTGCAATACGCGCAGATCGTCGGGCACAAGTTCGACGAGTTTTGTGAGACTCCCACCCGCGCCGAAGTAGACGCGGGCCTGGGACGATTCCTGGAACGGCGGCGCTGGTCGGGCCTGGCATCGGTCAAACTTAAGAACAGTTCCCGGGTCTTGTATTTTGACTGTGTTCTGAACGCGATCGTCAAGGGCGACGAGGTCGCAGGTGCCAGCCTGCTCGCTCGCGATGTCACCGAGGAGCGCGAGAAGGAACGTCGTTTCACAGAGTTGTTCGAAACTCTGCAAGAAGGAGTTTACTTCAGCACCCCCGAGGGCAAGCTGCTTGACGTGAACCCTGCGCTGGTGACGATGCTCGGATACCGCACCAAGGAAGAATTGCTCACCCTCGATTCTCACGGCCTCAATTTCGACTCGGGCCAGTCTCCGGTCCTGGGACGCAGCGCCGACGACCGTGGCGGAGTCCGAACTCGCGAGATCGTGCTACGTCGGCAGGACGGTTCGACGGCCCTCTGCCTGGATACTTCTCGCGCCGTTTGGGATGCGGCGGGCACGATTATCCGCTATCAGGGCACCCTCACCGACGTCACTGAGAAGCGAAGGCTTGAGGCACAGGTCCGGCAGCAGGAACAATTCCGGCAACGGCTGCTGGAGAGCTTCCCCGACCTGATCCTGGTCGTAGATCTGGAAGAGCGTTACACCTTCGCCAGCTCGCGCATTCGCGACCTGCTGGGCTATCGCCCGGAAGAGCTGGTGGGCAACAAAATCGGGGCCCTGCAGGACCACTCGCCCGAATACCTGTCGCTGTACCGGGAGGTCGCTTCGGGCAAGCAGATGTTTGCCTCCTCCGACTATGGAGCACTGCATCGGGACGGCTCCTGGCGCACCATGCGCGCTTCCGCCAGCCAGCTGTTCGATGCGGAAAATAAGTTGAGTGGCGTGATCATTTCGGTGCGAGATGTCACGGTGGAAAAGAAACTGGAACAGCAGATCATCCAGAGCGAACGCCTGGCGGCCATGGGGCAGATGATCGGTGGATTCGCGCACGAACTCAACAATCCTTTGACAACCATTCTTGGGGTGAGCGAGCTGTTACAAGATGGCGAGGCCAGCGAGCCTCGCCTCAAGCAGCTTGGGATGCTCCACCAGCAGGCCCGCCGCGCGACCGAGATTGTGCAGAACCTGATGTATTTCTCGCGGCCACCGGCGCCCGGCCGGACTCAAGTCAACCTGAGCGAGATGGTCGACCGCACCCTGCATCTGCACGCCTACTCGCTGCGCAAGAACAACATTACCGTCGACTTCCTGCCGGAACTGGCGTTGACCCACGTGTCCGGCGACCCTCACCAGCTCATGCAAGTGTTCCTGAACCTGATCCTGAATGCGGAGCAGGCCATGCGTGAGGCGCGCGAGAAAGGAACGTTGCGGATCCGGCTTGGGGAGACCGATAGCACCGTCTGGGCGAGCTTTCAGGATGACGGGCCCGGCATTGCGCCGGAGATCTTACCCAACATATTCGACCCGTTTTACACCACGAAGCGCCCGGGGCGAGGAACGGGACTCGGCTTGAGCATCTGCAAGGCTGTTCTCAAAGAACACGGCGGCAACATAGAGGCAGCATCCGCCCCGGGAGGCGGCGCCGTGTTCATCGTACATCTCCCGATCCCACCCAAGAATTGAAGCTTCCCTTATACTGACGGCTCTAATGTCCTCCCTTGAGGGTCAAACTGCGCTCGTCACCGGAGCTTCCCGCGGAATTGGGCGGGCGATTGCCTTGCGCTTGGCCAGCGCGGGAGCCGAACTCATCGTTCACTATCACAAGAATCGCGCTGCCGCGGAATCGGTTGCGGGCGAACTGGGCCGACCCGTTCGCTTGGTGCAAGGGGACCTGCGATCGCCTCGGGAAATCGATGCTCTCGTGAAAACGCTGGCTGACATCCGCCTGGATATTCTCGTGAACAACGCCGCTCTATGGGGTGGGACACCGTTGGGGTCCACATCACTCGACACGTTGGAGGCGATGCTCGATGCCAACGTCAAGGGAGTGTTCTGGCTCACGCAGGCGGTATTGCCTCTGCTCCGCGAAGGCAGCCGGATCGTGAACATCTCATCCTTAGCCGGAAGAATCGGGCGGGCTGGAGGGCGAAGCTTGTACGGCGCTACGAAAGCGGCGGTCGATGCCTTCACCAGGAATTGGGCCTTGGAGCTCGCGCCCCGCAAGATTCGCGTAAATGCCGTCGCCCCTGGCTACATCGATACCGACATGACCGCCGGGTATTTCTCGGACCCAAAAGTCTTGCAGCACGCGGTCGACCGGCAGCCGTTTGGGCGGCTGGGTCACGCCGACGAAGTCGCCGACGTCGTGTTATTCCTCTGCTCGCCCGCATCGAACTGGATCACCGGGGAGTCACTCAACGTGAGCGGCGGCTTCGTGGTGTAGCCCCACTTGTTTTATCGTGTCCGAAGTGCAGGCAGGCGTGAACGAGACACCGTGCAGGCACTCCTTCAGCGTTCCACCGCCATCGCCACCGCGTTGCCGCCCCCCAGGCAAAGGGCCGCGATACCCCGGTGCACGTCACGGCGAATCATCTCGTAGATCAGCGTCACTAATACCCGGGCGCCGCTCGCGCCGATGGGGTGACCGATCGCCACCGCTCCACCGTTGACATTGACCTTGTTCGGATCAAGCCCGAGTTCACGCATCACGCCCAACGCTTGTGCCGAGAAAGCCTCGTTCAACTCGTACAAGTCCACTTCGTCATTCTTCCACCCAGTCTTTTCCCAGATCTGCCGCACCGCGCCGACTGGAGCCATCATCACCCACTTGGGCTCGACGCCGCTGGTGGCTTGCGCAACGATCCGAACCATCGGCGGCGCACCCAGGCCCTTCGCTCGCTGCGCGCTGGTGACTACCAGGGCGGCAGCTCCATCATTCACGCCAGGGGCGTTGCCGGCGGTGACCGTGCCGTCCTTCTTGAAGGCCGGTTTCAGAGAGCGGAGGACCTCGATCGTCGTGTCTTCGCGCGGACTCTCGTCTTTGTCAAAGATCACGGGGGCCGCACCTTTCTTCTTCGCAGGCAGTTCGACCGGAACGATCTGCGCCTTGAAGCGGCACTCCTTGATGGCCGCGACTGCCTTGCGGTGCGAATTCACCGCAAACTCGTCCTGCTCTTCGCGGGTAATCCCGTACTTTTCGGCGACGTTCTCACCTGTAATTCCCATGTGATAGTCGTTGTAAATATCCCAGAGTCCATCGTGGACCATGGAGTCGACGATCGTGGAATTGCCGAGTCGATATCCCTTGCGAGCCTGAGGCAGAAGGTAGGGAGCGTTGGTCATGGACTCCATGCCACCGGCAACGACGATGGAACTGTTCCCCGTCTGCACGGCTTGTGCTGCAAGGGCCACAGCTTTGAGGCCGGAGCCGCACACCTTGTTGATTGTCATGGCACCTACCTCGGGCGCCAAGCCACCGAAGATTGCCGCCTGCCGCGCCGGGTTCTGACCCAGTCCCGCAGACACCACGTTACCCATGATGCATTCATCAACCTGCTTGGGATCAACATTGGCGCGCTTCACAGCTTCACGGACGACCACAGCCCCCAACTGCGGCGCGCTGAGATCAGAGAGGCTTCCCTGAAACTTAGCGACCGGCGTGCGGCAGCCCGAAATGATCACGACCTCGTCCAAACCCGCCATAAATCTGCTCCTTCATGAGTTCACTCTGTAATTATAGATGCGACAAGTCGAGAAAGAATAGGGATCGGACCGTACGGCGTCGATGCTCACGATGCAGCAAACGAATTGTTCCGCGGAGAGTTGGCACCACGACGGGATTGCGTTTTCACTTGTGTTCATCGGCCTGCGAAAGAGTGCGGGTGAAGGAACGCTCGAAGAATTTTTGTGTCGACCTGACTTGCGGTGACTTTAGTGCATGATTCGAACGCATCTGCAACATCATTTTTCTCTTGACTTCATTTTTCATTGACTCTATACATTCAATCAGTTGCAACTGAGCACCGTTGCATAGTCCATGAACAATGGAAAGGGAGAATAGATCAATGGCAACCAAGAAGAAGGCAGCAAAGAAGAAGAAGAAACACTAGAAGTCGGATTCAAAAAGGCAAATGGGGGACGCCAAAAGCGTCCCCTAAGTTTTTTGTGGCGGGTTTTGCTCTCCCGCTATTGCATGACGATTCCGGAACTGCGTCTGATGCCTCGCGCCGCGGCGCGACCCTAATTAATCGCGGCTTTCTTCGCCGTCGATGCGGTCGGCAGAGGCTTCTCCGTGGCAGGGCAGAGGCTGCGGTAGGGGCAAAGACGGCAATGGTAGCCGGGTTTTGGGTCGAACTGCCCCGCGTCGATGCGATCGGCCACGTCTTCAACTTTAGCCTTCGCCGCTTCCAGTTGCAGCTTGACCCGAGTGGACGTCACGGCCTGGTTTTCTTCCAGGTTGTAGAAGACGAGCCTGTCGGCCTGGTATCCCCACTTCTCTCGCGCGGCCAGGGCATAGATGGAAAGCTGCAGGCTGTCGTCTGCATCTTCCTGCGCGCGGGGTTTGCCGGTCTTGTAGTCAATAATGGCCACGCGGCCATCCCCGAGATCGTCGATCCGGTCAATCCGTCCCGCCACCGAGGCTTTTCCGATCCGCACCTCGAAGTGCTCCTCGGTATGGAGCACCTTCGGTGGAGTCCCCCGTCGCAGGACCGCCAGGAAGTCTCGCAACTGCTGCAATCCCTGCTGCTCGTATAGTTCCCGCTGATAGGGGTCGTCGATCACCGATTGTGCAAGATCGGCGCGAAGCAACTCGATAAGCTCGTCCTCCGCCAAAGGGCGCTCCATACGCACGGAATCGAAATACGTGCGCAGCACCCGATGCATGGTCGCACCGTATTGCATGGCGGCGGGCACGTCCCGAGGAATTCGCCATTCGCGCTCCAGCTTGAACTGTAGGGGACAGATTTCGTAGCTCTCGACGGCAGTGGCGCTCAACCGATTCAGGGGAAAGGCCGGAGGCAAGGCGAGCCAATCGGCGGTGCGGGAAATGAATTCAGGTGCAGGCGCAGCGCTGCCGAAGAGGTCGGTCTGAAACTCACGCGGAGCACGCTGGCTCAGCCAACGCCTCAGTGTAGGGTCTTTGAGCAGTTCGCGAGTCAGGCCCGGGGGCGTCTTGTCTTTTCCGACGCCCTGTTTTCCGTAAAGCGTGAGAGAGTCGCGCGCGCGAGTCATAGCCACGTAGAACAGGCGACGCTCTTCCTGCTCATGCAATGTCTTGCCGTCCCCTTCCCCGAGGGAATCGGGGTCGCGCAGGTCCTGTGGAAAGTCAACCAGCGCTTCCTTGTAGGACGACGGAAAGGAATTCGAGGTCGCCCGGATGATAAAAACGTGAGAGAACTCGAGTCCCTTGGCAGCGTGAGCGGTCATGAGATGGACCGCATCCTGCTCCTTGGATTGCAGGCACACCGCACCGCGCGCCTCGCGGAAGTAGCGCAAGTAGTCAAGCAGTTCTCCGATGTTCCCCGTCCGGGTAAGCGGCTTTTTCTCCCAGTCCTGAACGAATTTAAGGACAGCTTCCAGCGGAGGGGAGGCCAGGTCGAAACCGAACTCGCGCACAATAATGTCTAGCGCAGCTCGACTCTTGGCTCCGATCCGGCGTATCTCATCCCGGGTCTTCTGGAGGACACCAAGCACCGCGGGGCCGCCTTCGATCTGGCTCAACAGCGACACCATGGTCACGTGTCGGCCCTCGGGCTGATCGCGGGGGATCGCACGCATCGCGGCGCGGAACTTCTCGGGATTAATGCTGAATCGCGGGAGCGCCGCGACCCGCAGGAGGCTGGCTGCATCCCCAGTAGAGTCAACCGCACCCAGGCACGCGAGCAAATCGCGCACCTCGGGTGTATCCATCACGTCCATATTCTCAATGATGAAAGGGATGCCCTTTTCCCCAAGTTCGCGCGCGACCTCGTCACGATGGAAATGGGAGCGGTAGAGCACCGCAAAGTCGCTCCAGCGAGCGCGGAGCTGCCGGCGTTTCTCTTCGATCACCGAGACAATGTCGGCCGACTCAAAGTCCTTGGCAGTGAGCGGAACAATCTCGACGGGGACGCCGGCTAACGGCTTCCCTTCCGCGAGAGCTCTGTCCTCGCGCGCTGACTTCAGGGGCGAGCGCCGGCAGGCAGGGGGTGAGGCTTTGCCCCCGACTGATCGGGAATCCGTGGCGAAGACCGGAGGGTTCCTGTCGATCAATGCAAACGAACACTGCAGGATGGGCGTGGTCGAGCGCTGGTTCTTTTCGAGCACGACCAGCTTCGCGCCAGGAAAATGCCGGTGAAACAATCCGAACGCCGCGCTGGAAGCCCCACGAAAACGGTAGATCGCCTGATCCGGATCTCCGACAGCGAAAACGTTGCGCTCCTCCCCCGCTAGCAATGACAGGATCTTGACCTGGGCGAAGTTCGCATCCTGGAATTCGTCAACCAGCATGAAGCGTGCGCGCTGTCGCTCCCCCTCGAGCAGCGACGCATCGTGCTGAAGCAAGGTATACGCGCGCGTGATCATGTGGCTGAACGTGCCCAGGTTTCCGTCCAGCAGCAGTTTCTCCACGGTAGCGAGGACATCCGCGATTTCACGGCAGCGACCGAGAATTTCCTCGTCGGTCACGGTGTCGGCGTCTTTGGATTTGGTGATTCTGGGCAGCGGTAGTTCACCCAACTCCAGGCGCCGCACGTACTCCGCGTACTTCTCTGGACCCACCAGTTCGTCGTGACAGTGCCGGATGAAGTCGAGCAGATCGTCGAGGAACTGGGTAACGTTCGCGGCACGCACAAAATAGTTCAGATGCAGGTCGCGCAGGCGCTTGCGCAGAAAGATCCATAGGTCCTTGTCGTCCAGCAGGTCAAAACCCTTACCGTTCGCTTTCAAGAGCTCGAAGCAGTAGGCATGGAAGGTGGTTGCCCGAAGTCCGGAGACATCCATCCCCCGCAGCTCTGCCTGCACCCGATCGCGCATCTCCCGAGCGGCATTGTCGGTATAAGTCAAAGCAAGGATTTCACTCGGGCGCGCATGACCTTCCCGGATAAGGCTGGAGATTCGGCGAGTTAGAACCGTCGTCTTCCCCGTGCCGGCGCCCGCCACGACCAACATCGGCCCGGAAACGTGCTGGATAGCCTCTTGTTGCCGCTCGTCGGGAGTGATCAAACTGGAACGGGACGTGGACTTCGACACCATTGACCGGAGCATAGCAGAGGTAGTTGTGGATGTCCCTGTGCGAATCTGTGCCTCACTCAGACAGCTCGGAGAGGGCGATCGCCGTAGCAGCGATGGCCGCCGTCTCGGCGCGCAAGATGGTGTTGCCGAGGGATGCTGCCTTCCAACCACCCTGAGAAAACAGCGCGACTTCTTCCTCGGCCCAGCCGCCTTCAGGACCGACAGCAAGCAGCAAATCGCTGGACGGAGAGCGTGATTGCAGCACATCCTTGAGAGTGACTTGTTGCTCAGCTTCAGCCAGCAAGATTCGGGTCGAGGCTGTCAAGGCTACGGCCTCTTTGAGTTTCAGTGGCAGCATCACCTCGGGAGGCGTCGAGCGACGGGATTGTTCGGCCGCCTGACGCACAATGCGCTCCCAGCGTTCTACCCGTTTGGCTGCCGATGCCGCCAGGTGAGCGTCGGTCCGGCGGGCTACGAGGGGAACAATGCGCGACACACCGAGTTCGGTGCACTTCTCGATCGCCCACTCCATCCGATCAAACTTGAAAATTGCCAGCAAAAGGCTGATGTTCGGCACTTCTGCTGCCGCGATCTCGTCCCCCAGTTCGAATTCAACACGCTGGTCCGTCACTTTGGTGATGCGGCCCGCGCGTATCGTGCCCCCGCTGACGATGTCGCATTCCTGCCCGACGCGCGCGCGAAGAACTCTCACAAGATGTTCTGCGTGCGCTCCAACCAGGGCAGCATGATTCCCAGAAGATTCGTCGGCGATCCAGCGGCGGCGGGTCATGAGTTGGGAATCGGGAACGGGCCGAGACAAACCCCTTGGCAAGCCGGACCCGGCGCCCGTGCTACTTCGAACAGCACCGTGCTACTAGCCCGCGCTATCCGAAGATGTCCTTCATCTTCTCCACCAGCGTGCTGCGCTGCGGCTTGTTCTCGACGTGCGTCAGCCCGTCGAGTTCCTGCAGCAGTTCACGCTGGCGCTTGTTGAGCTTGCCCGGCGTCTGCACCCGAACCTCGACGAACAGGTCGCCCTTCCCACGGCTGTTGAGCACTGGCACTCCCTTGTTCTTCAGGCGGAAAGTCGTGCCCGACTGCGTGCCTTCGGGGATTTTCAGACCTTGCTCGCCCTCCAGAGTAGGCACTCGAATCTCAGTGCCAAGAGCCGCCTGCGTAAAGGAGATCGGGATCACGCAGTGCAGGTCGTTGCCTTCACGTGAAAAGAAGGCATGCTCTTTCACATGCAAGACGACGTAGAGATCGCCCGCCGGCCCTCCAAAAGCTCCCGCTTCGCCGTATCCCGTGAACCGGATCCGAGTCCCGTCCTCCACGCCAGCCGGAACTTTTGCCTCTACAGTTCGCTGCCGCAGCACTCTGCCCTCGCCCTTGCACTTGGGGCAGGGATCGGTAATCACGGTGCCCACTCCCTGACAGGTTGGGCAGGTACGCGCCATGGAGAAAAATCCTTGCTGATAACGCACCTGCCCTCTGCCCTGGCACGAGCGGCAGGTGACCGGAGACTTTCCCGGCGCAGCCCCGGAACCGGAGCAATCCTCGCAGGCTTCGTGACGGCGAACCGTGACCTGGGTCTCCGTGCCGAACACGGCCTCTTCGAACTGAAGTGTAAGATCTTCGCGCAGATCCGGACCACGTTGCGCGCGCGTGCGGCGCCGGCCGCCCCCCGTCGCCCCACCGAAAATATCCCCGAAACCAAAGAACTCGCCAAAGATGTCACTGAGGTCCTGGAACGCGTTGGGGTCGAATCCTCCGGCCCCCCCTCCAGCGGAACTCGCCACCCCAGCGTGTCCGAAGCGGTCATACATCGAGCGCTTTTCGCCGTCGATCAGCACGGCGTAGGCTTCGGTGACTTCCCTGAACCTTTCTTCTGCATCCGGATTGTTCGGGTTACGGTCCGGGTGGTACTGCATGGCGAGCTTGCGATACGCGCTCTTCACCTCCTGCTCCGTGCAGGTGCGCGTGACGCCCAATACCTCGTAGTAGTCGCGTTTGCCGTTACTGGTCAGAATGGCTTTCTCCCCGCTTCCCCAAGAACGTTGTGATAAGGGATCAGTGCTTCGAATTCCTGGCAACCCTCACCATCGCCGGCCGCAAGAGCCGATCTTTGAGCTTATAACCGCGCTGCAGTTCATCGATCACCTGGTGGTCGGGAACTTCGGTGGTCTCCACCATGTCGATCGCCTCGTGCACGTGCGGGTCAAACAACTCACCTTTGGCCGGCACGGCACGAACCCCGAGCTTGGCGAGCGCGTCCTGCAATTGCTTGTAAATCAGTTCGACCCCGCCCCGGAACTCGTTCAACTGTGTCGCCGGAGCTTGCAGGGCTCGTTCGAAGCTGTCGAAAGCCGGCAGTAGCGCTTTGATGGCATCCGCGGTCGCAAAGTCCCGGAACTCCTGCTGTTCGCGCGCCGCACGCTTGCGGGTGTTTTCGAACTCAGCCTGCAACCTTGCCAGCCGGTCCAGCAGCGTGTCCCTCTCGACTTTGAGCTTCTGCAGTTCGGTATCCGATGAAGCCCCAATTTCCGACACATTCCCGGACGGGGCCCCGCCCTCGTCGCCTTCGTCGGAGGCGGGAAGTTCGTGCTCGAGATCGAGCTCCTGAGGATCTACCCGTGACTTTCCGTTTGTCTTCGCCATAAAACTACCTATTCTGATTCGTTGAGGATTTTGTCGAAGAGCCGCGCGATGTAAGAAACGGCGGTCATCGTGTGCTGGTAGTCGATGCGCGTCGGCCCGATCACGGCGAGCGATCCCATAACTTCATTGCCCACGCGCGCCGGGGCACCGATCAGCACGAAATTGCTCATCGAGGGCAGCGCCTCGTCCAGCCCAATCACCACCCGCACCGCCTCCTGTTTCGTGTCGAGGTAGGCGCTCAACAGTTTGACAATCTTCCCTTTCTCTTCGAGTGTCTTCAGCATGTCTTGCAGACGCTGCCGGTCCTGCTCGTTGGCGACCAGGTTGGATGCGCCTTCCACGAAAACTGCCTCCGTACCCTGTTCGGCGGTCAGAGCTCCCTGTTTGTAGAGCTGCTCGAGCGACTGCATCAGCCGGTCATACTCGCTGCGCTCCTGTTCGATGCGGTGTTGCAGCTCGACGCGCAAACTGTCCATGGTCCAGCCGCGGAAGTTCTCGTTGATATAGCGTGCGGCCACATCCAGGTCCGCTTGCAGAATGTCCAGGCGCAACACGCGATCGCGCACCAGCCCCGACCGTGTAACTACCACCGCCAGCACTTTCTGATCACCGAGTCGAGAAAAATACACGTGCTCCAGCGCGTTCTTCGGGCCAGTGGCCGCGATCGCCACTCCCACGTTGCGGGAAACCAGCGAGAGCACACGCGACGTGCGCTCCATGAACTCCTGCACGTCGGTGATGCCGGTCAGTGAGTCATGGATGATGTTCTCATCCTCGTGCGACAAGTGCGCCTCACCGCTGATCTGCTCCACGTAATACCGGTACGCCTCCGTCGTCGGGATGCGCCCAGCCGACGTGTGAGGCTGTTCCAGATACCCGGCATCGGAAAGATCCGCCATCACGTTACGGATCGTAGCTGCACTCAGGCCCTCCGGGTTCGAGCGCGACAGCACACGCGAACCCACCGGCTCACCAGTGGCAATGAACGTCTCCACAATCGCGGTAAGAATTTCGCGTTCTCGATGACCAATCGATCCAGACGGCGCCATCATCCTTCTTCTTGTATCACCTTGCGCGGGAGCCCGGAAGTCACCTTTCGCAGCCCTTCGCCTGATCTACACCTTAACCACTTTAGATGCTTAAACTTAGACAAAGATTCAACAGGAATCTCTACCATTAATTCTAGGAACTTGAGCGAATCACTGTCAAGTATTGGCCGGTCTAGAGGGCGATAGGGCACCGGCACTTTCGCCCTTCTAACAGCGCCATTGCGATATGCTGGCAAGCCCCCGCATTCTCCGCTCCCGGGCTCAGGACCATCGTGAAACGAAAACCCCACGTGGCCGTGATTGGTGCTGGCGCGTTTGGCGGATGGACCGCCCTTTATCTCTCACGCCGAGGCGCAAAGGTCACCCTGGTTGACACCTGGGGACCTGGTAATTCCCGAGCCTCCTCTGGCGGAGAAACGCGAGTCATCCGCGGTACCTACGGACCCGATCAGCGCTACACCGCGATGGCGGCTCGCGCCTTGCAGTTGTGGCGCGAGAACGAGCGCAGGTGGAAGACCCAATTTCTCCATCGCACCGGAGTCCTTTGGATGGCTGCCGGTGGCGACGACACCTGGGAGCGCGGTTCGATCGAACAACTGAAAGATGCCAAGATCTCATTTCAACACCTGTCGACTCGCGATCTGACCAAGCGCTGGCCGCAAGTTAATTTTGAAGGCGTCGAGTGGGGAGTCTTTGAACCCGAGAGCGGATTCCTAACGGCCCGAGTCGCGTGTCGTAAAGTGGTCGATGGCTTCGTGGCCGAGGGCGGGGAGTATCGGCAGGCTGCGGTACCGGGAGACGAATTGGACTCCGGCCTTTGGAAAGCCATCGCGCTTTCCGACGGATCGCAGCTCAAGGCCGACCGCTATGTCTTCGCCTGCGGGCCGTGGATGGCTCGGCTCTTCCCTCAGACCATCGGAAGCAAAATTCAATCGACCAAGCAGGACGTCTTTTTCTTCGGCCCTCCGCCCGGCGATCCCCGCTTCGACGAGCAGCACTTGCCCGTGTGGGCCGATCATCGCAGACGCTTCATGTATGGAATCCCCGGCAACGAGGGTCGTGGATTCAAGATCGCCGACGACACGCGCGGGCCGACCTTCGATCCCACCGCGGGCGAGCGCGTCGTCGACGAGGAACGCTTGCGAGTGGCTCGGGATTACATCGCGTTCCGCTTCCCCGGAATGAAGGATGCACCCCTGGTGGAAACACGCGTCTGCCAATACGAACAGACTCCCGACGCACATTTCCTGATCGATCGCCATCCCGTAGCCGAGCATCTGTGGCTTTTAGGCGGAGGTTCAGGGCACGGATTTAAGCACGGACCCGCGCTGGGAGAGCTGGTCGCAACAATGGTGCTGGAGGAACTCGAACCGGAACCTTGTTGGAGACTGAATCGCTTCTCCAAGAAAAATTGATCCCCTTGCCTGGCGTCGCGAACGCGCTCTCTACTGAATCTGGATCACAGGCTCGGCCGCGGCCGCCCGTATCTCGTCCACCCTCGCAATGACCCGGCGGGCAAACTCGTAAAGCGATTTGGCGTGTGGCGAGTTCTCCCCTTGCAGCACGGCCGGATTCCCTGTGTCGCCCGACTTGCGCAACTCGGGATCCAGTTGGATCGCGCCTAGGAAGGCGACCCCAAACTGCAGCGCGGTTCTTTCCGCGCCCCCGCGGGAGAAAATATCAATCTCGTGGCTGCAGTGTGGGCAGACGAAGAAGCTCATGTTCTCGACCACACCAATCAGATCGACTTTCATCTGGCGGAACATCTCGATGGCCTTGCGTCCATCCTGCAAGGAGACATCCGACGGTGTGGAGACTACGACCGCACCGGTGAGCGGAACAGTCTGAATGAGCGACAAAGCAACATCTCCCGTCCCCGGGGGCAAGTCGATGATCAGGTAGTCCAGTTGTCCCCACTCCACTGAACCCAGGAACTGCCGAATGATCTGGTGCAGCATCGGGCCGCGCCAGATGATGGGTTTGTCACCCGGGTTCAAAAGCCCCACCGAGATGACCTTCAGGCCGAACGCGTGAATCGGCTCGATGCGTTCCTTACCGGTGGCCTTCGGCTGCGCGTTCGTGCCCAGCATCAGGGGAACATTGGGACCGTACACATCCGCGTCCAGCAGGCCAACTTTGTACCCCAGCTTTCCCAGCGCTACCGCGAGATTTACCGACAAAGTGGTCTTCCCGACCCCGCCCTTGCCGGAACCAACCGCGATGATGTTGGAAACGCCGGGCAATGGTTGCGGTGACGGAGGCTGCTGACCAGGCTGCGCGTGCATGTGGCTCAAGGGATCACCCTCCAGACCGGCCGTGGAAGAAGGCCGAAACTCTGATTATACAAGCGCATTACGTTGAGGGTGTGACGCCCCGCGGTCTCTGATCGCCAGCTTTCCTTTGGCGCTCTGGATCTGACGCCGCTACACCGCGAGATAGCCCCCATCGACCGCCAGAGCAGCGCCCGTTACCCATGCAGACTCGTCGCTCGCAAGGTAGACGGCCATCCCAGCAATGTCTTCGGGTTGGCCCAATCGGCCGACCGGATGCACCGAAATCCGCTCCCGACGAACCGCTTCTGGATCCACGGCCCTGCGCATGACTTCCGCTGTCAGATCGGTTTCGACAAAGGACGGGCAGATTGCGTTGACCCGGATCTTTTCGTGCCCATGATCGATGGCCATACACTTTGTAAGCAGAATCGTGGCGGCCTTCGAGGACGCGTACGCCGCGCGGTTACGCGCCCCGTTAATTCCGAGCACAGAGGCAACGTTAATGATCGAACCTCCTCCGGATTTGCGCAGATGAGGCAGCACCGATCGCGAAAGCATCCAAAGGCCACGCACGTTGATGCTGAACGTTTCGTCCCATTGCTCTTCGGTAATTTGCTCGGCCGTCCCGATGTGCAAAATTCCGGCATTGTTCACCAGCACGTTGAGCACGCCGAGGCGAGTCTTGGTGTCGCCAAGAATGCGATCAAGATCGCCTTGTTTCGACACGTCCGCGGCCAGCACCAGCGGCGAGCCGCCTGCCTCTTTCGCAACCGATTCGAGGGGTTCTTGACGCCGCCCGACGAGCGCAAGTTGTGCGCCTTCGCGGGCAAACGCCAGGGCAATGGCGCGGCCAATGCCGGTACCGGCGCCGGTAATGAGAGCTATTTTGTTCTTGAGGCGAGACACGGCCACTAATCTACCAGCCGTGCGACGAAAACGCAGGTCCTGCCGTGCGCAAACTCAGTACCCGCCGCCTTCGAGTTGCACCTTGCCGCGGAACATCCGGTAGATGAAGACGAAGTAGCCGACGGACAGAATCATCCCCAGCGCCCACCACACCAAACCGACGCTCAGGCCGTGATGCCCCGCCGCCGCGTTGTAAATGGTAAGGCTGTTGCTGGGATCGGTGCTGGCAGGGAGCACCACTGGGTAAAGCGCAAAGACCGCGCCCACCAGCATCCCTGTGATGTAAATGCAGGAGGCCAGAAACGCGTGCAGTTCCTTCCCTTTTCGCGTCCACGATGACATCAGGGCCAGGCTGCCGAACACCACGATCGGGATCAGGAACCCAATCGGATAGGCAAGGTAGTTCTCCTTGATCGAAGGCCTCACGAACCAGGTCGCAATCAGGCTGATCAGCGTCAATGCCATTTGGGCGGGCCACACGATCAGGGCCGTCTTGCGAGCGCGCTGGCCAAGTTCTCCATCCGTCTTGAGCGAAACGTACAGGGCCCCGTGCGCCGTCAGGGTCACCAGGGCCACGACACCGGCCATCACCGTGTACCAGTCGAGAATGCCCGGATGCGGTCCCAGTTGAAAATCTGTCCACAGCGGCTCGAAAAAGTAATGATCCACACCCAGTGGCACTCCGCGAATCACATTGCCCAGGGCCGCTCCAAAGAAAATCGCGAGCAGGGCGCTCGAAACGCAGAACACCGCGTCGAAAAAGCCGAGCCAGACCCGGTTCTCCATGTGCGTGCGCAGTTCAATGCCGATCCCCCGCAGCATGAGCAGCCACAACACCATCATGAGCGGGAGATAGAATCCGCTGAACGCCGACGCGTAAAGCTGGGGATACGCGAAGTAAAGAGTTCCCCCGGCGGCCAGCAGCCAAACTTCATTCCCATCCCACACCGGCCCAATCGAGCGCAGCACCTTGCGCCGGTCTTCGTTGGTCTTTCCAACCAGTAGGTAGATGATTCCTGCTCCCAGGTCAAACCCATCGAGCACCACGTAGGCCGCGATCATCACAGCGACAATGACAAACCAGACTGTTTCCATCGAAGACCTCTAGTGAGCGGTCCCAGCCGTCGTGACGGGGCCATTTTCGATCTCGCGTCGCACCAGGAAGATGAACAGAATCCCCAGTACCGTGTACATCCCAAGGAAGCCGAGCAGCGTAAACATGCCGTTCCCGGCTGACACCAGCTTGGAATACCCGTCCGCCGTCCGCATCAGGCCATAGACCAGCCAGGGCTGGCGGCCAATCTCGGCCGTCATCCATCCCGCCGTGTTGGCAATGTAGGGGAACGGCAGGCTGAGCAAAAGGATCCAGAGCATCCAGTTGGCGTCGAACAGTTTGCCGCGCCACAAGAGCAGGACCGCGACCAGCATCACCGCGATGAACAGGGTCCCGAGACCTACCATGATGTGATAGCTGTAGTAGAGCAGGGGGATGTTATCGGGCCAGGTATCCGGCGGAAATGCATTCAGCCCTCTCACCTCCGCCCCCCACGCTCGGTACGTCAAGAAGCTGAGCATCTTCGGGAAGACCAGTGGATTGTCAATTTTCCGTTCCGGCACATTGGGCTGGCCCACGATGATCAACGGCGCTCCCGGCCCGCCCTCGAACAAAGCTTCCATGGCCGCCAGGGTCGCCGGCTGGTTCAGGGCAATCATTCGCCCCTGCCCGTCACCCGTAGGGAACAGCTGTAGGATCGAAAAAATCACGCCGCTCAACACGCCTACCCGAACAAAAACCCTGCCGTGTTCACGGAACTGCCCCCACAGCAGGTAGAAAGCTCCCACCGAAGCCATCACGAACGACCCCGTGATCACCGCGCCGCTCATGTTGTGGGCAAACTGCCACCACGCCCACGGATTCAGCACCAGTTGCCAGAAGCTGCTCAACTGCACAGAACCGTCCGCCGACGTCGAGTACCCCACGGGATGCTGCATCCAGGCGTCGGTTGCGACGATGAAGAACCCCGACAGCCACGACCCCAGGAACACTGCCACCGCCGACCACAAGTGCGCCCTTGGGCTGAGGCGCTTTTCGCCATACAGGAAGAGCCCAAGGAAAGCAGACTCCAGGAAGAAGGCAAACATGCCTTCCATCCCCAGCGTCTGTCCGATGACGCCGCCCGCAAAGCGTGAGAAGTGCGACCAGTTCGTGCCGAACTGAAACTCCATGGGAATCCCAGTCACCACTCCGAGCACAAAGTTGATCCCGAAAATGCGGGTCCAGAATCGTGCCGCCTGGTTGTAGATTTCGTCATTGCGGCGAAGCGCCAGGGTCTTCAAAACCACGATCAAAGGCGCCAGCCCCATCGTTAACTGGGGGAAAAGGTAGTGGAAAGTGATGGTGAACGCGAAGTGCAGCCGGTGAATCAGGAGGGCGCTATCCATAGTCGCGGTCTCGCTGTGCTCCTCGAACGGAGCATTATGCTGGGCTCGGCGTAGTACTCGATGTGACGAAGATCACACCAATCCGCCTATGAGTGCTTGTTCCTCTCGCGGCGCTCCGTTTCCGCGCGCCATATCTCTCGCCGGCGTCCTGCGTCGTCGAACCGCCGCCGTTGCTCGTCCGTCTCTGGAATCACGCCAGGTACCGGTACCCGGCCGCCCTTGCCGTCCACGGCCACAAACGTCAGGTGAGCGGACGCCACGTGCAGGCGCTTGCCCTGAATGTAGTTTTCCACCCACACCTTCACCCCAACTTCCATGGACGTCCGGAATACCCGGTTCACGGACGACCGTAAAACGACCCACGACCCAACATGCACAGGAACCAGGAAGTCGATGTGGTCCACCGACGCTGTGACCACGTAACTCCGCGCGTGGCGATGCGCAGCCATCGCCCCGGCTAGATCGATCCAGTGCATGAGGCGTCCGCCGAGCAATGCGCCCAGGGGATTGGCGTCGTTCGGCAAAACAATTTCCGACATTTCAGACTGCGACTCGTGCACCGGGCGCGGTGCCAGCAAATCAGCTTCCTTCATGAACTCTTTCCTTTGGGGATGTGAGCAGACATTGTACTCAGCGCATCACGAACTTGTCAGCGCGTCCCCCAAGGGACCTCACACCGCCTCTCGCGCAATCGAAACCCAGTGGTGTAGTACTCTAGTTTTTCTCAATTTCAACAACCGAGGCGAGAGCCGCAATGGACCGCACCGCAATGCTCCAAGAGATCCTTTCCCAGAACCCGAACGATGCTTTCGCACGCTATGGTCTCGCGCTGGAGCATTCCAATCAGGGTAACGTAGAACTCGCCTTGGAGGAGTTCGGCAAGCTTCTGTCTGCTCATCCGGACTACACCGCCGGATATTTCATGGCGGCGCAGACCTTGGCTCGGGCGGATCGCACCGGCGAGGCCCGGAAAATGCTAGCCGATGGCATTGCGTCCGCAAAGCGCAGCGCCAACGCACACGCGCAGTCTGAGATGGAAACGATGCTCGCCGATTTGGGATAAGGCTACTCGGTAGGTTTGGCGAGTCGCAGCATTGCCTGCTCCACGATCCCGGGGAAAAGCTGGTACAGCTTGACGACGGGAATCATGGTCCAGGGAACGATAACTTCCCTTCTCCCCGCGCGGTAGCCCTTGAGCGTTGCCCGTGCCACGCGCTCCACGGTGATGCCGCGCACGCTGGTTGGCCGCACCTTCTTCAGTTCGCTGCCCCGCACGGCATTTGCACTGAATTCAGTTTGTACATAGCCCGGACAGACCGTCAGCACGTTAACATTCCGCTTTCTGAGCTCGATCCGGGCCGCTTTTCCCATCGCATTCATGGCGAATTTACTTCCCGAATAAGCCGCGCTGTAGGGCAAGGGTATGTGCCCTGCCACGCTGGAAATGTTGATAATCGTGCCCGAAGCCTGTGCTTTCATCACCGGGATCACGGCCTGCATCGCCGATAACGTGCCGAAGAGGTTCGTCTCAAACAGATCGTGGCACGCAGCCATATCCATCTGCGCGACAGAATCGATCAGCCCGTGGCCCGCGTTGTTGACCCAGATGTCGATACGCCCGAAATGTTGCAGCGTTAGGCCGATGACGCGGTCAATCTGCTCGCGGTTGCGGACGTCGCACGACAGGGCCAGAGTCCGCTCGACGTGTCCCACTCGGGCGCGGGCAGCTTCCGCGCGGCCGACATCTCGGGACAGCAGCACCACGCTGGCCCCTTGATCTGCGAACATCTTAGCGATGCCCTCGCCGATGCCCATCGACGCCCCGGTCACAACCGCAATTTTCCCAGTGATTTCCACCCCTGGCTTTTAGTTCCCGCCCGGTCAGAAGTCAAGACCCCGCTGTACAATTCCGACGCGGTCATTTTTCATCCCGGCCGCCGATCGGTGGAGGTTTCGTGGGCTCCCTTCTCCCTCTATTCCCCCTGGACCTGGTCCTTCTTCCCGGCACACCCCTGCCGCTCCATATTTTCGAACCGCGTTACAAAGAAATGATTGGAGAATGTCTGGAGCAAAAGAAAGTATTCGGCATCCTCCGGGTGTTGAGCGAAGGCTTGGCCAACATCGGCTGCACCGCCGAAGTCGTCGCCGTCACCAAAACCTACGACGATGGCCGCATGGATATCGTTGCCCAAGGCCGGCAGCGCTTCGAATTACTTTCGGTCAACCAGGAACGTGCCTTTTTGCGGGGTGAGATTCTCTATCTCCCCGACGAACCTCAAGCGCCGACCGCGGACGAGACCGCCCGCGCCATCGACCTGCACAAGCAGATTTTGACGCTCGCCAACGCCGAACAGAGTCTTCCCGATGGCGACGACTATCCCCTTTCCTACCACTTGGCCGGATCCTTGCCTCTCGACCTGGATTTCAAACAAAAGATGCTCGCGTTCCGATCGGAGGCCGAGCGTATGCGGACTATCATCGCGTATTTCGAAAACGTCCTTCCCTCTTTGCGTCGAGCTGTCCAGGTTCGCCAGAAGGCGGGCGGCAACGGTCACGCGCACTAAGCCTTCCCCGGCGTCTAACCCCGCCAAAAAAGATCGTTCTCCTTGCGGGCGTATAATCGGTGACAAGTTGTTTCGGGGGTTCCCATCATGAGTTTTCCTCGCACCCTGGGTGAGCTGCGCCAGAGTCCTTTCTCTGAATCACGTTTGCGGGACCGGCGCGTCAAGGATGAGTTGCGCGAAAATCTGGTGGCGAGACTTCGGAGTAAAGAGCCCGTGTTCCCGGGCATCGTCGGCTACGACGACACGGTCGTGCCGCAAATCGTGAACGCTATTTTGTCGCGTCACAACTTCATCCTGCTCGGCCTCCGCGGCCAGGCCAAGAGCCGCATTCTCCGAGCGTTGACCGGACTCCTCGATCCGCAGTTGCCCTACGTCGCCGGATGCGAGATCCACGACAGCCCGTACTCGCCCATCTGCCGCCATTGTCGCAACGAAATTGCCAAGCATGGCGACCAGACCCAAATCGCCTATTTGACGCCCGACGAGCGCTACGTCGAAAAGCTCGCCACGCCCGACGTCACCATCGCCGATCTGATCGGTGATATCGACCCCATCAAGGCCGCTCGCGGCGGCCACGAACTCAGCAGCGAACTCACCGTCCACTACGGACTGTTGCCGCGTGCCAATCGTGGGATCTTTGCTATCAACGAATTGCCCGATCTCGCTGGCAAGATCCAGGTAGGTTTGTTCAACATCATGCAAGAAGGTGACGTTCAGATTAAGGGCTATCCCGTCCGCCTCCCCCTCGATGTTGCGATGGTGTTCAGCGCCAACCCCGAAGACTACACAGCCCGTGGGAAAATCATCACGCCATTGAAGGATCGCATCGGGTCCGAGGTTCGCACCCATTACCCCGCAACCGTCGAAGAAGGCATGGCGATCACCGCGCAGGAAGCCTGGACCCGTCGCGATGGCTACCAGTTGCACTTGCCCAAGTACGTGCAGGAAGTGATCGAGCGCGTAGCCTTTGCCGCGCGCGAGGACAAGAAAATCGACAAGCGGTCCGGCGTCAGCCAGCGCCTGCCGATCTCGGCTACCGAAAATGTAATATCCAATGCCGAGCGCCGTGGCATCGCCAACGACGAGAAGGTCGTCGTACCCCGCATCAGCGACGTCTACGCCGCGCTGCCCGCGATCACCGGCAAGCTGGAACTGGAGTACGAGGGCGAAATGAAAGGCGCAGATCACGTGAGCCGCGAGTTGATCCGCGTCGCTATTGCCAAGACTTTCGACGACTATTTCAGCGGCGTCGACATGCGGCAGATCGTCCAGTGGTTCGACCTCGGCGGCGAAATCCAGGTCGCCGACAGCGCCGCCTCGCGCGAGGTGCTTTCCCATATAAAGACCATCCAAGGCCTTATGGAGAAGCTCAGCGCGTTAGACGTTTCGCCGAAGGCGCCCGTGGAATCGCAGGTCTCCGCCGCCGAATTCGTCCTGGAAGGCCTGTACGCCCACAAGCGCATCGGCAGAAACGAAGAACGAGTGTTCACCGCTGGAGAGAAGCAGCCGAAGAAGCCGGAGCAGCGCACCTTTGAACGTGAAGAGCCATCGCGGGGACGAAGACCTTACAACTAAGTTGCCTGTTGCTCGTTAGCAAGTACGGGTTTTCACCCCGATTCCCAGCGACCCATACCTGGCGCCGAGAATCTGCGGTCTTTCAGAGAACTGAGAACTGACAACTGCCTTTAGCCAACGACCGGCGACGAACGACCAACGACTGCCGTTATGAAACGCATCCGCTACACCAAGTACGTGCCTGATCCAGCCGGTGAGATGAGCATGGAAGACCTGCTCAGCGCCCTCTCCGACTATTTCCTGCAGAGCGGATTCCAGAATTACATGTTCTACGAGATGCCCGATGGCGAGCACTCGCTGGACGCGCTTCGCCAGGCAATCGAGCAGGCCTTGCTGGACGGCGACCGCTTCGACGAAGAAATGCGGGAACGTCTGCAACAAATGCAGATGGACGGCACCCTCGATGAGCTGATCGAAAAGCTTATCGAGCGCCTGGAGCAGGAAGACTTCATCTCGATCGAAGATCCCCCGGACCCGTCGCAGCCATCCTCTGCCGCCGGCCAGGTGGGCGAAGGCCAGCAACAAACAAAGTTTGAGATTACCGACAAGAGCCTGGATTTCCTGGGCTACAAGGCTTTGCGCGATCTACTGGGGTCGCTCGGAAAATCAAGCTTCGGCCGCCACGACACCCGCGACATGGCGACCGGCGTCGAAACCAGCGGCGCATCCAAGGTTTACGAATTTGGCGACACGTTAAACCTCGACACCACCGCCACCCTCTCCAGTGCCATCCAGCGCGAAGGATTGACCCTGCCCCTGAACATCGAGTATTCCGACCTGTACGTCCATCAGTGCGAGTACCAATCTTCGTGCGCAACCGTCCTGATGCTCGACTGCTCGCACTCCATGATCCTCTATGGCGAAGATCGTTTCACCCCAGCCAAGAAGGTCGCGATGGCGCTATCGCAATTAATCCGCACCCAGTATCCCGGAGACTCTCTCTCGCTGGTCCTGTTTCATGATTCCGCCGAGGAAGTGCCCCTATCGCAACTGGCCCGCGTGAAGGTTGGCCCCTACTACACCAACACTCGCGAGGGATTGCGGCTCGCGCAGCGCATCCTGCAGCGCCAGCGCAAAGATATGAAGCAAATCGTCATGATCACCGACGGCAAGCCTTCCGCGCTCACCATGGACGATGGCCGCATCTACAAAAATGCCTTCGGGCTGGACCCGCTCGTGGTCGGTCAGACGCTGGAAGAAGTTTCGAAGTGCAAGCGCGCTGGCGTGCTAATCAACACCTTCATGCTTGCCTCCGACTATGGCCTGGTGAATTTCGTGCAGAAGGTTACCGAGATGTGCCGCGGGAAAGCGTACTTCACCACCCCCTACACCCTGGGGCAGTACCTGCTCATGGACTACATGTCCCGGAAGACGAAGACCATTCACTAGCTGAAGCTCTCAGCTTTCCGCCGTCAGCTTTCAGCATCCGCCTCTCCGGCTAGCCTTTCTTCTCCGCTTCCATCGCAGCTTCCGCGGCCTGGAATCCGATCCGGCTGTGCGTCCCGTCACAAAACGGCTTATTCACGCTGGCGCCACAGCGGCAAAGCGAAAATGCAGGCTTGCCGGTCAGGTCGTATGGATTGCCGTTCGCATCGACCAGTTCGATAGACCCTTCCGGAGCTTCCACTCGGTACGGGCCATTCGGCCGGACCGTGATCTTCATTTGAGCCACACATGCCTCCATCAAGATTTGATGTGATTAGGAAATGCTGGAATGAACTTGCGATAACACGCAGCACAATTACGCCGCCGCCCATCCCACCGATGGCAAACTGCGGTACAGCTGCAAATACTCGTCGATCATGCGCTTGTGGTTGTAGCGGTCGCGTGCCCGCTGGTACGCACGATTCGCGTACGAGCGGCATTTTTCCCGGTCTTCGGTGAGCTCGCGGATGGCCGACGCCAGGCTCTCCGCATCATTCGTGCGGAAGTACACGGCATCCTCACCCCAGATCTCGCGGAAACTCGGAATATCGTTCGCGACAATCGCGCACCGTGAAAGGGCTGCCTCCAACAGCTCCATCCCAAAAGGCTCATAGCGGGCCGTCGCCGCGTAGACCGCCGCACGGCTGTACAAGTTCCGCAGTTGCGCTTCCGTTTGAGGTCCCTTCAGCGACACACATAGCTGGTCGGTCGACACTTTTACGTCGGCGCGAATCGGAATCCGCGGCGCGTTCACCGGCTGCTCAGAGCCGACAATGCACACGGAAAGCGGGTGTTCATGCTGGGTCAGCAGGTGCACCTGCCGGCTCGCGTCGAGCAGCCGACCCACCGCCAGAACCGAGTCTTCTTTGCTGACGTAAGGATTGAAGAAAATCGGATTCCTGCCGTTATAAATCACTTGCTCGCGGCTCACCTGCACGTACGACAGATGGAGGGCATCCAGCATCGACGACGACGGGGCCACCACCGCAGTGGCACCCAATAGTCCGCGCACCACCACTTCCCGATACCGGTTCAGCCACCGCGCCGACTTCGGCTCGTGGCCATGTACTGCCAGCCACCAGGTGACCAGGTCACCGTGCGCCACCACCACCCGCGGCACATCCACCCGCAGTGCGCCATAACAAAACTGGTTCAGATGCAAAACATCCGGCTGGATCTCCCGCACCAGTCCCGCCAGGTAGGCCGCCGAGTCCTCGTAGTCCTGCTCGCCTTCATGCATCCATTCCAGGCGGAACGCGGTCGGACGGTAGTCGAGACCATGCAGACTGTCCATCCATGCGGTCTGTTCGGGAAGCGGAACCTCGCCAAAGCTCACCAGCGTGACCCGCAAGCCTCGGCTCACCAGCCCGCTCACGAGTTCGCGGGTATAAGTCCAAACGCCGGAGATCGTATCGGTGGTGACGAGAACATGCATAGAGTCTGACAGTTTACCAATAACCATAGCGGGCGTATGCAACGCCTGATCCAACTGGCGATATTTTATTCGGGCCGCGTCCCTTTGAAGAATTTTATTCTGCGGGCGGCCGCCACGAGCCGCACGTTGGCTGCTCAACCGGCCCTCAACCTGGGGCAGGGCTGCCGGGGGCGATGTCACTAACCACTTCGCTTTCAACACCTTCAATTGGGAAAAAACTGCACCCTTCGGGAAAATATTCTGTATTGACCAGTGCTGTCCAGCAGCTTAACTTTGGAGACTAATCGACGTAGTTCTCGGCGTTTCGGCGGTCGGCATCGCGCTCTTGCACGCTCTCATGCTCTGCCGCCGTCGCATAGAGGAAACACATGAGTGTGGCCGCTCAGTTGCAATCGCGCTAGAGCGGAGAATCTCAGTCCCGTCTACCGCATTAAGAGCTGGTTGTCTCGCCACTTCTATGCTCCTAACGCTTTTAGCTCCGGTTCCCTGCGGCTTTCACGAGTTGGTTCTAGTCCGGTTCAATCGCACTGGCGACGCGTAGCGGTCCGAGCAGGAACAGTTTCACACAGGAGGACGAGCATGGCTGATTTCTACCAAATGGGAGTCATCGCCACCCTGCACCGGCTGGGCGCGGGCGACATGGGCATCATCGAAAGACAACTGGAGTATTTTTCCCGCCAGCAGCCCATTGCGCTGGTGCTGCCCGCCCTCTATTCGGAATTTGAGAAGCCCGCCATGGATACCATGCTGGCCGAACTCAGTCAGGCGTCCTATGTGCGACAGTTCGTTCTTTCCCTGGCGCAGGCAACGCAAGAACAATTTGAGGATGTGCAACGGCGTCTGAGCATCCTGCCTGGAGACGTTCGCGTTCTCTGGCATGATGGCCCGCGCATGCAGCGCCTGTACAAGACGCTCGAAGAGAACCGCTTGCGGATTGGACCGGACGGCAAGGGCCGCCAGTGCTGGATGGCCTACGGCTACGTGCTCGCCAGCCGAAAGGCCTCGGTGATTGCACTGCACGATTGCGACATCGTCAACTACAGCCGCGAGATGCTGGCGCGCCTCTGCTATCCGGTTGTGCATCCAGACATTGGCTTTGAGTTCAGCAAGGGCTACTACGCCCGCCTTAGCCACCAGATGCACGGGCGGGTAACACGCCTGCTCATGACGCCCGTGATCCGCGCACTGCAGTCGATCGTGGGCCATCTGCCCTTCCTCATGTATCTGGACAGCTTTCGCTATCCGCTGGCGGGCGAGTTCGCCATGCAAGCCGACCTTGCGCGTGTTAACCGCATTCCTTCGGACTGGGGTCTGGAGGTCGGAGTTCTCGCCGAGGTCTATCGGAACTGCTCCATCCGTCGAATCTGCCAGGTCGATATCGCCGACAACTACGAACACAAGCACCAGGAACTCTCCCAGGGCGATCCTTCCAAGGGCCTGATGAAGATGGCCATGGACATCTCCAAGTCCCTGTTTCGAATCCTGGCCGCCGAGGGCGTAAAGTTCGACACCGGCCTGATGCAGACCCTGCTGGTTCGCTACCAGCGCATGGCGGAAAACAGCATCAGCCGCTACCACGCCGACGCGATGATCAATGGCCTGATTTTCGACCGCCATGAAGAAGAAACTGCGGTGGAGACTTTTTCCCAAGCTCTGAAGATGGCCACCGACGAGTTCTTCGCCGACCCGCTGGGCACTCCTCCGATTCCGAACTGGATGCGGGTCAGCGCGGCTTTGCCGGGATTTCTGGAAGATCTGCGGGAAGCGGTGGATACTGACAACGTGGCCACCACGAACCTGGTCGGTATGACTACCCAGCCTGCGCACCCGTTAGCCCACAAGGAGACTGCGTGAAGCCCACGTGGAAGACCTATTTCCAACTGAATTAAAGGCCCGTCTCGAGCAGATCGGCGAGGCCGATATCGTCGTCGGCATCCCCAGCTACAACAACGCCCGCACCATCGGACACGTAGTGCGGGCCGTTTCGGTGGGCTTGGCCAAGTACTTCCCGACCCGCCGGGCGGTAATCGTAAACTCCGACGGCGGCTCCAAGGACAACACCAAGGAAGTCGTCCTGGAGGCGGAGGGCGGCGCGGATGACTTGCTCCTCGTATCGCACCCGGTTCAGGCCAGCCAGCGTATCAGCACGCCCTATCACGGCCTTCCCGGAAAAGGCAGCGCGTTCCGCACCATCTTCGCAGTGGCGAAGAAGCTCAAAGCGAAGGCTTGCGTTGTGGTCGATTCCGACTTGCGCAGCATCACTCCTGGTTGGATCGAGCTGCTGGCGCAACCAGTCCTGGAATACGAATACGATTACATCGCACCCTATTATCACCGGCACAAGTACGACGGAACCATCACCAACGGGATTGTTTATCCCATGACGCGCACTCTCTACGGGAAATCCGTGCGCCAGCCGATCGGGGGAGAGTTCGGCTTTTCCGGCAAACTTGCTGCGCGCTATCTTGAAAAAGACGTCTGGGATACGGACGTCGCCCGGTTCGGCATTGACATCTGGATGACCGTGACCGCCATCGCCGAGGGCTTCCGCGTCGGCCAAGCCTATCTCGGCGCCAAGATTCATGATGCCAAAGATCCCGGCGCCGATTTGACCAGCATGTTCCGGCAAGTCGTCGGTTCCTTCTTCAGCCTGATGGAAAGCTATGACACCGTCTGGAAGAACGTTCACTCCTGTGAGCCGGTTCCCCTATTCGGATTCCCATTCGAAGTGGGCGTGGAACCTCTGACCGTGAACACCGACCGCATGATTCACGCCGCACAGCAGGGCGTAAATGACCTGCGGGAGATCTACAGCTCGTTTCTTGCTCCGCAAACCCTGGTGGACTTGACGAATTTCGTCCATCGCAACGGCCAGGGATTCCACATCCCTGACCCTCTTTGGGTCCGCATGATCTACGAAGCCGCGGTGGCCTATCGTCACCGCCTTCTGGATCGCGATCACCTCCTCCAATCGCTGGTGCCGTTATACCTCGGCCGTACGGCCTCGTTCGTTCTCGAAGTGACAGAAAGTACTGCGCCGCAAGTCGAAGAACGCATCGAAACGCTTTGCCGCGTATTCGAGACCGAGAAACCCTACCTCGCTCAGCAATGGGACGCCGCTGGAAAGGAGCACCTCCATGCGCAGCCTGTTTGACCGGATGTTTGTCGACCCCTTCCATCGTCTCGCGGACCAGTCCGCCCATGTTGTACCCATCCTCATCATGGTGCTGGTTACGCTCATCGTGGGCGGCTTCTTCGCCTTTCTGTTCCGGTGGCTGACGTACCGTCTGCTGCACCTGGCTCGCTTCGACCAGTTGGTGCAACGTACGGGATTCGCCGGCATCATCGAGCGCACCGGAGTCTTCCGCTCCCCCAGCGACCTCGGAGCGCGCTTCGTGCAAGCCCTGGTATGGCTGCTCACGGTTCTGTTCGCTCTCAATGCAGCCGACACCCCCGCCAGTGTCAACCTCGTCCGGAGGTTCGTGGATTACATTCCCAACCTCATCGCTGCAGGATTGGTTCTTCTTCTGGGCGTCGTGGTCAGCCGGATGGTCGCGCGCAGCGCCCTGCTTGCAGCCGTCAACGCGCAATGGCCGGCGGCTCGTCTGATCGCCGGTGGGGTACGGGTCCTGGTCATGACCCTCGCAGTGGTCATTGCCCTGGAACAGCTTCACATCGGAAGCGTGCCCCTGCTGGTGGCATTCGCGATTGTGTTCGCTGGCATCATCTTTGCCCTCGCGATTGCCTTTGGCCTGGGCGCGCGCGACATGGCCCGGCAGTGGATCGAGGCCAAGGTGCGGTCATCAGTCGCCGAAGAAGAGGTCTTCCGCCATCTCTGAACGAACCCGCACGCTCGTTTTTACGGACCTCGACGGCACCCTTCTCGATCATCACTCCTACTCGTGGGAGGGTGCGCGTCCGGCGCTTGAGGAGTTGCGCCGCCGCGCCACCCCGCTCATTTTCTGCACTAGTAAGACCCGCGCCGAAGTCACCGCCTTGCGTCGAAAGATGGGTAACACCCACCCCTTTATCGTCGAAAATGGCGGGGCGATCGTGATCCCGGCTGGCTATTTTCGATCATTCGCTCCCGCCGCGGCGCGGTCGACAAACTACACCTTGATCCTTGGCCGACCTTATGAGGAACTGATTCGTGAGCTACGTGAGATTGCCCAGCGGGCCGCGGTGGACGTCTACGGGTTTCATCAAATGTCCGCAGAAGCCGTTGCCCGAGCCACTGGACTCACCTTGCAAGAGGCTCGCATGGCCCAACAACGGAAAGCCGCCGAACCCTTCATCTTTCGGAATGCAAGCCCCGCGAAAATCAGGAATTTTCGTCGCCTCGCGCACAAGCGCGGCTACTCCGTCCAGAAAGGCGGCCGCTTCTGGCATTTTGCCGGTGGCCACGATAAGGGCCTTGCGCTAAGCGCGCTGATTGGCTTTTACCGCGTCGCTTGGGGCGCTCGCATTCGCACCATCGCCCTTGGCGACAGTGGCAACGACCTGTTGATGCTCCAACTCGTCGATCTGGCGATACTGATGCCCAAACCCGACGGGACCTACGACAGAGAGGTCACAACGAAGATGCCCACAATCGCGCGGGCGAAACAGCCGGGACCCGCGGGCTGGTGTCACGCCTTACTGCAAGCGCTGGGAGCACGCGCGAGAGTTCGCCAAAACCGCGATGCCCCGACCAGCACACACGGATCCTGACCGGCCTCGCACCATCCCACGCTCACGAAACGCAACTCTAACCTGCCACGCTCAAACGCGTTCGAATCTCACACGCCAGGTCATGCATCACCTTGATTTTCTCGGCCGCGGGCTGGGGCACTCCGGGCACGGAGAGCGCCAGATCGCACGAAAGCAGCAGCGCGGTAACACTCTCCTTCAATTCGCTCCACATCTCTCGTTCGGCGGACTGCCGTGCTACCTGCTCCTCCTGCTGCCGGCGGCGCAGCGCCGTGCGGATCTCGCGCACCACCCGCTCGACGCCGCTGATCGCGAAGTTAACCTACACGGGGATTGCCGTTCCCAGATGCTGCGACATCTGATCACTTCCATCCGGCTCGGCTTCGAGCAGGAACTGATCGATGATGACGGCGGAGTATTCCTGCGATCTCAGCTTGGTCCCCGCCTCCTGAAGAGTTGAGGCTACGTGGGTAGGATGCCCGGTCGCCGCTTCCACGGCTTGTGCACATTCGCGGCTGCGGGAAGACGGTGTTATCAAGAGGATCATGCCTTCCTTTATGCAAGTCTCGCGCCACAACTTTGTCACTGAAAACACACGAGTTGCTGCACCGACCTCCCGTTTGAGTTCCATCTTGGGAAGCTGGCGCAGAACCCGATTCAATCTTGGGAACTGTATTCCTTCAGTTTCCGATACAACGTAGTCTTTCCGATGCCCAGCAAACGTGCCGCCAGCAGTCTGTCCCCGTTGAGTTGGGCAATCGTATTGAGGATGGTCTGCTTTTCGAGTTCCGACATGGGCACGATCTTGTTGGCACTCTCGCCGTTGGCGGCAGACGCACTCGCCTGCAGATTACTCACTGCCGGGGGCAGATCTCCCACATGCAGCGTGGGCCCGGTCGTAAAGGCACACGCCCGCTCCAGGCAGTTCTCAAGTTCGCCGACGTTGCCCGGCCAGTCATATGCCAGCATCGCCTTCAAAGCATCATCACTCAGAATCCGTTCTTGTCCGGATGCGCGCGCCAGCCGCTCCAGGAAATGCGCCGCCAGAATCGGGATGTCCTGCCGCCGCTCGCGCAGCGAAGGGATTCTCAGGCTCAGCACGTTCAGCCGGAAATACAGATCGCGGCGGAACGTCCCTTGCGCGACAGCCTGCTCCAGATCGCGATTGGTCGCCGCCAGAATGCGAACGTTCATTGGAACCTGCTTCGTGCTCCCTACCGGCCGGATTTCTTTCTCTTGAATCGCCCGAAGCAATTTTGCCTGCAGATCAACGGGCAGTTCGCCTACCTCGTCCAGAAACACGGTGCCGCCCTCTGCAATCGCCAGCAAGCCATCCTTCGCGTGTGCGGCCCCGGTGAACGCACCCTTTACGTACCCAAACAGTTCACTCTCGATCAGGGTGGGAACCAGTGATCCGCAATCTACGGGAATGAACGGCTTGTCACGGAATGGCCCTGAAAAATGGATGGAGCGCGCCACCAGCTCTTTGCCGGTCCCGCTCTCGCCCAGGATCAGCACCGGGTGCGTGCTGTGCGCCGCCTTGGCGATGATGCGATAGAGTTTCTCCATCTCGGGAGCGCGCCCCACGATGCTGCCGAAGCCATGTTTCGACTTGATCTTCTCGCGCAGCATGCGATTCTCGGTCTTGAGGTTCAGGTGGGTCACCAGGCGATCGAGCAGCAGTCTGAGTTCATCCAAGCTGAACGGCTTGGTAACGTAGTCGTACGCTCCATTCTTCATCGCCTGTACCGCGGACTGCACTGTCCCGTATCCGGTCACGACCACCACCGCCGCATCCGGCCGTCGGCTCTTGATCTGGTTCAAAGCCTCCAGCCCGCCTGCTCCTGGCAACCGCAGGTCGAGCAAGACTGCGTCGATCTCCTGCGTCTCCAGCACGCGATATGCATGCTCGGCCGAATCTGCGGTGAAGGTATTAAATCCTAGCGACTGGGCGACTTCACGGCACGCCTCACGGATTGCCCGCTCGTCGTCGACGATCAGTAGATTCAGGAAGTTGGCACCCTCAATCTGAGGTGTGCTGGGCGCGGTGGCTTCCGCTATGGTCATGACTGTTCTCGCTTTCTCTTTCCAGATTTCGCCAGGCCCGGGGGAGAGTTTGTTTCCAGAATTTCACGCACTTTGTCCAGCAGGGCCGCACCTGTAAACGGCTTGCGGACGAACACCACTGGATCCTCTTCTTCGTCGCTCTGCTGAGGTTCATACCCCGACATGTAAAGCACCTTCAGGGCCGGCCGCTCTCTGTGCAGTTGTCGGCCGAGTTCGCGCCCGCTCATCCCGGGCATTACAACGTCTGCAAGCAGCAGATGGATGGTTTCCGGATGCCGCCTTGCCGAAACAATTGCTTCCGCGCCGTTTCCGGCCTCCAACACCTGGTACCCGCATTCGCTCAGAACTCTCTTCGCCGCTGCGCGCACCGTGACGTTGTCTTCCACCAGCAACACAGTTTCTCCGGCACGCGCTGGCGAATGCCGGAGCTCCACCTTGCCGGCGATGGGCGCTTCCGGAATGCGCGGCAAGATCACGCTGAAGCGGGCTCCTTGCCCGGGTTCACTCTCGACCGCGATGCTGCCTCCGCTGTTCTTCACGATGTTGTAGACGTTGGCCAGACCAAGACCATTCCCCCGCCCCGGAGTCTTGGTCGTGAAGAACGGCTCGAACAGGTGCGAGCGGGTTTCCGCGGTCATTCCGCAACCCGTGTCGGATACCGCGAGCAGAACGCCGGGCATCGCACTTCGCGGCACCGCCGTATCCGGCGGCTGGAGGTCGCAGTTGGCCGTCTCTACCGTGATACGACCGCTGTCAGAGATCGCGTCGCGCGCATTGAGCACAAGATTGAACAGGATCTGCTGCACTTGCGTCGGATCCATCTTTACGTTGCCGAGATGTTCCTCGAGCTGCAAGCACAGCTCGATGTTCTCCCCGATCAACCGCCCGAGAAGGTTCCGCGCGCCCGTGACCGTCTGATTAAGGCAAAGAATCCGCGGTTCGATCACCTGCTGCCGGGAAATCGCCAGCAACTGCTGGATAAGGGCGGCCCCTTGCTCCCCCGCCAGGCGGATCTCTTCGGCGTGGCGGCGCAGCCGGCCGTCCTTCCCCAGCCCCGCCACCAGAAGGTCGGAGTACAGCATGATGCCCGTCAGCAGATTGTTGAAATCGTGCGCCACGCCACCCACCAACCGGCCAACCACTTCCATCTTCTGGGCTTCGCGCAGCCGCTGCTCGGCCCGTTTGCGCTCAGTGATGTCCTCGGTCATTCCGATCGCGAATTGGGGCTCGCCGTCTGGCCCGCGTACTACTGAAACCGTGAGCCGAACCCATCCAGTGCACTCTCCCTTGCCGAGATAGCGAACGTCCAGTTCATAGGACTCCCGTTTGCCGTCAACCAACTCCTGGAAGAGCCGCAGATCCTGACCTACGTCCTCGGGATGCGTGAAATCGCGGAAGTGCATACCGCGCAGTTCCTCGTGGGTGTAGCCCAACATGCGCTCCACCGCCGGGTTGGTTTCGAGAACCCGCCCTACCAGATCGCACTGCACAATCCCCATGGCGGCCGCTTGAAAGATGGCGCGGAATCGCCGGTCGCTGTCGCGAACCACTCGGCGACGCTCGCGCTGGCTCACGTCACGAATCGTGACCACCAGAAGTCTGCGGTCTTGCGCCCGAAACGCCGAGCACGTGGACTCGACCCGAATGGGTGTTCCATCCTTGCGACGGCCGAGGTACTCACACAGGGGATTTCCGTTGCTGATCCTTGCCGTGTCGGTCACACACGTTCGAACGCAACCCTGGCCGTCGACCCGAAAATCCGCCAGCGGCTTGTCCTGAACTTCTGAGCAATCCGAATAACCGAACAGCTCCGCGAAGGCGGCGTTCGCATACAGAATTCGACCTCGCTCGGCGAGCGCCGCACCCTCCGGGCTCGCGTCAAGCGCCGCTTTCAGCAGTTCTGCATCGCAGGATTCGGAGGGGCCAGCCAGAGCTCGCAATACTCGTCCCATCGTGGTCGTCTTCGTCTTCGCTAGGGAGCAACGGCGACGACGGCCGGCGGCAGACCAAATCGGGAATCTCTTGGCGCCGCCTGAGTGCGCCTTACTCCCTATTTGGGACAACTATAGGAGTCCAATATGGGAATGCATAAGTGCGGTCGTCACACGGGTGTGTGACGTGCAAACATGGAGCGGATGCCCTAGCGCCCGGCTCAGCTAGGGAAACTGACAGCCGAACGCTTATTCGTGGAGGGGGATCGGTTCGGTGAGCCGGAAGGTAAGCCGCCGCTCGGGTCCGACCGTCACATCCTGAATTAGTCTCACCGGCCCTCGGCTCTTTCCACCGACGGAGACCGTATCGCCAATCGGGTACACACCGCTCGCCGGTTCGGCCGCCCCTACGAGTGCGCTCCGGCCGGACTCGTTCTCTGCAAAAGCTAGGTTCCCTTTTCGCGGCGGTCCCCCGCCCTTCGCAAACGTGCTGGAACTCTGCGCTGGCAAAGCTTGGCCTCGGATGGTGATCGAACCCAGCGTCAAACGTAAGTATCCGGGCGAGTCCGAGATACCAGCCGCCTTGGCCTCCATGATGCGCCCGGTCACCGGCGCTCCTCGTTCGGCGAGAACCCCCCCATTCACTACGATGGGCTCGTCGAGCACTGCATCAAAAGAATCGCCGGGATGGGCTGTGGCGCTGGAAAGGGTCGACCCTAGATGCACCGTGACCGGGGTTCCAGCCGGGACATGGGCTCCCGGCGGAATCACCGCGCTCGTCGGAGAAATACCCGTTGCCTGCCCCGCTTGGGCAAACGGGAGATGTTCTTCATCACCAGGCGGTCCCGAGGAAGCTGCGACTGGGACTGCCGACTGGCGGCTACACCCCGCCGTCAGAATCAGTCCAAGAACAATCGCCGGACACCCCACCCTGCATCCCCTCATGCGCTTAATCTTCAGACTCAGCCTCCGAAGGGACAAGTCGCAAGAGAGGTGCCAACCCTTCGTTGTTGTAGCGAAAGCCCTTAGAGAATTCTTCCGAGTATTTTCGTGTATTTCCTGCACGTCAGCAGAGCAGGATTGTCCGACTTACCGAGCGGCGTTTCACCTTCCAAAACAAAGCCCGAAGGGGTGTTCCCCCTTCGGGCGTGAGTCGTGCGGAAGAGCCGAGGACTACTTCTTCTTGGCTGGTTTCTTCGTGACCTTCCTTTTCGCAGGCGCGGCCTTAGCCGCTTCCCTGCCGCCGATCAGCGTCAACGAATCGGTGGCGTTGAACGGATAGTGCCGCACGGAGGTTTGGGTTTGGCCCGCTGCGTTCAACGTGACGTCCACCCGGCGATTGCTCGCCCAGATGATCGTCTTCATGTTGCGTAGGACACGGGCCCGCTCCTCTGTGGTCAGGTCGGTGTTCTCGTCCAACGATGCTTTGACCTCGGCCGCAGTTAGGTTGTGCTGGTCGCCCAAGGCCTTGGTTTCGATATTCGCCTCGGGTACCCCGTTCTGTACCAGGTAGCTCTTCACCCGCGCCACGCGACGCTCCGAGAGTGCCTGGTTATACGGCGCGGAACCGCGTACATCGGCGTGTCCTTCGAGCGTCAGGTGAGCATCCGGCTTGGCCTCAAGATACTTCCTGAAATCCGTAGCTAGCGCCAGCAGCGTTTGCTGCTGACTCGTGACCAGCCCGGCATTTGGATCCTTCACTGTCGGCTGCGCAGTCGGGAAGTAGACGCTGTGCAGTGCCAGCCGCGCTTCCAGTTGCTTGTCCACCACTGGCGGTGGAGGAGCTTCGACCATCGCCTGCGAGGAAGCATTCGTTGCCAGGCCACGCGAATCGGTACAAGTCGCGTTAACCGTGATCGCGCCCGGAGACGCCCCCGTCGTGGTCAGCGTCGCAACGTTGCCATTGCCGGAAACGCTGCCGCCGCTGGAACTCCAGCCCGAAACCGTCACCGGCACACCGTCGGGACTGCTGCACGAGCAGGTGACCGTCACCGGTGTACCCGCCTGCCCACTCGTGGGACTCGCCGAACAACTCATCGTCGGCGGATTCTTCGGCGGCTCCTTCACCGCATAATTCGCGGTACAACTGGCTTCACCGTTCTTCACCTTGGGATCGGTGATATGCGAAGTCACGGTATAGTTGCCGCCAGCCACGCCCTTTGTGTCGATCGTGGCCGTGCTGTCCTTACCCGTAACCGGCCCGCCATTCCCGCTCCAGGCGTAGCTCAACGTGTGCTTGGGATTGAAATTGCTAGCCGTCGCCGTCGCGGTCACCGGCTCACCTTGCATCACTTCTGCGTGATCCACCGAACAGCTCGCCGTCGGCGCGACCGGGGGTGCTCCGCCGAAGTTCAGCACGACACCCGTACGCAACCGCACGCCGTCAAAGCTGGGACGCCGCAGGTCGGGCTGGCTCGGAGATACTTGCGCGGCGAAGTTGTGGCGCGCCCATTGATAATCCGCTTCAATCACGCGGATGCTCAGGTGCTTCATGATGTTGAGATCGATGCCCCCGCCCAGAATCGCACCCACACCTGTGCGCGCGCCAAAACTGGAGGTGTTCAGGTGATTGGCGCTTAGCAGGGTATGCACGAAAAGATTAATGCCCTCTCCGCGATACGTCGCCCGTGGACCGAGCGAGTAGGTGCTGAAATCGTTTCCACTCTTGTAGTTCCCCCCGAAGTCTCCTTCCAGCGCGAAGTTGGGGTGGAAGTTGTAACCTAGGGCCAGTCCGAATCCATCCGGCATGCTGGGCAACTTAAGCGGCAGTACTCCCCCGCTCCCGTTCGGCCCGCCCGGAACATTCCCCCCCGGGTTCAACCATTGGTAACCCGCGAACAGATCCACCTTGGGCGGATTTTGTTGATCTTGCGCCAGCGCCACATTCGTGCTCAGTACGGAACATACCGTCAAGAAAAAGCACAGCCAGAAAGTTGTCTTGCCGCGTGGATATCGACAAACCGACATGTGAATCCTCCGGAACTAAACCGTTCACTTACTAGGATCTGACCAACCGCGAATCATGAGAAACGGTATGAGATAAACGTCAAGACGGGGTTTTGTGTGACCGCGAATTTTACAGCAACCAAACCCCAAAGCGAAGCTTGGAGTGCCGAATATTACCCGATTCCGAACCAGCGATTACAATGGCAATATCTCGGGAAGCCTGTGGGCTTTCTGCGGGGTTTGTCTCAGTTTGATATTCAGGTTTTGGAAGAGTTCGGCAGAAGCGGAGGCATGACCTACAAGACTCCCCAACCGAACGACTGATTCACCTGCTCTCATCCCTGTCTGGGATTGCGCCAGGAATCCGAATAATGGAATTTATGCACTTATGAGCCAAGAAAAAGTTCTGATTGTCGAAGACGAAGAAAATGAGCGCAGCGGTCTTGCTGAAGTACTCTCCGCATGGGGATATCGGGTCGAGACTGCCTCTGATGGCATGGAGGGGTGGGACAAAATCACCCAGTGGTCGCCCGCCATCATTGTCACTGATCTCAAAATGCCCCGGATGGGCGGCATGGAACTGCTCGAGCGCCTGGTGGAAAGGCAGACCAGCCAGACCGTCGCTGTGATCGTAATGACCGCCCAGGGCACCATTGACAGCGCCGTCCATGCCATGCGCGTGGGTGCTTACGACTACATCACGAAGCCCATCGACACCGATCGTCTGCACACCATCCTGCAAAAGGCCGGAGAACTCCTGGGAACCAAGGTGGAACTCGAGGTGCATCGCCGCAAGCTCCGCGACACCGGCTCCCTCGGCCAGCTGGTCGGATCCTCCAAAAAGATGCAGGAGATCTTTCGTCTTATCGAGATGGTCGCGCCCAGCACCGCTTCCGTTCTGATCACGGGGGCCAGCGGCACCGGAAAAGAGATGGTGGCGCGCACCATCCACGAACTCAGCCCGCGCCGCCCCAAGCCCTTCGTTCCCATCAATTGCGCAGCCATCCCCGAAACTCTGATCGAAAGCGAAATCTTCGGCCACGAGAAAGGCGCTTTCACCGGCGCGCTTGAGCGGCGCACTGGATGCTTCGAACTCGCAGAAGGTGGCACTCTCCTTCTCGATGAGATTGGGGAGATGCCCGTGGGTACCCAGGCCAAGCTGCTTCGCGTCCTCGAAGACCGCAAGCTCAGACGCTTAGGCAGCAAGGTGGAGACCTCGGTGGACGTTCGCGTTCTTGCCGCCACCAACAAGGTGCCCGACGACGCGGTCGCGCGCGGCGAACTGCGCAACGACCTCTATTACCGGTTGAACGTGTTTAACATCCACATGCCTTCGCTGCGTGAGCACAAGGAAGATGTTCCGGAATTGGTGCGCACCCTGCTGGCTGAGATGAATACCAAGCACGGTCGCAAGGTTGCCACCGTCAGCGAAGCTGTCCTCAACCAGTTCAACAACTACTCCTGGCCGGGCAATGTTCGCGAACTTCGCAACACCCTGGAACGCGCGGTGATTGTATGTGAGGGAGCTGTGGTCGAAACCAAGCACTTGCCTCCAGGCTTCGGCCAGGCTACTGTCCGGCAGGCTGCGAATGATCCAGACGCCGTTCGCCTCGGAGTTGGCACAACCGTCGGCGAAGCCGAAAAAATGCTCATCCTGAAGACGCTTGAGGCCACCAGCAACAACAAAACCCGAGCCGCGGAAATCCTCGGGATCAGCCTCAAGACTTTGCACAACAAGCTCAAGGAGTACGGCGCCGCCACTGCGGATGCGGTTCCTGGAAAGGAAGAGTAAACTTCGGGTATCGGCTTCCCCCCAGCCGATCGTGCAACCGCCGGGCAGAAGACGCCCATCCATCTTACGAATGCGCCGCAAAACGAAAATCGTTCTCGCCATCACATTTATGGTCACGACGATGGTGTCGGCGTTTTCCTACCTCTATGTTTCCCAGGTTCTGCGTCTGCGCGTGAACAATGCGTCCGACACCGCTAAGCTCCTGGCTGATCAGATCGCCTACTCCGCCCGCAACGCCGTCCCTGATCTGACCAGCACACGGCTCGACACCGACAACCCGAAAGCCGTGCGCGCCGCTATCGAAGGCTATTTGCGGACCGACACGAACCTTAATGACATGGTGGATTCTCCCGTCGGGTACGTTGATATCGTCACCGATCTCGCCATCGTTGACCTCGACGGCCGTGCCATCCTGCACAGCAACGCGGATCTTGCCGGTAAAGTCTTGCGCAAGCGGTCGGACTTCGAGACTCTCCGGACCGCGCGCTTTCCCGACCAGTTGCGCATGATTTATAGCCCTGCCTCGGTCTATGACGTCAGCGAGCCTCTTGCCCTGAACAGAACGCCGTTTGGCTTTGTGCGCGTCGGGATTTCCACCGCTCTTCTGAAAAGCGAACTCACACCCAAGCTGACCCGCGCGGTTGCGTTCTCGATCGGCTCGGTATTCCTTTCTCTGTTTCTCTCCGCCATAGTCTCCCGCCTCGCTCTGGGTCCGCTCAAAGAAATCAACCGCAACCTCGACAGCGTGGCCGGCGGGGATGCTGAAATGCTCCCAGAGGACGATACCAATCATGACGAGTACGGCCTGGTCACTCTAAAAATCGCCAACCTCGGCCGCCAGATGCGCGACGCCAAGGAGATCTTCTCCGCCCTCAAAGACAACGTCGACCAGTTGATGGCCAACCTCCAGGACGGCCTGATGCTGTTCACTCGTGACTCTCGGGTCGTGCTGGTCAGTGCTTCGGTCGAGCGTTTCCTGGGACGTCCGCGAGGAGAAATGCTGGGTCGCACGGCTCGAGAAGTATTCTCGTCCCAGTCTCCTCTTGGGGCAGTGCTACTCGACGCTTTCGAGCGTCGCCGGCCCGTCCTGCAGCGGGAAGTCGAGTCCGCCAACGGACGTAGAGTCCAGGTCTCCATCGACTTCATCCAGGAAAAATCCACCCAGATCGGCGCCCTCGTCATCATGCGCGACACGGAATCCGTGCGCCGCCTGGAAGACGAAATTGAAATGTCACGCCGCCTATCCGCCAGCAGTCGTCTGACCCGCGGTGTCGCCCACGAAGTCAAAAACCCCATCAACGCCATTGTCCTGCACCTCCACCTGCTTCAAAACAAGCTCCAGCAGGCTGACCCCGGTACCCGGCGGCACATGGATATCATCGGCAGCGAGATTCACCGCCTCGACCGCGTAGTGCAGATCCTGGTCGACTTCACGCGCCCGCGGGATCTCAAGCTCGAAGAAATGGACTGGCGGCGCCTGCTCGAGGATGTCGCCATGCTGGCCGCGCCTGACGCCGAACAGCACGGCGTCACCATTGTCCGCGGCTTTCCCCAGCAGCCCCTCACCGTGAAAGTGGATGCCGATTTCATGAAGCAGGCCATCCTCAACATCGTGATTAATGGCGTGCAGGCGATGACCCACGGCGGCAGACTAACGATCATCGCCCGCCGCGACGAAGGTATGGTTCTTACAGAAATCCGCGATACTGGCGGCGGGATTCCTAAAGAAGTGCAGGAGAAAATTTTCGAGCTCTACTTCACCACCAAACCTGGTGGAAGCGGCATCGGTCTTGCCCAGACCTACCAGATTCTCCAATGGCACTACGGATCGGTGGATTTCGAATCGCTCGACGGCCAAGGTACGACCTTCCGCCTGCGCATACCCCTCGCCGAATCCAGCCTGGACACCATGCGCGAAGTCGCCGCCCGGAGCCAGTAGCTTCCCTCCCTCCGTTAGAATCGGGACCCGCTGAAATGCCACGTTGGAAGCGGCTCTTCCGGAAATATCAAGGGTTGGAAAAACCCGACTACAGGGATAGAATGGGTTGTCTGCACGTTCTGCAAGTCTCTCAGAGCACATCACAGGATAGGTATGTACCTGGCCGGCATACTCGGACTGTGCGCGCTGCTTCCAGGACCTGTTCCCAGTCCCCTGGGCGGCGGGCCTGCACTATTTGACGCGCGCCCCTCGATCGCCCAGTCGACTCCGTCTCAGCCAGCCTCTCAACAGGAAGCAATACCGGCGGATTCGTCGAAGCCAGCAACTTCGCAACGACCAGGTCAGCCGGACGCTGCGCAGCCCACGCAGTCCGAGCCGGCAAAAGAGACCAAACCGGCCCAAGCCACCTCCCAGACGCCGACGCAAAAAGCGGCCGCGGCAAAACCTCACGCATCTGTTAAAAAGAAACGCGCTGGGACGGTCGCCGGCCAACCACCGCCAAAGAAAGTAGTCCGAGAGGGCAGCACCGCGGATCCGACCACGCAACTTGCGCCCGGAATCAGCCAGGAGCAGGCCTCTCGCGAGCGGCAGACGACCACCCAACTACTCTCTTCCACCGATGCCGCTTTGCAGCAGCTCTCGGGGCATCAGCTCAATTCCGATGAGCTGGAGACGGTCGCCCAGATCCGCAAATTCATGCAGCAGTCCAAGGCCGCCGACAAAGATGGCGACCCGCAACTCGCCTACAAGCTGGCGCTAAAAGCGCACTTGCTTTCAGACGGGCTCTCCAAACAGTGAGCGTTACTTCGCGCGACGAATTCTCCAGTGAAGGAGCAGAAAAAACATCACAGAGAATAGGAGGTAGGGGCCGTAGCCACGAAGGACCTTTTGCCAAAACGATGCTGGTCCACAGGGCCAATGCTGGGCAACAAGGGCAAACAAAAGAACGACATAAAACAGAGTCAAGATGACAGGCCAACGGTTTGAGTTGTACTGAGGTTTTGCTTATAGACCCCGCGCCAAAAAGTGCCTGCGCCCTGCATCCAATCATGATGTCCACGCCGAAGAAACCTCATAGCCCACACTGAGGCCGTGCCCGAGTCGCGTTCACTTCCCCTGCGCTCGCGCCGCATTCACCTTCAGCAGCAAATCCTGCGACGGCGCCTGCAGCGGACCGGGAATCTTGACGGCTTCCATCAGCGCCTCGCGCGCCTCGGTATTCCGCTTCAGCTTCGCGTACGCGTAGCCGAGGCGATAGAGCGCGGTAGCGTACGAAACATCATCCCGCCCTTTGAGCAAGGCCGCGGCGGTTTTGAATTCGGGTATTGCCGCCGCAGTCTTTTCCTGCTTCATGTAGGCATAGCCCAGCGTAGAGTGCGCTACTCCGGCGGACAGCTTGCTCGCGTTATCGGCTTCAGGTGCGTCGGGTTTCGTAATCGCGATGACTTTCTGCGAGTACGTCACCGCTTTCGCGATGCTCACCGGCTTGGATTCATCCGCGTAGGAGTTCGCCAGCTGCAGCAAGGTCGGAACGCTGTTCGGATTGGCCGCAAGGGTCTTTTCTCCATACGCAATCAGCCGCGACGTGTCGTTCAGTTGTCCTGGTCCGAGAGTGTAGATCGCGTACTGTGACACTTGCTCTTGATATTTCGAATTCGGGTAGGCCGCTGTGAAGCGCTCGATGTAGGACATGCGCTTCTTCGGATCTTTCTCGTCGGTGATGGCCGTGAAGCCCACACCTTCCAGGAAGTCGTAGGAGCTTTTCACTGCGTCTTTGTCCCCAGCCACTTGCACCTGAAAGTCCTGATCGCTCATGCCCTCCGGCTTTGGCCCCTTCCCGATTCCTTCGTAGGCCTGCCCGGCCTTCTCCGAGTAGTCGAACATCTTCGCGTCGTCTTTCACCTTCTGCGCGATCGTCGCCTGCGAGACCAGAATGTCGAAGTTATGGGGAGATGCGGTAACCGCCTTGTCCCCGTACTCGAACGCCTTCTGCAGATCGCCCGCCGTCTGGTACTCCTGCGAGAGCTGCCAGTTCGCATAGGCCACCGCGGCGGGGTTTGAGGAGAACTTTTGCAGAAAATCCTGGTACATCGCGATCTTCTTCTGTCCGTCTGTCTCTTTGGTGATGGCTTCCAAGGCCTGGTCTTCGGGCGTTCCCGCCGCAATCACAATTTTGTCGATCTGCCCCACAACCATCCCAGCAAGAACCAAAACGACCAGCACGCAGAGCCCAAGAGTGCGCTTCATCGCCTGCCTCCGAACAGAGAACTCCGACTTGACTCAACCGCGCGCCATGCTAGCGCCGAATCCATTCACAAACAAGTGGGAGCAGCACGAAAGGCCGTGACGCGGAATGTCGGGCATTCTCCGTGCCTCGCGGACTCCGTGGTGAAGAACCTCCGCCCAAATTGGCGGCCTCCCGCTTTTCATTTAAAGTGAAGAACATGCGCGCCATCCTGCAGAAGAGGGCACTCCGTTTTGTGCTCCTGGCCAACGTAGTTTCGATGCTCGGTAGCGGGATGAATTCGGCCGCCGTCGCCTGGCATATCCTGCAGGCCACGCACTCTGAAAAAGCGCTGGGCACGCTCGCTGTCCTGCAGACTCTGCCCGCCATGCTGATGCTGCCCTTCGCCGGGGTCATCATCGACCGCGAGGACCGCCGTCGCCTGGTCATGATGCTCGACGCCGCCCGCGCCATCATCATCGTCACGGTCGCTATCCTGGCGTTCCGAGGCGCCGTGCGCCTCTGGCAGCTCTATCTGATGAATACCCTGGTCGCGGCCGGCTTCTGGATGTTCTGGCCCACCATCACTGCTCTCATCCAGGAACTGACCCCAGAAGGAGAGTTCATCCAGGCCAACACCTTTCTCCTCGCGGGCATTCAAGGTGGCTGGCTGATGGCCGGCGCGGTCGTGGGCTTCGTTTACAACCGTATCGGACTGGGCGGTGTCCTGCTGATCGACTTCACAACCTACGTGGTCTCGTTCCTATGCTATTTCGCGGTCCGAAAGGGCAGGCACGTCGTGCCCCGTCCGGCCGAGTTGCGCGCCGACCTCGCCGCCGCCGAAAGCGCCGAGCGGCGTTTCTGGCACGAACTGTGGGAAGGCATCCAATTCCTTCGCGAGAACCGCGGCGTAGTTCTGCTCGGTCTCAGCTGGGCGCTGTTTCTGGGTGCCATGCTCACCGGGGTCGTTGTGACACCCTCGCTCAGCGATCGCGTGTTTCACAAAGGCGCCGTTGGCTATGGCTGGCTCAACGGTGGCTGGGGAATCGGTGCCTTCCTCAGCGCCCTGTACGCCCCCAAGGTCATCACTCGCCTCGGCTGGCGGCTTTCGATCGCTGTCTCCATGGCTGCGCTCGCCGCCGGCATGATGCTTTCTCCCCACGCCGGAATCCTGGCCGTGGCCGTAATCTTCTACGGCATCATGGGCTCAGCCCGCGGCGTGAGCGGCGTCGCCATGAATACCAGCCTGATGGAACAGGTCCCCAAGCACTTCATGGGACGGGTGCAGAACGCTTTCTACTTCGTCGGCACGTTTGTGCAGATCACTCTTAGCCTCACCGTTGGCTGGATGGCAGAAAAAGTCAGTCTGGCCGGGGGTTACAGCCTCATCGGCGCCATGTACGTCATCGCCTTCATCAGCGCCGCCTGGCCGGTCAATATCGACACCGCCGCAGTACCAGACGCTGCGGATTGAACCAAGGTCCTTCTCCCCAGAGCCAGAATGTGCCCAACCGCACCCGCTCGTAGCTCAAAGCTCAAGGCTCGCAGCTCCGGGCTCGAAGCTCGCAGCCATCCCTGTTATCCTGTCCAATTCGGAAACCGACTCAGGAGCCAACTATGTCCTTTCAGCTCGAAGGCCGGAACGCGGTCGTCTTCGGCGTCGCCAACAAGCGTTCGATCGCCTGGTCCATCGCGCAAGGCCTCCATGCTGCCGGCATGAAGTTGGCCATCACCTACCAGAACGAGCGCCTCGCCGAGGAAGCCAAAGATCTCATCGAGTCCCTGCCCGGCGCCGAGGGCTTTATGTGCGACGTCTCCAAAGACGAAGACATCGCCCAAACCTTCGCCAAACTCAAGGAACGCTATGGCAAGCTGCACGCGGTCGTGCACAGTGTGGCCTTTGCTCCCGCCACGGAACTGGAAGGCGAGTTTCTGAACACCAGCCGCGAGGGTTTCCGCATCGCTCACGACGTCAGCGTCTATTCGCTGATAGCCGTCGCCCGCGCCGCCGCTCCGCTCATGGAAGATGGCGGCAGCATCGTCACCATGACCTACTACGGCGCCGAGAAAGTTGTTCCCCACTACAACGTCATGGCAGTTGCCAAGGCCGCATTAGAGTGCTCGGTCCGTTACCTGGCTTTTGACTTGGGAAAGAAGAAGATTCGTGTGAATGCCATCTCGGCCGGGCCGATCAAGACACTCGCTGCCCGCGGGATCTCCGGCCTCAGCGACATGCTGAAAGCCCATCGCGAAACCGCGCCGCTGCAACGCAATGTGGAAGTGGGAGAGGTCGGTTCCACCGGCGTCTTCCTGGTCTCCGACGCCAGCTCCGGTATCACCGGCGAAGTGCTTTATGTGGATTGCGGTTACAACATCATGGGGTTCAAGCCCGTCGCCCAGCAATAGAAGCATGCCGCGAAACTGCAGCACAAATCCTCTATCGTGATGGATGCTTCTTCTGCATCTTCCGCCGGATGTCGGGCCAGAACTCCTTCACTACGACCGTAATCGTGTCGTAGCCCACCTGCGAGCCCCAGACGCTTAACGCGTTCGCGACGGTCCGGTCCTCGCGCGGATGGTAACTATAAGTGGAGATCCCTGACGCCAGCGCGCTGCCGAACACTTCCGAGTAGTTGAACTGCTCGCGCCCCGAATCCGTGCGCGTGATGAAAATCCGGCTGACCGAGTACCCCGTCCGGTGCATAAAGCTGCCTTTTCCCGACTGAAAATAGCGAGGGTCCTGCCGCAACACCGAGGGGAAGATCGCGCCCGTTATGAAGTTTTCAATCGTGCCGTCCGCCACGTACGACCCGAAACGCTTGCCATACCCCGCCGCACCCTGACCGAAACCATCCTCGCTGTCCGTTGCCTGGCTGAGGCCCGCCAGAAATCCATACCAAGGTATCTGCACGTAATCGAACGTTCCCCGGGCCACAACCTTGAACTTTTGTCCCGCCGTTAGCGGCGGTACCTGCCCCGAATTCTCGAGGGTTAAGAAATTCGGTAACGCATAGAACAAGCGGTCCTTCGACGTGCCCGAGTTCGGATCCTGTGCCTTATCCTGCCCCTCCTTAATCTTGTCCGTCGCCGGATCTGGGGTGTTCGCGGGAGGCGTGGAAGGCGGTGTGGGTTGCGTGGCTTGCGGTTGAGCGGTTGGATCAGGACTCTTCTGATCACTCGTCTGCGCGCCCGCCGGCAGCAAGGCGCAGTACAATACAAATCCGGGAAATGCCAATGGAGTGAATTTCACGTTGCGCTAACTCCGTGTCGGAAATATAGATGCTCCCCAGAGCTGCGCGGATTTCAGCGGCTGGTGACTTTAATTGTTCGGTCGTTTTCCCCAACCCGTTCGAGAGTGATCTCGACGTCCCGGTCGCGCACAAAGCGCGAGAACTTCTCCCCCCACTCTATCAGGAGAATGCTGTCTTCGGCGACCAGGTCGTCTAACCCCAGCGTCTCCAGCTGCCGAGGTGTATCAACCCGATACAAATCAATGTGATAGAGGTTAGCGAGCGGCCCACGATATTCATGCACCAGCGTGAAGGTGGGGCTGGTGACGTCCTCTTCGGACGCCGCCTCAAATCCAGCCGCGATCCCCTTGATCAACGTGGTCTTACCCGCGCCCAGGTCGCCGCGCAAGAGCACCAACTTGGGCGGCGCGAGCAGCCGGCTGAGCGTTCGCCCGAAGGCAATCGTTTCCTCGGCCGAGTGGGTCGTGATCTCTCGCGTGCTCATGCCAGTTTTTTTGAGGACTGACACAAGTATAGCGAGGCCACGCGCAGGGAAACGAAATCCGCGATTCCCGCTCGCTACCCTAGAACAGCGACTTCGGCACCGACGACAGGTGCGCGCTCGTGGTCAGGTAGCTCTGGTCCGTCACCGACTGCAGCGCCATGCGCAGGTTGCGATGATCGTCATCGCCCAGCGCAATGAAGCGGAACGGCTGCAGCGTCCCGTCGGTCGCCTTGCGCGTGGGGGACAACATCTCCGCCATGCCGATGACGGTCCCGACCTTGGTCTGGAAGCCGATCTCGACGAAGTCGCCCTGGTCCAAAGGCTTCGCCAGTTTGAGCAGTCCGCCGGTTACGGAGACGGAGTAGAGTTTGCCTCGAGAGCGCTGGCCATCATCGAATCGGATCGCAGCTAGTACGGAACCACCTAGCTGCACCCGGGCCGCGCGGCGCGTTGGGTGCGGTTGGGGGAAATGGGTCATAGCCGGAATGGACTATGAAGGATGCCCCAAGTTACGGGTAGATTACGGACGCACTAGTCCTGATTCGCGCGGGAATGACCATCCGGATGGCCCGCAACTCCTTGTCCCACTGGAACATATCGGCATTGACCAGGAGGCAATGGCTGGCTGGACGCAGGTTGGATTGTGAGAGCAGCATTCGCCCCAATTAACGGCCATTGGTAAGCAATCGCCATCACGGTTCGGGCCCAAACGGATTGCGGCGCTTGACATCTACGACCGGCTATGTAGTATCGCTACATAGCGACACCCCATGGTTGACTCTCCCAAAGTGTCGTACACCTCGGCCATTGTCCTCCAGACAATCGGTGGAGGATATAACTATGGGTTCGACATCATGGAAGTTACCGGTCTTCCCAGTGGCACCGTTTACCCCGCCCTGCGGCGCCTCGAGCAGCAAGAGTTGATCAACTCAAAATGGGAGAAGCAGGACGCTGCCTTCGCAGAGGAGCGGCCGGCGCGTAAGTACTACCAACTAACCCGGCGAGGCAAACATGCATTAGCCAGAGCGCGCGAGCGTTTTGCGCGGCTTGAGCAACTCGCGAAGGATGAGCCTTCCAGGCATCGTTAGTTAGGAGGCTGGTGGACAAACCAGTTCCAAGGAGACTGCTGTGGTCCTGCTGGCTGGTTCTGCGAGCGGCCAGCGTGATAGTCCCGCGCCAGAAGCGGGCGGAGTGGCTTTTGGAGTGGCATGGGGAGGTCTGGCACTGGACTCATTTTCTTGTCGAATCCGGGCGGCTTCGTGCGAGCACCGAGCAAGAGATTCTAAGGCATTGTTGGGGAGCGTTCCCTGACGCGCTCTGGCATCGCCTCAACCGCACGGCAGTCCTGGACTTCTTGCATAACTACCCGCTTTCTCCAGGCTTTTGTCTGCTTGCTTTAGTAACCACCTTGTCGGTTCTTGTCGCCGGAAGTCCGATGTCAATCTCCTGGTGGTCTCTGCGGCCCCGTCTCCAAACCGGGCCGGTGGACCTTCTCACTGTGTCACCGAATTCGCGGTCCCACTGGCTTGAGCCTGAACTGTTGCGTGACGCTGCAACAGATTGGACGCGACGCAGCCCTTTGATCGCTCAAGCAGAAACTTATGCTTGGAGGCCGAGTGTTATTCGAGGACCCGCAGGAAAAGAAGAGGTGTTGAGCGCAAGAGTCACTCCTGGAATGTTCCGGTTGTTCGGAACGAGTCCGATCCTCGGTCGAACGTTTGAACCAACCGATCCATCGACCCGCCAAATGTGCGTCGTGCTGAGTGACGGAGTTTGGCGTCGCCAGTTTCATGAAAGCTCGCATGTGATCGGCGAGCGTCTCTCTCTCAATGGGCAGCAAATGGAGATCATCGGTGTTCTTCGCGGGCAGTTCCACTTACCAGGAATGGACATCGGAGTGTTCACGCCCTTCGGACCTGGTTCTCAGCCTCGAATGCCGGGACTGGAGTGGGTCAGCACCATTCTTCGGGTGCCAGCAAGCCCGCTGCTTGAAAAAACAAGACGAGACGTTGAGAAGTTTGTCAATCAGACCAGTGGCTTGCCTCCAAACACGGTCTTGGATGTCCTCTCCTCGAAAGACATCCAGTATCAGTGGTTGGAATCCTGCGCCGCTTCGATAGGCTTTGCGATCCTGTTGTTAACGATTGTCAACTGGCGGACCGCCGCGCGCCTTTGCGCAACCGGCCCGCGCCGAGCAATAACCACCGTCTTGAGGTGGTGGTTGTTTTTTGCCGCAAAGAGCAGCTTGTTGCTGGTGGTCGTTCTGGCTGGTTCCTTTGACCTTCTACAAATAGGCGTGCTCAGATTCGGGCACACCGCTCATAACTACGTAGATGGCACAGTAATCTGGGTCTTCCTGGTTGGACTGACAATTGCTCTGAGGTGGTCCGTTTATGACCAGCTTTCCCGCTGCCGCACCTGCCTCAGGCGTTTAGGAATCCGGGTAGACCTTGGGAACTCCATTGGTACGTTCTGTGAGCCAAGTGGGGTGGAGCTCATCTGTGATATCGGCCACGGGATGTTGCACCTGCCCGTGATGCAGTTCAGTTGCCTCGATTCCGAGCGCTGGACTGATCTGCACGAGTCATGGAACGTGGTGACCGGAGCACAGGCAGGTGCTTCCGCCCCTTAGGTTCGATTGCGATCACGCTCATAGAGGAAAGGGAGGAGGCATCGCGCCTATGTCTTGCTCCGACGTCTGTCATCCCGACCGAAGCGAGTGGAGCGAGCGCAGTGGAGGGACCTTGCGGTTTCTGACCACCACGCCTACCCTCGAAACCGCACGACCGCATTCCCCGCCCCTTCGCGCACGCGCCGAAACGCCTCCGGCAGCGCCTGAACCAGATCTGTCGCCACCAGCGACTGCTCCCCCATCGTCTCGCACGCCACATCGCCCGCCAGCCCGTGCAGATAGACCGCGCTTGTCACCGCCTCCACCACCCGCTGCGGACTCTGCGCCATCATCCCCGCCACCATGCCGGTGAGTATGTCGCCGGTCCCGCCCGTCGCCATCCCCGGATTTCCCGTCGCGTTCACCCAAACCTCTCCGTCTGGTCGGGCAACCAGCGTGCGATGCCCCTTCAGCACCACGATGACGCCGTGCTCATCGGCAAAGGCCCGTGCCACCCCCACACGGTCCCTTTGAATTTCCGCAATCGACTTCCCCGTCAGCCGCGACATCTCTCCCGGATGCGGCGTAATCACCAGCGGCCGTCCCTTGCCCTCCAGTTTGCTGGCAGCCCCTTCAAAGGCGTTCAGCCCGTCCGCGTCGACCACCATCGCCAGCGAACACGTCTCCACAACCGTCCGCACAAACTCCGCCGTCTCCGGATTCCGCGAGATCCCCGGCCCGATCGCTACCACACCCTTACCCTTCACCAGTTCATCAATGCGCCCGTACTCCAGCGCCCGCATCGAGATCGTGCCCGCATCCGTCTCCTGCAGCGGTTCCGTCATCAGCTCCGGATGAAAACCGGCCACCGTCCCCAGCACAGTCTTCGCTGTCGCCACCGTCGCCAGGCCCGCGCCGGTGCGCAGCGCCGACATCCCCGCCATCGCTGCCGCTCCCGCCTTCCCTAACGATCCCCCAATCACCAGCACATGACCGAAGCTGCCCTTGTTGGCCTCTCGCAGGCGGGGCCCCAGAAGGGCCGCAATCTCGTGCGGCGTGATCAGGTTCAACCTTAGCGCGGACACGATCGCATCGTCCGGTGAGCCGATCGGGGCCACTATCGTCGGGCCGCCGGTCGGCCTCCCGAACGCGTGCGCAGGACGCGGAGCCGTGAACGTCACGATCGCATCGCAGCGCACCACCGCGCCCGTTTGCTCGCCCATGACATCGGCATCGGCCCCGGAAGGAATGTCTACCGCCACTACTGGAACATCCTTCGCGTTCATCGCCGCAATCGCTTCCCCATACACCCCGCTCACCGGCGGACGAAAACCGGTCCCCAGGACTGCGTCGACCAGCAAGTCGGCTTCGAGCACTGCTCGGGCTATATCGGATTTGAGCTGCTCCCCAGATTCCGCCACCACTGGCATGAACCCCATGCGGCCGAACATTTCCGCCGCATCTCCGCGCAACTCACCCGATGCGGCCAGCAGGAGCACTCCCACGTTCCTGCCTGCTTGTCGCAGTTTGCGCGCTGCCACGAAACCGTCGCCCCCGTTGTTCCCTTTTCCGCACAGGACGCCAATCCGCTTACTCTCCGGGTACTGCTCCAACACAAACTCTGCCACCGCGCCGCCCGCGTTCTCCATGAGCGTGAGAGACGGCACACCAAACCGCTCGCTGGTGGCGCGATCGATCTCGCGCATCTCGGCAGCGCTGACGATTTTCATGATTTCGAAGCCGCCATCTGTTCCACCTGGCGGAGTTGGGCGGGCTCGCCCATGGCGATGAGAAAATCTCCCGGCTCGATGCGGTCGTCGGGCGCCGGGTTGAAGCGCATCCCACTCTCGCGCTTGATTGCCAGGACAATCACACCGCGCTCCTGGCGGATACGCGAAGTTTCGATCGTCTTCCCGGCAAAGCCCGAGTCCAGCCCAATGCAGATCTCGCCAATCTCGAGATCCATGCCTAAATGCGTGGTCGCAGTATCCAGAAAGCTGACCACGTGCGGCCGCAAGAAAGTCTGCGCGATGCGCTGCCCGGCAAACGAATACGGCGACACAATAAAATCAGCCCCCGCCGTTAGCAGATGTTTTTCGGCGTCTTCTTCGCTGGCGCGCGCGATGATCTTCAGCTTCGGATTCAGCGCCCGCGCCGTCAAAATGATGTATAGATTGGTCGCGTCGGTCGTGGTGGCCGCGACCAGCCCGCGCGCTCGCTCGATATGCGCCTCGCGCAGGGTCTGCTCCTTGGTCGCATCCCCCACCATCATCAGCCATTCTTGGTTGTAGCGCGCCGCTTTTGCATCGTTGTTCTCGATGATCACGAACGGCACGGGCTTGCGCGCCAGTTCGCGAGCCGAACTCCGTCCCACCCGCCCGGCCCCACAGATGATGTAGTGCTCGGTGAGTCGCTCAATGTCGCGTTCCATTCTTCGCCTGCCGAAAAAGCTGCGCAGCTCGAATTCTAGCAAAGCCTGCGTCAGCGCCCCGATCGCCAGAAACACCAGCGAAACGCCCGCGAAAATCAGCAGAACATTGAACACTCGCCCCGCCTGCGACAGCGGATGCGTCTCCTGGTACCCAATGGTGGTCAGCGTGGTGGCGACCATGTAAAAGCCGTCGAACCACGACCACCCTTCGATGAAGTGAAACCCCGCGGTGCCCGCGAGAATGACGCACGCGAGCGCAAGCCCGATCAGGCGAAGATTATGGAGAGCTTTCAAGGGCAGTCGCTTGTCGTCAGTCGCTGGTCGTTAGAACCGGGTTCGCCGCCAACTCGATCTGCTATGCGCACGACAATCCAGCGTACCGACCGCACGCATGATAAATCTCGGCTAGCGACTAGCGACTGAAGACCCGTGACTGATGTCAGTCCGCCATCGAAGGCGCGGGGCTCGGTTCTGCTGCGCCTGCGTTCAGTGCCTGCACTTTGCTGTGCTTCCGGCTATAGCTGAAGTAGATGACCAAGCCGATCAGCAGCCAGACGATCAGCCGCAACCAATTCGTCCAACCGAGACCGTAAATCATCGCACCGCAGATAACGACACCCGCGGTCGAAACAAACGGCACGGCCGGCACCCTGAATGCGCGCGGCAGGTCGGGCCTCCGCACGCGCAGAATCCAGACCCCGATACACACCAGGATGAACGCAAACAGCGTCCCGATGCTGGTCATCTCGCCAACGATGTCCTCAGGAAGGAAGGCAGCAAACAATCCCGTGAAAACGAAGAAGAGCATGTTCGACTTGTACGGAGTGCGGAAACGTGGATGAATGTCGGAAAAGATCTTGGGCACCAGCCCGTCATTACTCATGGAATAGAACACCCGCGACTGGCCGAGCAACATCACGAGAATTACGGAAGAGAACCCCAACAGAATCGCAACCGTAACCGACTTCGACAGCCACTCGTATCCGTGCATGTATTTGGTGATCGCAAACGCAACCGAGGCTTCCCGGCCGGCAGTACGGAAGTCCTGCACCGTGGCCACTCCGCTTAGAACGAAGGAGAAAAGAACGTACAGGACGGTGCAGATGACGAGCGAGCCCAGAATGCCGATCGGCATGTCGCGTTTCGGGTTACGCGCTTCCTGTGCCGCGGTGGAAACCGCGTCGAATCCTATATAGGCGAAGAAGACCACGCCCGCAGCACCCAGGATGCCCAATAAACCGCCGTAGTGGTGCGCGATACCCTGCGATGTCACGTAGGTTGCGGGAGCGGGGATGAACGGTGTGTGATTGGCCGGATTCATGAAGCCCCAACCGATGCCGATGACCAGCAGAACGATCGCCACTTTCAGAACCACAATGAACCCGTTGACGATGGCAGATTCCTTGGTTCCCTTGATGAGCAGGGCCGACAAGAGCAACAGGATGAAGAGGGCCGGCACATTGACCATGCCGCGAACGCCCGTATCCATTGCTCTCTCAAAGGGAGAGTGACTCCATTGATAGGGGACGCGCAGGCCGAACCAGTCGAGCACGCGGTTGGCGTATTGACTCCACGAGACGGCAACGGTGGCAGCCCCGACCGCATATTCCAGCACCAGATCCCACCCAATAATCCACGCCATCAACTCTCCCATGGTCGTGTAGGAGTAGGTGTACGCGCTTCCCGCAACCGGAATCATGGAAGCGAATTCGGCGTAGCAGAGTCCGGCGAAGGCGCAGCCAAATCCGGCAACAATAAACGCCAGGGTCACAGACGGACCGGAGCGATCGGCGATGGCGTCGGCGGTACGAACGAAGAGGCCGGCGCCGATGATCGCGCCGATGCCGAGCATGGTCAGGTTGACCGGGCCCAGCGTGCGCTTGAGGCTATGCTCGCCGGTTTCCTGCGCCTCCTGCATCAGGGTATGCAAAGACTTGGTTGCTGTGAGACTGGCCATGGAAACGCTCTCCTATGTCGGAATCGACTGCGCAGGAGCAGCCGTTTGCTGCCGCGAGCGCCACGCGAAATACACCGGGATCCCCAGCAGCACGATAATCAGCCCTGGCCACGTGTACTGCGGTTTGTAGCGCAATAGTACGACATCAATGAACAAAGCCATCACAATATACACAGCCGGAAGTATCGGGTAACCCACTGCCCGGTAGGGCCTGTCCGCGTCCGGGTGCGTGCGCCGCAGCACGAATAACCCGCCAATCGTCAGGATGTAAAACACCAGCACCGCAAAAATGATGTAATCCAGAAGCTGCCCGTAGCTGCCCGAGATGCACAAAATGCACGTCCACACCATCTGCACCATGAGGGAGACCGCGGGCGTCTTGTACTTAGGATGCAGTTTCGCCACGTTGCGGAAGAACAGCCCGTCCTTCGCCATGGCGTAGTAGACGCGCGCGCCCGACAGGATCAAGCCGTTACAGCAGCCAAAACTCGAAATCATGATGGCCACCGCCATCAGGGCGCCTCCGGCCGCTCCGAACATCTGCGTCATTACAGCTGTGCCCACTCGTTCTTCCGAGGCGTACTTGATCCCGCGCTCCAGAATCGTCGCGCCCGCAGGATTGCCGTCGAGCGGTAGCACGGTCAGGTAGATCACGTTGCACAGCACGTACAACAGGATCACCACGCCAGTTCCCAGCGCCAGCGATAGCGGCAGGTTGCGTCGCGGATTCTTCACCTCTCCCGCCGTAAACGTCACGTTGTTCCAGGCGTCGGCCGAGAACAGTGTGCCTACCTGCGCCACTGCCAGCACGGTCAGCGTTCCCACCCAGACGCCCGTCGCGATTTCGTGCTGAACGCCCAGTCCCGCGTTTCGCCAGAAATGTCCACTGAAGTTCGCTGCCAGCGCCTGCGCATTGCGCCCGACGAAGACCCCCAGGAGCACCAATCCTGCCAAGGCTGACACCTTCGCAGCCGTGAAAATGTTCTGGATAATCGCTCCGGTCCTCAGCCCGGACACGTTCACAACTGACAAGACCACCACCACGAGGATCGCCACCAGGTTCTGCGTGCTCAGCCCTACATCCATGTTCCCGAGCGTCATCGGCCCGATCAGAATCGGGGGCACTTTCCAGATATGCAGAATCCAATGAGCGGAAGAAATCGAAGGAAAGAAGACACCCAGAAACTTGCCGAACGCAACCCCCACCGCTGCGATCGTCCCCGTCTGAATCACCAGGAACAGCGTCCAGCCGTACAGAAATCCCCAAAGTGGGCCCAGCGCCTCCCGCAGGTAGACGTACTGTCCCCCCGCGCGCGGCATCATCGCAGCGAGTTCGCCATAGCAGAGCGCACCGACGATGGTCAGGAACCCCGTCACCAGCCACGCTCCCAGCAGCAGCGCGGGCGAGTTCACCTCTCGCGAAATCTCCGCGGAAACGATGAAGATACCCGAGCCGATCATCGACCCCATCACCAACATGGTGGCGCTAGTCAGGCCGAGCCCTTGGACGAGTTCGTTGTCTTGATGGGAATGGAGATCCCAGTCGCTGTTAACTGGTGCCGGCGCAGCTTCGTTCGTTTGCGTACTCACGTCCCTCCGTAGCGCCGGCATCTTGCCGGCTGTCGCGAGAGCCTGCCCTGAGCTTGTCGAAGGGGCGTCCCGCCCTCGCACGATTGTGTTTCGAAAGTGACACGACTTTACCCCAAGATGCGCAAAAATTCCTCTGCTGATTTGCGTGGCTCCCGTGTCAAGTCCGATATCACTGCCACCGCGTCCGCTCCTGCTTCGATCACCGCCCGTCCGTTCTCCCGCGTAATCCCGCCAATCGCCACCAGCGGTCTGCGCGTCAGAGCCCTCGCCCGTCGTACTCCCTCCAGCCCCACCACGGGATCGGGCTTGTCCTTACTCGAGGTCGCAAAAACGGGGCCAATCGCCAGGTAGTCCGCCGTGGTCGCATCCGCTTCCCGAAGCTGCTCCGGATTATGCGTCGACACCCCTAGCCACAGATCCGGCCCAATCACCCTGCGCGCGCCCTCCGGGGACAGATCCTCCTGCCCCACGTGCACCCCATTGAACCCCGCCGCCAGACACAGATCAGAGCGGTCATTCATGATCAGCCGCACCGAATCCCCTAGCCGCGCCTTCAGCGCCCTTCCCTGCTCTAGAATCTGCCGCGCATCACCCGACTTGTTCCGGTATTGCAGCAGCGAGACCCCGCCCGCGCGAAGTTCCTCCGCCGCCGCAAGCATCGTAGCCACGTCCCCGAACCGGGAAGCGTCGAGAATTGGGTATAACCGCGGCAACTGGATCATCAGAGAACCTGTCATCCCGAGCGAAGTGAGACGTCAGCCGAACGAAGTCGAGGGACCCAGCGTTCAAACGCACCACCTGCATATGCAGGATGAGCCACGTGCCGTTCACCACCGGCAGCACGTCGCAGCGTTCGATGGGAATTTCGTTAGATCCGGCGCCCATCCTGCGCAAGAGCGCATCCAGCCGCCAGCAGCACCGTCAGCCAGATCACCCGACGCACACCGCCGATGCTGCCGGAAATCATTACGCCGCCGGTTCGTCCTTCTTCACGCTGAGGAAACGCTCGATGAATCCCGTGTCGAACTTGCCCGCGCGGAAGTCCGCGTCTGCCAGGATCCGCCGGTGCAGCGGAATCGTCGTGTAAATCCCCTCTACGATAAACATCTCCAGCGCCCGGGCCATGCGTTGGCAGGCCTCGTTACGGTCCTTGCCCCGCACCACCAGCTTCGCGATCAGCGAATCGTAATAGGGCGGAATGGTCCCTTCCGCATACGCTGCCGTGTCGATCCGCACTCCCGTTCCCCCGGGCGGATGAAATGCTGTAATTCGTCCCGCCGACGGAGTGAACTTCTCCGGATGCTCCGCATTGATCCGGCACTCGATCGCGTGCCCGCGATGCACGATCGGCCCCTGCAGCACGTCCTTCAGCTTCGCTCCCGCCGCGATCATCAACTGGCTCTTCACCAGGTCCACGTCCGTGACCATCTCCGTCACCGGATGTTCCACCTGAATCCGCGTGTTCATCTCGATGAAGTACAGCTTCCGGTTCTGATCCATCAGGAACTCGATCGTCCCCGCGTTGCGGTACCCCACTGAGCTCAGCGTCTTGCTGAGAACCTCGCCGATCTCCTTCCGCAACTCCGGCGTCACCTGCAGAGAAGGCGACTCCTCGAGCAGCTTCTGATGTCGCCGCTGAATCGAGCACTCGCGCTCTCCCAGGCTGACCACGTTTCCGTGCTCGTCGGCCAGCACCTGGAATTCAATGTGCCGCGGATGCTCCACGTACTTCTCCATGTACAGATCGCCATTGCCAAAGGCAGAAGCGGCCTCCTGCTGCGCCGCCCGGTACAACCCAGGGAGTTCTTCATCGTTGCGGACAATGCGCATCCCGCGCCCCCCGCCCCCCGCCGACGCCTTAATGATCACCGGGTACCCGACCTGTTTGGCCCACTCGCGCGCTTCCTCCTCGGACGCGATCACCCCATCCGAACCCGGCAGGATCGGCACCCCGTACTTCTTCATCGCCGCCCGCGCCTTCTCCTTCTCCCCCATCAGCCGGATCACCTCCGGCGTCGGCCCGATGAACTTCAGCCCGCTCGCCTCGCATACTTCGGCAAAGTTCGCGTTCTCGGAAAGCAGCCCGTACCCGGGATGGATCGCGTCCACGTTCGCGATTTCGGCCGCGCTGATGACGGCGGGAATATTCAGGTAGCTCTGCGCCAGTTGCGGAGGCCCGATGCAGATCGCCTCGTCGGCAAAGCGCACTGGCAGCGAGTTCCGGTCCGCCTCGCTATAAATCGCAACCGAACGGATGCCCAGCTCTTTGCAGGCGCAAATAATCCGCAGCGCAATCTCCCCGCGGTTCGCAATCAGGATCTTATTGAACATGCTCTTTATACGTAGCGCCGGCATCCTGCCGGCTGTCGTGCGGGCGTCTCGCCCGCGCACTGTGTCAACATCGATAACCTAAACACAAAAAGGCGCGCCATCAGCGCGCCCGTTCCATCGTCCACCCTCACTTCCGAGCCCGGATGGCAAACAGTTCCTGCCCATACTCGATCGGCTGCCCGTTTACCACCAGCTTCTTCACGATCTCGCCCGCCACATCGGACTCGATCTCATTCATCAGCTTCATGGCCTCGACAATGCACAGAACCTGCCCCTCAGACACCACGTCCCCCGGTTTCACAAAGGGTGGCGAGCCCGGTGAAGGCGACTCATAAAAGGTCCCGACAATCGGCGAGCGCACCATGTGCAGATCTTCCGCCGGCACCTCTTTCGGCGGAGCGGGCGTTGCAGCCTGAGGTACAACCGGAGCCAAACCCAGATCCGGCGCAGGCGGGGCAGCCGCATGCACGGCGTAATAGCGCGGATCCGGTAACCCCGCGGCCGGCTCTCCGCCCCGCTTAATCCGAACCTTCACATCCCCGCGTTCCAATTCGAACTCGGTGATGCCTTTATCGATGATCAGATCTATAAGTTCTTTCAGCTCTTTTTGATTCATCTTGTGCGGTGGGCCCGCTTTCCAACCCGCGCTGGCGAATCTGGCACGCGGGAGAACTCCGGACAATTCGACTGCCCGGGCAGGAGTTGCTGATTAAATGACTATGAATTCCTTCTGGGTGGGGGTCAGCACCTCGTTACTTCGCTCGGTGACCACCACCATGTCTTCGATGCGCACGCCCCATTTGCCCGGGAGATAGACTCCCGGCTCGATCGTGATCACCATCCCCGGCCGCAGAATCTCCTGCTGGCCTTTGCCCACCCGCGGAGCCTCGTGAATTTCGAGCCCCACTCCGTGACCGGTGGAATGTGTAAAGTGTTTCGCTAACCCATTGTCTTGCAGCACTTTACGAGCCGCACGATCGACCTGGCTAACGCTGACGCCCGGCCCCACCGCTGCGATCGCAGCCTGCTGAGCCTCAAGCACCGCGGCATACAGCCGCCTTGCCTCCTCGGGCCCAGAACCCACGTATACAGTGCGGGTACGGTCCGAACAATAACCGTGGAGTATAACACCGAAGTCGCAGACCACGAACCCGGCCCCGATCACGGCCTCCGAAGCCCTCCCATGAGGCAGTGCCGACCGCGGTCCAGATGCGATAATCGTCTCAAACGACATCGCATCCACCCCTGCTCGCCGCGCCGCATACTCCATCTGGGCCGCCACCTCGATCTCCCTTACACCCGGACGAATCACTTCTACTGCTCGATCGAAAAGCTGAGCCCCTGCGACCACCGCGGCTCGGATGGCCTCCAGCTCATCGGCGTCCTTTACCATCCGCGCCTGTTCTACCAGCGGAGGCGCCTCCCGCAGCCGGACCTTCTTGGGAAGCGCATCCGCCAGACGGTTGCGCGCGGCAACGGTCAGATGTTCTCCCTCTACCCCGATCACCTGCGACCGCTTGCCTCGATGACGGCGTCCGACCCACTCCGCCGCCGCAACTAGCGGAGCCTTCCGCCCGATCGCGATCTTCGCGCCCCGCACCTCCGCATGTGCCTGCTCGGTATAACGCCCGTCCGTGAAAAAAGCACTCGCGCCCGAGGTCACCAGCAACGCTCCGGCGCTTCCCGTAAAGCCGCAAAGATAACGAAGATTCGGCGGATGGCTGACCAGCAGACCGTCGAGCTTGCGCCGCTCGACCGCCTCCTGCAGAGACTGCAGACGGGCTTGATGATTCATCGCAGGGAGTGTATCAACGCGAGCGGATGGCCGCCAAAGCTCCCAATTTAGCCCGTGAGCGCAGCCGCATCGGCGTGGTAAAGATAAATCCTGTCATCCCGAGCGCAGTGCGGCGTCAGCCGAACGAAGTCGAGAGCCTGCCCTGAGCGCAGCCGAAGGGGACCCTGTGTTTCTTGGCCGCGCTCCTACAGCTCATTCACAAACTGTGCCACCGTTTTCCCGCCTGCCGTAACCGTCAGCACCAGGTGGTCCGTAAGTGGCACGCCGCCGCTTTGAATCGACAGCTCGTAATCCCGAAACGTGTCACTCGACTCCGACCAGGGATCCTTTGGCCTCGCGTGTGGAACGTAGATCCCACTCACCGGCCGCTCGTCGTTTCCGCGACGCCAGGCAGCGGCGAATTGGATCGTACTCAGCATTTCCTGGCTCACCACGGCCCCATATGGAGATGCGCAATCCGTCACCGTGACCACCACCATCACCTCGTCGGGAAAATGGTCCACCACTGTTTTGCCGTGGTGAAATTCCGGCCCGCTTGGACCCCTCTTCCTATGGAGCTTCGCCAGCGACGAGTCGACGATGCTTGCCGACATCCGCAGACAATGCCCCTCCAGTTGTACGTCCTGCGTGCCCATCGAAAGATCAGGAGTGGAGTGCCAGGCCTTATCGCCTCGGTCTGCCCCATGCAGCGAGACCGGTAAAATCCAGCAGACAGCGAGCATCCAACAAAGTCGAACGATTCTGACGGGCCGGCAAGAGGACATACGCGGCCCCCACAGCCACGATTCCCTTTCTTTTTGGGCCGACAATAGCACAGGTCTCCTTCTCCGCTGAGAATTTATCGTCGCGAGTTCACTCACTAGTACTCCGCCCCCAAGCGGTACTCAGTTCACTGGAACCACGTTCAAAAATTAACCGCCGGCTCATCGACAAGTTCGTCGCGGGAGCCGGCGGCTTTAGTCTTTCTCAGCCTGCCGCTAGGTCTGGATGATCCGCGGCGTGATGAAGAAAATCAGCTCCTGGTTCGACGTGGTCACGCTGCGGCGCTTGAACAGGTTACCCAGGAACGGCACATCGCCCAGTAGCGGAACCTGCTGCACGTTGAGCGAGTTGTTCGTCTGGATCACGCCGCCAATCACCACCGTCCCGCCGTCGGTGACCAGCACCTGCGTGGTCGCCTGCTGCGTGATCAGGGTCGGGTTGCCTTGCACCGTCCGGCCAAAGTCTGGCGTGGTGTTTTCCACGTCTACGTTCAGGAAGATCGTGCCTTCCGACGTGATCTGCGGAACCACTGTCAGCCGCAGGAACGCGTCCACATACGTGACCGTCGGCGGACCGCCCAACTGCGCCTGCGTTACGATCGGCACGCGCACGCCCTGGCGAACCAGCGCCTGGATGTTGTTCTGCGTCACCACCCGCGGACGGGAAAGAATCTTCAGCAGTCCGCGCGATTCCGCCATGGTCAGCACCGCGTCAATCCGCACGTGGTTGCTGGCGTTCACCAAGGTCAAACCGCTGGTCGGGCTGCCCACCGGCAGGTTCGAGAACAAGGGAATCGTCGAGCCCGTTGTGGCCGAACCGCCCATGGTGATGTAGGTCGGCGTCAGGCCGCCCACCTGCGTGGGCGAAGTGCCAGCCGCCGATGCGCCGCCGATCGCCGAGGTCGAGTTGCCCCAGCCGAAACCGAACTGGGTGCCGATGTCGCGAGCGAAGCTGCGGGTCGCAGCCACCACGCGGGCTTCGATTTCCACTTCCTGCGTCTTGCGGTCCAGTTGCGTCAGCAACCGGTCCAGCGCCGGAATTACGTTCGGAATATCGGAGATGATGACCGCATTCGTGCGGTCATCCGAGATGACATCGCCGCGCTGCGACAGGAACTTCTTAACTGTCGGTACGACGTCCTTCGAGTGCGCATAGCTCAGGAACCGTGTGACTGTGACTTTCTCCACTGCCAGGGCTTCCGATTCCTGCTGGGCGCGCCGCGCGTCTGCTTCCTTCTTCAGGGTGTCAACGGTTGCAATGCGCAGAACGTTGCCTTCCAGCTCCCGCGCCAGGTCGTTGTTCTTGAGCACGATGTCCAGCGCCTGGTCCCACGGCACGTCATCCAGCACGATGGTCAGGCTGCCATGCACGTTGGGATCGAGCACCACGTTCAGACCGCTGATCTCGTGGATCAGGCGGAAGAAATCCTTCAGATCGACGTCCTTCAGGTTGACCGAGATCGGCTCGCCGGTGTACTTCGGACCGCTGGTCGCGGGGGTTTGCGACATCTGGGTCTTCTGTTCCGCTGCGAGATTGACCGCGGGCTGAATCGCCGTCGAGGCCGCCTGCGCCGCTTGCGGCTGCATCGCGGCATGGACGTTCGCCGTCATCAGTTCCGATGCGGGCTTGTCCGCAAACTTCGCCGCCGCCTCACCCGCGCGTACCGCAGGCTCGACTGCTGCCGGCTTTTCTTCAGGCTTGGTCTCCTCCTTCGGCTTATACGAAGGCTCGACAAAGACGTAGTCCGTCACCGGCTTGGCCGACGCGGTTTCTACCGGCTTCGGGGCCGTCGCCACAGGCACATCTTTCTTCTCGGCGACCGCCGGAATCACGGCCGCTGCCGGAGCCGCTTTCGCCACGACCGGCACGACTGCCGGCTGGGCAGGCTCCCTGGGCGCAACCACCGTCATCGACGGCTTCGGCGCGCTCGCCACCGTGGCGCCCGTGTACAGCTTCACGATGATCTTGTCGTCGCTACCGGGCACCAGCTCGAACTTGCAGGCCTTGTCCAGGTCGACCACGACACGCGTGCTGGGCGGGGTCTGGCCGTTCATGCCGACGCGCACGCCTTTCACGCCATCGCTGCCCACTTCGAGGTGACGTAGGTCCGTCCCCGCAACCGTGTTCGGCAGGTCGATGATCAGGCGAGCCGGCGACCCCAGCGTGCTCAGCTTGGGCGTAACCGTCCCCCGCGCCGTGATCTCCACGCTGATCCCGTCATCGCCACGCACCACGTTTAGACGCTGCAGTGCAGCGTGCGTGGCCGCGCCGGTGCCCGGGTTCGGCGTATCAGCCGCTGCGGCCACCAGGACCAGCATCAGCAGCGGTAGAACAACACCCAGTTGCTTTCGCATTTCGCTTCTCCCCCACACGGGCTGGCCTTCGGCCAAGCGCGTGTCTTTCTTCAAGCTCGCTTCCAGATTTGGACTCGCCAATCCTTACGCCGCCGGGGTCAAGATCCGCTTCACCACGTCCTTGGTGAACGGTTTGCCCAGACGGTCTTGAAACGTCTCTTTGAACACGATCGAATCAACCGTGATCTTTTCTACGTACCCGTTGAACACCGGATCGTTTTCCCGCAGGAAGTACGCCTTGTTCAACCCGTTGGTCACCACCGCGATCATCCCGTTGTCTGACTTCACCACGCCGCGGAGTGCGACCTGCTCGATGTCCAGGCACTTCTTGCCCGTGCTGCAGCCCGATCCCGACTGCCGGTTCACCACCGGGCTTACGAACGGATCCCTTTTGCCTGTCATCGAATATTTCTTGTCTTCCTGCTTCACCGGCTTCGGAGCCTCCGGAGTGGTGCTCGCCTCTGCCGCCACCGTCGCCCTTGCATCGGCCGGCTTCGCAGGCAATGACTTGGCGGCCGCTGCCTTGGGCGCTGCGCTTGGAATCGCCTTCGCCGGAGCCACCGCTGCCTTGGCCGGAGCGGCAGTTTTCACCGGAGCCGCAGATGTCTTCGCTGGAACCGGAACTGGCATCGCTTTGGCCGGAGTCCCCTTTACCGCAGGCTGGGCCGTAGCCTTCGCCGCCACCGGCGTTACCTTCGCCTGGGCCGGAACCGCTTTCGTCGTAGTCGCAGTCGCAGGTACCGCCTTCGCCGTCGCTGGCTTCAGCGTCGGGCTGGAGGAACTTGTTTGTGCCGATGCCGGCTTCAGCGTCGCCCCGCTCGCAGCCGGCGCCTTCGCCGGAACCACGGCTGGTTTCGCTGCGGGAGCTGCCGGAGCTTTTGCCGTCACGGCTGGAGCCTTAGCTGGAGCCTTAGCCGGAGCCGTCGCCGGCTTCGCGCTCGCCTGCGTGGAAGCAGTCGCCGGTTTGGTTGTACTGGCCTGCACCGGAGCCGCTTTCGCCGCGCCCGGTTTAGCCGTGGTCGCTGGTGAAGGTTTGCCCGGCGAGGTCGTACCCAACGCCTGGTTGCTGGCCGCGGTCTGCTGCTGTTGCACGCCCTGCAGCGCGTCCTTGGTGTTCTGGATGACGTTGGGATTCTGCGCCCAGGCAGTGCCCGCCGTGATTGCCAGTGCAACGATGCCAGTGGTCAGCTTCATAGAATCTCCTACCTCTTCACCGCAGCCTGGCCCGGTTTCGCCGTGCCCGCCGCTCCTGGATCGAGGTCATGACTGAAGAACGTCGTCGCCCTGCAGGTCGCCACTACGCTCTCGTTGGGCGCGTACTGATAAACCTTCTTGGTCTTGGCGTCGCCCGGCTTCCGGGTCGAGGCCACCAGCAGGTTCGACACGTTCACGATGCGTTCCAGCTTCCCTACCCGGTCGAAGAAATTCAGCATCGAGTAGTACGGGCCGTCCAGCTCCACGTCGAACGGCACCTCGGTGTAGAAATCCTTCTGCGAGGTCGGCTGCGCCGTATAGCGCCGGATTTCGATCCCCGCCTTGGACGCTTCCGCATCCACCATGCGCATGAAGCCGTCTACTTCCTTATCGTCCGGAACGATCCGGCGCTCGATTTCCAGCTGCTGCTTCAGGCTGGCCAGTTGGCGCTCGATATCCGCCAGCCGCGGCCGGTAGGCTTCCAGTTCCGCGTTTTCCTTCATCTTGGCCTCCAGCTTCTGCTGGGCCGCGGCGTTCTGGTCGCGCTCGGCCTTGAACACGGTGAAATACAGCGCCGCCGTGACCAGCACCGCTCCGCCCACCGCCACTCCCCACTGCTTGAGGCCCGACAATTCCCCGAAATTCGCCATAAAGTTGACCTGCCTTAGGACTTGCTCTTCTCGCACGTCAGCGTGAACTGGTACGCCTGCATGTCTTTGATCGTCTCGTCCTGGAAGCTTTCCTTGATCTCGACAGTGCGGAAATATCCGGTCTTCTGCAGGTTCGAGATCAGGTTGGCCACCGCGTCCGAACTAAGCGCCATGCCCTCAATGTCCACGGTCGCGCCCTGGTCCTTCATGTTGTTCAGCCAGATCGCCTCGGTGTTGTTCACCGTCTCACCGACCATGGCCATCAGGTTCACCGGCCCGGACTGGTTGGAACGCAGGCTATCGATCACGTCCACCCGGCGCTTGTAGTTCTCCGCCTCGCGTTGCCGCGCCATGTAGCGCGCCTTCACATCGGCCAACTCCCGGTTCTTCTGCTCGGCCGTCGCCATCTTCGTATCGATCGACTTCTTCTGCGCGTCCAGGTGGTACCAGGTGTAAAGGTTGATCACGGCAGTCAGGCCCACGGCCACCAGGACCTTCAACCGCGGCGATCCCACATCGCCGACTTCAATCATCGGCATCGACGGAACAGCCGACCGTTTGTTCTTCGGTTTCGGTGCTTCCAGCAGGTTGATTCGGATCATAGGTCGCCAAAACTCCTTAAGGCCAAGCCCACCGCAACCGCCAGCTGGCCCGCGTTCTGCTCGATCAGCTCTACTCCCATGCCTTCCACCGGTGGCGCGATCCGCTGGAACGGGTTGAACAGTTCCACCGGCATCGAGAACTCCTGCCGCAACCCTTCCACCAGCCCTGGCACCTTCGACGAGCCGCCCGCCAGGTAAATCTTCTCGATGTGCTCGCCCGCCGCGCTGGCCCGGAAGAAGTCGAACGTCTTCTGGATTTCCAGCACGATGATCTCGGTTACCTGCTGCAGGATCGGCGTCTTGGCGTCTTCGCTCACCGTGCCCACCTTCCGGCCCAGTTTCAGCGCTTCCGCGTCTTCAAAACTCAGGTCCAGTTCCTTCTGCAGCGAATCGGTGTATTGGTGCCCGCCCACGCTGACGTCGCGCGGGAACAAGGGCGTCGTACCCTTCACGATGTTGATGTTCATGACGCTGGCGCCCAGGTTCAAAAGCGCCACCACCTGCCCCGGTGCGGGCTCGTAGTTGTATTCGTAGCAGTTCTGCAGGGCGAGCGCATCGATGTCCACGATAGCCGGGGTCCGCCCCGCCATCGAGAGTACGTTGGTGTAGTTCAGAATCTTGTCCTTCTTCACCGCCACCAGCAAAACGTCCATCTGCGGGTTGCCCGCGTCTTCCGACAGGATCTGGTAATCCAGGTTCACGTCGCCCAGATCGAACGGAATGTGCTGCGCGGCTTCTTTTTGAATGGTTTCGGCCAGTTCCTGGTCGCTCATCGAGGGCAACGAGATCTTTTTCACGATCACCGAGTGCCCGCTCACCGCCGTGGCCACGTTCTTGGCCTTGATTTCATGGTCGGTGAACAGCTTCGCGATCGCGCTCGACACCGTGCCCGAGTCCACGATCATCGAGTCGACCACGATATCCGGAGCCAGCGGCTCCAGCCCCAGGTGCGCTACCTCGATCTCCCGCCCCTTCCGCTTCAACTCCACGGCCTTGATGCTCGAGGAACCCACATCCAGACCCACAATCGACTTGGCCCCGAATCCAAACATGTGCCCGCCTTTTGCTAGCGCCGGCGTCCCGCCGGCTGTTTTTTCCTACTGTGACCCGGCGGCCTTCACGGCCACCTTCGGTTTCTTCTTGGTCCGTACTTCCATCTGGTTCGACTTCTCTTCCATCCACTGATCCAGCTTCGACTTCTTGAAGCGCCAGCGGTTGCCCAACTTGAAGGCCGGAATCTTCTGCTCGTTGACGTACTTGTAGAGCGTGTCCGGACTCACCCCCAGGTACTGCGACGCCTGGCGAATGTTCATCACTTCTCGCGAGTCGGCCATAGAGTTCAGTTCCCTTCCACAGAATCAACGCCCTCGTTCACCGGTGTCTCCGGCGCCCAGGGCAAACCTTGGGAGGAAATCCCCTCGTTCAAATCGCCTTCGAGCGGATTTCGGTGTGCAGAGCATATCTCAACCTCGGAAAACACGAAGTCAAGCCGAATCTCCGTGTTTCTCCGTGTTTTATACCTGCTTTCTGGAAAATTACTTTCGTGTAAATGCAGATTACTGCTATGGGTTGTAGTTAACCATCTCGCGACCACCGCCAGTAGTGGTGGTTATGCCCTTGATGCACCGTTACCCCACTGAACATAACCAAAGTACTAACGACGGTACGAAGGTCGTAAGACGTAAGAGAAATCGCTGAAAACACTGCCCAAACTCGATCTCACCCCGCCGCCCTTCACCCCACTTTCGGGCCATGTTTCAGCGTATTCTGTTTCCTTGTTTCGCCCCGGAATTGCCCGAAATCTTCGCCCTATCTACGCCCGGGTTTTACCCTAGAACCGACCCCCGCCCCTCCCGTCAGCTTCGGGCGGTCGAAACGGTCGACCGTCGACCGAAGCCAACTCGAAAACCCAAGCTGAGTGCTGACGGCTGAAAAGCTGATAGCCGGGCCCCACTCACCTGCCTTCCCACTTTTCTCCGCCCCCTTCCCTCCTGTAGCCTTAACGTCCGGCGACCGGAGGCCCCCTTTGCGCTACCTCGACCGCATGCAACCCCTCGCGCTGCTGGCGCTACGCCTCACTCTGGGCGTCGTACTCGTCGGCCACGGATCCCACAAGGTCTACGGCCACATGCACGAATATGCGGGTTACATTTCCAGCCTCGGACTTCCCCACTGGCTCGGCTACGTCTCAGCCCTCACTGAGTTCGCAGGCGGCGTCCTCCTGATCCTCGGACTTTTCACGCGCTGCGCCTCGTTTGCCGTCTTCATCAACATGTGCGTCGCGATCGCCAAGGTTCACTGGAAGCACGGCCTGCTGGGCCAGGGCGGATACGAATTCGCGCTCTCGTTGGCTGCGATCGCTTTCGCCCTGATCATGCTCGGTCCCGGGCCCATCTCCTTCGACACCATCCGCGGCGGGGGGCAATCCAAGTAGCGTCCTGCAACACAAAAACCTCTAAAACATCGGTCGGAACCAGGCCAAGACCAATCCCTTGATGAAGCTGTCGCCAGTGAAGCGACCGACTGGCCGTTTCTCCTACTCGCCCAAAAGCCGTGTCCTGCCTGCGAAATGCCGGCCGTCTTTTCCACAGGTCTACAGTTCTGACACTCTTGACAACGCTGAATGGACAAACTTAATGTGTCTCTCCTACTCCGGGGCGGCATCTTCCCTCGGCCCTCACTTCGCCGCCCTCCTTAGAGGTGAAACAAATGCAGAAAGAATCCCTGCCTCCGACTGCGCGAGTGAGTCTAGTACTGTTCGTCGTAGTACTCCTCGTTCCCACTGTCTTGTCCGCAAGCATTTTCAGTCACCTGAAATTTAGAAAGCACAAACATCAACAGGACTCTGGGCGCGCCGTGGCCCTGACTCCGGCGATGCTCGAGCGCATGAACAATATCGAATCCGTTCCCGGCCTCACGGAAAGTGGAGAACCCGAAGGTGGCCCACTCGCCTACGAACGGGAAAAAATCGCAAACCGCGCCTATCCCGGAACCGACATTCCGATGACGTTGACCAACGCTGCCAGCCAGCATTTCGCTCGCGTGCGCTCGGAATCACAAAGCGGTGCGCGCGGAGAGATGCTTGGCTCCCAATGGGCGTCGATTGGCCCCACCGTTGCCCTATATCCTGCCCTTCTGGGCCGCACGGGATCTCCGTACGTAGCTTCAGGACGCATTTCCGCCCTCGCTATCGAGAGCGATTGCACGCGGCGACGTTGTCGTCTCTATGTGGGAGCCGCCGGCGGCGGAGTCTGGCGCACGAACAACGCACTGTCGGACTCGCCGCGATGGAAGTTCATCTCGGACGCCTTCGCGACGAACGCAATTGGAGCGATCACCATCGACCCCACCGACCCCAGCGGTGACACGATCTACGTGGGCACCGGCGAACCCAATGCCAGCGCGGATTCGGGCGCCGGACAGGGCATTTACAAATCCACCGACGGCGGAAATTCCTGGACCTTGTTGGCGGGCAGCAGCTTCGCGATCAATCGCTCCATCGGCAGCGTCGTGATCGATCCCACCAACGCCAACACCATTTACGTCGGAACCACCCGCGGCGTGCGTGGATTCAGCGCCGTCATCGGAGGCGCTACCGGCAACCCTCCGCCGGGTACCGGTCAGCCGGTCGGACTGTACAAATCAGTGGATGGGGGCAACACCTTCAGCCTGATTTTCGACAGCACAGCCAACACCCCCGGAGGCTTCAGCGAGGGCGTGCACACGGTCGCACTCGACCCGACCAACCCGGCCATCGTGTATGCCTCGGCATTCGGCCTCGGCGTTCTTCGCAGTTCCCCGGCGGACAACGCCGGAGCCTTTCAACCGGTCTTCGTTTCGCTGGGCTTCAACTCCGACCCCACCAAGGAAGACGCCTTCGCTCGCTCGGCGTTTGCCCTCACCACCAAGAACGGGAACACGCGAATTTACGTGAATGACGGCGGTGGGAACGGCGGACCGCCGACACAGCCTGGATCGGCTGTCTGGCGCAATGACAACATGGGTCTGCCCGCCTCGGCCCTGGTCGTTTCGGGCGCCAACGCCGCAGGTTGGATGCAGCTCTCCAGCTCGAACGTGGCCGACCCCGGCTATGCGGTTTATAACACCTGTACCGGCCAGTGCTGGTACGACAACCAGATCTACACCCCCGCGGGGTTGCCCGACACGGTCTATGTGCTGGGATCGTTTGTGTATGGAGAACTACGCAGGCTCTCCAATGCGCGCGGCGTGTTGCGCTCGACGACCGCAGGCGATCCGGATTCGGCCAACAACAACCGCACCTTCACCGATCTCACGGTGGACGCGACCTCCAGCACCACTCCCAACTCCATCCATCCCGATCAGCACGCCCTCGTGTTTGTCGCGAACAATCCCGACACCTGGTTTGAGGGTTCGGACGGCGGCTTGATGCGCTCGAGCGGAAGCTACACGGACATCTCCAGCCAATGTGCCAGTCGCGGTTTGACGGCTGCTCAGACCACAACCTGTCAGCGGCTGCTCTCCGCCGTACCTACAGCTTTGACTAGCCTCAATGCGGGCCTCGACACACTTCAATTCCAAAGCCTATCCATCAATCCTAAGCAGCCGACGCAGGAATTGTTGGGGGGAACTCAAGACAACGGAACGTTCCGCTACGCCGGATCAAATGTCTTGTGGCCGCAAACCATCGGCGGCGACGGCGGCCAATCCGGATTCAACGCAGTGCACCCTGACATCCGGTTCCACACTTACTTCGTTCAACAAGTGGAGGTCAATTTCCAGGGCGCAAATACGCTGGGCTGGGATTGGATTTCCGATCCTCTGTTCACCGGAGAAGGTTCTGCCTTCTACATCCCGATCATCGCCGATCCAAGACATAGCCAGGCCGGTACCATGTTCGCCGGACTGCAAGGAATCTGGCGGACCCGCGACAATGGCGGCCCGCAAGCGGACCTGGATCAGCACTGCAACCGCTTCACCGGGGACTCCATGTCCGTCGGCGGCACGGTCCCATTCACTTGCGGTGACTGGGTCGAACTCGGAAGTCCCACCGGTTTCACCGTTCCGCAGGGTAGGCTCGGCAATCCGTTCTGGGGCGCCACCCGAACCGGAGGCACTGTCGCTGCGATTGCACGCGCAACCGACAAAGGCACTCTGTGGGCCGCAACCTCGGTAGGCCGCGTGTTTATCTCCAAAAATGTCGACGCCGTTTCCAATGTTGCGGGAGCGGACGCCAGTTCGGTCACCTACACGCGCCTCGACACTCTGGATCCAAACTCGCCCGGACGATTCATAAGCGGCATCTCGGTCGATCCCGAGAATCCCAACCATGCCTGGATTTCGTACTCGGGATACAGCGCGAGAACGCCGGCACAGCCGGGACACGTCTTCGACGTGCTCTACGATCCGGTGGCCGGAACTGCCGTGTGGACGAGCCTGGATGGCAGCCTGGGAGACATTCCCATCACGTCGCTGGTTCGTGATGACGAGACCGGCGACCTGTACGCCGCGAATGACTTCGGTGTCCTTCGCCTGCCCCGGGGCAGCACCACCTGGCAAACCGCCGCGCAGGGATTACCCCAGGCAGAAATCCCGGCGTTGACTATTTCGACGAAAGCGCGTGTGCTCTACGCTGCAACCCACGGGCGCGGGGCGTATGTGCTCCAGCTTCCGGAAGACTAGGCAACACGAAACCCACGGGCAGAAAAGGGGCTGCTCTCTAGCAGCCTCTTTAGTTTTGGACGGTGGAAGCAAGAATTACCTAGAGAGCCCGCCCAAGTTGCCACACTCCCCACCTGTCATCCCGAGCGAAGTGAGGCGAAGCCGAACGTAGTCGAGGGACCTTGTGTTTGCGTGAACGAAGACCGAAGTTGTCTTTGGCTTTGAAAGGGCCCGGCTTCAGCCCCTGATGTTCACATCGTCTCCGACATCGACAGTCCGATGTAGTTGACCTTCGAACCGGAGAACTTCACCTCGATATAGACGGTCAGGTCGGAGAACTCGTAGTCTCGGTGAAATTCCTCGTCGCTCACCTCAGGATGCTCTCGCCTCATTCTTCGCAACATCTCCGCGAGTTCTTTTCCTTGACCTGCCGAAAATACACAAGCCTGTCGGCTTTGCTCGCCGTCGGTTTCCCGAGGATGCTCTCCACCAGGGACCGCGTCATCCCCAGCCCCAACCCGAATCCGTCTTCAGTTCGGCCGCAACTGTTGGCGACTTCGCACAAGGATTTTCTCCCGTCCACTTCGGGCCGCCTTCAAGAAGATAGGCGGCGTATTGGACCTCGCCGCTTTCGAAGACGAGGTGAACGCTCCCCTCCTGTTCAGCCGATACATAACAAATTTGCGATCGCCCAGTTGAGGCGTCGCCCCGCGACATTTCCTTGGCCCTTCCGAGCTTGGTCACGATCGCGGAAAGTTCGTCCTTGCCGACGGTTATCCCCGCGATCTGAAAGTTCGAAAGGTTCGTCGCGACATCCTGAGGCTTCAGGTGAGCACCATCGGTGTTGGCGCGAATGATGGACCACCAGTCTGAGTTATCGTCGATGCCTTCGGTCGAGTCGGGCAATTGACGGGGCTGTGGGTACAGCCACCCCGATGATATGAAGACAAAGCAGAGGATTGCCGTAGTCAGGAAAATCGCGACGTACCGTCCCCGAGACACACCCATCATGAGTCAACGGGAAAGCCTGGCGAACTCCAAACCCGTCGCAAGCCACGAGCCCGCCAGTGAGCGCCACAGCTCTTCCTCACGACTGACGACTGAAGACTAACGACTGCCCTTAATACTCCGCCAGTTCCTTCATCCCGCGATACAGATCGTTCGCCTGCGGCAGGATGGCGTCTTCCAGGATCGGCTGGTACGCCACGTACACGTCCATCGCGGCCACGCGTCGGACCGGCGCGTCGAGTTGCCCAAACATCTTGTCCGCAATACGCGCCGCAATCTCGGCGCCGTAGCCCCAGCTCAACGAATCTTCGTACGCAACCAGCGCGCGGTTGGTCTTTGCCACTGACTCCGCAATCGTCTCCCAGTCAAACGGGTTCAGCGTGCGTAGGTCGATCAGCTCGACTTTGATTCCTTCCTCGCGCTCGAGTTTCTGCGCCGCCTGCAGTGCCCGCGTCACCACCGCGCCGTAGGTGATCACCGTCAGGTCCGTGCCCGCCTGCACGATCTTCGCCTTGCCGAACGGCACCATGTACTCCGGCCCCGGATAGTGCGACCGCCCGTAGGTCTCGCGGTACAGCCGCTTGTGCTCCAGAAACAGCACCGGATCGTCGCATCGAATCGCCGTCCGCAACAGCCCCGCGGCATCCAGCGCGTTCGACGGAAATACCACCCGCAGTCCCGGAATATGCGTGAACACGTTCTCCCCGCACTGTGAGTGATACAGCGCGCCCCCCGTCAGATACCCGCCAATCGCCACGCGAATCACCAGCGGCGACGAGAACGCATTATTCGACCGCCATCGGATCACCGGCAGCTCATCGCGCAACTGCATCATGGCCGGCCAGATGTAGTCGAAGAACTGGATCTCGACCACCGGCTTCAGCCCGCGCGTCGCCATGCCCGTCGCCCGCCCCACGATCGCGGCCTCCGCGATCGGCGAATTGAACACGCGCTCCGAGCCGAACGCCGCCTGCAACCCCGCGGTCAGCTTGAAGACGCCGCCTTTCCCTTTCACCAGCTTCTTCTTCAGGTAATCTTCCCGGCTGACGTCGGCCACGTCCTCGCCGAAGATCAGGATGCGCTCGTCGCGCTTCATCTCATCCCGCAGCGTCGCGTTGATCAGCTCGGCCATCGTCTTCGGCAGCACCGGCTTCTTCGCGTCGGCTGCGGCCGCCTCGGCCACTTGCGGAAACACCGGCTGCGTCTCGAACTGCGAAGACGTGGGATCGAGATACGGCGAGTAGATGTACTTCGTAATCGTGTCCGGCGTGGGGAAAGCCGCTTCCAGCGCCCGGTCCACCGCCACCTGCATCTCGTCCTCAACCTGTTTTTCGAGCTGGTTGATGCCCTTCTCGTCGAGGATGCCCTCGCGAATCAGAAACATTTGCATCCGCGTGATGGGATCGCGCGCCGCATCGCGCTGCCGCTCGACATCGGGCCGATAGAGTCGCTCGTCGTCGGAAAGCGAGTGCGAGTACGGACGGATCACGTGCGCGTGCACGAACGCCGGCCCCTTGCCCGCGCGGCAGTAGTCGACCGCCCGCTTCATCGCGGCGTAACTCGACACCGGATCGGTGCCGTCGATTTCCTCAAAATGAAAATTCGGGAAGCCCGAGACCACCCGCGAAATGTTTCCCCCCGGAGTCTGCACTTCGACCGGAACCGAAATCGCGTACTCGTTGTCCTGCACCACGAACACGACGGGCAGCTTCCGGCCGGCGGCGGCGTTCATCGCCTCCCAAAACTCGCCCTCGCTGGTCGTGCCGTCGCCCAGGGAAACGTAGGTGACCTCGTCCCCCTGGAACGTGACGTCTTTGAATTGGCGGTAATCGCCCTCCACTTTCCGGTTGGCATTGCCATGGCTGCGCAGGTACACGCCCGCCTCGGCGCAGCCCACGGCCTGCAGAATCTGCGTGCCCGTGGGCGACGACTGGGTCACGATATTCAGCTTGTTGTAGGCCCAGTGCGACGGCATCTGCCGCCCGCCTGAACTGGGGTCATCGGCCGCGCCCACCGCCTGCAGCAGCATCTCGTAAGGCGTCGCCCCCAGCATGAGCACCAGGGCGCGATCGCGATAGTAGGGATAGAACCAGTCGTAGCCCGCCTTCAGGCAGAACCCGGCCGCGACCCCAATGGCCTCATGCCCCGCGCCGGAAATCTGGAAAAAGATCTTCTGCTGCCGCTTAAGCAGGATCTCGCGGTCGTCCACCCGCCGCGAGGTGTACATGAAGCGATACGCTTCAATCAGTTGCGGGCGGGTCAGGCCCTCGTAGGTCTTCGAGTTCTTGTCGTCGGCGAGCGCGTTCAGCTTGGGGTCCGTCTTTGTCGTGGCCATCCAATACCCTCGGAGCTGGGGGGGAGTTCGCAGAGTGCATTGTAAACGTAAGGTTGCAGTTCGGGGAATACGGAGTCGCGGGTAAAGTGGAGGGGAGCAGGAAGGCAGCCTAACTGGTGAAACATCGCGATAGCGTTAATAACCAAATGGTTCTGAGCGTAAACGTGTTTTCATCAACTGCGACGCTTGAGCATAATGGTCGTCGGAAGGCGGAGAGCGACGAAGCCCTGAGGAATGACGTAGAGGCCTGGGTCGCGGAACTGTGTCAACGATTCGGCCATCGTCCCATTGCAATCGCCGTGGAGCAAGTGAAGGGAGCTCTGGTATTCATGCTCAACAAGTATGAGTGCTTGCATCTATTCCCGGTGTTTTCGACGATGAGCGCGAGCCTGCGCACCGCGCTGTATCCCTCGGGGGCCAAGGATGACCCCCGCGATGCCGATCTGCTGCTGGATTTGTTGTTGCAGCATCGGGACAAGCTGCGGCGTTTGTCGCCGGATGACGAAGCCACGCGCCGAGTGCAGAATCTGGTGGAAGAGCGACGGAAGCTGGTGGAAGAAAAGACGGCGCAAGGCAATCGCTTAACCGGCTACTTGAAAATTTATTTCCCACAAATGTTGGGGTGGTTTGAGAAGCTGGACATGCCGCTGGTGTGTGAGTTGCTGGAGCGCTGGCCTACGCTGGAGGAGTTGCGAAAAGTACCGGCGGAGGAGCTGCGGACGTTTTTCCGCCAGCACCACTGTCATCGAGAACTGCGGGAGCGTCGCATCCTGGCGATCGGCCGAGCAACTCCGGCCATTGCGGATCGGCCGGTGATCGAGGTCAAGAGTGCAGTGGTGAAAGTGATCGTGCAACTGATCCGCAGTTTGCTCCAGGGCATAGCGGAGCTAGACGGCAAGATTGAGGAAGCGGCAGTGGTGCATCCAGATTTTTCATTTTTGCGTCGCTGCCGGGAGCGGGTGCAGTGCTGGCGCCGCGCTTATTGGCTGCTTTCGGCTCGCAACGCGATCGCTATAGCTGCGCCGACGAAGTGCAGACCTACAGTGGGATCGCGCCGGTGACGGAGCGGAGTGGGAAACGGAAATGGGTGCATTTCCGCTGGGCCTGTCCGAAGTTTTCTGCGGCAGAGCTTTCACGAATGGGCCGGACACTCGATTTCGCAATTGGCATGGGCACGGGCCTACTACCAGCAACAACGAGACCGGGGCCAAGACCACCGCGCAGCGGTGCGAGCGTTGGCTTTCAAATGGATTCGCATCGTATTCCGTTGCTGGAAAGATCGGGTTGCCTATGACGAAAACAAATACTTGGCAGCACTCACTAAGCGAGGCTCGCCCCTAAGTACGGTCGTCGTAGCGGCTACTGGAACGAGTTTTTGAAATCTTGTGGATGATGCGTGGACGGCATTGTCTCGAGGTGCAAAAAAACTCTTGACACACTTACTCAGATGTCTGGTTACAACAATTACGGTGAATTCTGCGATTGGTGAATTGTTTCCACAGCCCGCGCATTGCTTCTAGAGCGGGCAAGTCCGCGTCAAGCTCTCACCGCCGTGGTGAATGAAGTTGGATTTTCCGTCTCAAGTACTGTGGAAAGACTCCTGTTCTTGCTACTTGCCCCGATGTCAGTTTGAGATCGCTTGCATTTTTGTCGCTTCTGCTAGTGCTGGGAGTATCGTGCTTTGCACAGAACCCATCCGCGTCGAAAGGCATTCGGACTAAGATCGAAGCAACGGAGTTGGATCGTGTTGGAAAACCTAAATACGCACGAGCAAGATCACTACATGAGATTTGAGTTGGCGGAGTCGGATTACGACTGCCGGATCGTTTTCTCCACTGGGCAGGGCACGACTCAATTCCATATCGGAATCCCCTGAGGCACAAATGAATCGAACAGCGTTCTTCCTGCTCGCATGTCACGTCGGCCTTTGCCTCACTGCACCCTTTGTTGCTCAGGACCAGCCCACTCGCCCGCCCATTACGGGCATCGCGCACGTCCGCATCTATTCCACCGACCTTCGCAAGTCCACTGATTTTTACAGCCGAATGCTCGGCTTACCAGCACGCAGCGGGGGCTGCACGGGCATGACGCGCCCGTGTTTCATCCTCAGCGATCGCCAGCAAGTTCTATTGTCGGAAGCACCTGCTGCTCCACCCCCAAACCTTCTTTTCGAAATCGCGTTTGCCACACCCGACCTTGGCCGGATGCGCACCTACCTCCTTGCCCATAACGTCGCGGTTGGCCCCCTCACCCGGGACATCAACTCGGTCGCGTATTTCTCGCTGCGCGACCCTGAAGGTAATCCCATCGCCTTCGTGCAGCTTCACCCTCTCACTGGGTCCAAAGCCCCCGCCGGAAAGCTCAGCACGCACATGCTGCACGCTGGCTTCATCGTCAAGGATCGCGCGGCCGAAGATCGTTTCTACAGGGACCTGCTCGGCTTCCGCATTTACTGGCATGGTGGTTTCAAGGACGCCGGCGACGACTGGTGGGAAATTCAGGTCCCCGACGGCACCGACTGGATCGAGTACATGCTCAACATTCCTGCCAAGGCAGACGCCAAGGAGCGCGGTGTGCAAAATCATTTCTCGCTGGGCGTGGACGAAATTCAATCCGCCGCAACCCAACTGCACCAGAACGGCTTGGAAAAACTGGACGGACCGAAAATTGGGCGCGACGGCAAGTGGAGCCTCGAGGTCTACGATCCCGACGGCACCCGTGTCGAAGTCATGGAATTCACGCCAGCTAAGGATCCCTGTTGCCATCCCTACACCGGAGATCACCCGAAACCATGACCGGCCTCCGCCGCACCAACATTTGAGAGCGCGGCTTTGACTGACATAATATCCCCATTACCCTCATCCTATAAAAGAGGATGTCAAGAAAAAATTCTTCCCTCTCCCCTCTGGGGAGATGCGGACCTGGTGATTTGCATCCAGCCCCGTCTCCTTAGT
>CAZXKO010000043.1:0-5474 GCA_964641665.1 uncultured Acidobacteriaceae bacterium
GCATACCGCGACATCGAGCCTTACTACGACATGATCGAGTCGTACATCGGTGTCAGCGGCAGCCGGGAGGGATTGCCACAATTTCCGGATGGAAAGTTCCTTCCGCCCATGCGGCTTTCCTGCGGCGAGGTTTACGCCCGGCACATCATCGCCAAGGAGTTCGGATGGCGCCTGACACCGGATCGCAGCGCTAACCTTACGGTGCCGCTGAATGGCCGGCCCGCCTGCCATTATTGCGAGCAATGCCACCGAGGCTGCTTTACTGCCTCGTACTTCAACAGCCCGGCGGTGACCCTTCCCGATGCCGCCCGCACGGGCCGGTTCACACTCCTCAGTGATGCCGTCGTCAGTCACTTAGTAATGAGCGATCACGGGAAGGCCTCGGGCGTCGTGTTTGTCGACCGTAACACGCGCGCCGAGCGGCAGGCGTGCGGCCGCGTTGTTGTGCTCGCGGCCAGTGCCCTTGAATCCACGCGGATCCTCATGAACTCACGGTCGCGACGATTCCCCGAAGGTGTGGGCGCATCGTCGGGTGCGTTGGGCCACTATCTGATGGACCACTTCACTCTTGAGAGCGCAAGCGGAATCATCCCTTCACTTAAATCCTCACGCCGCCAGCCGGTTGGCCGCCCGATGGGGTTTATCATTCCCAAGTACACCAACGCCGATCCGCGCTTTACGGACAAGCGTTTCTTGCGAGGATACTATCTGGCCGGGGACAGCCGGCAGCAGCTCTACGAACATGCTTTTGCCATGCGCGGCTTCGGTCGCGAGTTGCGGCAGAAAATTCGCGAGGAGATCCCGTACATGTTCACCATCTATGCCCAGGGAGAGCCGCTGCCTCGCTACGACAACTACGTTGCGCTCGACCCGGTGGTGAAAGATGCATGGGGCGTCCCGGTTTTGCGTTTCCATGCAAGCTACGGAGAAAATGAACATGCTATGGCCAAAGGCATGCGCGAAAAGCTCGGAGAGATCGTAGACGCGCTGAAACTGGAGAACAGGTCGCCACTGCCCGAGCGCCTTAGCGTCTTCGGAAAAAATATACATGAGGCGGGCACGGCACGCATGGGCAACGATCCGAAAAAAAGTGTGGTCAACCGTTTCAACCAGATACACGATGCCCCCAATGTATTCGTCACAGATGGCGCATGCTTCGTCACGCAAGGTTGTTATGAGCCGACATTGACGATCATGGCGCTCTCGGCGCGCGCTGCCGACTACATCGCGTCCGAATATCTGGGAAAACAACTATGACCCCAAATGAATTTACCCGCCGGGGCTGGATTCTCCGGCTGGGTGGTGCGGCCGCCCTCAGTCAATTCAGCGCCGCCGACGCCTCCGCCGCGACGCCCGAAAAGTTGCCGCCGGGGTTGTACGAGCCCTCCCTTCAACATCTCGCGCACTCGTTGAAAGCCGCTTCTGCGCCTCTTCCGGAGCTGCTTTCGCCGCGCCATTTTGGGGCGGAAGACTTTTCGCTTCTGAAAAAGATCGTGGCGCTGATCCTGGGAGAGGAAGCCTCGGTGCCGGTGGTCCTCGAAATCGCCGCTTGGATCGACATGATCGTGGGGCGCTCCGAAGAGGTGCGCACCGCGGCGCGTTCGCTTTCTCCCGCGCATCGCCGTTTGGCAGTCGACTACTATGGGGAGGACGCGGTCCGCGAGCTGGAATCGGAAAGCCCGAAGTCTCTTTGCCGCGAGGGCCTCGCGGCTCTAAAGCACGCCGGCTTCGAAGCGCTCGATGGTAAAACACAGGTCGAGCTTCTGGTGAAACTGGAGAACGCAAACGACCCATTTATTACTTGGGTGAAGCGCCGCGCTCTCGATGGCTTTTATACTTCCAGGCAGGGACTCGATGAGCTCGACTATAAGGGCAACGCATTCTATGCTCAGTCGCCTGGTTGTGACCACGAGAACGGGGCCAGTGACAAAAGTCGTTTCCATTAAGGATATCGCGCGCCTTGTGGGTGTTTCCCACTCCACCGTCTCTCGCGCCCTTCGCGCCAGCCCCGTCGTCAATGCGGAAACTGCAGGGCGTATCCGCAAGGTTGCGGTGCAGCAGGGTTACCACGCCAGTCTGATTGGGCGCAGCCTGGTGCTGCAGCGATCGATGACGGTGGGCTGCGTCGCGACTGACATCGCCGACCCTTTCGTTGGCGAGGTAGTCAATGGCATCGAAGAAGTTGCCAACAGGCAGGGCTATGCGGTTTTTTTGGCCAGCTCCCATGCCGACCCGCAGAAGGAACTGGATGTCGTGCGTTCGTTTCACGAACGCCGCGTAGACGGCGTAATCGTTCCTGCCTCGCGTGTCGGCTCGCTCTACCTGCCGCAACTGGCGGAGTTGCGCACTCCCATCGTTCTGGTCAACAACCAGCATCCCGGTTCTTTTACGCATTCCGTAAGCATCGACAATGTCGGCGCGGCGCGGCGTATCACCAGCCACTTGTTGAAACTGGGACACAAGCGTATCGCGTATATCGGCAACCGTGGCGGAAGCCAGGCCGACGCCGACCGCCTCCACGGATACCGCATCGAGCTTCGCAAAGCCCGGTTGCCGTTTCGTTCCGATCTGGTTATGCATGCGGACGCAACTCCGGAAGGCGGCCGCGCGGTCATGCAGCGGCTGCTTGCGCGTCGCCCGCCCACGGCCGTCTTCTGCTACGACGATCTGACAGCTTTGGGCGCGCTGGCCGCAGCACGTACCGCCGGTGTGTCCGTGCCCGCCGACCTGTCGGTTGTGGGCTTTGACGACCTTTTTGTGTCCTCTTATACAGCGCCACCGCTCACGACGCTTCGACAGCCAATGAAGGAAATGGGCCAGCGGGCGGCAGAGATCCTGCTGGCACTGCTTCGAGGCGAGGTAGCAGAAAGAAAAGTGAAGTTCCAGGGCACGTTGGTTGTGCGCGAATCCACGGCCCCAGCCGGGAACTCGCAGCCTCAGCTCTCTTGACGAATTCTATGCGTCCAGCCTTTGCAGCTGTTTTCTTCTCGGTTTGTCTGGTCCTGGCTGCTCCTGAAAAAGCGTCAATCGCCACTCGCGTCGCACCAGGCGACTACCCTCTAAACCTTCTCGAGGTGAATGGCCGATATCTGTTAAGCACGAACAACGGTTACGGCAGGCAATACCTTCAGGCGTATGACGCAACGCGCCGGCTGGTTACTGGAAAACTCGAATTGCCCAGCCTGTGGTTCGGGTTGGCGTACGAGCCAGACAACAAGCTCGTGGTCGCCTCTGATGGGAAAAGCAGTGTATACGTGGTGGCATTCCATGACGGCGCTTTCAGCAAGGCGCGATCCGTCGAAATCAGCGGCTGTAAGCTGACTGCCGGCCTGGTGGTTCGGGATCGCGATACGGCAATTGTCGCGTGCAATCAAAACCATCAAATCGTAGAATTCGACCTGAGAAACGGCGCTGTGCGTGCGCGATTCCGCGTGAGTGAATTCCCGTTCGTCCTCACGATGCTCCCCGAAAACCGCCTCGCGGTATCCAATTGGGGGAAGTCCTCGATTACAATCGTTGACCTTTCAAATCTGACCAAAGTGGCCGAGATCCCTGTCGGCAGTCATCCCAACCAGATGTTTGTCCTGCCAGATGCGCGAACTCTGGTAGTGAGCTGCTCCGATTCCGATTCCGTTTCGCTCCTCAACTTGGAGAGTCTGCGCGAGATCCGTCGCATCGATCTGCGCCCTCCCGGCAGCAAGCTCACCGGAGTTCAGCCGAATGCGTTGGCCTACGCTAACGGCAGGCTGTACGTGGCCCTTGCCGCCGTCAGCGGCGTGGCGGTATTCCACGTGGAACAAGAGAAGGATCTCGACATTCGATTCGAAGGCGTGATTCCGGTTGGCTCCTTCCCCACGGCTTTGTCGTACTCCAAACGAGCAAAAACACTCTTCATCGCCGATGGGCGCAATGAGGTTACCGGCCCGAACGCGCCAGTCCACTCCGGCGTCCAGCCGTTTACATACATAGGAGAGATTCTTGGAGGCGGTATTGAGGCCCTCACCGACGCGGAGCTCAACCGCTATCATCCCCGGTTGCAAAGTCTCGCCGAGCGCATTTACGGTGACAGGAAAGAAACTGACCCTGTTCCAGAACGCCGCCCACCTATCAAGTACGTTTTCTATGTAATCAAAGAGAACCGGACCTATGATCAGGTCCTCGGCGACATGCCGGAGGGGAACGGCAGCCCCGACTTGGTGCTATTCGGCGAAAAGGTCACGCCCAACCATCATGCCTTGGCGCGCGAGTACATCTTGTTCGACAACTTTTATGTGAATGGCGATGTGAGCGCGGATGGGCACCTGTGGTCGACGGCGGGCACGAGTTCCGAATACGTGAACAAAGTCTGGCCCATGGAATACTCAAAAAGGGCGCCGGGAATCCTCGATGCGCCCTACGATGGCGATGCTGACCATGACCGGCCGGTTGCGGTTCCGCAATCGGGATTTCTTTGGGACCGTTTGCTCCAGGCCGGCATCACCTTCCGGAATTACGGCGAATGGTATTCACATGAAGATGAGGATCAATCCAAGATCCATGTCTATCTAGCGGGCCTGAAAGAACACTCCGACATGAATTTCCGTGATGATATTGGCGCTATCACCGACCAGCAACGCGTTGACGAGTGGGAGCGTGAGTTCGGCGAGTTCGAGGCCAACGGTCAACTCCCCCGTTTCTCCCTCATTTATCTGCCGGACGATCACACCGTGGGTACCAAGCCGGGGTATCGCACTCCGACCGCCATGGTCGCGGACAATGATCTGGCGCTCGGGCGCGTAGTCGAGAGGATCTCGAAAAGCCGTTACTGGGCCGAAAGCGCCGTCTTTGTGCTGGAGGACGATGCCCAAGACGGCCCCGATCATGTCGATGCACATCGCTCAGCGATGCTGATGATCTCACCCTATACGCGACGGCATGCGGTATCGCACAGGCGCTACTCAACTGTTTCGGTGCTGAAAACGATGACGCACTTGCTGGGGATCGAGAGTCTGACATACTTCGACGACCGTGCTCCCAGCCTGTTGAGCGAGTTCAACGGGAACCCTTCCCCTGAGGTCTATGTCTGTCGCCATCCTCGAGTCTCTTTGGAAGAACGGAATGCGCCGGATGCACCGGGTGCTAAAGACTCAGCGCGGTGGAACTTCGACGGCCCCGACCGAGCACCAGCGCTGCAATTGAATCGTGTGATCTGGCAATCTGTCAAGGGAGCGGAGTCTGAACCGCCGCCCCCGGTGTTCCGTGTCGCCAATCGGTAAAGTGCCACGTCCCAACCGTTTTCGAAGGTTCTGGATGGATCGTCGGCCACTCGTACAGCGCTTCGGATTAGGACCGGTAAGTCGGCCAGCGTCCGGCGGGACCGGCGAGGGCGGCCAGGACCTCATCTCCCAGAACCGGATTTCCGGCTCCCGTGCCGCACATCCGCGAGGTGGGCGTTATCAAAATTGGGTCCGCTTGCTCAACTTATCCGCGTGGCT
>CAZXKO010000044.1:0-66211 GCA_964641665.1 uncultured Acidobacteriaceae bacterium
CCAGCAGGGAATCGGCAAATGCCAATTAACAACGGACCAGTACGGAGGTTTCGAGCGGCGCTGTTTCAGTCCGCTCCGCCGCTTACGCGGATCGTCGTCGATTTGAGGGAGCCGGTGAACTTTGATGTGCAGTCCGTGGGAAACAAAGTCGTGATTGAAATTCCATTTCCCAACACAGGTTCCGTTCCCGCTGCTTCAACACTCCCTCCCGTCCCGGTAGAGAAGAAAGTAGAAAAGAAGAAGGCCCAAGGGACCCCCGGTGCCATGGCCGACACAGCTCCCAAACCTGTGGCGGCAGCGCCCAACCAGGTATCAAGCGCGAGCGCGTACAAACTGCAAGACAAGGCGAAGGATCTGAAAGTCGAAGATCTGCAGAACCTGGAGGACAAGGCTAGCGCCGGCGATCCTGAAGCCGAAACTTTGCTTGCCCTTGCCTTGCACTCCGGTACTCTGCTGAGGAGAGACGACGCGGAGGCACTCCGCCTCTTACGCAAGGCCGCAGATCAAGGATCTGTGGCCGCCCAGGAGTCTGTCGGCATCTTCTCGGCAATGGGAATTGGAATGGTGCAACCGTCCCCGGCTGAGGCGCTGGAGTGGTATAAAAAGGCGGCCCAACAAGGTTCGTTGGACGCAGCCACCAATATCGCCCTGATGTATGACGACGGAATCGGCATCCCGAAAGATCCGTCGCAGGCGATGATCTGGTTTCGTCGGGCGGCTGAAGGCGGCGAAGCGACCGCCCAGTACAACCTGGCTTTGATCTATGGACGAGGCAAGGAAGTACCTCAGGACTACAGGGAGTCCCTACGTTGGCTCACCGCCGCTGCGGACCAGAACGTGGTGCCTGCGACATTGGATCTCGCGGCCTTTTACCTGCATCCGGCTGACGGTACGCCCGCCGACGTCGCCCGAGCCATTCACTACTATGAAAAGGCGGCAGATCTCGGCAGTGTTCCAGCAGAGGTGACGTTGGGAAACATTTTTGCCAACGGTGCCCAAAGCAGGCCCGACTACGAAAAGGCAGTGACATGGTATCGGAAGGCAGCGGACCAAGGGCACCCGGATGCCCAATTCGGGTTGGCACTGCGGTACGCGCTCGGCCAAGGTGTTCCGCTCAATCTCGAAGAGGCGCTCCGTTTATTCGTCGCCGCAGCCAACCAGGGACAAGCAGGCGCACAATTTAATCTGGCCACCATGTACGAAGAGGGAAAAGGCACACCCGCGGATCAGGCCCTCGCCGTGCACTACTATCAGTTATCCGCGGACCAGGGTGTGTCCCAGGCACAGTTCCGGCTAGGACGGTTGCTCGCAGGCAAGAAGGAATCCCGCGCCGACCAGGTCTCCGCTTACAAGTGGCTGATGCTGGCAGGAAATTCAATCAAAGAAAGCTCGCCCATCCTGGCCGACTTGCGAAAGTCCATCAGCCAAGAGGAAATCAACGAAGCAGAGCGGGAGGTGGACATGTGGCGTGTCGCGCACCCGGAGAATCACCCTCGCTAAACCTAGTCAGGTCGGCCGTCAAAGCAAACTTTTTCGATGACCCAAATCTCCCTGGTTTTCACAAGTAAAGTAATAGGTGGAGGTGTAACCGAGCAGCCGTGAAAACTCGGCTTCTGTTTCTTGTTGCCGCGACGAGTAAGTGCTCGACGCAGATGTCGATTCCGCCCTGGTGGTCGCGCTCTTCTCCACGGAAATTCTCAATAGAAAACAGGCAGAAATCGAAACAGCCTCGACCACGAGTAGTAGAACTCCAAAAAACTGAAGAGGTGACCGCAGTTGCCTTAGGAAGCGCGCAAGAACAAGTTCACAGTTGTGGCTTGATAGTGTAGTTCCACTGGGGCAGAGTTTCGTGGCGCTGCAATCGAAGTGAAGCCATTTGATCGGGTGTGGGTTTGAGACCACAAGGATAGAGTCGGCGGTCGAGATAAGCAGTGACCTGAAGTCCGGTTTGGGTTTGGGTGGTGCGGGCATAGTTGAGGATCTTCTGGTAGGAGTCCAGCGGTTCGCCCGCCCAGTTGCGTGAGACTTCGGAGAAGAGGCGATGCTCGATGGGATTCCATTTGGAAGCGCCGGTGGGATAGTGAGCGACGGTCACAGCCAGGGCAAAGGAGTTGGCCAGTTGGGACTGGAGCTCGGTTTTCCAGGCATGACAGCGGCAACTGTTGCTACCGCCGGTATCGGCCAGAATGAGCAGTTGGCGGGAACCGGAATAGCGAGTGGAACCTTCCTGGTGCCACCAATGAGCGATGGCATGAGCGGCAAAGGCGGGAGTGTCATGGGAAACGCCGACCACCAGAGCCCCGCGATTTTCCAGAACATCGTAAATCCCATAAGGAATGGCGACGCCGATGGAATCGGTTCGGAAGTCGTGATCATAGACGCAACGCGGGGCAGATTCCCAACGACGTCCAGGATTCTTGAAATTGCCGACGAGTTCGCGTTTCTTGCTGTCCACGCTGACGATGGGCAGATGACGACGCTGGAAGCGGTAGCGCAGCTCGGCGAGATATTCGAACTGAAGGTTGCGGTGGGGACTCGAATTGGTAGAGATCTGCTTTTGATTGACCCGCAAGGAATAGCCCATGTCATGAAGCAGGCGGGCGACGGTATTGGGGGAGACGGCAATGCCGAGTTTGGCCAATTCCTCGGCGATCGTGCTGGTCGTACGGCGAGTCCAGCGTAAGCCGGTCATGGGATCACCCGCGGTATCGTGTTCGAGCAGGCAATGGAGAACCGCGATTATGTCGGGCGTTTTTTTTCCGCCGGAGTACGACCACCACCGGTGCGGCGAGATCGGCCGCTGACCACATGGTGATCCAGCAGTTGCTGCCGACCGCGGGCCACGGTATGTACGTCCAAGCCCAGAAAATCGCCGAGCAGAGTGTCCCCGCCGTGGCCCCAGCGGATGGACTCCATCCCGGCAAACAATCGGCGCTGTTGTTCATCGAGCAGGCCGTAGAACAGCAGGATGGCGGCCTTGAGTTCCTCGGGAGAAGCCTGGAGGTCGGCCGAATGGACGGCGACAGGAACGGCCTGAGCGCTGCGCCGGGCGAGCCACTGTTGACGGCGAGGGACGGATTCGATGGCGGTATAGAGAAACTGGCCATCCACCTCCATGCGCAGCAAGCGTTGTTGCTCGGCCAGATGGCGGAGAGGCTGCTGCACTTCGGCGTGCAGGGCATCGGCCAATTCATGAGCGTAATAGCCGTTGGCAGACTGGTTGACGAAGGTTTCAAGGGTAGCCAGTAGGGTGCGGTGACGGGAGAACCAGACACCTTCATGCGACCACAGTCCGCGATCGTCGAAGTGAGCGATTTCGGGCAGGGTGTAGAAGCGGCCGCGATGGGTGTAGCTGACGAGATAGTGAAGCTGCTTCAGTTTCCGAAAGACAGTGAGATCGGTGTCTGTGCCGAGAACGCGTTTCAGCTCGGGTAGATCGGCGATCTTGTTACGGCGGAGATGTTGGCGCAGGACAGCTGGATCAAAGGAAGGGGGACGCATAATGTTAGAGTTCACACTCCTTGCGTGGAATAGTGATGAACTGGACCTTGGCGGGGAATATCGATCGCGTCCTTCGAGCCTGTGGAAGCACCATCCCAGAGGTTCACGGTTGGACCGCCTGGCTCTATTAGGCGGCTTTGGATGTTTAAGTTAACACTATCAATGGGAACTTATTGTTGCGAGGTCCCTTAGCCGAGGCATCGACGTGCCGAGAAAGTCTAACTGCGGTTCTACCAGGGAGCAGTTGCCGTCGGTGAAGAACTCCACCCACGCATGCCCGATGCCGTAGCGCCCATGCTGGCCAAAGACAACGCGGCTGTCGTATCCCAGCTCCGTAAACTGCCGCCAAGTCCACAGGGCGAAGTCCTCACAGTCACCCTTCTTGGTCTTCTCGAACTCTTCGGGAGGTTGCCAGTAATCTTCCTGACCGAACTGTTCCTCATCTGACGCCGGGTTGCATCCGCTCAAGAAATTGTGGATCTCCGAGAGGCTGGCACATTTCACGGTCAGCGGTTGGCTCACGTAACGGCCCATCGGAAACGTGGGATGAGGACCTCTCCGCCGATCAAAGGGCCGTAACACCGGTTTGCCGACGGCGTCGTATGCTTTCGGAATGATCCTGGCGATCATGAAGCTGGACTGAAACCATCATGGTCGGATGTTAGATTCTACGAGGAACTCACACGGGGACAGCGACAGTCTCGGCGATATCCCGCATGACTTGTTCGGCCTGATCGGTTTTCTTGAGCGTGGAGGAATACGAACCGCTCACCACCACCCGGTGTGCGAATACGGGAACGACCAGCGGCTTGATGTCCTCGGGAGTGCAGTAGGTGCGGCCTTCGAGGAAGGCCATCGCTTGTGCCGCCCGGTAGAGCATCTGCGAGCCACGCGGGGAAACACCGAGTGACAGGAACTCCGATTCGCGAGTTTTGCGGACGATGGCCAGGGCATAACTGACCAGTGTGTCGTCGACCCGGACCTTGGTCACGGCCTGCTGCATTTCGAGCACGTCGGCGCCCGTCAACACGGGTTGCAGGCTGTCGAGTTGCGCCGCGCCCGCCGCAGAGCGCAGGATCTCGCGCTCGGCGTCGCCGTCGGGATATCCCATGTGAACGCGCATCAGGAAGCGGTCGAGCTGTGACTCAGGCAGGGGATAGGTGCCGTGGTGTTCTACCGGGTTCTGGGTTGCGATCACTAGGAAAGGCTGCGGCAACGGGTAAGAGTTCACGTCGACCGTGACCTGGCCCTCGTTCATGGCTTCGAGCAAGGCCGATTGTGTTTTGGGTGTGGTGCGGTTGATCTCGTCGGCGAGGAGAATATTGGTAAACACGGGGCCACGCTTGAATTCGAACTGCTGCTCGATAGAGGAGTAAATCGAAATGCCAAGGACGTCGGAAGGCAGCATGTCGCTGGTGAACTGGACGCGCTGGAAGCTGCAGTCGAGGGCGCGAGCTAACGCCTGCCCCAGTGTCGTCTTGCCCACGCCCGGGACCCCTTCGATCAGCAGGTGGCCGCGGGCGAAGATGGAGACCAGGGCGAGGCGGATCACCTCGTCCTTGCCTCGGATGACCCTTCGGAGCGCGGCCTCCAGTTGTATGGCGTGGTGGGTAGCGGCGGTGGCGGTTTCTGGAGACATGGAAAAGGCGATTCTACTATGCGGTCGGTGGGGGAAGCTGTTACCAACGTCACAGAAGGGCAGCCGTTAGCTTTTGGCTCCTATGCTCTGCTCCCTCATCCGAGGTGCTGAGCTTTCGGCTTTCTTGGAACGCTCGGACGGCTCGATCTTGCTTGGGAACCTCAAAGAAAACTGGCCGAGCTGGTGCCCGGCCTGGACACCTCGACTCCGCCCGGGCTCGCGGGGCGCAACTCCCCACGGCTGTTCGCCAATCTGAGGCTTGGTTTTTTGCAAATAATCTGCAAAGGCTATTCTCTTTCCAGAGTGTTTTTGCGATGATGTCCGGCACTCGACTTTGCGCGGAGACACCATCATGCGTGCAGTGCTAGTCTGTACTGTTTTGCTGAGTGCCTTTCCGTTTGCCCGCCCCGCCCTTGCCCAACAAGCTGCTGCGGCTGCCGACTCTGAGAGTACAGTCTGCACTTTCGAAGATGGCAAGCAAATCACAGCCCGCTACAATCCGATGTCGGTCGGGAAGGAGAATGCCCCGGCGGCCGGCAAGGTTCTGATCCCCGGTGGCGCGGCCATGACTTTCTTCACCGAGACCGGCCTCGTTCTCGGAAACACCGCCATTCCCACTGGCGCCTACACGTTGTACATCCTCCCCTCGAAGAAGGATTGGACGCTGATCGTGAGCAAGAACGTCACCGTCGACGCAAAATACGACGAGAAGTTGGATCTGGCTCGGGCGACCATGGAGATCGGGCAGTTGAGCGCGCCCGAGGACAAGCTCTCACTCTACTTTGGGCATACGGGACCCAAGAAGTGCGAGATCGATGTGGACTACGGCAAGACACGCGGGTGGACGGAGTTCCGGGAAAAGTAGGGCGGCGTCCCGCGATGAACAGCAGATTCCTTCTGCCTCGCTGCGCTTGCGTGTCGGAATGACAAGGCGCTAGGAATCGGCGATCGCTACCGGAGTTTCCGAAAGCACTCAAATACCACGGACAGGTCCTACTCGTTCGCTCCTAGAATCGTTCGCATACCCTGCAATTGAAATAGCGCCGAATGTCTGGGCGCGGGCATGGGCTGGTTGCCCATGCGGTCTTTCCACAGCACGCGATTGAACTGAGCCGGGTCATTGGCGTCGGGATGGGAGAAGTCGAACTTCTCGGCGTGCTCCGAGGTCGCTGCGTTTATCTGATAGATCAGTCCGTTATCGCGATTGCGGCGGTCGGCGTCGAACGCGGGCTGGTCGCCGCTGCCCGAGAACAGGGGGGCCATGACGGCCGCGCGCGCGTCGTTGTTGTTCATGGGCGGCGCGCCGGTCAGCGCTTCCATCGTGCGCAGCAGGTTAACTGTTGTGTAGAACGTGGACTCGATGTAGGGAACCTGCTTCCCGGCTTCGACCCGACGCGGAGAGTACTTGCTGATCACGAAGGCGATGCTGCGGTGCGCGTCCACGTGGTCGGGACCATCCTGGGCGTCATCCTCCAGCACGAAAATCGCCGTGTCGTTCCAGTAGTCGCTGTGCGAAACAGCTTCAACAACGCGGCCGAGCGCGAGGTCATTATCGGCCACGGACGCCGCCGGCCTGGGATAGCCCTTGCGCAATCCCCCGGTGTGATCGTCGGGCAGGTAGAGGAGGATGAACTGCGGCATGGTGTCGTTGCCTTGTTTACGAGAAGAAACGAAGCCGGAAAACTCATTCAGGAATTCGTCCGCGCGCAGTTGGTCGGGATAGCTGGTTTCGAAGTCGGGATAGTGCGGGTCAAAGTGAGCGCGAATCTCGGACTTGGTGGCGATGTCGCGGGCAAAAACGGGTACGGGCCACGGATAGGGGCTGGAGGAGCCGTGCGGCTCGCCAACGTTGCCGGGGAGAGCCTCGCCGGGATTCACGAAACTCTTCGGGCAGGGATCGCCTTCGGGATGCGGCGGGCCCTCAGTCGGGAGAGCATTTCCGGGCTTGCCGTTGCACCACTTGGTGGTGATGAACTCGCCGTAAATGCGATAGCTGATCTTGTGGCGGGCGAAGTTCGTCCACAAATAACCGGTCGAAGGTTCGTTGACGTCGGGATTTCCGTCTTCGAGCGGAATTTCGTTGAGGACTTCACCCTGGAAGTCGTAGGTGCGTTCATGGCCCCGGTAGGCGATCGGCCAGGTCTTCTCGTTGTAGTCGCTTACGATGGCGGCCGTCGACCAATTGTGGCCGTCGCCCGAGACGTCGCCGCTGTCGTAGAAGTTGTCAAGCACGCCGAATTGACGCGCCAACTTGTGCTCGTTGGGCGTGATGTCTTCTCCGTACATGGTGAACGAACGATCGCCGTTGCCGACCCCCAGGTCCCCCAGAATCTGGTCGTAGGTGCGGTTCTCTTTGAGGACGTAAATCACGTGGCGGATCGGATTCCTTCCGGAAGAGAAGGGAAGCGCGTCCACGTTGCCGCGCATGCGGTTGCTTGTCATTACCTGGTCAGTGTAGCCGGGGAGGCTTGTGGGGACGCCCGGCAGCGGGATCCGGGCGAGCGAACCATGAATCATCGGAACCAGGTACGGGTATTCGTGCGAACCTCTGGGGTGTTGGAGTTTTTCGGTTATGGGCTGGGAACTGGTGCCCTCGGCTGACGCAACCAGGAGATCGTTGCCGACAACCGCCAGCGCAGTCGGAAGGACCTGGGTGGGAATGAAGCCGATCGGCGGTTGCGCTGCATCGCTTGCGGGTCGCGCAAGATCAAACACCGCGACGGAGTCGGAAATCCCGTTGGCCACGTAAAGCCGCGACCCGTCGCCGCTCCGGGCGAGGGCGTTCGGGGAACTGCCGCCGTATTCCTGCCCGGGAAGACGGGTGGAGAGGTGGCGCACGACGCGACCTTGGCCACGGTCGATGACCGCGACTTCGTCGGCGTTCGAAAGAGCGACGTAGAGCGCGTGCTCGTCTGGCGAGAGGAGCATCGCGGTGGGATGGGATCCGGGCGCGGTGGGAGACGCGGGCAGTCCGAGTTCGATCATCTGGCGCACTTTGCCAGTCGACAGGTCGAGTTCGGCCACCCGAGAGCCATTCCAGAGCGAGGCGAAGCCGGTGGAGAAGTCGCGACTCACGATAACGCCGAAGGGAAACGACGACGGCAAGCGCGGCCAGAGGGAAAGATCGAAGCGCTTCTGTACGACGCCGGCGGTGTCCATCAGGACGGCCTCATCGGAAAGATTGTTCGCGATCAGCAGCGAATCTCCCGCCTTGCCGCTCACCACGGCCAGGCCAGAGGGAAAAGTCACATTCCGCATGTCGGGGCGCTGCCGATGTTTCGCGGCGGCCGGTGGGCGGGGCGGCATTTTCAGGAAGCCGCTCTGCGTGGGTTTTCCGTTTTCGAAGTTGTAGACCAGGATGCCATTCCCGACATTTCCATTTTTCTGGCCCAGGGGGTCGGTGATCGATCCGACGGAGGCGTAGATCTTGTGGCCATCGCTGGAGAAGGCCATCCCGTGGAAGAACGTCTGCGCGGCGCTGTTCGCCATCAGGGGCTCGGGGAAGTCGGTCAGGTGGTTGGTGGCCACGTCGAGGATGGCAATGGACTGCTGCTGGCCGGAGGAGTACGTCCCGTATCCGCTGTTCAGAATCGCCACGTAGCGCTGATCAGGGCTGACGGCCAGTACGGTCGGCCAGTTGTTCGTCGGCTGAGGATCTCCGGGCACCGGCAGTAGCAGCTGACCTGAAGGCAGATTCCGCCCGGAGGGTTCGGGCGTCGCGAAAACGATTCGCAGGACAGCTATCAGGCCGAGCACGAGGGCGATGCGAATAAGTGGCTTCAAGAGTGGTCCCCTATGGAAGGCGACCATCATAAACGCCGCAAGCGGCCTTGGCGACCCGGCAGGATGACTCAGCGCCGACGTTGCACCGGACGGTGCTGAGTGTCTGTTTCGATAGCAAAAGGACGCGCAGTCTCACCTGGAGACGAAGCTCGACAGGCTGTTTCGGCGCTACCCAAATGTATAGTAACTATTGTGTTTACAGCAAGATAGAAGAATCTCTGGGATTCCAGTTTCTGCCATCAGAAGGCTGCCCTTCTGGCCCAGAAAATCCCCGAAACCTTGAGCCGTTTTCGATGCGGGAACATCTTACCGTAGAGTGCAATGAGGCCTAACCAGCCCAGGAGGCGGGGAAAATGCTAGCGCACAAGGAAGTCGAGTTGCGGCATGAACTCCTCGAGCGGCTGGCAGCCGCTCGTGCTCACACCGATCGACTCTTCGCGCAGGTGCGTCCGGATTCGCTCTACGAACGGCCAATACCCGAGAGACACCGCATCGTTTTCTATATCGGGCACCTGGAAGCGTTCGACTGGAACCTTCTGCGGGAGCGCGCTCTGGGTATACGGGCGTTGCACCCGGAATTCGATCGCCTGTTTGCGTTCGGGATCGATCCCGTGGGCGGCGGCCTTCCCATCGATGAGCCTCAGGATTGGCCCGCGATGGCTGATGTACGGCACTATGTGCAGCGCACTCGCAAGACTTTGGACGATGGACTCGCCCCGCTTCTTTCCGACATCTCCGCGCTGGCGCGGCAGGAGTTCCCCATAAGCCAGTTGCTTCAGGTCGCCATTGAACACCGCCTGATGCACGCAGAGACGCTGGCGTATATGCTGCACCAGCTTCCGCTCGACCGCAAAGTTCGCCCTCAGCAACGGCCCGAACTGGTAACTCGCCCGGTGACACCCTCGATGGTGGAGATTCCCGCGGGTCGCGCGACGCTTGGCCTGCGGCGCGATGGGGAGGTCTTCGGCTGGGACAACGAGTTTGAAGAGAACAAGGTGGATGTACCCGCCTTCGCCATCGACAAGTACGAGGTGACGAACCGAGAGTTCCTGGCGTTCGTGGAGGCGGGGGGGTATGACCGCCGCGACCTATGGACCGAGGCCGACTGGAACTGGAAGACAGAGAACCATATCGCACATCCTGGTTTCTGGCGTCGGCGTGGGGACTCCTGGTTCATCCGCGCGATGTTTGACGAAATCCCGTTGCCGCTGGATTGGCCGGTGTACGTGAGCCACGCGGAGGCTAGCGCTTACGTCCGCTGGGCAGGGAAGCGGTTGCCCACGGAGGCGGAATGGCAGCGCGCAGCCTATGGAACGTCCGATGGCAGCGAGCGGCTCTACCCGTGGGGTAACGAGGCTCCCACGGCGCGGCGCGGCAACTTCGATTTCCAGCGCTGGGACCCCATGCCGGTCGGAGCTTTCCTCGAAGGCAACAGCGCCCTTGGTGTCGCCGACCTCGCCGGCAATAGCTGGGAGTGGACGTCTACGCCCTTCAGCCCCTTCCCGGGTTTCGAAGCCTTCCCGTTTTATCGCGGATATTCCGCCGACTTCTTCGACAACAAGCACTTCGTGATGAAGGGCGGTTCCGCGCGCACGGCCGCCTGCATGCTGCGCCGCTCGTTCCGTAACTGGTTTCAACCGCACTATGCCCACGTGTACGCGGGTTTCCGCTGCGTGAGCCACTGATCCAGCTCGCAAGAGCGAAGGGAGCCGAGCATGCTGACACACGCCCTTACCGCACTTCCGGCATCAGAGTTTGCCGCGGATGTGCGGACCGGACTCACCAAGCCGCAGAAGGAATTGCTCTCCAAGTATCTTTATGACGATGTGGGTTCGGCACTGTTCGAGGTGATCAGCGTACTGCCCGAGTACGGCCTGACGCGAGCCGACGAACGGGTCCTGCGGCAAAACGCTTACGAGATTGTGGAGCGGCTGCCCATGCCGCTGCTGGTGGCGGAACTCGGCAGCGGCAGCGGAAAGAAAACGCGCTGGCTACTGAAAGCGCTGGCGCGCCGGCAACACACTTCGTACTGTCCCATCGAGATCTCGCCCACGGCGTTGGCCATGTGCAAGCGCGAGTTGGGGGACATCGATTCCATCAGTATCGTGGGTTTCGAGCGCGAGTATCTTGACGGGCTAGCGGAAGTGGCGGCGCGCCGAAAGAAGGATCAGCATTTGCTGGTGCTGTTTCTGGGCAGCACGATCGGAAATTTCGACCGGCCGGCGGGTGCAAGCTTCCTGCGACAGATCCGGAGCACCTTGCAGCCCGGGGATCAGTTGCTTTTGGGCACGGACCTGCTGAAGCCGGTGCCGCAGTTGCTCGAAGCCTATGCCGACCCCCTGGGGGTGACGGCGGCTTTCAATCTGAATCTGCTCGCCCGCATCAATCGCGAACTCGATGCGGACTTTGTCCTGGATCAATTCGAGCACGTCGCCCGCTTCAACTCCTACGCCCGGAGCGTGGAGATGCATTTGCGTTCGAAGCAGGCGCAGACGGTCACGATTCGGGCCGCTGGGTTCTCGGTACGCTTCTCCGCGGGTGAGACGATCTGGACCGAGAGCAGCCACAAATACGCGCGGGAAGAAGTTGCCCAAATGGCGCGCGACACAGGCTTTGCGTGCGAAGCTCAGTGGATCGATCGGGAGTGGCCTTTTGCGGAGAGCTTGCTGGTCGCGAAGTGACCCACTGCAGACGGCGTTAACGCGTCATCAGTTCCCTTGGAACATCGGAAGCGGCCAGCGGAAGTTCTACTCGGAAGATAGAGCCGGCCCCAAGGGTGCTTTCCACGCGGATCTTTCCCTGATGCTGCTGCACGATCCACTGGGCGATGGAGAGACCAAGACCGGCGCCGCCCAGGTCGCGGCTGCGGGCCTTGTCCACGCGATAGAAGCGCTCGAAGATGCGTTCCTGATCCTCTTCGGCGATCCCCATGCCGTTGTCGTGCACGCTGATGACGGCGTTCCCGTCTCTCTCTTCCGCCGACAGAGTAACAACGCCTCCGGGCAGCGGCGTGTACTTGAAGGCGTTGTCAAGCAAGATGTTGATCACTCGCCGTAGCGCGTCCGCGTCTCCCAGGACGCGCAGCTCCGCATCCAGGATTCTCTCGCTGAACTGCAGGCCGCGGACGTTGGCGACCGCCCGCCAGCCGGAAGCCACCTCCTGCAGCGCTCCGCGCAGATCGATGGGTTGGATATTCAGGGCCTGCCGGCCGGAGTCGGCGCGGGCGAGCGCCAGCAGTTCTTCGATCAGCGATGTGGTGCGCTCCGCTTCGAGCAGAATATGCCGCAGGGCTTCGCGGTATTCTTCTTCGCCACGCGACCGGCGCAGGACCAACTCGGCCTCCGTGCGAATCAGCGAGACGGGCGTGCGCAGCTCGTGGGAGGCGTCGGCGGTGAACTCGGTCACCCGGTTGAATGCGGTCTCAATGCGGGCCAGCATTTCGTTCAAGGTATCGGAGAGGCGCTGCAATTCATCGCCGGTGTTTAGCGGTTCAAGGCGGCTGCTGAGGGTGTAGCCCGTGATGGTTCGCGCAGCGCGGGTCAACGTGTCTACCGGGGAAAGAGCCCGTCGGCTCAGCCAGTATCCGACTCCGCCAGCAGCCAGGAGCAGCAACGGAGCAAACATCAGGAGGTAGCTCTGGAAGCGTACCAGCGTCTCCATTTCTTCGTGGGTCGAGACCCCCGCCTGCACCGTAAACGCGCGGCCGCCGACTTCGATTCTCTGGCTTACGAAGCGATACGGGTATTTTCCCAGACGCATATCCTGGTGAACGGGCTTGCGCAGCAGGCTGGGCGAGACCGCTGGGAACTGGCGGTCGGTGAGGCGCGGAGAGCGATAAATCCAGTTGCCGTTGGCGTCAAGAATTTGCAGGTAATCGCCGCCGGTTTCGGAGCTGTATTCCTCGGTAACCTCTTGGCGGAGCTCCGGCAGGGTCAGGTCGCTGCGCTGGCCCTGCAGAAAGCGGCGCACATCTTCCACCTGTATCGCCAGGGCGCTGTCGGCGATGTCGTGCAGGTTCTCGCGCAGGATGAACCACATCCCGACGCCGAAGATCAGCTCGGCCAGGGCGAAGATTCCAAGGTACCAGAGCGTTAGCCGCAGTCCGATGGAGAGCCGCTTCATGAGTGCGTCTCCGAGCGGATCATGTAGCCCACGCCGCGCACGGTGTGAATCAGCTTGGGCTGGCCTTCGATGTCGATCTTTGTCCGCAGCAAGCGCACGAAGGCGTCCAGCGTGTTTTCTTCGATTTCGCGGTCAAATCCCCACACGGCCTCGATCAGCGAACGGCGAGGGACTACTTTCCCGGCGCGGTACATGAGCCGTTCCAGCAGGCTGTACTCGGTGCGGGTGAGGAGGATATTGGCGCCGGCTCGGGAAACCTCGCGTGCGGCCGGATCAAGAACCAGGTTGCCGACCTGCAGGTAGGTCTGCTGCGGCACGGGCGCGCGCCGCTTCACGGCCCGCAATCGGGCCAGCAGCTCCTCGAAGGCGAAGGGCTTGGTCAGGTAGTCGTCGGCGCCGGAGTCGAGTCCTTGTACCAAGTCGGGGACTGCATCCTTGGCAGTGAGCATCAACACGGGAGTCACGATCTTCTCCTTGCGCAGCGTGCGCGCCAGATCGTAGCCATTGATTTTGGGTAGCATGACGTCGAGGATGACGACGTCGAATTCATAGTTGCGCGCCAAATCCAGGCCTTCCCCTCCATCAGCGGCGCACACCACGGTGTGACCCTCTTCCGTCAAACCTTTGCGCAGCAGCTCGACCATGCGCGCTTCGTCTTCTACCACCAGCAACTTCACCGGCACCTCGTCCCCAAGTCGAATTCCCTTATACCGCGCGGCTCTGAAGAGCACCTGAAGAGCTCAAGACCTTGATTCCTCAGGACCTTGGTTCCTAAGGAGCCAAAACCTGGTCCCAAGACCCGCCTTCCGCATCTTACTGCCGTCCTCGTGTGATTGTGCAATCCAGGGACCGCGTAGGGCAACGCTAGGCGGATGGGTGCCGTCTAACGGCTGATCTGGTTGCAGCCCCGCACTGACGCCATGCACCCGCCGAGCGCTGGCAGGCTCGGATGGAATAGAATGATGAATTCTGTTTCTAAATCCAGACAAACCGTACGCCGGGGCGGTCTTGCGGGTTGGCGCGTCCGGCGCAAAGGAGCACTCACGGTGTTAACCAGAGCAAGCCTCGCGGTCTCTATCCTGGCCATCTTGGGCCTGGCCGCTTGTGTTTTTCAGGGGGGACGCGGGCAACAGACCGCCTACGTGGTCACGCCTTTTACCGCCAGCGTGGCGGCGTACCATGTCGACAACAATACGGGAGCTTTCAGCCAGATTCTTGGTTCGCCATATGGAGTGGGCATCTCACCGTCTTCGATTCTTCTTCATCCGTCGGGCAAATTCGCCTACGTCGCCAACGCAGGCGAAAACGATATTTCCCTGTTCAAGATTGAGACGTCAGGCGCCCTGACGGAGGTCACCCCGCGAACTCCGACCGGAATGAATCCGGCTTCGATGGTGATGGATCCGACAGGAGGCTTCCTGTTCGTGGCGAATGCGAACTCCAACACGATCATGGGCTATTCCATCAGTGCAAGCACCGGGGCGCTGACTGCTCTGTCAGGCGCGGCGGCGCAGACCGGCTTCAGCCCGGTCAATCTGGCGCTGACGCCGTCGGTCAAATTCTTGTATGTAGCGAACTCGAACAGCGCCTCGGTCTCCGGTTTTGCGGTGGATTCTTCGGGCGGGTTGACGGCCGTACCCGGCCTGCCGTCCGTAGTGGGCGCGGGGCCGAACCGGATCGCCATCGATCCCTCGGGAAAATTCCTTTACGTGGCCAGCCTGGCGGGCGGCAATTTTTCCGGATTCACGATCGACAGCACTTCCGGAGCACTGACCGAGATGACCGGGTCGCCGTTTGGCGTCACGGTTTCCACCACGATCACGCCCCTGAGTTCGCTGGTTGTGGATGCGTCGGGCAAGTATCTGTACGTAACCAATCAGAGTGGGAATAACGTTTACGCGTTTACGATCGACGCTACCAGCGGCGTGCCCAAAGCGATCACGGCTACACCGTTGCCTCCGTATCCGGCGGGGACATCGCCTATTTTCATCGTGAACGACACGACCGGGAAGTTACTCTTCGTCGGCAACCAGAACTCCAACAGCATCTCGGTCTTCAGCATCAACCCGTCCACGGGAGCCCTGACGGCGGTTTCCACCAGCACGACGGCGTCGGGTCCAGTCGCCATCGCTGTGGTAAAGTGACGCGCAAGCCGAGTTGAATTGGGACCGGATCTGCGTTGGGGCGGAACCAACCGGAGGGGAGGCCGACACACGATGAATCGCCGAAAATTCCTGGGTACCATGACCGCCGCAAGCGTTCTGGCTCCTCGCCTCTCCTGGGCAGCGGATGGCCACAAGATCGAGAAGATCGGCCTGCAGCTCTACACCGTGCGCGACCAGATGAAGGAAGATTTCGATGGAACCCTCGCCAAGGTAGCCGGCATCGGCTACCGCGAGGTTGAGTTTGCCGGCTATTTCGATCGACCCCCGAAGGACGTAAAAGCATCGCTCGACCGTGCGAGCCTGGTATCGCCCTCAGCCCACTTCGATTCAAGCTACTTGGGAGACAAATGGCCAGGTGTGTTGGAATCGGCCCGAGTCATCGGGCAGCAGTACGTGGTGTGCTCCTCAGTCGAGGAAAAACTGCGCCAACAGCCGGGCGCCTGGCAGCGTATCGCCGAGATGTTCAACCACGCGGGCGAAGCGGCCCGGAAGGCTGAAATCCAGTTTGCATACCACAATCATTCTTTTGAGTTCACGCCTGTCGAGGGCAAGCTGCCCTACGACATCCTGCTCGACGGCACCGACCCCAACCTGGTCAAAATGGAGATGGACCTGTACTGGGCGGTGAATGCTGGCGCCGACCCGCTGGCGTATTTCAACCGCTATCCGGGACGGTTTGCGCTGGTCCACGTGAAGGGAAGAGACAAGAGCGGCAACAACATGACCCAGGTCGCAGCCGACAACTCCATTGACTGGAAGGCCCTTTTCGCACAGTCGGAGGAAGCGGGGATTCGGCACTACTTCGTGGAACACGATAACCCGCAAGTTCCGATGGACAGCATCCGGGCCAGCTTTGCCTACCTGCGCGATCTGCGTTTCTGAACGGCGTACGAGAAGCGTCGCAGCTCACGGCGTCCCGAGCCGGGGGTCAGCTTAACAACGTCCTAAGAAGAGGCCGCTAACGGCGATTGTGCGGTTTTCGATTGCAGCTTTCTCCTCAGGACCGCCGCGGAGATCAGCGTGATGACCAGCCCAATCGGGAAGGGCTCGGTAAACGTGAGTGCTGCGTTGATGAGCGGATTCGCGTAGAGTTCCTTGTATTTCTTCATCTGCGTCAGTTGCGCCTGGACGGCGGCTGGACTCGCGCCCGAGGCCTGAAGCTTCTGAACCGTGTAGGCGCCGTACTTATCCATGAAGTCCGGCAGGAAGTTGTAGTAGAGAACTTCCCAGGTCACGACATAGCAAATACACGTAATCAAAGTGATCGAGATTCCGACTGCAAACGCCCTCGCGAACGAGATCTGGCCGCTGCCGACATTGTCGCGGTACGAACGAACGCCGAAGAATACGAGCAAGAACGAGAGGACAATGGTCGTGTAGCCGACCACCACGCTCTTGTCAAAGCCGATCCTGTCCGCGAACGGCACCGTCCCTCCATCATGAGCGAGGAAATCGCGCCGGAAATGAGCCCGAAGGTCAGTACAGTCTTTTTCATTCGTCCCTCCTGTCCATGCGAACCTGCAGCGGACGCACCATACCGCGTTTGACATGGGCTTTGTCGTCATTCTTTCGGGTGATTTTGGGTGCGGAGACAAAAAATCATTCGTTCGAGGGATTCTATTCAGGGAAGCAAGCCGAATTCCTTACCGAGTTGCACGGCGTGGGTTCGTCGCCGCGCCCCTAATTTGTCGAAAACGCGGCTGGAATGGGTTTTGACCGTGTTCTCGCTCACGAAAAGCTTCTCGGCGATCTCGCGGTTGCTCATGCCTCGCGCGATGAGTTCGAGAATCTCAAACTCGCGCGGCGTGATGCTGTCCGCTCGTTTCTTCTCGTTCGGCACAAACGATTTCCCGGCTGACCCTGGGACCTCCTTCACGACGATCCGCGGCCTCGTGAGCTTGAGGCCGAGCCAGATGCCAAGGACAGCAAAGGTCGCCGCGATCAGTCCGCCGTAGATTTCAATCGAGTGCTCGATGACCAGGAACCGGTACTCCGTCCATCAGAATTCCACCGATGACCCCGTAGATCAGGATGTCGCGCTTCATAAGATCGGGGAGGAAAGAACGCACTCAAAGGTTATTCCGGTCCGGATGCTCCCAGCAAGAGGGGACCGAGTTCGTGCAGGGGAGCCTGCGCTAGCGGAGAGTCGCGACCGGACGCAGGCTTTCGGGCGAAGGCGGCTGGAACTCCACGGATTCTTCGCTGTCGATCAGGATGAAGACGCGGTCGTTGGGGATTTCGGCGGGAGCGCCGTTCACGTCGAGTATCACGGAATCGGGCGTGATGGCGGCCACGCTGCAGTGCTTCAAAATGCGGACTCTTTTTTCCTGCTCCGCGGTCTCCACCAGGTGGCGGTTGCGCTCCGGGCCGCGATGGAACTTGTCTCCGCGATAACTCAGGGTTACGCGGTTGCGCGCGCCGTGGCTGAGGGCGATGGCAGCGTGGATTGCGGTATCGCCGCCGCCCACGACGAGAATGTCGTTGTCGACGTACTTGCCTGCATCGTCCAGGTGGTACGACACTTTTACCAGGTCCTCGCCGGGAACCCCAAGCTTGGATTCCGCAAACGTCTCGATGGGCGCGGCCACCGGTGGTTTTGCGGGTGCTGGCACTGCTGCGGCCTCCTGCTTCGCAACGATTGCCTCCTTGGCCTCGTGGCTGGCGTCCTGGGTCATATCTCGCGCGCCGAACCCGACCCCGACTTTCTTCAGGAAGTCATTCGGAGGAGTGCCGCCGGCAAAGATCCACACATAGTCGTTCGGAAGCTCTCTTTGTTGCCCCTGCACTTCCAGTAGCACCGACTCTTCCTTGAATTCCACAGGATTGGAGTTGAAGAGGACTTCGACCTTGCCTGATTTCATGCAGTCGGCGATACGCTGGGAATTCCGTTCCTTGATGCGGCTGAATTGCGCCGAGCGATAGGACAGGGTGACTTTGTTCCCGACTTGGTGCGCCAGGCCCATGGCAGCTTCGACCGCGCTGTCGCCGCCGCCGATCACCAGGATTTGCTTGTTCACGTAGTGGTCGGCTTCGATCAGCCGGTACATCACCTTGGGCAGGTCTTCGCCCTTGACGCCAAGCTTGCGGGGAGTTCCGGTGCGGCCCAGCGCGAGCATCACCGCATGGGCACGGTACTGCTCGGTCGGTGTAATCACCGTGAAGATTCCGCTCTCGTCGCGCTTGATGTCATCGACCTTCTGTCCCGTGCGAACCTTGAAGTCGGCGCGATGTAACACCTTATCCCAGAAGGCCAGCAGGTTTTCCTTGGAGAGTTCGGTCTTCTTGAACTTCCCGTACATGGGAAATTCCACCGGGCTGGTCATCACGAGTTTCTGGCGCGGATACTTCGCCACCGTGCCGCCGATTTCGTCGCGCTCGATGGTGATGTATTTCAGCTTGTGCTGAATGGCCCGGAGAGAAGCGGCGATGCCTGCCGGCCCCGCGCCGACAATCACGATGTCGTACACGTCGGGCACGGTGCGCGCCGTGCCTTTGGCTGTGAAGCGCTGCATGATCACGTCCACGCACTCGCGGCCCTGGTTGACGGCATTCTTGATCAGCGCCAGCCCGCCCAGTTCCCCAACGATGAACATGTTCGGAACCGTAGTTTCGCACTCGGCGGTGAGTGTGGGCATGTCGCCGCCCATGCTGGGGCTGGCCATCACCATAGTGATCGCTCCCACGGGACATGCGTCGGCGCACAGGCTATGCCCGATGCACTTGTAGCCATTCACGATGACGGCTTTGCCGCCCAGCATCGCCAGCACGTCCCCTTCGGGGCAGACAGTGGTGCAGGTGGCGCACCCGATGCAGTAGGCGTTGTCGATGTGCGGGTGCTGGGCCTTGGGGCCCTCGGAGAACAACTTGCCTTTTTCGGCGGCAGCGCGGGCTTTGGCGTCCCGCTCTTTCAGGCTCTTAAAGTAGCCGCGCAGAAAGAAAAGCGTAAGAGCGGCCGCGACAATAAAGGCTATCAGTGTGTCCATACCGCCCTACCACTTTACCACCGATAGCCCATCAACAGAGCCACTCCGATGTGGAACGTCGCCAGCAGGGCAAAGGTGTAGCTGAACGGCTTATGGATCACGTGCCACAGGTGGAATACCTGCTCCGAGCGCTTCAGGAAGAGGATGCGCTTGGTCAAGGTAGCGTCTTCGCGGGCTGCGATGATGGCCCGTTCCACCTGACGGTTCCCGGTGCTCAGGAAGCCGCCTAGCGTCTTGACCTTGTCTCCGAAGTCCAAAGCGTGACGGCGCAAACGCGCGACGCGGAAGGCGCGCGCAATGTCGAGAACGAACATGTAGCCCAAGGCGGTGAATATGGACAGGCTCTCCACCCGTTCGCGGCTCGGCATGGTCAGCAGCGAGCGCAAGTCCCCGTCTGAAATCAGGCGCTGCGCGGTCAACTGGCTGGCGTATTTCTGGTGCATCTCCTGCAATTCTTTCTGGGTCATCTCCGCGGCTTTCAAGTTGCGGGGAATCTGGCCGTAGAGATAGCGGCCGACAATGCCGCTGACCGAAACCGCGAACATGATCCAGAACGCCATGCCCGCGAAGCCGGCGAACTTAAAGGACGAGTGGAAGGCGATCACAAACGGCGCGGAGATGCCCAGGATCACGTGGTAATCGAGCCAATGCCGGGAGTTCCCCTTCTTCATCAGCCAGCCCCAATGCTTGCGCAATGGGTACAGGAAGATGATCAGGAACATGGTCACGCCCAGCCATCCCAGCTTGAGTCCGATGGTCCCCTGGGGCCGGAGCGCGAGGTGTTTGGGCGAGAAAGGACGATCAACCAGCCCAAGGGTGTAGTAGTCATACCCGTAGACGGTGAGGGCGACGATCAAGGTGGCAAATAAAAAGTAGCCCGCCGCGACGCGCGATCGGTGTCCGCGCTCGCGGTCCTGAACTGGCGCAACCGCAGTTGCGACAGAAGCATTAGCGCTCATTTTTCAGCAACTTTCTCTTCCGTACTTACAGAAAATTTCTTGTAGTCCGTGAAGTTGTGGGAATTGCGCCAATGTTGGCGCGGCGTTTCTACGTCGACACTGGCCTGTGCGGGGAACCAGTATATATCCTTGGCGTCCTTAAAGGGGACCGGAGCGAACTGAACTTCGGAGCGCAGCGACTTCAACCCTATATCTTCCATGCTGCCGGCCAGGCCCGCGTCGATCTTGCCGATCACGCCCGTGTCTGGATCAATCCAGGCCACGCCGGCCAGATCCAGCGGATACTCCCGGCCGCGAAGAGCCAGCGCAGCTGGGGAGCGCATGCCAGGAATATGCTTGAACTGGACCTTGTGAAACTTGTGGCCTGCGATCGTGTCTTCGCCCAGATCGGTGAACTGAAAGCCAGAGGAGTAATAGGGATGGAAGACGAGGAAGAGGGTTGCGAATCCATTGCTCACGAGCATGGAGACGCCCTTCTTCTGGTCTTTCTTTTGCTCGTGAACCGCCAAGCGCGATTCGTCCAGGTTGATTTCGCCACCGGCGTTGGTCAGGATGACCAGGTAGTCGTAGGTCGAGTCTTCTTTGAGCTCAACCTTGCCGTCGGCCCGGAGCTTTTCCTGGGTCACGTGCTCGGTACATTTTACGTCCGAGAACTGCTCAACGAACCTTGAAACCTGATCGTTGGCGCGCCCGATCATGTCTTCGAGCGGAGTAGTTCCTGCCCAGCAAGGACTTAGGGAGAAGCAAACCAGCAGTACGACGGGGGAGAGCCTCATGGCTCCATTATTGCATTTTGGCTGCCACTTCATTGACCGCCCTTTTGGCGGGTGTCGAAGCGGTAGCCCATGGTCACCATCCACTGGTCGTAGTTCTGTATCACTCCGCGGCTGAACGTATACCCGCCCTGGAAGAAATAGTGCATCCCCATATTCATCTCGAGGTTGCTGGTCACATAGTGGGTGTTGCTGTTGCTGGAGTATGCCGAACTGAAGTTCTGTTTACCCCCCAGCACTTCTAGCCGGAAACTGTCGTTAAGGCTGCGCGACAGGGACACCGACTCGTAATAACCGCTGCCGAATGAGCTATTAAACCGCGAATAGTGCGCGTCGGCCCGGATCTTGACCCAGGGAACCCGACCCAAAGTGATGCCATACAGTTCGTTCAACGAGGCGGTAGGGTCGCCCGAGCGGCTGCTGCGCCCGAGTTGGGTGTACAGCCAGAGCTGCTTGATCACTTCCAGCCGCATGCCTGCGCTGAATCCCTGGAACAGGTACTTATCCAGCAGCGTGGTGCTGATCAAGGTGGGGTCAAACGTCGGTACGTCCCTAAAATAGTTATAGTTAGCGTCGAACTCGATGCGCTCGTGGGGCTGAAAGCGAACGGTCAGGAAGTTCCGCCCGATCCCGGGTCCGGGCGCCGTGGCGACGCTGTTGCCAGCGGGGCTGTCTGCCTGCAGTGAGTCGTAAACCGACACATACCGCTTATACGAAACCCCGTTCTCGAAGAAGATGAAGGGCCGGTCGATCTGCCATTTAATGGTGCTGACACCGATGCCCGACGTGCTGGTGAAGCGGAAGTCGTCGAAGCTGCCACCTTCGAAGTTGACGAACAGGCCGCCGATGCGCCGGTCAGGGTTGTAGCTATAGGACGACGGGTCCGGTGTCGACCCGGCGAAAACTCCCACTGTCGAACCATGCCCCATCCGCCGCCCGAAGTAACCGCCATCGATGGTGTCGAGACTGGTGGCCCAAGGAAGGTACATACGTCCAAACCCGGCGACCCAAGCCGAGTGCGGGTTGTCGTAGGTCATGGCGAGGTGATAGGTGCGGTTGATCACATCCTGCAGGGTCTGGGTGCCTTGGGAGGAGTTGGCCGTCAGCTGACCCCGCCAGTAACCACTGGCGTTCCAGTAGGTGCCTCCGATCCGGGTCATGTCGAGGCGGGCGACCAGGCCTACGTTGGAATTGCTTCCACTGCTCGCGCCGTTGACGCCGTGAAATTGCGTCCCGATGTAGTCAAACCCAAACCGGCCTCGAGCGCGGTTGATGGAGGGCAGCGGTGGCTTGGGAATCTGTGCGCGCGCCTCTTCGTCGAGTGTATCGTCTTCGGTGAACGAGATCACCGTCGGATATTTCCGGGTCGAGCTCAACGTGCTTTGCTGCACCAGGGCCTGCTCGTCCTGCGCGGATAAGTAGGCGATGTCGCCCGGCTTCACATCTCGGTTCGGCGTGTGGATGTCGGTGACGGCCGAAGCTTCCGCGACCGACTTCACTTCCAGTTCGGCGACGAGGTGCTCGTCGCTGCCGGCAGCTGCAGCAGTGGCCGACCCGGTGGGCGTGTCGCGAACCACCAGCTTCATGCCTTCGGCGAGACCGGCGCCGCGCCCGCCGTCCAGATAGGCGACGCCCTCGGCCACGTATTTCACCCGGAAAGCGGTCCGGAAGTCAGGATGCGTAGCGCGCAGCGCAAGAGCGGCGGGCAGCGGTGGAACCTCGGGTGGCGTCGCCTTCGCCATCAAGGTCGTCGCGGGCTTCGCGGCAGTTGTAGTCGCAGTAGTTGCCGCAGTTGTCGGCGCGGCAGATGCACTTACCGTTGTAGTCTCGGGCGCGGCGTCGGCGGTCACGGTGGCCGAAACGTCGTTGGTTGCGCCGATATCAGTTGCCGCTTCTGCGCTCTCAGCCGTGGGCAGCTTCTCCCCGGGCGCGAGTCCAAGCGGATTGGATACGGTGGCCCCTTGAGAAGCGCTGGGTGTCGAAGTCGCGGATGCAGTCGTGCTCGAAGTGGTGGATGTTGCAGTCGCCGGCAGCCCGAGCGGATTCGCAACCGTAGCACCTGGCGGAGTGTTGGTTGCCGCAGCTGCCGTTGTGGTCCCTGCAGTTGTGTTCGCAGTCGCCGGTGTCACGGTGGCTGATACCACCTTCGTGGTCACGTTCGGTGCCCCGGCCGAACTCGTCGTCGGCTGCGTGGGCGTTGCCCTTGCGGTCAAGATGGCCGAAGCCGTGCCGCTCGGATTCGCCGGGACAGCGGTTGCGGGGTTTGCGACTACCACGGGTACAGTGCTTTGGGCCTTTGGCGTGAGGATCAGTCTCGTAGCCTCTGCCGTCAGGTCAGGGGCAACCGGCGGCGTCGGCGGCCGAGGCGAAGCACTCGCCAAGTTCGTCAGAGCCTTCGGCGCACCGATATGAAGGATCACGTTGTTGCCGTCAGAACTCAGGTTGTAAGGCCTCTCCTTGTCGAGTTCCACCACGACTCGAGTTACCGGCGGATTGGCGCTGTCCAATCCCACGCGCACGCTCTGCACGCCGTTCGCGTGCACCGGATAGGTTTTTTGCCGCGCGTCAGAGATCGTACCGGGGAGAGTGAGCACGACACGTTCAGGACTGGTTGCCGTTTCAACCGAGGCCTTGACCTGGCCGGTCAGCGCGACTTCGATATCGACATCCGAACCGTCCCGCTTCACCTGCAACTGCTGCACTTCCGTGACTGCTGCCGATTCTGTCGTTGAAATACTGGCCTGGGACGGCACGGGCGGCACTGCTGCGCTCGCTGGTATGGATGCCGTCACCTTTGCAGTGGCCGTGCTGGTCGTCGTCACCACCGGGCCCGAGGACCCCGCGGTCGTGATGACTGCCGTCGAACTCGTCGGGGTAGAGGTAGCCCCCGCAGACGCCGTTGCGTTCGAACCGTTAGCGGAACCGAGCGTCACGATCAGCGGCGGAGCCGCGGTCTTAGCCGGCGCTGCGGGGCTGCCGGAAGTGGAATTCCCCTCTGTGACACTGGCTACGGAAGGACTGGAACCCGGGATCACGCTCTGCGTCTCTGGGATGCTTCCCGAGCCAGGTGTTCCCGAGCCAGGAAAAACCGTGCCCTGCTGCAGGCTGCCGAATTTCGGGTGCGTCGACGAAGGCGCGGCTGCCGTGGTGGTGGTCGCGTCCGGAGGCTGAGCGGTTGCTGGTTGTTTCTCAGGGAAATTAATCGGTGGAAGCTGCGGAGGCACCGGGATAGACGCTGGCGCGGACGCCATGGTCTCTGCCGGATGCGCCTGCGGCTTGCGCCGGAATCCGCCGATCAGCGGAGCCGATGCTGCCGGAACTGGTCCGTCGTGCCGGACGTGTGCAGCTTCTGCAGTCTGGACGCGGAGAACGATGTGTTTCCCTTCGGTCGAGAGCGCGTAAGGCAGCGCGCTGTCCAAGTCGACCACCACGCGTGTGACCGGAGGATTGGCGCTGTTCAGGCCCACGCGCACACCCTCTACGCCGTCAGTAGCCAGCGGGTAGCGCTTCTGTTTCGCGTCGGAGAGCGTTCCGGGAAGGATCAGGACCAGCCGATCCGGGTTGGTGGCGGTCTCTACCGAAGGCTGCACCTCTCCGGTGAGGATCACTTCGATCTTTACGTCCGAACCCTCGCGCTTGACCTGCAACTGCTCGACTTCCGCTACGCGAGCGGGCGTGTTCTGGCTGGCTCCGTAGGCTCCCAGGAGGAAGAGCGCCAGAAATAGTCGCGTACGATTCATGACACCTCATTACTCGCGGGGAGTATTCCCCGCGGGGGGAAAGTAACTTCGGTTCTGCTTGCCGAGCGGGGGACGAGTCTGGCGTTACCCGTCTCCACTCACTTCAGCACCTAGCCGCCGCCGCCGTTCTTGTGGCACTGGTAGCAGTTGACGCTGTTGTACACATACCCGCCGACGTTCGGGTGACCGAAGTTGGCCGCGTTGTTGTTGCCGTGACAACCCGTGCACTGAAACACCGAGTAGTCGCTCGGATTCGTGTGGCAGGTCGCACAAACTCCGTTCGCGTTCCCGTGATTCGTCGGGAAATACGTGTGGTTGAACGTAGCTCCGGTCCAAGCGGTCGTGGTATGGCAGGTCGCGCACGTGGTCGGGAAGCCCGCAGATGCGTGGTTCGGATTCGTCGTGTTGTTGTAATCCGTTTGGTGGCAGCCCACGCAGGTAGTCGGCAGCGTCGTGTAGTTATTGTTCACGTGGCACATCACGCAGGTCACGGCCGACGTTGCGTGGTAGCCGGTCAGCGGGAACGTCGTGTTGTTGTGATTAAAGCTCGCGCCGGTCCAATCGGTCGTGCTGTGGCACGTGTCACAGGTGGTCGGGAACCCCGAGGTTGCGTGCGGCGGCGCGTTCGTATTGTTGTAGTCCGTCTGATGGCACGTAATGCAGGTCGTGCTGGCGCTGGTGAGGCTGTAGGCGCCCCCTGGGCTGATCGTCGTGTTGTGGCATCCGGTGCACGCCATGGTGGAGTGGAAGCCGGTCAGCGTGAAGCCAGTACTCGTGTGATTAAACGTCCCGCTCCCCCAGTTGGTGGTGCTATGGCACTGGTCGCACGTTGTCGGGAATCCAGCGCTCTGGTGGTTCGGATTTGTAGTGCCATTGTAATCGGTCTGGTGGCACGTCACGCAGGCCGCGCTCTTCAAGTTATAGGCGCCCGAGGGGCTATAAGTAGTGTTGTGACACCCGGTGCACGCGACGGTGGTGTGGAAGCCGGTAAGCGTGAAACCAGTCGTCGTGTGATCGAAGGTGGCCCCGGTCCAGTCGGTGGTGCTGTGGCACTGCTGGCAGCCAGTCGAGAAGCCGGCCTGCGCGTGCGGCGGCGCATTCGTGTTGTTGTAATCCGTCTGATGGCAAGTGATACAGGTGCCACTGGTCAGGTTGTAAGCGCCCGACGGGCTCAAGGTGGTGTTGTGGCACCCGGTGCACGCCATGGTGGTGTGGAATCCGGTGAGTGCGAACCCGGTGGTGGTGTGATCAAAAGTAGCGCCACCCCAGCTGGTCGTGCTGTGGCACTGCTGGCAAGTCTGCGGGAAATTGGACTGCACGTGGTTCGGATTCGTCGTGCCCTGGAAATCGGTCATGTGGCACGAGATGCAGGTCGTATTCGCGCTGGTCAGGTTGTAAGCGCCCGACGGGCTCAAGGTGGTGTTGTGGCACCCGGTGCACGCCATGGTGGTGTGGAAGCCAGTGAGAGCGAATCCGGTGGTCGAGTGATCAAACGTCCCGTTGCCCCAGTTCGTCGTGGTGTGGCACTGCTGGCAGTTTTGCGAAATACCTGAGGACGCATGCGGCGGATTCGTAGTGCCGTTGTAATCCGTCATGTGGCAGGTCGAGCACGCCGTGCTGGTCAGGTTGTACGCGCCGCCCGGGCTGAAGGTCGTGTTGTGGCACTGTGCGCACTGCAGGGCGATGTGCGCCCCGGTCAGTGTAAAGCCTGTGGTGGAATGATCGAAGGTGCCGTTCCCCCAGTTGGTGGTGTTGTGGCAATTCTGGCAGGTCTGTGAAATGCCAGAGGAGACGTGCGGGGGACTGGTAGTGCCGTTGAAATCGGCCTGATGGCAGGTGATGCACGCCGTACTGGTCAGGCTGTACGCGCCCGAGGGGCTGAACTGGGTGTTGTGGCACTGCGTGCACGTCAGCGTGGTGTGCGCGCCGGTCAGAGTGAAGCCGGTGCTGGTGTGGTCGAAGTTCGCGCCGTTCCAGTTCGTCGTCGTGTGGCACTGCTCGCACGACGTCGAGATATTGGCCGACTGGTGCGGCGGAGCGTTCGTGCCCTGGTAATCCTTCTGGTGGCAGGTGATGCAGGTTGCCGTCGTCAGGTTATACGCGCCCGACGGGCTGAAGGCGGTGTTGTGACACTGGTTGCATTGCAGCGCGACGTGCGCCCCGGTCAGCGTAAATCCAGTGGTGCTGTGATCAAACGCCGCCGCTGTCCACGAAGCCGTCGTGTGGCACTGCTGGCAAGTCGTCGGGAAGCCGGACGTCACGTGGTTCGGATTGGTCGTGCCGTTGAAATCCTTCATGTGGCACGACGCGCAGTCGGTCGGCGTTCCCACGAACTGTCCGTTGATGTGGCAAAGATTACAGGCCACGCCGACGTGTCCGCCGGTCAACGGGAACTTGGTGAACGTATTGTGATCGAAAGTCGCCGGATCCCAAGCCGTTGTGTTGTGGCAGGTCTGGCACGTCGTGGGGAAGTTCGCCGTCGCGTGCGGCGGGTTGTTGGTCTTGTTGAAGTCCGCCAGGTGGCAGCCCACGCAAGTGGCCGGGGTGCCCGCGAATTTGCCGCCGATGTGGCACGCGTTGCAGTCCAGCGTGGCGTGCGCGCCGGTAAGAGCAAAGCCGGTGAATTGCAAGTGGTCGAACTTTGCGCCCATCCAGTTGTCCATGGAGTGGCACTGCTCGCACGTGGTGGGCAGCTTCAAGGCAACGTGGTCGATGCCGGCTGCCTTGGTATTAATAAAGTCCTGCTGGTGACAGGAAACGCAAGCCGTCGACAATCCCTGGAACTGGCCGACCGCGGCGCTCCTATGGCAGGCATCGCAATCCAGCGTGGCGTGTGCGCCGATCAGCGGGAAACGATTCAGGTGCTGGTTGATCTGCTGCACCGCCACGTGCCATCCCTTGACGTTATGGCACTGCTCGCAGTTCGCGCCCATCTGACCCTTGTGGAGGTCGGCGTGGCAGTCGGCGCACTGCTTGCCGACGTTCGTGAACACCATCTTGGTGTGGCACTGGGTACAGCTCACGCCCTCGTGCATGCCCCGCAGCGGATATTTTGTGGTGTTGTGATCGAACTCAGGAACGGCGCGGATCGGCTTCCACCCGCTCAGCGTGTGACAGTTTTGACAAGGGATACTCAGGCTGCCGTGGGGGCTTCGCGAGCTCGCGGAGGACTGCGACTGCCCGACGGCCAGTTGCCCGCCAGAGAGAATCGCCCAAGCGATCACCAAAGGAGTGAGTAACTTCTTTCCCAATGTTTGCCCCAACCTCAAAACCAGGAATTCGACACACGAGACGGAAGCTCAATATTTTCGTTACAGATATGAGAAAGAACAGCAATCCGATGTCCAGCAAGATTAGCCACCTGAGGATTGTTGTGGAAGGTTACACAAGTACATCATCCCTAGCTGAATTTCGTAACAGTCAAATCCTTGAACAAGGCTCCGTTTGGCAGGTTTCGGGCTCGATAAGTGTAACTTCTTCAATCATCAAGGCAGTTTTTTCCTCCTCCACTTGGAGGAGGGCGGTCCGAGAACAGACTTCGGTTATATCCAAAATGTTTTGTACAAATAGAGGTTCTTTGGCCTCAGACGTGCCCGCTCAAGGTCGGACGGGAAACGCCTCGTTGCCAGACGGAGGAGAACCCTAACCTTTCTTGAGCTGCTTTACTTCGGGACCGTGGCAGTCGGAGCACTGCTTCGGAGTCGGGGCATAGAACAGCACCTGCTTCCCGTCAACCGGCTTAAAGAGCTTATGGCAACCGGCGCAGGCGACGTTCCGGTGCTCGCCTTCCAGCGCAAACGTGGTGCGCTTGTCGTGGTCAAACAGAGAAGGCTTCCACTTGGTGGCGTTGTGGCAGTCTGCGCACTGCGTGATCTGGTTGGGGAAGAGCTTGGCGAACTGGCCGCCGTGAGCGTCTTCGTGGCAGTCTTCGCATTTTTCCGGCGCCTTCTTGAAGTCCACGTTCAACATCTTGGTCTCAAGGTTGGGCGGCTTGTGGCAATCGATGCAGGCCACGGCTCGGTGCGAGCCCTCCAGCTTGAACGAAGTCTGGTTGTGATCGAATGCGTCTAATTCGTGCCAGGACTTGGTGCCGTGGCAAGCCGTGCAACCCGCGGGCTGGCCGTTAGCAGCCACTTTGACCATGCGCTCCTTGAATTGCCCGTGGTGGATGTCCTCATGGCACGTCGTGCATGACAGATCGTTGAAGTGATAGGGAATCAGCGCCTTGGGCTGGTTTTTTTCGGCAAGCTTGTGGCAGTCGCCGCAGGGGATGGCGATGTGGCCGCCAGTTAGCTCGAATTTCGTCTTCTTGTGCTGTGCCAAGCTGAAGGTCGACGGACTGTAGCCCTTCAGGTTGTGGCACTGGTCGCACTGGTTGTCATGCGGCTTGCCGGCGAACTGGTTGTTGTGTTCGTCCTTGTGGCAATCGGTGCAGCGTTTGAACTTTACCGTCGTGAATTGCGTTTCCTTGCCTTTGGGAACATGGCAGCCCTCGCACTTCACCATAGCGTGGCCGTCGACCAGGGGATAGTCGGTCTTGGCGTGCGCTTTCACATCGAAAAGCGAGGGCTTCCAGCCTTCCACGGTGTGGCACGACGCGCACTCGATGCCATCGGGCCGCCGCTTGGCGAATTGCCCGTTGTGCTCATCCTTATGGCAGTCGGTGCACTTGGCGAACGGGAGCTCTTTCTTGAAGTCTCCCTTGGCGTGGCAGGCCTCGCACTCGACCGTCTGGTGCTTGCCCACCAGGGGATATTTCGTCTTGGAGTGGTCGAAGTTATTGTTGAGCCCAGTGTTTGATACCTTCTTCCACCCACTGGTGCTATGGCATGAGGCGCAACTCTTGTCCTTGAAACTGCCTTTGTGCGGATCGGCGTGGCAATCGGCGCACTTGCCGAAGGGGATCCCTTTGTAGCGCGGCTTGCCCTCCGAGTCAGGGGTGTGGCACTTCTCGCACTTCACTTCCTGGTGCAGTCCGGTCAGCGGATAGCGCGTCTTGCTGTGGTCGAATTTTCCGGAAGTGTCTTTCCAGTCGACGAAATTGTGGCACTGGATGCAGTTCTGCCCGAGCCGCCCCTCGTGGAAGTCCTTGTGACAGGCTACGCACGCCTGCGGAATCGCAAGGAAAGTCTTGCTCAGGTCCTTAATCTTGATCGCGGCCCGCTCGGCGGCGGGGATGCGGTCGGGCGTGTGGCACTTCTGGCACGCAAGTCCGGCGTGCTTGCCTTCCAGCAGGTAGCCAGTTTCCTTGTGATCGAACTTGGAGGGCTCCCACTTGATCAGGGGAAACTTCACGCCGTTGTGATCGGAGTGGCAACGGATGCATTCCTGGCTCGAGCCCGCCGGAATGCGATACGAGCCGTGCAAGCCGCGCTTCGCGGCGACACGTGCCCCGATGTCGGAATGGCACCCGATGCAGCGGAACTCAGGCTGGCTGCTGCCCAGCTTGTGACAGTCGGTGCAGTGAATGGCGCCGTCGAGAAACTGGTGCTGCTGCGCCAGCGGGCCGGGAGAGATTTGGGCGCGCGCCGGGTTCGACACGAGCAGCGCCAACCCGAGCAGGAGCAACCCCCAGCCCAGCGATCCGCTCCGCGCTGCAGTCCAGCGGGAAAGGCGATGTGGGCCTGCGGCCTGTCTGCCTTGTTGGTACTGGCCCCGTCGGATCGCTGCCAACAATTCCTTCCCCTTCGCCTGCCGGAGACTTTCCGGTGCGGCCGCGCTGAAATGAGTGCAAAGAGTCTGGAGGAGTCTACCAAGCCGAGGCCACGCAGGAACAGTCCCAGTGAGGGCAACTGCCGGCACAAACTATTTCGCCGGGGGATATTTCCACAGCCCCCGCTCTCGCCGAAGTTGCAGTGTTTACTGTTTTTCCGGTTGAGCACCAACAACAGCTACGGGATATCCCTGAGGTGCCGGATCTCGTTCGACAAAGCGCACCCCCACTGCCATGCTTTCGCCGATCCATGGTTTTCTGGTGATCTTCGTCACGTGGGTAGCGTCTTGCGTCACAGCCGGACGGACGGTCAGGGTTTACATTAGAAATACTAGGAGAGGACTGCGATGTCGACTGCCTGGACGTCCCGCTACGCGCAACGCACCAAAGGAATCAAGAGTTCAGCGATCCGCGAATTGCTCAAGTTCACCCAGCGGCCGGAAGTGATCTCATTCGCCGGAGGACTCCCGGCTTCCGACCTGTTCCCCGCCGAGCGCTTTCGCGAGGCTTGCTGCCGCGTTCTGGAAAAACCCCAGGTGGGATTGCAATACGGCGCCACCGAAGGCTATGAGCCGTTGCGCGAAATGGTCGCACGCCACATCGCTCGTTACGGCATTCGGGCCAAGTCAGAGAACGTGCTCATCACGTCCGGCTCGCAGCAGGCGCTCGACCTCATCGGCAAGCTCCTTATTAACCCCGGCGACCGCGTGCTGGTAGAAGCGCCCACTTACCTGGGCGCCCTGCAGGCGTTCAACGTATACGGAGCCGATTACATCAGCGTCCCCAGCGACGACGACGGCCTGCGTTCCGACCTGCTCGAAGTTCCGTTGCGCTCCGGGCCCAAGTTCATGTACGTGCTGCCCAACTTCCAGAATCCCGGGGGCACCACCCTCTCCGAGGGGCGGCGCCATGAACTGGTTCTGCTCGCCGACCGCTTCGGCATCCCCATTATTGAAGACGACCCCTATGGACAATTGCGCTTCGAGGGCGATCACCTCACGCCTCTGGTGGTGCTCGACCGCGAGAACCTGCGCCGCGATGACGGCTACTCCATCGGCAACGTCATCTACCTGAGCACCTTCTCGAAGACCCTGGCCCCAGGACTTCGCCTGGGATGGATCGTCGCACCGCCCGACGTGATCGCGAAGCTGGTTCAGCTGAAGCAGGGAGCCGACCTGCACACCTCCACCTTTACCCAGACGGTGGCCTACGAAGTCGCGCGCGACAACTTCCTGGATGAACACGTTCGGCTCATCCGCCGCGTGTATCGTGAACGCCGTGACGTTATGCTCGAAGCGCTGCAAGAGTATTTCCCGCCTGAAGTGACCTGGACCCGCCCCAAAGGCGGTCTGTTCCTGTGGGTTACTCTTGCTGAGGGTATGGACGCACAGCGCTTGTTCGAATCGGCTTTGCGCGAGAATGTAGCCTTCGTTCCCGGCGACTCTTTCTACGCGCCCAACGGTCACCAGGATGAAGGGCGTCGCCATCTGCGCCTGAATTTTTCCGCCGCTCCGCCCGACCAAATCCGCGAAGGCATCCGCCGCCTCAGCATCGCGGTCAAACGTCAGCTTGACGAACTGCACCCGCTGCCGGCGGGCCAACTCTGACGCACCTGACAGGCCGCAGATAAAGTCGCGCTCTCTATGGCCACGGCTCCGCGGCAGCCAATTTTCTTCTCTGAACCAGTCGGTGGCCGGCCGCGGGCTGTGAGGGATTGTCGTCGCGCAATCTAACCTGCAGAAGCCGATTGGACTTTCTTAAGCTCGGTCGCAATTCGTAGCCCATCCGACAAAAAAGTTCGCCAGCATAGACAAATCCACCGGTGCCGATTGTCTTAACATTTGAGACGGCAAAGTGGCTAGGACAAACCGAAATACTGCCGAGATCGAGGTCCTGTATCGCCAGCATGGGGCGGCACTGCTGCTGTTCGCCGCGGCGATTTCCGGCGATCGGGGTCGCGCCCAAGATGCGCTGCAACAAGTGTTCCTGAAGGCGATCGAGAACGGGAATCTAAGCCAAGCGACAAACACAAAAGCCTATCTCTTTGCGTGTGTTCGCAACGCCGTTCTCAACGATGCCAAGCTTCAGCAGCGAAATGTGCCTCTCGAAATCGACTCGGCGTGGTTTAGTCCTCCAGACCGGGACTATGCCGCTGAGCAGAATCTGAGACGTGCGCTTTTTGATCTTCCAGTGGATCAGCGGGAAGCAATAGTGCTGCACGTGTGGGGAGAACTCACGTTCTTGGAGATCGGTGATCTGCTAAGTATCAGCTCGAACACGGCAGCGTCACGATATCGCTATGCGTTGGCCAAGCTGCGCGACTCAATGCTCGCGAAGGAGAATTCCTGTGCAAACTCGCGATGACGAGCAATTCGAAGTCTACTTGAAGCGATTTCATCCGATCGCGCCTGAGCCTGTTCCGACGCTCAGAGTCGGCTCTGCATCCCGGGGTTCGCTTTCACTTGGGACCTGGGTGGCCGCGGTTGCAGCCATCCTTGCTGCCGGGGCGCTTATGTTGCAAGTCAGCAGTCACCGAGTTGTCGTTCCAAGTACGGTCGGCGATGTTGCGTTGGCCGCGCGGCATGCGCCGTTGGAGCCGTTCACCATGCGAAGTGCGAATGCCTGGCTGGCGACAGCGCCGTCATTTAAGGCAGCGGTTGACGACCTGGCGTTTCGTTCCCAAAGCAGCTCACTTCCGCAAGGCAAGCAGAGCGCCGTCGCGGTGCTAAGCAAGGAGAAGATTAAGCTATGAAGATCGTGAACACGATTCCAGCGATGATTGTGTTGGTGCTGTTATCGGCTGGTCCTGCATCGGCTCAGCGGAATGTGTCCCTCGCGCCGAATGCAGCTCTGCGCTACTGGTCGGCGTTCTCTGAAGTTCAGGATTCCGGCATCACGGACCAGCAAGCCAAAGAACTCAACGCGATCCTTGACGGCACAGCGCCGTATGACGATTCGAAATACAAAGATCTGCTTGAGAAAAATACGTTGGCCCTTGAAATCATGGCCCGCGCAACCTCTCTTCCAAACTGTGACTGGGGACTGGATTACGGACTCGGGCAAGACGTGCCGGTCGACTATGCCAGAAAGGCATTGGTGCTTGGGCGACTCAACGTTCTGTATGCGTTTCACTTGCTTAAGGCGAGTAATAAAGATGGGGCGGTTCGTGCTCTCATTGCTGGATTGAGGTTCTCCCGTGATGTCGCCAATGGTGGGTCTCTCTTTGCCACACTGATTGCGAAAGACCTTCTCGTCAGCCATCTGAGAGCAGTGTCCGATACATTGCACCTCGAACCGCTGTCGGCCTCGCAGCGAACACGCTTGCAGAAAGGGGTTACTGGGCTCGGTTCGCATGGCGTCGATTGGCAATCTGCCATGAAACAGGAGATGGGAGTCCTCAACAAGCCGCCGTGGCAAGAATCCGTCTCGCTGGTACGCGTGACTCAGGCTTATCTGGCCGCTGTCGAAGATCCGTCTCGGCTGCTCCAGTTCGAACAAATGCTGGTGACCGTGCCCCAGCCGCTTCGAGATGTGATTCCAAATCCGAAAGAGGTACTCGAACAGAAGCAAGAACTGGACGAGAAGCTCATGCAGACACGCTCCCTGCTGCAATGAGAGTGACAGTCAATTTCGTACGTCGGCGTCATCCAAGAGCGGCCAATGAAGGTCGCCTGAGAACCGGCCAACGATAACGCCCGGGTGCCACAAGGAAGTCTTTTCCTTCGTGACAGGAACTTAAAGCTTCGAGTTCGCGTACTCCATCGAAAGTGGCCCTCGAACTTTTCCGCAAGGAACGGCGCAGCGGAGCCTAGAGATCAGGCAATGCAGCCCCAAGAAAATGGGATGCTGCAGAGGAGGTAAAGAACATGGTGGAACAAAGTGCGGACTCAGAGTTGCAAAAACCGCGTCAACCACCTTGAGCAACGCCTGAGGTTATTTCAAGTTGTCGCCACGCTCGGTGCGGCGGTTCTTGGCGCTGCGATTTTTGTTGCGCTGCGACCTTTCGTTCGCAGCGACCGTTCGCGCGACGTACTATGGGTGCGGGGGTTAGTTATAGAAGATGACAAAGGTCGCGAGCGTGTCTTGATTGGCGCGCCAGTACCGAAAGTCCCTGGGAGAAAACGGGAGGACGACACTGTCGGCTTGATCGTCCTGGGTGAGAACGGCGCAGATCGCGTGGCGCTCGGCGCTCCCGGACCGGATCCACAAATCAAGGGCCACGTTAGCAAACGGATCAGCGCGGGCGCTGTGTTGCTCGTGGACGACTCGGAAGGAAACGAGCGGGGCGGTTTCGGTGTGCTCGACAACGACGGCCGAGCCACATTCGGTCTGGATTACCCAGGTGGCGCAGGTGAAGCAATTGCCCTCAGTGTAATCCCACAAGACGGCGCTTCGCTGCAGGTACACCACACCCACAGTTTCGTTCGTGCCGCACTCGTCGAACGCAACGACTCCGCGGCGAAGCTTTTCGGAGCCACCTTCCATGATAAATCAACGCTCGACTTCACCCTCCTCCGGCTCAGCCCGTACGTGGTGAAGCGGGCTGTGATCGCGGCGAATGACGAAGGTCTGGAGAAGGCGCTAGATAGTGTAAAACCCTGAACCGACCTGAGTTGTTGGACCACGAGGCCCCGTAGGCGCTTTTGAAGTGACCAGCACGCGCTAGCTTGAGGGCTTCTTCGCCTCCAACCATCGAGCGCTTTGCTCGGCCGTTTCCATCACCAGAAACCCCATCTTCGGATGAGAGGGTTCGAGGTCGATCGAAATTCCGCACTCGCGCAGCGTTTCCGATGTCACGGGACCGATCGAGCCAACGACAGCGCGCCGCAGCCCTTGCAGGACCTCGTCCCGCATCTTCATCTCGTCCGCGTAGCGGAACAGATGATGTGCCTGCACCGATGAGGTGAACAGCACCACCCCAAATTCCCCGCGCGCCAGTTCGGTGATCGCCTGACGCAGTGGCCCGTCATCCTCCGGAGGCGCCCACTTGTAGACCGGAATCGGAAACACCAGCGCCCCTCTTTGCGAGAGGCCTGAATACAGTTCCGGACTGGGTACGCCGTGCTCCTGCACGGCCACGCGCGCCCCTTCCAAGGGCAAGGTGGCGTCGTTCTGATCGAGCGTTCGCAAAATCTCGCGCCAAGTGTTGGGCTCGGGCACGGTGAGCGCGATCGGAACTCCGAACTCGCGCAGCACCGTCACCGGCTTCGGTCCGCGCGCCACGACCGCGGTCCGGCTTAATCCCGCCACAAGCTGTTCCCGTGGGCACACCGGTTCAATCGCCTGCGCCAGCGCGCGCGTGCCCACGCCGGTCATGAAGATCACCATCTGGAACTCGCCCTTCGCCAGGCCCGCCGCGAACGCGGCTTCTTCGGGGTTCGGCCCCGATGGAACCTCCCGCGTCGAAGGCGCCACCGTCGGTCGCCCCCCGTGGTTCGTAATCAACTGCGCCATTTCCTTTGCCCGCCGACTTTCCAGCGACAACACCCGCAGCCCCGCGAACCCCTTTCCGGTCATGCGCTTCCTCGTCAGCGAAAGAATGCGGCTAGAACTATCTCATAAACGATTCTTGGGAAGGCTCGCGAATACACACACTGCGGGAGGACTCCCCCATCGCGCAGCTTGAAAAGCGGCGGGCTCCCCGAAAGTCAAAAAGACATTTCGCGCGTTAAGCATGTTTGCGTGAAGCTTACATCTTTTTTACAGCAGCGATGGCGAAGTTGGGGTTTAATAACTCCACTGGCCCTCCCTCATTGATGCCCGGCGCACGCAGCCCAGCAGGAGAGGTCCGATATGAAAGTCAACCATCGGGGACCTTCCGCCACAGGTCATCCCCGCCAGCCTCGAGAGTTGCGCGATCTGCAGGACTCCCTCCTGGGGTTGGAGCCGGAGCAGGCGATTGAGAACCGCACCCTGTTCCGCACTGCATTGCAGATGGCCATGGAACGCACCGTAGCCGCCGATGCGCTGGCGGAACTGCACGACCTCCTCGAGTGCTACGCGCCCGCCTGGTACACCATCGAGCAGCACGAAAGGCTCGAATCCGCCCTCCGGCTTTTGGGCAGGGTTTGATCGGATTCCATCCGTAGTAAAATCGCTCCAGTGTGCGGTTCCTGCAAGGTGACGCTGCGTCCAAATCGCAGCTCGGAGCCGGATGGTTTAAGACTTCACAGCCGTGTTGCCGAGTTGGCTTCCGTCCCCCGCTGTTAAGGTTGAGCCTCTCCGCAGGATGCCGTAGCTTGATCTCTAGTGTCCCCCCAGACATGCGAGCCAAAGTCATTTGTTTTGTTGCTCAGAGAGTCGAGCGCGCGCATACGCTTTGATCGCGGGCAAATTGCTTTCGTTCCAGTCGCAGGGTGATTTTCTTGACGGCCAGCGTCGCTGCCGCAGGAGCTTGGGCTTTCCGACTCCGGGCGGAGGGTGAGGACCGGCGTTACCTCTGCGGCTGCTTGAGTCTCCAGGAGGTCATCATGTGGTTCCGCACTTCCACAATCCTTCGATCGCCAAACGCACTTGCCGCCCGCGCCGCTCGCGGGCGAGCGCTAGTCCTGTTCCTTGGGTTGGTCTTCGTCGTTCCGACGCTGGGAGCGCAGGAGGCCCCTTCCGGCGGGGACGAGGATAAGCGGATCATCCAGATGCTGCTCGAGCGCATCGATCGCCTCGAGGCCAGAGTCGCGAAACTGGAAGGCGCCCAGCCGGGCGCCGCCCCGGCCCCACAGGCGGTTGCCCCAGCGTCCCAGGCCGCAGCACCGCCGCCCTCGAAGCTCGAAGCCGCCAACACGGTTTCCGTGCAGACCCTTTCGCAGCCCGCGCCGTCTGCAACCCCCGCGCCTGCCGAAGCCGAGGCGCAGACTGAGACCTCGGTTGAGCATCCTGAACCGGAACGCATGGACATGAGCAAAACCCTGCTGCGCATCCGCGGTTTCGGCGACGTGTCCTTTCACGGCGACACCCACCACGGCGACACCACCTCGTTCAGCCTCGGACAACTGAACCTGTTCGTGACCTCTGACATCTCAGAGAAATTCAAATTCCTGGGCGAGATCGTCTTCGAGTCCGGTCCCGACAACTTCTACGGAGTCCCGGGCGGTCGCAACAACGAAGTCGGCGTCGATGTGGAACGCTACCTGCTCCAATACTCCTACAACGATTATTTCAACCTGGCCGTGGGCCGTTACCACACCGCCATCGGCTTTTACAACACGGCCTATCACCACAGCACCTGGTTCCAGACCACTACGGGACGTCCGCTGCTGTTCCAGTTTGAGGACAGTGGAGGCATTCTTCCGGTGCACAACGTCGGTGCTTCGCTCTCAGGCCGCATTCCGTCTGGCCCGCTGGGCCTGCACTACGTCGCCGAGATCGGCAACGGCCGCTCCTCACGAAACCCACTCTCCGAAGAGCCGGTGCAGAACGAGGTCGACGAAAACAATCACAAGGCCTTCAACCTCGCCCTGTTCTCCCGTCCGACCGCGGTGCAGGGCTTGCAGTTCGGCTTTTCCGGCTATCATGACCTGCTGACCCCGGCCAACTTGCCCGTCCCGGTCAGCGAGACCATCCTGGCCGCGCACGTCGTCTACATGGTGCCGACCTTCGAGTGGCTGAATGAAGCTCTGGTGATTCGGCATAGTCCGCAGGGCTCATCCAGGGTGTTCGACACACCGGGTTTCTACACCCAGATCTCGAAACGTTGGGGTTCCTATCGCCCCTACTTCCGCTACCAGTACATCAACGCGTCCAGCTTTGAGCCGATCTTCCCCGCGGTGCAGCTGCGCGCTGGGCCTTCCGTCGGGCTGCGTTACGACGCCAGCGAGTCGGTCGCGCTGAAGCTGCAGTATGACTACACTGCTCTGCGGCAGCAGCCGGGCAACAACGGACTGACCCTTCAGCTCGGATTCACCTTCTGAATTAAAGGGATACTGGATGAAGCGCGTAGCCGGGGTGTGGATGAGCGTAGCGGTGGCGGCAGTTCTGCTGCTGGCTGTGTCTCCGTGCGCCATCCTCGGCGCCGCCGGCGGAGCACCTCAGGCCGAGTTCCCCGGCGATCAGGACCTCGCTATTATCGTCAACCAGTCGAACCCGGTCGAGAACCTCTCCATGCAGGAGTTGCGCACGGTGTTCTTGGGTGAGCGCAGCCATTGGCCCAATGGTCGCCGCATCACGCTGGTCATGATGGAACCCGGATTCGCGGAGAGGAAGGCCGTGCTCCGCGACATCTACCACATGAACGAAAGTGATTTCAGCCGCCATTTCTTGCAGGGCCTGTTTACTGGCGAGGTGTTCGTGTCCCCCAAGACCCTCGCGTCCCCGGTCGGAGTCCGCAAGTTTGTCTTCAACGTGCCGGGCGCAATCGGTTACGTGCGCGCCTCCGACGTGGACGACACCGTGAAGGTGATCCGCATTGAGGGCCATCTTCCCGACGACAAGAATTACAGCCTCCGGATTCAAGCGCATCCGGCCAAATAGTTATGAAGCAGCACCTCAGTCGCGTGGCACGGGACAGCGTCAGAAAAACGGCGCGGTTGATCGACCGTTTCCTGCACGAAGTCTCGCGCTACAGTACGGCGTTGCTGCTGCTGATGGTGTTCTGCGTGGAAACCGGAGTGGTCATCTTCGTCATCCGCGATTTGCGCTCCGCTGATCGCGAGGTGCAGCGCATCTATGCCGGCTCCGTGCTGGGACTCCGCGGCATCGGAGAGTTGCAGTACCAGGCCCAGGAGACGCGCCGCAGCACTCTTTATGCCCTCACGACCAACGATAGCAATCTCCAGGTCGAGTACGCCGACCAGTCCCGCGCCGCCGACCGCCGCGTGACCGAGGGCATCAACGATTATCTCGTTCACGCCCGCATGCAACGCGAGGTGGATGTCGGAAAGCGTCTCCAGCGGGACTGGTTCGCCTACCTGAAAGTCCGCGACGAGGTTCTCGCATCGATTCTCGAAGGCAGCACCAAGGAAGCCGTCGACTTCGACCTCAACGGTGGCGTGCCGTCGTTCGACCGGGTTCGTCAGGATCTGGAAGAAGTGAAGCGTTTGTACGATGAGCAAGCCTCGGAACGGTTGGCCATCGTCGACGAGTCCTCGCGCCGTTCCGCTGTCCGGCTTGTGGGTGTGCTGTGTTTCACGCTCCTCTTTGTCAGCGTCTCAGTCTGGGCGATTCAGAAAAGCAGGATGCTGAGCGCGCTCAAGCTCGCCAAGCTGCAGATGGACTTCGTCGCCTCCGTGTCGCATGAATTGCGCACCCCGCTCGCTGTGATCTCTGCTGCCGCGCAGAATATCGCCGATGGCGTGGTCGACGAAAAAGATCAGCTCGCCAAGTACGGCGGCGTGATCCGCAGCCACACTCGTCAACTGAACGAACTGGTCAATCAGATCTTGTCGTTCGCTTCCACTAAGGCCGGCCGCGCTCACTACTTCCTGCGGCCGCTGCAGGTTTCCCGCCTCATCGACACCGTCCTCCACAACACTCGCGAAGTAGTCAAAGAAGCCGGCTTCGTGGTCGAAGCCCTGGTCGAGCCCGACCTGCCCGAGATTGTTGGCGACTTGTCGGCTCTCTCGCAGTGCCTGCAGAACCTGATCGGAAACGCCGTCAAGTACGGCGGCAACCATCCCCGCATCAGCCTGCGTGCTTTTCTGTATAAGGCCGACGACCCAGCGTTCGAGGAAATCCGGGTCAGCGTCGAGGACCACGGCATCGGCATCGACTCCTCCGACTTGCCCCACATCTTCGAACCGTTCTACCGCAGCCCGGTCGTGGCCGCGGCCCAGATTCACGGCACCGGTTTAGGTTTACCTCTGGCGAAAAGCATCGCTGAGGCCATGGGCGGAAAGCTCTCCGTCGTCAGCAAGCTGGGAGTCGGAAGCGTTTTCACCCTCCACTTACCCATTACAGCGAAAGGCAACCGGGAAACCGAAACTCTGGTCCCGGATTCGTTCATACGACAATGAGAGAAAATATTCTGCTGGTGGAAGACGAAGAAGCCCTGCGCATGGCCCTCAGCGATCGCTTGCATCGTGAAGGCTACATGGTCGATTCTGCGCCTGATGGTGAAGTTGGTTTCGAAAAGGCGACCACCCTCCCTTTTGACCTGATCGTTCTCGACATCATGCTCCCCGGCCGCAACGGCCTCGACTTATGTCGCGACATCCGCGTCGCGGGCCTGGGCACTCCCATCCTGGTGCTGACCGCGCGCAGCGAAACCTCCGACAAAATCGTCGGCCTCAAGCTCGGCGCTGACGATTACGTCACCAAACCCTTCGACATGCTGGAACTGATGGCGCGCATCGAAGCGCTGCTGCGCCGCGCGCCCGTGCGCACCGGCCAGGCGATCTACCAATTCGGCTCCATCCGCGTCGAAACCCGTGCCGCCCTCGACCACCGCGACGTCAAAGTCACCCGCGGAGGCGATCCCGTCTATCTTTCCGTTCGGGAATTTGAGCTGTTGCGCTACTTCGTCGAGCACGCCGGAATCGTGCTGCCGCGCGAGAAACTCCTGCGCGAAGTCTGGGGGTACGAGGCCGGCACGTTCACCCGCACCGTCGATGTCCACGTGGCCGGGCTAAGACAGAAGTTGGAAAAGGATCCCAAGAAGCCCGAACTCATTCTGACCGTGCACAAGATCGGGTACAAGTTCGTAGGGTAGAGGCGTGGCTGCACTTAGCAGTTAGCATTTGGCAAATAGCCATAACTGTCAGGAGCAACTTAGATGTAGTTGGTGTGCCGAAACTTGTTGCCCGCTACATGCTAAGAGCCAAGAGCTAAGAGCTAAGAGCTAATAACTAAGTGCTAAGCGCTACCCCCTTCCCAAACGGTTCCTCCAGCGACGGGCTCTGCGGTGTCAACAGCTCGGCCCCAGTTTCCGTGATGTGCATGTCGTCCTCCAGCCGCACTCCGAACTCGCCGCGCAGGTAAATCCCGGGCTCGTCGCTGAACGTCATGTTGGCCGCGAGTTTCATCGTATTGCCCCGTACCAGGTACGGCCACTCATGCCCGTCCATGCCGATTCCGTGTCCCAGGCGGTGCGTGAAGAATTTATAGTCGGGTCCATAGCCCGCATCGATGATGGCCTTGCGCGCCGCGGCATCCACCGCCCCACACTCCACCCCCGGACGCGCCGCCGCGAGCGCCGCGCTCTGCGCCCGGTGCACGATCTCAAAGACTTTCTTCACCTTATCCGGCGGCTTCCCGATCAGCAGCATGCGCGTGATGTCGGACTGGTAGCCTTCCACCCTGCAGCCTCCGTCGATGAGCACTGGAACGCCTTCGCGAATCACTTGTGGTTCGACCGAGCCATGCGGAAACGCCGCGTACTCACCCACTTCCACCATCGCGTCTCCCTCGAAGCCAAGCTTCCCGTGCGCCGCTTCCACCAGTTTGCTCACTTCCACCTGGGTCATGCCATCCTTCAGCGATTGATACACCGCCTGGTACGCGGTTAACGTGGCGCGCGAAGCCAGGCGCATCAGGTCGAGTTCGGTGTCGCTCTTGATCATGCGGCACCCCGCAGTGACCGGCGTTGCGCTCACCAGCTTGGCCTGGGGCGCAGCCTTCTCCACTCCCTCGCGGAACACGAACAGCACCGACTCTTCGATCCCGATCCTGCCCGTAAGAATGCTGCGGTCCTTCAGCCCTTGCGCGACGCGCTGGTACGGGTTGTCATCCTCCTGCCAGATGCGCACGTCGGCCTGCTCACCCCCGGGCGCCAGCGCGATCTGCTCCTGTGCCCGGCCCTCCTCAAATCCCGGACACACGTAAAACGCCGCGCCCTTCGCCGGCAGCACCATGGCGAACATCCGCTCCCCGCCCCACCAGCGGATCCCGGTGAAGTAGTTCAGCGAGGTTCCTTCCATCAGGAGAATGGCGTCGAGATCGTTGGCCTCCATCAGGGCGCGGGCCTTCTCCTGGCGTGCCCGCCTTTCTGCCAGCGAGATGGGATGCGCCCGCTCCCGCATCGACTTCAATCCCGCAATCGCAGGAGCTAGCGGACGGACAGAGTTGTCCTGCGCCAAGCCTCGCTTCGAAAACACCGCCCCGGTCGCCACTGCGCCCGCTCGCAGGAAATTCCGTCGCGAAACCATAAGCCTCGACCTCGAATTCTCCATTGCATTATAGAGACAGCCGCCAATTCGTCCGGCGTCGGCGGTACGACCCAGGTCCAACTCGTCAGAAGTCTTGCGCAGTACACCTTTTGCGCGCGTGTAACACGCTTTTAACCTGCCTCTCATCTGGCTGTAACTTTCGCCCTGTATCAAGGTGCGACCCCCATTCGGCGTGCTCGAGAACGACGAAAGATCAATACAAAAGATCGAACTATACGGAACGGAGGAAGCATGCGCAGGATTCTCTCTGGTTTTTTGATGGCTCCCATGGCGATGGCTTTGCTGCTGGTGGCGCAGCTCTCGCAAGCTCAAGACTCTGGCATCAAGCACGTCTTGCTGATCAGCATCGACGGTATGCACGCCGTCGACTTCCTGAACTGCTCTCAAGGCATCGCCGGAGTGAACAACGGCGCGCCTTACTGTCCCAATCTTGCAGCGCTGTCGAAACATGGCGTCAATTATGTCGCGGCCAGCACATCCAGGCCCTCCGACTCGTTTCCTGGGCTCATGACCATCATCACCGGGGCCACTCCGCGCACCATGGGCGTCTACTATGACGTCGCCTACGACCGCTCGCTCGACGGGCCTGCCACCACGACGGGCAACGGGAACCCCGCGGCGCCCTGCGACTCCACCAAGCCGCCCACCGGCTACACCACGGAGTATGAAGAAGGCATCGACCTCGATCAGACGAAGGTGAATGGCGGTGCCCCGGGCGCAAGCCTGACCGACGGAGGCATTGCTTCGATCGACCTCAGCAAACTGGACCGCGATCCCAAAAACGGCTGCGCGCCCGTCCTTCCCCAAAATTTCGTGCGCACCAATACCGTCTTCGGTGTGATCCACGCCGGGGGCGGCTACACCGCCTGGTCCGACAAACACCCGGCCTACTCGTCAGCCGCCGGTCCGGGCGGAAAACTGGACGATTTCTACTCGCCCGAGATCAACTCCAACGTGGTTGGTTTGCCGGGCGTTAGCACTCCGGAAGGCGCCAGCTGCGCGACCGTCCGCGATCCGAATTCCGACCTCACCGCCTGGACCAACAGTTTTCAGAACATCCAGTGCTACGACACGCTGAAGGTGCGTGCGATCCTGAACGAAATCGAGGGCAAGAATCACCTTGGCACCGCGAAGACCCAGACGCCGACCATCTTCGGAATGAACTTTCAGGCAGTCAGCGTCGGTCAGAAGCTCATTGAGAAAGCAGTAAAGGGCGGCTACCTGGATGCGGCGGCAACGCCGGGCCCGAGCCTGCTGAGCGAGATCGAGTTTGTGGACGCTTCGATCGGCGAGATGAGCAAGGATATCCGGCATCGCGGCTTGGCCGAGTCGACCCTGATCATCATTACGGCCAAGCATGGACAGTCACCCATCGATCCCAATACCTACGACGCCGTTCCCGGGAAGACGAGTAACGGACTCTCGCCCGCAACGCTGATCTCCAATCAGCTGCACGCCGCCATGCCGCCCTCGGAAGATCCCAACGGAAGCGGCATTGGCTCTACGGAGGACGATGTCTCCCTGCTGTGGCTGACCGATCCTTCCTACACCGACGAGGCCGTAACCTTGATTGAGAGCAATCGCGCTACCACCGGCGGCGGGCAGATCTACTACGGTCCGAGCCTGGTCCTCAACTATGACACGCCCGGGTTGCCGCCGAATGATCCCCGTACGCCCGACATTATCGTCACGCCCAACGTCGGCGTTACTTACACCGGCAGCAATGCGAAGCTGATGGAGCACGGCGGCTTCTCGCACGACGACACCAACGTGATGCTGCTCGTGGCCAATCCCTTTTTTAAGCCGCGCACCTGGTCCACTCCGGTCGGTACCTTGCAGGTGGCCCCCACCATTCTCAAGGCTCTGGGGCTCAACCCGAACGCCCTGGACGGGGTGAGAATCGAAGGCACCCAGGCCCTCCCGGGCCTCGCGTTCTAACGCTGGTAAATTTCTCCCTTCCCGCAACCTGGGGCAAACCAAGGACGGGCTGCTTCGGCAGCCCGTCTTTTTTTCTGTGGCGCGGACACTCTTGTCCGCGTTCTGCGGCATCAGATGCCGAACCGATTAGAAACACAAGCTTTGACGCCCGACGGATTTTCCCTGCGCACTCTGCGAACCCTCCCCGTCCTCTGCGGTTAAAGATTTTTCTCGACTTCAAAGCCAAGATCGCGACGAGGGAAAGCCCCAGCGCCGTTCCCTGGTTACTCTGGTGACTAACGAAAGTACTACTTACCTCCCAGCACCTGTCTCATCTCTGCTCTTTCCCGGCTTGGAAGTACAGTTATCTCGTTAGAAACTCTATGCATTCCGGAATGAGGACACCGTGCCAAAATCGTTGGCTCTAGCCACCATCGTTTGTGTCGCAGCAAGTCTTGCGGCCGCGCAAACCACAACCGCCGCTCCCTCGAACTCGGCCAACGTCGTCCGCACCACCAAGGCGATGCACTACCGCCAGCAGGGCGGTGTCGCGAAGATCGAGTTCCAGGGGACCGGAGTGATGTTGGCGGCCTCGGGCGAAGCCAAGGTCGAAGGCAAGAAGACCAACCTTGAGATCGACGCCAAGTTCGCGGGCCTTGAAGACGCGACCAAGTTTGGCCTGGAGTATCTGACCTACGTGCTCTGGGCGGTATCTCCGCAGGGCCGCGCCGTGAATCTCGGCGAACTTACGCTTGATCATGGCAAGGGACGCCTCAAGACCTACACCGACATGCAGACCTTCGGCATGATCGTCACCGCTGAGCCCTACGCCGCCGTGTCGCAGCCGGGCAACACCGTCGTGCTCGAGAACGTAGTCGTGGCCGGCGCCGCGGGCGAAGACATCACGGCGAAGTATGAGCTCCTCGGTAGCGGCACCTACTCCGCGGTGAACACGCACATTCAGGACGCCATTTTCGGTATCGATCCCAACACGCCGCGCGAGCTGTTTGAAGCGCGCAACGCGGTGCGGATCGCGCACATCGCCGGCGCTGACAAATACGCGCCCGCCATCGTGGCCAAGGCCGACCAGCAGCTGAAACAGGCCGAGTCCGCATACCGCGGAAAACAGGATAAGAAATCGATCGAAGCTGCCGCCCGCGAAGCCGCTCAAACTGCGGAAGAATCGCGTGTGATGGCCGTGAAGCAAAAGCAGGAAGATGAAGCGCAGGCACAAGCCGCCGCCGAAAAGAAGGCCGCCGAAGACCGGGCGGCGAAAGCCCGCGCTGAGGCCGACGCCCAGGCGAAGGCTCGCGCTGACGCTGATGCCGCCCGCCAACAGGCAGAAGCTGCTCGCCAACAGGCGGAAACAGCCAAAGCGGAAGCGCTCAAGGCAGCGCAGGAAGCCGCCCGTCAGAAAGCCGAAGCCGAGCAGGCCAAAGCGGAAGCACTGGCCCAGCAACAAGCCCTTGCCGTCGAGGCCGATAAAGCGCGTCAGGCCGCGGCCCAATCCGACCAGCTGCGGCAGCAGGCGGAAAAAGAAAAACAAGAACTTCGCGCCCGGCTGTTGCAGCAGCTCAACACCGTTTTGGCAACGCGCGACTCCGCCCGCGGCTTGATCGCCAACATGTCGGACGTGCTCTTTAAGAGCGGCAGCTTCGAGTTGCTGGCGGGCGCGCGCGAGCGGTTAGCCAAAGTTTCCGGCATCGTCCTTGCCTATCCCAGCCTGCGCCTCTCGGTGGAAGGTCACACCGACAGCGTCGGCGGGGACGACTACAACCAGCAACTTTCCGAGCGGCGCGCCGAAGCGGTGCGCGACTACCTGGTGCAACAGGGAATCGCTTCCGACTCGGTCACGGCCAGCGGCTTCGGCAAAACCGCACCGGTTGCCTCGAACGACACGCCCGAAGGCCGCCAGCAGAATCGCCGCGTTGAGTTGGTGCTCTCCGGCGACGCCATCGGCAGCCTGGCCGACGGAACGAGCGAAACCGCGTCAAGCAAGTAGTCGTCAGTCTTCCGTCGCAAGCTGTCAGCTTATGGCTGATCGCGGGCAGCCGAGGGCTACCTCGCGGATGCAACGCCGGGCATCGTCGCTCGTCGGCGTGGTACCCGCCGCGACGTGTTTGTCCGCGGAAGGCAAATTCCACCCTAAGTCATGTATCATCTTACAGCTATGGTAGAAAAAAGCGTGATTCGGGCGAAAGACACCCCGAGAAACAGGGTCTGGTCGTCGCGTAGGATGCCCGTAGAATGCGATTATGAGCCCGTAGGGCGACGTTTGGGGCCGGGGAGAGCCTGGAAGGTCATCCCGCACCCGCGAGGCGCTCCTGGACGCTTTAAAGCGACAATATATGCTAGGAGCTATCATGCAACTTAGGCCGGGGAAGACGCGCTGCAGGATTCCGCGCGATGACCGCCGGTTTCCAATGTGCGGGTTGCGGCGAGTGGAACGAAACCAGCGTCGACGAATCCGCAGGACGCAACCAGCGATATGTCGAAGACTGCCAGGCGTGTTGCCGGCCTAACGTGTTGCAGATTTTCTTCGACCCGGAGGCGGAGGAGTGCTTTATCTCGGCCGAACTCGAGTGGCGTTGGGTTCAACCAGCACTTCCGCGCTGCAACGGTTCTGGTGGAGCGACGGGCGTCCTCGCCCGTCGGTGGCCGCCGCGCTATAGTGGAAGCGCAGTCGATTCCTGCGATATCGCGAAGGAGAGAACACCCATGACGCCCTACACCGCGCCGGGCCGTATGGTTGCGCACAACATGGTCACCACGCAGTTTGAACTGGACGGCTTCCGCGTGGCCCGCACGCTCGGAGTAGTGCGCGGCATCGTGGTGCGCTCACGTTCGATCTTCGGCACCATCGGTGCCGGCCTGCAGACGCTCGTCGGCGGCAATATCACGCTACTCACCAATTTGTGCGAGAAGACGCGCGCCGAAGCTTTCGACTTGATGTTGCAGCACGCGGCGGAGCTAGGCGGCAATGCAGTAGTCGGCGCCCGGTATGACGCGACCGAAGTCATGCAGGGCGTGACGGAAGTCCTCGCCTACGGCACGGCTGTGTTTGTGGAGCCGACGAAATAGTTGGAACCCAGTCGCAAGTCGCAAGGGAAGCCGCAAGTCGCATGCCAGGGTCCGAATTTCTTTCGCGACTAATTGGCAACCCGGATCACCAGCGACTGGCGACGGACGGCTGCTTTCCTTACGACCTGCGACTCGAGACGGACGACGGATCCTGGTTTTCCGTGCGACTGACGACTAGGGACTAGCGACTGTATTCAATGGCGAATTGCGCACAATGCGGGCGGAAGCTTCCGCCGTTTTCACTTCGCAAGATCTGCGAGTGGTGTGTGCGGCACGAAGCCGCACAGCGCGGAGAAGAGCCGGAAGACGCGATCCAGCCGGTCATGCCGGCACCATGGGTTGCGGGCGGGACGTCCTCCATGATGGTCACGCAAGGTTTCTTCGGGATCAACCTTGCGGTGTTCGCCGGCATGGCCTTGTCCGGAATCGCGATGGATCCCACACCGCGACAGCTGATCGAGTGGGGAGCAAACTATGGCCCGCTCACCCTCGGCGGTCAAGAGTGGCGCCTGCTGACTTCGATGTTCCTGCATGGCGGCCTCTTCCACATCTTCTTCAACATGTGGTGCCTGTGGGATCTTGGTGCGCTCTGCGAGTCGCTCTATGGACACACAACATTCGCGGCCGTCTACCTAGTCTCTGGCATTGGAGCCAGCCTCGCCAGTGTCTGGTGGCACCCGGCAGTTCCCAGCGTCGGCGCCTCGGGAGCCATTTTTGGCATTGTTGGCGCCCTCATCGCTTCGTATTACCTGGGCGAGTTCTCGATGCCACGATTTGCCGTAAAGGGGCACCTTCGCAGCGTGCTGGTCTTTGCCGGCTATGCTCTCATCTTCGGGGCGATGAGCGGCCGCACCGACAACGCGGCACACATCGGTGGCCTGATCACGGGTCTGGTTTCCGGCGCGCTGATCGCGCGGGTGGCTCCGGAGCGCGAGCCGTTGCGTCGCATCGCGGTGATCCTGCTGGTCGGGCTGATGGTGTATGGCTGCGGCGCCTGGCTCTACCGTTCGCGCAGCTACTTGATTCACTCGGCGCGCGGAGGGCAGCTGCTCGATGATAATCAGATTGAACAGGCCATAGCCGAACTCAGGACCGCGATCCGCCAGCGCCCCGACTATGTCCCTGCCCATTTCACCCTCGCCTATGCGTTCTTGAACAAGGAGCAGTTCGCTGATGCAGAAGCAGAACTGAAGCGCGTCCTCGAACTCCAGCCGAGTCACGAGCCGGCGCGCTACGAGTTGGGGATGGTGTACCTGTATCAGAAACGAACGCAGCAGGCGAAAGACTCCTTTACCCAGATCATCGCCCGAGACCCCAATTCCCCAGGCGGCCACTATGGCCTCGGCATGGCCCTTGCCGACGAGGAGAACGACCAGGCCGCCATCCAGGAATACCAGCGCGCGGTCTATCTCGATCCAGACGCGAGCGCGATCCAGTACCGACTGGGAGTTTCCGAGGCGCGGCTGAAAAATTACGACGAGGCCATCGCAGCGTTCCGTAAGCAGCAGGAAACCAGCGGCGACGACTACGACACCGAACTCGCTCTTGCGAACGCGTACCGCGCGAAAGGCATGCAATCCGAAGCCGATGCGGCCCTTCGGAAGGCGGAGAAGTTGAAGCCCGGGAAGTAAGCTGCAGTCGCAAGTTGCAAGTCTCAAGTCGCAAGTCTCAGAGTCGCTAACCCAGGCCAGTCCTTCTTGAGAAGAGTAGTGAAGACAACGTTTTGCAACCGCGGTTCGCTTGCGACTTGCGACTGACGACTAGCGACTGATTTTCGGGCAAGACTTGCCGGGTATCTTGCTAGGGGCGGAATCTTCTGCCTAGCGCCGCCGCTTCGTCGTCGTGGCTCAACTCAAACACCGTGAAAACAAAAGAAAAGCAGGCGCGGGAAAACGAGCGGTTGCGGACCGTGTTTTGCAGGTGATGTTTCGGCTGTGACTGGCCGATGGATATGTTCGAACGGCTAGTCTTGAGCAGGGCGTGGTAAGCGACGACCTGCTCGGTGCAGGGTTAAGGAGAAGAATTCATGTCTGTTTCCGGGATATTGAGCAGCAACTTACTTAACTACAACACGCAAGGGATTCAGAATCGGATGCAGCAATTCCGCAAGGATTTCCAGCAGTTGGGGCAGGACTTGCAGACGGGCAACCTCAGCGGAGCGCAGGCAGATTTTGCGGCGATGCAGAACGAGGGACCGCAGTCGTCGCCTTCCGCGCAGAGCAGCAATCCGATCGCGCAGACGATCCAGCAGCTCAGCACCGACTTACAGTCGGGCAACCTGACTGCAGCGCAGCAGGACTACACCAACCTGCAGCAGGGTTTTCAGAACCAGGCGTCGCAGATGCAGCGGCCGCACCATCATCACCGGAATCACTCCGTGGGCGGGCAGGACAACGGTATTTCCCAAGTGCTGTTGCAGCTGGGACAGGACTTGCAGTCGGGCGTGAGGGCGTGTTCTCACCGGGAAAATTTCCAGTCCCAGGGCAGCGTCGCGGATGACCAGAAGCAGATTCCTCCTGCCTCGCTGCGCTCGCGCGTCGGAATGACAAGATGGTAAGTGTTGGTCGCAGCCCGGACCGGAGGAATTTTTTCGCAAGCTGTGAACTCCTAGCCGTCCTCGTTCCAGGCGCGCGAAATTCCAAGTACAAGTTTGCAACGAGCGGATTCATTCGAGCGGCCGGTAGTTGGATTGCTGAAAGCGGGGCGTGCAGACGCAATAGAAAATCAAGTCTGTGGTTCCTGTGTTGGCGATGCGTTGCCGGGTTCCAGGCAGGATCATGACCACGTCGCCGGGACCAACGTCGGAGGCGGGGAGGTCGCCGATCTCGACCCGGCCGCGGCCTTCGGCGATGATGTAGCGCTCAATGGTGTGCTCGAGCACATGCCACGCGGTCGTTACGCCCGGCTCCACTCGCGCTCTTGCGATCGAAAGCGACTCGTCGGTGGCGGTGTTATAGGTTTCAAGAATGTGACATCGCTCCGGTGTCAGGAACTCTTTCGACAATTCCTGTTTCCGAACCACCTGTGTGAGCGGCATGATGCGTTTGTGTCCTCGGGAAGTGAGTGGAATTCTACACGGCGCGCGGGTCGCGGTTAGTGATCGGTACGCGAGTGTGGTTGGAACTTCGGGCCGTCCCTCCGAGACTTGGTTATTTTGGGCGGGCGGCTACCCAGCGCTGAAGCGCTGGGCTAAGTTGGGAGCGTGCCTCCGGCACGTAGAAGTGAGGTCGTGGAGAGGGTATCTCCGAGTCACCCGGAAGAAGAGAAAAAGCTCTTAACCGCAGAGGTCGCAGAGGAATCTCAGAGGACGCAGAGAAAATCGGGGCATTGGACTACGTCGAAAGAGTCCCGGACACTCTGGCAGCGAGGAAGTATCCCAGGAAAACCCTGCCGCGGCAAAAGACGCCGCGGCCGCACAGGCGAGGGCGCCTGTGCCTACGCGAGTCGTGCCTGACCGACTTGGGGGCTTCCAGTTTCTTCGGGCCGGTGATGCCGGCGGCAATCGCGGATCATGTCTTGAGACAGCCGAGTTAGTTGTGGTTGGAGGTGATCCACAGAAATTTTTCGGAGACAAGAAAAATCGGAGCGAAGAGAAGACGAAGGAATCATTTTCTTAAACCCAACATCTTGTGGTCACCACGGCAGTTAGCTACCAGATTTCGTGCTTTGCCGAAGCCGGCCTGAAGACCCCCTCCAACCTTGAAGTTTGTTGTTGACAATAAACGGTTTAGGCGTAGGATGTGGGAAAAAGTGGCAGTAAGTGGTCAAGTCGATAGAGGTCGTGGGCGGAAGTAGGAAGACTTCGAGGCGCCAGTGGAATTAGAGACTGACAGCCAGAGAGACAGCCCGAACGAGCCCGAATTGACTGTGCTTTTTGCCGCTTTTACCTCCTCCCTGGTCGCTGCGGTGGCGACTGTCAGACGATTCCGATCCCCATTTAGGGGCAGGCAGACACATGTTTCGCGGCAATCACCCAACACGCGTGGACGAAAAGGGACGTCTGAAAATCCCTGCCGAACACAAGCGGGTGATCGACGAGAAGTACGGCACGCAATTCTATATCACGAGTTTGGATGGAAAGGTTGCCCAGATATATCCCTTCGAGGAATGGGAGCAGATCGAGCAGAAGCTGGCCGGGCTGTCGACGTTCAATCCCACCAAGAAGAAGTTCCTGTCCCGGGTGAATTACTGGGGGCAGCAGGTGGAGATGGACGGGCAGGGGCGCTTGCTGATGCCGCAGTTGCTGCGCGAGTCGGCGCAGATCAAGGGCGAGGTCGCGGTGATCGGGTATCAGAAGTACCTGGAAGTCCGCAATCTGGAAGCGTACCGCCAGGAGATACAGCAGGAGAAGTTCACGCCTGAGGATGAGAAGACGCTCGACGAATTGGGCATCTAGTGGGCGAGGGTTTCACAGACACCCCCGAGCGGGGTGGGCATGGGCAAGTTGGCCATGTCCCGGTTCTTTTAAAAGAAGCGATCGATTTTCTAGCCGTACGGCGCGGTGGGACCTATATCGACGCCACGGTGGGCCTGGGCGGGCACAGTTACGAAATCGCAAGACGCCTGGGCGCACCGGGACGTTTGATTGGGGTCGATAAGGATGTGTTCGCGCTCGAAGTCGCGCGGACAGTCGTCAGTCGTCAGTCGCCAGTCGTCAGGGAAGGCGAAAGTCAGCCGCTGACAAGCGACGGCGATCAGGCGGACTGGCCGAGCATCGAGTTGCGACACGGGTCGTTTGCGGATTTAGCTAGCGACCAACAGCCAGCGACCGTCGACGGTTTGCTGGCCGATCTGGGCGTGAGCAGTCTGCAGCTCGACAACGCGCAGCGCGGATTTAGTTTTCAGGCGGAAGGACCGCTGGATATGCGGATGAATACGCAGTCCGGCGAGACCGCCGAACAAGTGGTAAATCAGGTCGACGAGGTCACACTTGCCAACCTGATTTACGAATTCGGTGAGGAAAGGAGGTCGCGGAGAATCGCCAGAGCCATTGTCCGGTCGCGGCCGATACGATCTACCGCGCAACTTGCGGATGTCGTCTCAGCCGCGGCCCGGCCAATGAATCAGGCGGAAAGAAGGATTCATCCCGCGACGCGAACCTTTCAAGCTCTCCGAATCTTCGTAAACCGCGAACTGGACGACCTGCGGGACCTGTTGAAAGCGGCTCCGCAGTTGCTGAAGCCCGGCGGACGGGTGGTGATCATCAGCTTCCACTCGCTGGAGGACCGAATCGTGAAAGATGCCTTCCGCGATGGAGTGAAGCAAGGTCACTACCGGTTGCTGACGAAGAAGCCGGTGACGGCCAGCGAGGAAGAGATTGATCGCAATCCGCGGTCGCGCAGCGCGAAGCTGCGGGCGGCGGAAAGGATTGGAGAAGGCCAGCGCCTAAAGGCGCGTTGACCTTCCCGGTTTGTACGGCATGCCTGAAGGCATGCCCTGATACAAACCGAGGGTTTTGCCCCGGAGAACCTGCCGGGGTCCCCGGCGTGACCGCTGCTTGCGCCGGGGAGTTGAGTGTAGTGAAGGTAGCCCGGCACGCACCAGGGAAGGCGTGCCGGGGCAAGGTTTCCGGGACGACATCGCCTCTCACAAAGAAGGGCGAAACCAAAAATCCTACCGATTTCTCGATGCCGTCCCGGAGAGAAATCAGGGTAGGACAGGAGTCAAGGCCATGTACAAGGGAACACTGATCGAGGATTTGACGAAAACGGTGGAACGGGTGGAATTGCACACGCGCGAAGCCAATCAGGAAACCGAGCTCGAGCGCTGGTACGCGGCGCATCACCAAAGAGCGCTGGTCGACGCCGAACTGCTCGGGGTGGCATAAATGGCGGCAGCAGCGACAGTGCAGGGGGCGATGGCCGTGAGCCGGCGCAAGTCCATGTGGGTGGGCACGCCGGAAATCTACTTCCACAAGAACATCGACAATTCGCGCCTGGTGAAGGTGGAGGATCCGCGGCGCAGCCGCGAGATGCGGCAATTCGGCATTGCTCTCTCGTGTCTGTTTTTGCTGGTGATGACGTACGCGTGGCAGCATTTCAAGGCCATCGAGTACGGCTACCAGATCGAATCGATGACGATCGAGCTCGACAGCATGGCGGAGATGAACCGGGCGCTGCGACTGGAAGACGCGTCGCTGCGCGATCCGGAGCGGATCGATGTGATGGCGCGCAAGCTGGGGCTGCAGTCCCCGCAGGCGGGACAGGTGATGCGGCTGGATACGTCGGCGGACAGCGGCGCTCCGGTGATGGCGAGCGTGTCGACGGTTTCGTTGTTTTCGGTACGATAAGACAGAGGCCGAGCGGAGCTCGGTCCGGAAAGAAGAATTACCCTTCCCCGGCAGGATTCTTGGCGGCTTCACTGGATACGGTGAGCCGCCATGTTTGTTGGGAGGAAGCACTTGGCAATTGGCACTTAGCATTTGGCATTTAGCACTCAGCATTCGCAATCAGCATTCAGTAAGTGCAGGGTTCACATCGATTTCCAAGACCTTACGTGGTCGCTAAGTGCTGGATAAGAAGCTGGATACGAATCTGGATATTTAATGCTCAGAGTTACTTATAAAGAACGCAAGGTCCCTCGACTGCGTTCGGCTTGCGCCTCACTCCGCTCGGGATGACAGTTGTATTGAGTGAGAATTTGCAAGTCCCAATTCAGCATCGCGTCAATGGGTGGGAATTCTTAAATCGCTGGAGGGAGACTTAGATTGCCAGCCAGTAAGTCAGCCGTCGGGGATTACCGGCTCTATGTTCTCGGGGGACTGTTTTTGCTGTGGTTCGGCGTCATCTGCCTGCGGCTGGTCTATCTGCAGATTTTCCGCTACGGGGATTTTGAACAGCGCGCCGAGCACCAGCAGCAACGGTCCATCAACGTTTCGGCCAAGCGCGGCATTATCTATGACCGGCAGGGGCACGAGCTGGCGATGTCGATCCAGGTGGACTCGGCGTTCGCGGTGCCCACAGAGATTCCCGACCTTCCTAATACCGTCTCTTTGATAACCCGCATCACCGGGGACGATGCGCGCATGGTGCTGGCGGATTGCCGGGCGCATAAGACCTTCTGCTGGGTGGCGCGCAAGGGCAGCGCGGAGACCATCGAACGGATCCGGTCGTTGAACCTGCAGGGGATCCATTTTCAGAAAGAGTCGAAGCGGTTTTATCCGAAGCGCGAGTTAGCGGCGCAAGTGCTCGGGTACGTGGGCACAGATGACGAGGGATTGAGCGGAATCGAGCGCGAGTACGACGAGCAGCTGCGGGGCAAGCCGGGCAAGATGCTGATCTCAATGGATGCGCGCAAGAAGTGGTTCGGGCGCATCGAGAAAGAACCGGAGGCGGGCGATAACGTTGTTCTCACTGTCGACGAGAAAATCCAGTACATCGCCGAGCGCGAACTGGAGCAGGCGATGAAGGACACCCAGGCCGTCGCGGGCACAGTGATCGTCGAGAACCCGCGCACGGGCGAGATTCTGGCGCTGGCGAACCGGCCCACTTTTAATCCCAATGTGAAAAAGGAGATTCGCAACGAGGCGCTGAAGAACCGCGCGGTGAGCGATATCTACGAGCCGGGGTCGACATTCAAGCTGGTGACGATTTCGGGAGCGCTGGAAGAGAAGTTGACGCAGCCGGAGGAGCTCTTCGACTGCCAGATGGGGTCGATCGTCATTAACGGGATGCGCATCCGGGACAGCAAACCGCACGGGCTGCTGACGGTGGCGGACGTGCTGGCGGAGTCGAGCGACGTGGGGTCGATCAAGATCGCGTTGCGGCTGGGGGAAGAGCGCTTCTACAACTACATCCGGGCCTTCGGCTTTGGGCAGCAGACGGGGATTGAGCTGCCGGGAGAGACGCGCGGAATGACCAAGCCGGTCAACCGCTGGTCGAAGGTTTCGATCGGGGCGATTTCGATGGGGCAAGAGATTGGCGTGTCTCCCTTGCAACTGGCGGCGATGGTCTCGACGTTCGCCAACGACGGGGTATGGGTGGCTCCGCGAATTGTGGCCACGACCACGGCTCCGCAGAGCAGTCCTCAGACCATGGTGTTTCATCCGGAAGGCGAGCGGCGAGTGATCTCGCCGATGACGGCCGCGGAGATGCGGGCGATGATGCAGCTTGTGGTGTTGCACGGCACAGGGCGGAAAGCGTTGCTGGAAGGGTACACGTCGGCGGGGAAGACGGGGACGGCGCAGAAAGTGGACCCGGCGACGGGGACATACTCGCGCACGAAGTATGTGGGTTCCTTTGCGGGGTTTGCGCCCATCAACAATCCCGCGGTGACGGTGGTCGTGATTCTGGACTCGGCCGTGGGGTTGCATCAGGGCGGACAGGTTTCGGCGCCGGTATTCCGACGCATCACGCAGCAGGTGCTCCAGTACATGCATGTCCCGCATGATGTCGAGCTGCCGACGAATCGCCAGGTCTGGCTGGCGCAGAACAAGGTACGGGATTCGGATCTGGACGAGAGCTCACCGGATCATTTGGGGTCGGCGCTGGAACTGGCCGATACTGGATCGGCGGAGGCGGCCGCGACCGTTGCCACGCCCAGCGGCAAACCTTCGGCCGCGCAGGGGCCGGTGGTCCCTACGGCACTACGGGAGAGGGACCCGCGGACGGGGGCGGTGGCGGTTGCGCAGTCCCTACCGTTTACTGAGGGCGCCTCGGCGATGCCGCAGGCTCCGTCGGGAACCGTGGTTCTCGATGTGGAGCAGGGCGGGATCGAAGTGCCTTCGTTCATCGGGAAGAGTGTGCGGGGCGCTCTCGAGGTGGCGCAGGACAGCGGGCTTGAACTGAATCCGGTGGGAAGCGGGATCGCGCGGGAGCAGTCGCCGGCGGCGGGAACGCATGTGACGGCGGGGTCGAGGGTGGTGGTGAAGTTCGGGAGGTAGCGGTCAGCTGCATCGCGAATGAGTCCCCATCAGACGTGGTATTGCCGCCGGACGCAGGGTTCTTCGACTGCATTCGGCTTCGCCTCACTTCGCTCAGGACGACAGGGTAATAAGGATGACGGGGTAATAAAGAGCCTCATAGAACCTAGAAACGCCTGCGTTGGCCGCGAGCGACGGGTTGAGAAGTCCGACGGCTACAATACAATCATCCCAATGACTTTTCAGCAGATCCTGCAGGGGGCGGAAGTGCTCGCCCAGAGCGGCAGCGCCAGTGTCACTGGCGTCGACTACGACTCGCGCCGGGTGAAAGCGGGGTACGTGTTTGTCGCCATGCGAGGCGAGAGCGTCGACGGGAACCGGTTCATCGACAAGGCGATCGCGAATGGGGCGGTGGCGGTGGTGACGGATTCCGACAGCGAGCCAGCGCGGGATGGGATCGCGTGGGCAGTCGTTCCGCATGGGCGGCGGGCGCTGGCGCGGCTGAGCGCCAACTTCTACAAGCGGCCGGCTGAGCGGATCGCGATCGCGGGGGTGACGGGGACCAACGGGAAGAGTACGACGACATTTCTGACGGAAGCGATCCTGACGGCGGCGGGGCGCAAGAGCATGCTGGTGGGGACCATCGAATACCACGTCGCGGGAAAGATTCTGCCGGCGCCCCACACGACGCCGGAATCGCTGGAGCTGAATCAGATGCTGGCCGAGGGACTGGCCAACGGCGCGATAGAGGCGGTGATGGAGGTTTCCTCGCACGCGCTGGCGCAGGAACGGGTCTACGGCATTCCTTTTGATGTGGCGGTGTTTACGAATCTCACGCGCGATCACCTCGACTATCACCACACCATGGAGGAGTACTTCGCAGCCAAACGGATTCTGTTTGAGGGTTGTGGGACGGACGCTCCACGCGTGGCGGTGATCAATACGGACGACGAGCATGGCCGCGAACTGGCGCGGATCAGCAAGAAGCAGGGCTCGCGGGTGTTTACATACGGCTGGAGCAGCGGAGACTTTCACGCGGAGGCGGTGGAGATATCGTCCCGGGGGACGCGCTTTGACCTAATGACGCCGAGCGAGAGGATTCCGATTTTTTCTCCGCTGATTGGGCGGGTGAACGTCTACAACAATCTGGCGGCGGCTGGAGCGGGATTTGCTCGTGGTTGCGGACGCGAGGCGATCGCAGAGGGAGTTGCTGCTCTGACTCGGGTTCCGGGGCGCTTCGAGCGGGTCGATTGCGGGCAGCCGTTCGCGGTGGTGGTGGATTACGCGCACACCGATGATGCCCTGCGAAACCTGACGGCGCTGGCACGCGAATTCGTGACGCAGGCGGGACTGAAGGGCCGAGTGATTGCAGTATTCGGCTGCGGGGGCGACCGCGATCGGACGAAGCGTCCGCTGATGGGAGAGGCGGCGGGGCGGGGCAGCGATTTTGTGGTGCTGACGTCGGACAATCCGCGCACCGAGGATCCGCTGGCGATTATGAACGACGCCAAGGTTGGATTGCTTCGTTCCGGAGCGAAGTTTGCCATGGAGCCGGAACGGCGGGCGGCGATCGGGCTGGCGGTGCGGGAGGCTGGGCCGGGGGACATCGTTCTGATCGCGGGCAAGGGGCACGAGAAAGTGCAGGTTTCGCGGGAAGGTTCGGTGCCGTTCGACGATGTGAGCGTGGCCCGGGAGGTTCTCGCTGAGGCGGGCTACGAGTGCCAGGCCGCCAAGGCGATCGCGGGAACCAAGGCATGAAGCTGCCCCTATCAAAGATCGAGGCTTTGCTGGGCGCGACCGGAGAGTGCGAACTCAAAGAAGTCGCGCACGGTTATTCGATTGACTCGCGCACGATCCAGGCGGGCGAACTGTTTTTTGCAGTAAAAGGCGAGCGCCTGGACGGGCATGACTACGTACACCAGGCGCTCGAGCGCGGAGCGGTCTCGGCGGTGGTGCAGAAGGATCAGCTCGCCCGCTATCCGGTGAAGACCTGCCTGCTGGCGGTGGACGACACGCTCGTGGCGCTGCAGACGCTGGCCACGGCAGTACGGCGGTTGTGGGGCAAGCCTCTGGTAGGGATTACCGGCTCGGTGGGCAAGACGACTACCAAGGAAGCGATTGCGCACGTGCTCGGGAGCCGGTTTCGCGTGCTCAAGTCGGAAGGGAACTTCAACAATCATTTTGGCCTGCCGCTGATGCTGTTGAAGCTGGAGCCGGAGCACGACGTCGCGGTGATCGAGATGGGGATGTCGCACGCGGGGGAGATTGCGGCGCTGGCGAAAATCGCGCAACCGGAGATTGGTGTGGTGACCGTGGTGGCCCCAGTCCACCTGGAGTACTTCGATTCGATTGCGGGGATTGCCCGAGCCAAGTATGAACTGATCGAAAGCCTGCCTCCGGGTGGCACGGCCGTGCTCAATGCCGACGATGAATACGTCTCTAGTTTCGGCCGCGACTTCAAAGGGCGGGTGATTCTGTTCGGGACGCACCGTCGGGCGGATGTGCACGCGGAAAATGTTGAGTCGCGCGGGGCAGAGGGATCGGCCTTCGACGTGGTGGTGGACGGTGTGCGCCAACGCGCGATGTTGCCGCTCGTGGGAGCACATAACATCACGAACGCGCTGGCTGCAGTAGCGGTCGGGCTGGAGCGAGGAATTCCGCTGACGGAGGTTGTGACCGCGCTGGCGACGCTGAAGCCGGGGGACAAGCGCGGGCAGGTCGTCCAAGTGGGTAACATCAAAGTCGTGAACGATTGCTACAATTCCAATCCAAAAGCACTGGCGGCGATGGTGGACGCGCTGGCGGCCATGCCGGCGAAGCGCAGGATCGTGGTAGCCGGAGAGATGCTGGAACTGGGACCCACGGGAAGCGAGTTGCACCGGTGCGCGGGGCAGCACATTGCCGAGAAAAAAATCGACTTGCTGCTGGGAGTGCGAGGATTGGCCCAGAACATGGTGGATGGCGCGAAGAACGCCGGCATGCAGGCGGAGTTTGTGGCGACCCCGGAGGAAGCTGGCGAGTGGCTGGCACGGGAGACGCGTGACGGGGACGTGGTCCTGCTGAAAGCTTCTCGGGGCGTGAAACTCGAGAAGGCGCTGGAGAAGTGGGTTGGGATTGGCTGATGGCTGGTGGCATGTAGTCGTTGGCGGGGCGCGCGTGCCTTCCCAGGTACCGTTTATGAGGTGGTTCCATTCGGTGGCGCAGCAGGTCAGGCCTTGAGGCGCAAGGGCTTCTGGCCAACGACCAAGAGCCAACGACCAACAGCTGTTCTCGGAGGCTGATTGCTTTACTGGCTGCTGTTCGTCAAGCTGTACCACTACTTCCCGCCGTTCCGCATTTTCCGCTATCTCACGTTCCGTACAGCGTTCGCGAGCCTGACGGCGCTGTTTACCGGGTTGATCGTGGGACCGCTGGTAATTAACCGGCTGCGCGAATTTCAGATCGGGCAGTACATCCGCGAAGAGGGTCCAAAAGCACATCAGAAAAAAGCGGGCACGCCCACGATGGGCGGCCTGCTGATCGCAATTGCCATCGTGGTGCCCACGCTGTTGTGGGCCGACCTGACGAATCCGTTTGTGTGGATCGCCATTGCGTCGACGTGTGCGTTCGCGGCGCTGGGATTTGCCGACGATTACATCAAAGTAGTGCATCGCCGCAACCTGGGCCTGACGGCGCGCGCCAAGCTGGGGCTGCAGTTCCTGACCAGCCTGCTCATTGCCGCTGCGCTTACGGCCATGCAAGCGAAAGGGATGTATTCCACCAAGCTAGTGGTGCCCTTCTTCAAACAGTTCCGTCCGGACCTGGTAATCGAACGGCTGGCGCACAATCCGCACCTCTGGCCGCTGGCCTTCCTGCCGTTTGTGATTTTCGTCTGCATGGTGATTGTGGGATCGAGCAATGCGGTGAACCTCACCGATGGGCTGGACGGGCTGGCGATCGGGTGCACGGTGATCGCAGCGGGTGCGCTGACGGTGCTGACGTACGTCAGCGGCCACGCTGCTTTTGCGACTTACCTGGGCCTGGAGCGAATGCCACAGGTGGGTGAATTGACCATCTTCTGCGGGGCGATGGTGGGATCGTCGATCGGATTCCTCTGGTATAACGCGCATCCGGCCGAGGTTTTCATGGGCGACGTGGGCAGCCTGGCGTTGGGGGGCGCGATCGGGACGGTGGCGGTGATGATCAAGCAGGAGTTGCTGCTGCCCTTCATCGGGGGAGTGTTTGTGATCGAGGCGCTGTCGGTGATTTTGCAAGTCGCCTCGTACAAGCTTCGGAAGAAGCGAATTTTCAAGATGGCGCCGATCCATCACCATTTCGAGTTGCTGGGCTGGTCGGAGTCGAAGGTAATCGTGCGGTTCTGGATTGCGTCGCTAGTGTTCGCGTTGTTTGCGTTGACGACGTTGAAGCTGCGGTAAACGAACGTCCACCACGGAGGCACGGAGACACGGAGGGTTGGGGGGAGTTGCCCGCAGAAAACACAGGGTCCCTCGACTGCGTTCGGCTGGAGCCTCACTGCGCTCGGGATGACAGAGAAATTATCATCATTTCTGTGGTGCGTCGGATGGTTGCGGTTTCATCAAGGTTCATGTCTCTGAGGTAGAAGTTAAGCGATGGATCTTCAGAACAAACGTGTGCTGGTGGTGGGGCTGGGAAAGTCGGGCGTGGCGTCGGCCCTGTTTTTGAAGGAGCAAGGGGCGCGGGTCACGGTTTCCGACACGAAGCCCGAAGACCAGCTGCGGGACGAGATCCCGGTGTTGCTGGACCACGGCATCGCGGTCGAAACGGGTGGGCATGGGGAGCGCACGTTTCGCGGGCAGGACTTGATCGTGGTGAGCCCGGGCGTTCCGGTGGATGCGCCTCCGCTGGTGCAGGCGCGTGCTTCGGGCGAGGCGGTGATCGGGGAAATCGAACTGGCGGCGCAGCACCTGACTGGGCCCATCGTGGCGATCACCGGTTCCAACGGGAAGACCACGACCACGACGCTGGCCGGCGACATCATCGCGGCGGGATTCCCGACTCTGGTCGGGGGAAACATTGGGACGCCTGCCATCTCGCTGGTGGGCCGCGCCACCCGCGAGACGGTGGTGGTGCTGGAGGTGTCGAGCTTTCAGCTGGAGACCATCCAGACGTTTCGCCCGAAAGTGGCAGTGATTCTGAATGTCACGCCCGATCATCTGGACCGGCACCGCACTTTCCAGGCCTACGTGGATGTCAAAGCGCGCATTTTCGAGAACCAGCAGGGTTCGGATTTTGCGGTTCTGAATGAAGACGACGCCACCTGCGTAACGCTAGGGAATCGAACCCGGGCGCAGGTTTTCTGGTTCAGCCGCAAGAAGGAAGTGAAACAAGGCGCGTGGGTGCGGGATGGGCAGATTCTGTTCCGCGATGGCAGGGGGCAGCGCGAGATCATGCTGGTAAGTGAAATTCCGCTGAAAGGCGCGCACAACGTGGAGAACGTGCTGGCGGCTGTCTGTGCTGGTGCCCTGATGGGATGCCAACCGGAGCAACTGCGTGAGGCGGTGCGAAATTTCAAGGCGGTGGAGCACCGGCTGGAATACGTCGCCACCGTGCAGGGAGTGGAGTACTACGACGACTCGAAGGCCACCAACGTCGATGCGACGATCAAAGCCCTGGAATCGTTTCCTGCGAATATCCACCTCATTCTGGGCGGCAAGGACAAGGGCAGCGACTACCGGGTGCTGAACGACCTGCTGCGCGAGCGGGTGAAGCGGGTGTACACGATCGGCGCCGCGGCCGAGAAGATCGAATCGCATATCAAGGGAGCGGCAGAGATTGTGCATGCGGAGACGCTCGACAATGCCGTGCGGCGTGCGGCGGCGGTGGCGCAACCAGGCGACATTGTGCTGCTGGCGCCGGCCTGCGCCAGCTTCGACCAGTTCCAGAGCTACAACCATCGGGGACGAGTCTTTAAGGAAGTCGTGAAGAGTCTCGCGAACCCCAAGACGTAGTGCTGCTGCGCTCTACATACTGCCGATCGTCTCCCTCTTTCGTGCCAGAACCAAACTCGGCAATCACTCTTCCTAAATCGACAATCGAAAATCGCACCACCTGACCGACTCCGTGGTGAAATGAAGCTTCATGGCCAAGCGCGTCAGCGTCGATCGGTGGCTCTTTACTGTGACCATGCTGCTGGTGTTCGTGGGGCTGGTGATGGTGTTCAGCGCGTCGGCGGTGATGGCCAAGGAGCGGTTCGGGTCTCCTTACGGCTTTCTCGAAAAGCAATTCGTGTGGGCGGTAGCGGGGATCGCCGCGATGGCCGTGGCGATGAAGATCGACTACCGGCTCTACAAGAATCCCGGGGTGGTGTTTTCGCTGCTCTCGGTGACGACGCTTCTGCTGATGGCAGTGTTTCTCCTGGACCGCTCGCACAATACGCACCGCTGGATCCGCTGGAGCGGATTTTCGTTCGAGCCCTCGGAACTGGCCAAACCGACGCTGATCCTATTTATGGCGTTCTTCCTGGAGACGCGAACCAAGGCGATCGCGGACTGGAAGAACACACTGTTGCCGGCGGTCGCGCCCACGATGCTGTTTCTGTTGTTGATCGTGGCGCAACCGGATCTGGGGACTGCGATCGCGTGTGCGGGGATCACGGCGGCAATTCTGTTCGTCGCGGGGATGCAGTTGCGCTATTTCGTGTTCGCTTTTACGGCGTCGCTGCTGCCGCTTTACTTCCTGCTGTTCCACGTCAGCTGGCGCAAGGATCGAATTCTGGCGTTTCTGAATCCTTATTCCGATCCGCGGGGCGCGGGGTTCCACATCATCCAGTCGCTCATCGCGGTGAGCACGGGAGGCCTGACGGGACTGGGCCTTATGGAAGGGAAGCAGAAGCTGTTTTATCTTCCTGAGCCGCACACCGATTTTATTTTTGCGGTCACCGCGGAGGAACTGGGGCTGGTCGGTGCGATGTGCGTGTGCCTGTTGTTCGCAATTTTTCTGTGGAGGGGCATACGGGCGGCGTTGCGCACACGCGATCTGTTCGGCCGCTACCTGGCGGTGGGTATCACCAGCATGGTGATCCTCCAGGCGTTCATCAATATCAGCGTGGTGCTGGGGCTGTTGCCGACCAAGGGGATCCCACTGCCGTTCGTTTCCTATGGCGGTTCTTCGCTGTTCATCACGCTGGCCTGCGTGGGGGTGTTGCTGAATATTTCGAAGCAGGCGGAGTAGGGGCGTCGAGCGTGGCGGTCTCGTAGCGGACGTGGGAAAGGCTTCTTAACCACTAAGGTCGCTAAGAAAGGAGCGCACAGGACGCTGAGCAAGACCGCCGGACGACTGAGGGACGGCTTTCGACTCTATTCGGCTGGCGTCTTCCGCTGCTAAGGACGGCGGGTCTTTAGTTGTTGCTTTGGAGACCCGCTGTGGTATATTCCCCGCCTGAAATCTCAAAGAAGGGGACCGTATGGGCTACTGTGGCGTGGTGGAAGTCCAGAGTCTTGAGGACGCGCTCGGGGCGACGTGTGGCCGTCCTTCGAAGGCACGATGTTCCGACTGCGGCGTAGCGGTTTGTGCTGCGCACACGGAGCCATGCGCTGGCTGCCGGGAGATTTTCTGTTCATCCTGCTTCTCGTTTCACCAAGCCCAACATGCCAAGCCGGCCTCATCTGGGGGCCACGGCAGGGCATCGCAGCGGACTGCCTAGTCCGCTCAGCCCCAGCGCATCTGTCCACCCCAATTTAGTTGGATAGCACGAAGTAGAGTCCTGTCCCGAGAAGCGCGAGCACGTAGGCGATCGAGATCGCGACGGGGAAGGGCGGCAGGGAAGGCCGTGCGATCGTGTGTCGCGACATCAAGAGCGGCCTCAGGACGAGGGGTGGTACTTGCGCAGAAGGAAATCCCGTGCCGGTTAGATCGGTTTCTTGCTGAGGAGAGAACCCGATGATGGGGGTATCCGGCACGGGGCGAACGCTTGGTACTTGACGGGAAGCGTACGTCAGCGGGGTCGACATGGGAATACAGTGAATGATGTAGGGTGTGTTACGGGTGTCCGACACTCGCTTGGGGATGGATCGGGTTCCGATGCTTCTTCGGAGTTAGTGAGGACTTGAGGGCGCCAAGACCGATGGCAAAGCGGTCACCGACTCTCCCCTCTCCGTACCCTCCTGACAATCGACAAGCGCCAGCTGAAAATTGACAATGTCGAAATGCGCGCTGTTCTAGCGGGTGGCGGTACCGGGGGGCATGTGATCCCGGCGCTCGCGATTGCCCAGGAACTGAAGAGAGATTACGAGGCGGAAGTCCTCTTTATTGGCACGGCTCGCGGAATGGAGAACCGGCTGGTGCCGGCCGCCGGGTTTGAGCTGCGACTGGTGAAAGTCGGCGCTCTGAACCGGGTGAGCCTGGCTACGCGGCTGCGTACTATTTTCGATTTGCCGCGCGCTGTCTGGGATGCGTCGACGATGCTGGCGGAGTTTCGCGCGGACGTGGTGATTGGGGTCGGCGGTTATGCTTCTGGTCCGGCGATGGGAGCGGCTATCTTGCGCCGGATTCCGACGATTGCATTTGAGCCCAACGTTGTGCCCGGTTTTGCGAACCGGATGGTGGCGTCGCGCGTCTCGATGGCGGCCGTGCAGTTCGAGCAGACGGGGCGCTACTTTCGCAAGTACGAAGTGACGGGGGTTCCGGTGCGTCCGGCGTTCTTTGAGATTGCGCCACGTCCTGCGACAGCGACGCCGCCGACGCTTCTCGTCTTCGGCGGAAGCCAGGGGGCTCACGCCATCAACCAGGCTGTGCTGGCGGCGTTACCCGCGCTGCGAGAGAAGGTGCCGGGGTTGCGCATCGTTCACCAGACGGGCGAGCGCGACTATAATGACGCGCGGGCTGCCTACGACGGCTCGGGCCTGGATGCGGAAGTCTCGGCCTTTATCAACGACATGCCCGGTGCCTTTTCTCGTGCTGACGTGCTGGTGTGCCGCTCCGGGGCGAGCACGGTGGGGGAAGTGACGGCGGCGGGGAAGCCGGCGATCTTCATTCCTTTTCCACGCGCCGCCGACGATCACCAGAAGGTGAACGCACAAGCGCTCGTGGATGCAGGCGCCGCGGCGATGCTCGAGGAAGTAAATCTTACGGCAGAGCGGTTAGCCGAGACGGTGGCTGCACGGTTCGCGGATCGCGTGCGTCTTGAGCAGATGGGCCAGGCGGCAAAGAAACTGTCGCATCCCAGCGCGGCGCAGGACGTGGCGAAGATGGCGGCGAGGCTGGTCGGCGACATGAAGGGTGATCCCAACACCCGAGACCCGACACCCGGGACCTGATTCCACAATGTTTGCCAAGATCCAGCGTATCCATTTCGTAGGCATCGGCGGCATCGGCATGAGCGGGATTGCCGAAGTCCTGCTGAACCTTGGTTACAAGATCTCCGGATCGGACCTGAAGAGTTCGGCGGTGACCCAGCGTCTAGCAGGACTGGGTGCGATTACGTTTGAGGGGCACGCCGCAGAAAATGTGCACGGTGCCGAGGTGGTGGTGACCAGTTCAGCCATCGCGGAAGAAAATCCCGAGGTCGCCGAGGCGCGCAAGCTGCATACTCCTGTCATCCAGCGCGCTGAAATGCTGGCGGAGTTGATGCGGCTGAAGTATGGGATCGCGATCGCCGGCATGCACGGAAAGACGACCACGACTTCGATGGTGGCGGCGGTTCTGGCGGCAGGCGGACTTGATCCGACGGTGGTGGTCGGCGGGCGAGTGGACGCCATGGGATCGAATGCGCGGCTGGGGAAGTCGCAGTACCTGGTGGCGGAAGCGGACGAGAGTGACCGGTCGTTTCTCAAACTTTCCCCGATTCTCTCGGTGGTCACCAACATCGACCGCGAGCACATGGACTGCTACCGCAACATGCGAGACGTGAAGCGGACGT
>CAZXKO010000045.1:0-8477 GCA_964641665.1 uncultured Acidobacteriaceae bacterium
TGCCTGCCCATTTTCCCGCTGCCTCGTTCCACCAAATCTGTTTTCGCTCCGGATCCCACGGCTTCCCATCTGGATTGCAGGAAGCGCGGTTGTAGAGCACACGCCGATTAGCCGGCCAAGACCACGACCAGTTGGGATAAACTCCCAGGCCGGATGGATCTTCGGTGCCTCGCCTCTGGGTCTGAGCTCCCGCCTCCGTCCAGCAACCGGAGTAAATCCAGTTGCCGCACATGGTGGTTCCATCGTCTTTCAGCCACGCAAAACCGGGCAATTGCTGGCCGGCTTTGATGACCTGTCCTGTCGCCGGATCTTTCAGGTCCGCGAGAGCTTTACCGTTAAGCTCCATCGCGACTTGGGAAAGTGGCGGGTGGGCCGCGTCTGCGTAGGCCCAGTTCAGATTCAGAATTGGGTCGGGGAACTTTCCGCCTTCCTTCTTATACAAATCACGAACCCGAAGAAAAATCTGCGCGACAATGTCCTGATCGAGACGTGCGTCTCCCGGAGGCGGGACCGCGGCATACTTCCACGTAACCCAGCGGGCTGAGTTGGTCATGCTACCGTCTTTTTCCGCAAAACCCGCGCAAGGCAACCGGTAAACCGTGGTCTTAATGTTCTTCTGCTCATCGGTCGTAATGCCCGGAGCTCTCCAGAACTCGCTGGTCTCATCGGGATAAATCTCGCCGACAACCAGCCAGTCGGCCTTCTTCAGCGCGTTGATGTTCTTGTTTGTATCCGGACCGACCATCACACCGTTCATCCCGAATGCCATCATGCCCTTGACTTTGTCGTTGTACATGTCGTCCCAAATGTGGGTCCACGAATAGTCGCGGTCAACTTTGGGCAGGTAATCAAAGGCGAATCCGTTCTGTTTTGTGGCAGCATCGCCGTACATCGACTTCAAAAGCGAAACGAAGAATTTCGGCGTGTTCGAGTAATAGTTCATCGAAGCCCACGGACTGGGTTTCGAGGCCGTTGGCGTGGTGCGCTTCAGATAGGTGGCCAGATCCGTGTCGCCGGGAACGGGAGCTTTGAGATATCCCGGCAGAGAGTCATACAGTCCGGCCATATCGGTAGCGCCCTGAATATTGGAATGGCCGCGCAGCGCGTTCACGCCGCCGCCCGCTCTTCCGACGTTCCCCAGCAGCAGTTGGATCATCGCTGCCGTGCGGATGATCTGGGTTCCGAAGGTATGCTGCGTCCAGCCCACCGCGTAAATGATGGTCGCCACTTTCTTCATGTCGCCGTCCTTGCGGACGGAAGTAAACAAGTCGGCGGCCTTCAGGAACTGGTCCTTAGGGATCCCCGTGATGCGTTCCACCGTTTCCGGTGTGTACCGCGAATACTGCAGTTTCAGCAGTTGGAAAACACACCGCGGATGCTGGATTGTCAGATCGTATGCGACATTTGCTGGCAGAGCAGGTGGTGGCGCCGCTCCTCCGACCTTCCCCGGCATTGGTTCGGGCGCGTGCCCGGTCGTCCCACCTTGGCCCGCTTGACCGCCAGAACCTCCTGTTCCCTCGTAATTCCACGTGGAGAGATCATACTTGCCCGCTGCCGCGTCGAATCCGGAGTAAAGCCCGTCCTCCGGAAGTCTGAAACCTTCTTTGACGATGAAGGCGGCGTTGGTGTAGTTGACGAGGTAATCATGCGCGATCCGGTTGTTCTCGATCGCGTAGCGGATCACTCCGCCGAGGAATGCGATGTCGGTGCCGGCGCGAATCTGGCAGAAGAGATCTGCGGTGGAGGACGTACGGGTGAACCGCGGATCTACGGAGATCAGCTTGGCGTTGCGGTTACGCTTGGCCTCCATCGCCCACTTAAATCCGCAGGGATGGTTCTCGGCGGGATTCCCGCCCATGATCAACATCATGTCGGTGTTCTTGATGTCGATCCAGCCATTGGTCATGGCCCCGCGTCCAAAAGTTGGTCCCAAACTTGAGACCGTGGGGCCGTGTCAAACACGGGCTTGGTTTTCTAAATAGACCAAGCCCATACTCCTCATCGTTTTTACGACCAGATAATTGAACTCATTTGTGTCGGTGCAGCCGCCGATGAATGAAATGCCCTCACAGCGGTTCACGGTGTGACCGTTCGCGTCTTTATCCACGAAAGTATCGTCGCGTGTTTTCTTGGTCCAGCGCGCAATCTCATTCAGCGCTTTGTCCCAGTCGATGTCTTCCCAGTCAGTTGCGCCGGGACGCCGGACCTGCGGCTTGGTGAGCCGTCGCGGATTGAGCATGTCCTGTTCGAGGGAAGAGCCCTTCGGACAAAGCGTTCCGCGATTGGTAGGATGATCGGGATCGCCTTCGACATGGATCACCTGTGGGGTTACGTTCTTCGCACGGTCGCCGATGGTATAGATAAGGACACCGCAACCCACCGCGCAATACGGGCAAGTCGAGCGGGTTTCATTGGCGCGTGCAATTTTTAATTCTTTGAGTTGGGCGTAGGCAGGCTTGAGGTCGAATCCGAAGATAGTGGCGGAGACACCGCCGAGGGTTGCGACCTTGAAGAAGTCTCTACGGGAAGTCTGCATCGGAAGGACCTCCGCGTCCGTACAACGAAAGGACGTACCCCTCTTTCTTAGACTGCAACGATTCGTTTGTCAAGCGAACTGGGCAGGCTTCGGACCCCTCATCCGTGTCCCACTTCTGCCCGAACCTTGCCACGAAACATGCGGTACACAAAAACGAAGTAGCCAAGGGCGAGGCACATCCCAACGGCCCACCAGATGAGTCCCACGCGCAAGGCATACTCGCCCGTGGCGGCATTGTAGATGGTGATGTCGTGCGTCGAGTCGCCGCTCGACGGCAGCAGGCTGGGATATAGCGCAACTGCGACGCCCGCGAGCATGGCTACAATATATGCGCAGGAACTCAGAAACGCAGCCTTTTCCTTCGCTCTCCGTTCGAAGATCCACATGGCGGCGAGGCTCACGGCAACCGCCACCGGAATCACGTAGGCGAGCGGATATTCGCTGAAGTTATGCATGGTGCGCGGACGAACGGCAGCGGTGATGGGCACTCCGAGTGCGGTCAGTATGATCAGCAGCGGCTGCAATCGACGGGCAAGCTTGCGCGACTTTTCGTTCACCGTCCCTTCTGTCTTGAGCGCCACATAAAGAGCCCCGTGGACCACAAGAGCGACAAGCGCAAGAATGGCCGCCCCACTGGTGTACCAGTCGAGAATGCCGGTGTCGCCACCAGTCCGGAAGTTAGTCCACAGTGGCTCAAAGAAGAAATGATCTGTTCCCAAAGGCACGCCGCGCACCACGTTACCTAGCGCTGCGCCGAAGAAGATCGCCAGCGACGTGCTCGAGATCGCAAAGAATCCATCGAACAGCGACTGCCACACATGGTTCTCGATGTGCGCGCGAAATTCGATTCCGATGCCACGCAGCACCAATAACCATAAAACTATGTTGAGCGGCAGGTAGAAGCCGCTGAAGCTGGAAGCATAGAGTAGTGGAAAGGCGAAATAGAGCGTTCCTCCGCCTGCAATCAGCCACACTTCATTGCCGTCCCAGACTGGGCCGATGGTGCGAATCACTGTCTGACGTTCTTCTTCCGTGCGCGCAACCAGCAGTAACAACGCGCCCGCCCCCAGATCGAAGCCGTCAAGCACGACATAGGCGACGATCATCACGGCGACGAGCACAAACCACACCGGTTCCATTCACAACTCCTACGTAGTGATTGGCGCCCCAGAACGCACGTCGCCGGCCGTGGCTAAGACCGGACCTTGCCCCACCTCGCGCTGTATGAGGAACAGAAATAGAATTCCCAGCACCAGATAAAGCCCCATAAAGCCCAGCAGTGTGAACATGCTGTTGCCGGCAATGACATTAGTCGAATATCCCTGGTTGGTGCGCAGCAGTCCATAAACCAGCCAAGGCTGGCGTCCGACTTCTGCCGTAAGCCAACCTGCCGTGTTCGCGATGTAGGGAAACGGCACGCAGAGCATGATGGTCCAAAGCATCCACGTGCTTGCGTACAGCTTCTTACGCCACAGCAGATAGGCTGCAACCGCCATCACAGCCACGAAAATCGTGCCCAGTCCAACCATTATGTGATAGCTGAAGTAAAGCAGCGGGATGTTGGTCGGCCACTGGTCTTTGGGGAATGCATTCAACCCCTGGACCTCGGCCGTGGTCGTTCCGTAAATAAGAAAGCTCAACACTTTGTTGGCGATGATGGGATTGTCGATCTGCTGATGTTCCTCATCCGGCTGACCAATAATGACCATCGGAGCACCAGTTTGAGACCTGAACAGCCCTTCCATCGCAGCCGTGGTCACGGGTTGATTACGCGCCATGTATTTGCCGTGCAAATCGCCACTGGGAAACACCTGCCAGACGGAGGCGGCGATTCCAGCGACCACTCCCACCCGGAGAAAGATGTGCGCATGCTCCACGAACTTTTGTTGGAGCAAATAGAATGCGCCCACACCCGCCATCACGAATGCGCCGGTGACCACGGCTCCGCTCATATTGTGTGCGTACTGAATCAGCGCCCACGGGTTCGTCAACAGTCCCCAGAAACTGGAAACACTGAACCCTCCGTTGGACAAGCGTGTGTAGGCCACCGGATGCTGCATCCAGGCGTCGGCGACGATGATAAAGAACCCTGAGATCCATGACCCGAGGAACACCAGGAAGCCAGCCCACCAGTGTCCCCATTTCCCCAGGCGTTTTTCACCGTACACAAAGAGACCCAGGAACGCCGACTCCAGGAAAAAGGAGAATGTGCCTTCCATGGCCAGCGGCTGGCCAATGACGCCTCCAGTCAGGCGCGAGAACTGCGCCCAATTAGTGCCGAACTGAAATTCCATCGGGATGCCGGTAACTACTCCGAGAGCAAAGTTAATGCTGAAAATCTTCGTCCAGAAACGCGCCGATTCGTTGTAGGCCGTGTTGCCAGTGCGGATCGCCAGCGTCTTGAGCACGACGATGAGCGGTGCGAGGCCCATTGTCAGTTGCGGGAATAGATAATGAAAGGTTATGGTGAACGCAAAATGAATCCGGTGGAGAAATAGTGCGTCGTTCACGCTTGCTCCAGACGTGTGTGGTTCGCAGGACCGAAAACTTCCTTTTCGACTTCAGGAATCTCTGGTCAGTTTATATCCATCTTGCCTGCTCGCGATATGGCCATGCTCCTATTTCAACGCCGGGTCAATCAGCGTCAGATCAGTTGCCGGATCAAACCGCTTCTGCATGGTTACCGGATCGACCGTCACCATCACTTCCAGGGTCGGGGAGACATACGCGGCCAGAACATGGCCGCCGAGCGTGGTCCCATCTGGATTCCCCACCAGCATGTGCGTGTGGACGACAGGCTTTCCTTGATAGAGCGCGATATCGCCGCTCATCCCGATCACTTCGTGCTGACCAATGACGGGAATCTTCTTATACATTTTGCGCTGGGGATCGAACCATCCCAACGTGGCGCCACTCAGCGCTCCGATGGCAGTGAAGTGAGCGCTGGTGACGTGGTACTTCTCGGCAAACTCCAGCAGTCCCGAGAAAGCTTCGTCTCCCTCATAGAAGATGACTGCATATTGTTTTAGGGATTCTCCCGGGTTCAACAGTTTGACCTGCATCTTCGGAGCTTGGCCCCGCGGAACGGCTTCGGAGGGCGAGACGTAATCGCCTGCGGTCTCCTGCGAATATCCAATGATTGCCGTGCCCGCAATTAATACCAGAACACACAGTAAGTTTGTCATCGTTTTTCTCTTACGCGGCGTCCCTGCGTGCCGCAACTTCCAACTTCGGTCTCGACGGCCCCGATCCCGCGCCGGTTCGTTCGATTGCGCGAGCGATCTCATCCAGGTCAGCCTCAGTCAACTGCAGATTTCCGGCGTCAATCCAGCCATCCACCTGTTCAGGAGACCGGGCTCCTACGATTGCGCCGGTGACCCCTGGCCAGCTGAGTACCCATGCGATTGCAACCGACGAGACCGACGCCCCATGCCGCTGCGCGATTGGCCTCAGAGCATCACGAAGCGCAAGATTGCGGTTCAGTTTAGGCGAGTTGAAGTCCGGAGAGCGCCGGCGCCAGTCATCGTTTGCCATGCGAGCGACTCGCACGGCGCTGAATCGATCCGTCAGCAACCCGGATTGCATCGGGCTATAACAGATCACGCCGGTTTTGTGCGCTTCGCACCAGGGGATCTCGCGTGCCGCAACCTCGCGACGAATTAAAGAAAACGGCGGCTGCAATGAATCCACGTGGCGAACGGCCTCGCAGCGCTCCAGTAGGTTGACGTCGAAATTAGAAACGCCGCCGAGCCTCACTTTGCCTTCTTCGATCAGCCGCAACATTTCTGTCCAGGAATCTTCGATGGGCGTGCCGGTCTCGTCAGGCCAATGGAATTGATATAAATCAATGCGCTCGACTCCCAGCCGGCGCAGAGAAGCCTCGCACTCGGCACGAATTGATTCCGGTTTGAGCACCCGCTTTGGCTCTTGCATTCGATTCCGCTCGTCCCAGATCAGTCCGCACTTGGTGAACACGTATGGCCGCTCAGAAGCGGGAAGCGAACGCACAAAGCGTCCTACAACTTCCTCGGAATGGCCGAGGCCGTACACCGCTGCGGTATCGATCCAATTGACGCCCAGTTCAATGGCGCGGCGCATTGAGTCTATTGACGCCTTGTCGTCTTGCGGTCCCCATCCGAACGACCACCCACCACCTCCGATTGCCCAAGAGCCAAAACCTACCCTTGTAATCTGAAGTCCACTCGAACCCAGCGAACGCTTTTCTATCTGCATAATCTCCTCCAATTTCTTGAGCTATCTGGGACCGTGCGTCAATCAACCGTGGTTCAGGAAGCCAGCGCGGCAACCCCGTTGAGGTCCATATATTCTTCCTCAGTCAATTGCAGAGATGCCGCCTGCACATTTTCCTCAAGATGCGCAATGGAAGAAGTACCCGGAATCGGCAGCATGACTGGTGACCGCCTTAGCAACCATGCCAGTGCAACCTGAATCGGTTTCACCTGCCGTGCTCTTGCAATCCTGTCCAGCACCTTGGCAGCCACGGTCCCGGCTCCCAGCGGGAACCAAGGGATGAATGCGATGCCGTTGCGGTCGCAATAATCCACGATGTAGTCCCATTCGCGATCGGCAAAACTGTAGCGATTCTGAACGGAGACGATCGGAACAATTTGCCGCGCGCGTTTAATGTGTTCTCGGGTGACATTGGACAGCCCAATCAAACGAATTTTCCCTTCGGATTTCATGTTGGCCAGGGTTTCGACCGAGGCATCGAAGGGAATCACCGGATCAGGTACGTGCAGCTGGTACACATCGATCCGGTCAAGGCGCAGTCTCTTCAGGCTTCCTTCAACTGCTTTGCGCAAGTGTGCCGGGCTGGCATCGTGTGTCCACTGGTTTGGTCCGGGACGGTTCCATCCGCCTTTGGTCGCGATCACGAGATCTTTGGGATAAGGCGAGAGTGCCTCGGCGATCAACTCTTCGCTGACGTTGGGACCGTAAGAATCAGCCGTATCTATAAAGTTCACCCCTAGTTCAACGGCGCGCCGAAGAACTGCGATTGCTCCCGCCCGGTCCTTGGGGGGTCCCCAGATTCCTTCGCCAGTAATGCGCATAGCTCCAAAGCCGAGACGATTCACTGTGAGTTCACCGCCGAGTGAAATAGTTCCGCTTGCGGCGGCGGACAAATTTGTCTTGTTTCCGTTTTTCCCGTCCATGTGCATCCTCCAAAATGGTCCTTTGTTATCAGATGTCATACAATGCGATCGGTTTCTTCACACCGCCGGGCGCCAATCCGAACCGATGTGGGATTTTAGCTCTGGCGCGACAGTCGTAGTGTTTGGCCCAAGATCCTTTTGATAAACGACCCCGCGCCGCGTGACTACGAAGGTCATGACTCCTGATCCGCGATAGTCCGCAGGATACGCAACTAGAGCTACCCCTCTTGGCCGCTTGCCGGCACTCGCTTGTGTTACAGAGTCTCCGGTGACAATGCGAAAGTAGTAGCCATGAAATGGGGTGGACTCACTATTTTCTGCGCCGCCAGAGGACAGGCTTTCAGCGAACTGCGCGATCGGATCTTCCCTGGGCGCCTTTGGGTTGCCTTGGACCGTCGCCGTGACGAATTCCTCGCACACTTCAATTGCGGTAGCCTCGTTCTCTCCGATTCTGCGTACCAGGATCTCCTGTTTGCCGCTGTCAGAGTCGAAGTACCATCGGCCGTTCTTAGAGACCAGCGGGACCGGGAAGGGCCAGTTTTCTGCGCCAATATAGAGGACCGTAGTTCCGTCGCCCTCGCGAACCAGGCGGTGCATCTCCTGATATTTTTGGGCAAACTGCTCGCGTTCCAGTTTGTCGTCGTCATCGTCGCCTGACGATGTCACGTCTTTGCCCGCGCCAAGGATTGCCTCTACGGCCTGCTCTTCGTCCTTTTGCGCGGCTTCAAAGAGGGCGTTAGCCGCTTCCGCAGGGGTCGCGAACGTCT
>CAZXKO010000046.1:0-34198 GCA_964641665.1 uncultured Acidobacteriaceae bacterium
AACGAATCTGGAGTTGCTGGTGAACGTCGCCGCCACTCTCGACGTCAAGCTCGAAATCGCCGGCGTGGGTCAAACGGTGGAGGTGGCCGCGGCGGCAACGCTGGTGAACACTTCAGATGCCAGCCTGGGAGCCGCATTCAATCAGAATCAGGTTTCGCAGCTTCCCATCGAAGCGCGCAACGTGGTCGAGTTGCTGAGCCTCCAGCCCGGGGTGACCTTCCTGGGCGATCGCATCGACGCTACAAAGGATACCCGCAGCGGCTCGGTGAACGGCGCGCGCAGCGATCAAAGCAACGTGACCCTGGACGGCGTGGACGTCAACGATCAGTCGCACGGGTACGCGTTCACGTCCGTGTTGCCGGTGACGCTGGATTCGGTGCAGGAGTTCCGGGTCACCACTTCGAATTACAACGCGGACCAGGGCATTGGTTCGGGTGCGCAGGTATCTCTGATCACCAAGAGCGGATCGAACAACTTCCACGGGTCGGTGTACGAATACCACCGCAACACCATCACCAGCGCCAACGACTACTTCGTGAAGGCAGCGGAGGCGAGGAGCGGCCAACCCAATGTCGCCGATAAGCTTCTGCGAAACATATTTGGCGCCTCCGTGGGAGGTCCACTGAAGAAAGACCGGCTGTTCTTCTTCATCAACTACGAGGGTACCCGGCAGCGGGAAGAGGAAAGCACGGTACGGTCGATTCCAACACCAAGTCTTTGCCAGGGCAACCTGCGATATAGCGATGTGAATGGCGGGGTGACGACCATGACTCCGGCCGACATCGCGAAGCTGGATCCACTCCAGGGCGGATACAACACGCAGGGACCGGGGATTAACTTGGCGGTGTTGAACGGAAGTACCGGCTACTGGGATAAAACCTTCTGCAACCAGAAATTCGTGGCCAACGACACATCCGTGGGCGACGGCTTGAACTATTCCGGGTTCCGCTTCCGGGCACCCGTGAGCCTGGACAACAACGCTTTCATCGCCAAGATCGACTACCACCTGACCGCTGACGGTAAGCACAGCCTGTTCTGGCGCGGGGCGTTGCAGAACATGAACAATCCCCAGGCGCCGTTTCTGCCGGGCTCGAATCCGGAGCAGACGGTAACGGACCACAGCAAGGGAATGGCGGTCGGATACACCGCGGTACTCAGTTCCACCATGGTGAACACCTTCCATTGGGGATTTACCCGGCAGAGCACTGGGATCCTGGGTGATCCCACCAAGCAACAGCATTGGAATCTGTTCTACGGTCTCGATCAGGGTGTCGTATACAGCCATAACGCACAGACACCGCTGCACAATTTGAACGACGATTTTTCGTGGACCAAAGGCAGACACACGATGCAGTTCGGCGCAAGTGTGGGTTTTGCGCGCGATCCGCGCACGAGTTATGAACATTCTTTCAGCGTGGGAAAGGGCGCAACCAACTGGATGGCGCCCACGGGTTTTGCCAACACCGTCAGCTTCAATCCGGATGGCAGTATTCTGACGTCCGGGAGCCCCCTGGATCCCTATTACCTTGGCATGTGCGGGAGCGCGCAATGTTTCCCGGAGCCGGCGTCGAGCCCGCAATACGACCTGCCTTTGCTGGGCATGCTGGGCATGGTCTCGGACCTGGTCAGGAATACAAACTACGACAAGAGCGGAAACAACCTGGCGGAAGGCTCTTCCGTTAAGCGCAGGTACGGGGTGAACTGGTACGAATTCTACGGGCAGGATTCCTGGCGGGTGAAGCCGAACCTGACCGTGACCTACGGGCTGCGTTGGTCGTTGTTCCCACCGCCGTGGGAGGTCAACGGATTCCAGGCATCACCGACCTGCGATCCCACCTCGAATCCGGCAGCGGGCTGCCCCTCGTGGAGTTTCAACGCGGGCAGCGAGTTCAACCAGATGGTGCAGTACATGAAGCAGGGCCAGGGGTACAACTCGATCCCGCTGCTTTCTTTCGTCCTGGGTGGGCCGGCCAACAATGGACGCGGTTTCTATAATTTCGAAAAGTCGGATTTTTCACCGCGATTCTCGGTTGCGTATTCGCCTCGCCCTGGAGGCGGGTGGATGAGGAAACTCTTAGGGGATGGCGACAAGACCGTAATCCGGGGAGGATTCGGGAAAGTCTACGATCGCGCGGGCATGCAACTGCTCAGCACCTTTGACGCCAACGCGCCCGGTGGCCTGAGTTCGACCGTACAGAATCCGTGCTGCTACCTGACAGACCCCAGCGCTCAAACCAGCCTGCCCTACGATACCGCGGACGGCGTGCCCCGGATCACCGACGTCAACACCATTCCCAAGTACACGCAAGGCGGTTTGCAGATTTTCTTTGATCCGCCCCCAGGGCAGTTCCCGCAAACCCCCGGCAGCCTGAGTCAAGCCATCACTTGGGGTGTCGATCAATCTTTGAAGACGCCTTACGCGTACACGATCGACTTTTCGGTTGCGCGGGAGCTTCCGGGAAAGTTTTCGCTACAACTCGCATACGTGGGCCGGCTGGGGCGCAATTTGCTCACGCAGAGAGACCTGAGGCAACCGCTGGATCTATTCGATCCGAAGTCGGGCGTTGACTACTACGCCGCGGCAACGCGGCTTTCGCAGCTGGCGCGGCAAGGAGTGGCGCCCAACGCCATCACCGATGGACAGGTGGGTTCCACTGCGCAGTACTGGCACGACATGCTGGGGCCACTTCGCGGCAGCAACTATGTCGTCTACTTCAGCAACAACGGTTGCCAGGTTTCGCAGAATCCCTACAACCCCACTTGCCTCGATCCCAACCTGATTCAGGCGGTGTACGGGCTCTTCACAGGCACCGGCGCTTATCCGGGAAATGAGGTTGTGGGGCTGGGAAACATTGACCTGTACTACTACCTCGCTGACGACGCCGGCAACTACTATTTTTTCAACGGAAAACCGGGCGAGATGCTGAACAACCAATTGACGACGCAGTACGCCTGGAGTTCGATCGGGAAGTCCAACTACAACGCGCTGCAGGCCAGCGTGCGCAAGCAAGCCGGCCGCGGACTGCAGTTCGACCTGAACTATACATACTCCCGATCGATCGACATCACCTCCTCGGCGACGCGACTCGGGTTCAGTTCCAGCGTCAATGTGGGCTCGCCGGGAACGCGGCTGGTGAATGCGTTCAATCCGAACGGGCGGCGCGGCGTCTCGGATTTCGATGCCACCCATCAAATAAACGCCGATTGGATTGCCCAGCTACCCTTCGGGAAGGGCCAGCATTTTGCGGGCGGTGCAGGGACCGTTCTGGACGCATTTATTGGTGGTTGGCAGCTTTCCGGACTAGCGCGCTGGACGAGCGGTTTCCCTTTTACCGTGGACAATGGCAACTTCTGGCCGACCGACTGGGATGAGCAGGGGATTGCCCAGATGTTGGCGCGGCCGAAAACCGGACACTTCCGCCAGCCGGATGGCTCGGTGAGCGTTTTCGCCAACCCGGCCGGGGCGTTCCAGAACAACTTCATTCATCCCTTCCCTGGCGGGAGCGGTTCGCGCAACGTGATCCGCGGAGATGGATATGCCGGCCTGGATATGTCGCTAAGCAAGACATGGAAGATGCCGCGCGAAGGCCACAGTCTGCAATTCCGTTGGGAAGTGTTCAATGTCCCCAACCTTCACCGCTTCAATGTTCTTTCGGGCCTGGGCACGCAGGCCTGCGCTTGCATCGCCTCACTGCAGCAGGTGCCCCAGTCCTTCGGAGATTACACCGGGTTGCTAACGCAGCCACGAGTGATGCAGTTTGCGTTGCGTTACGAGTTCTAGAAAGAGTAAGGAGAAGCGGGCGGGCGGACGGTCGTGCCCGCGCTTGGCGATCCTATGACGACGCTCGCACATAAGCTGCGCCTGGTGGACTACTTCACGCTGGCCTTTGGCGTGATGGTCGGAACGGCGTGGCTCGTCGTGATGGACGATATCCTGCAACGGGGCGGCCCGCTGGGAGCTATCCTTGGCTTTACCGGGGGAGCCCTGATGCTGCTCCCTATCGGGTACGTCTACGGCCAGTTAGTGAGGGCGATTCCCGACGCCGCTGGAGAAGCGGCGTACATTGCAAGATTCTTCCCGCCGGTGGTGAGCTTTGCTACGGGCTGGGTGACATTTCTCGGGTACTTCCTGACTTGCCCCTTTGAGGCTCTGGCCGCAGGCCGCATCACGGGGTATTTGTTTCCTTCGCTGAACACGATCGAGCTGTACCGAATCGGGGGCTATCCCGTATATCTGCCGCACATTGTTCTGGGTTTGTTGCTTACAGTCGCGCTGACGTGGCTTAACTACCGGGGCATCCAGGCCAGTGCTCGACTGAGCAAGACGACCACTTTCACTTTCTTGTCTCTGGTTATCGTCTTTGCGCTGGCAGGGGCGAGGCATGGTTCGGTGGCAAACCTCCATCCGCTGTTCAGCCACACGCCGCTGTTGTCGGTCCTGCTGGTGTGGCAGGTGGTCCCCTGGTTGGTTTCGGGGTTTGAGTCGGTGGGAAAGTACGCTGAGGAGGCGAGCCCTGATTTCGCGGGCAGGAATTTTTCTACGGCAATTCTGCTGACCATCTTTGTCGGCCTTCTGTTTTTCTGGGTGGTGATTGGGGCGGTGTCGTTCGTAGCCCCGTGGCAAAGCCTGAACAGCAACCAACAGTTTCCGACGGCGGTTGCGTTCGAGCGCGCCCTGCATGCGCACTGGATCGTGGTTTTGATCATGGGGTCCGCGCTGGTCGCGCTGGTGCAGGCCTTCAACGCGAACATGGTAGCGTCGTCGAGGCTGCTGTTCGCCATGGGCCGCCGCAATCTGTTGAACCCGAAGATAGGGCGCGTGCACCCGAAGAACCTGACGCCATTTACCGCCGTCATTGCAGTTGGGATCGCGACCGCGATCACGATCTTCCTCGGCGAGGCGCTGCTCGTCCCCATCCTGGAAGTGGGAGCGGTCACATCGGCGGTCGCCTGGATGGCGGCCTGCGCTGCCTACTTCCGCATGAAGCCACACAATCTCGGGCGCGCCGCGGCGGCCTTTGGCCTGCTGGTGACCTCTGCGATGGTCCTGGTGAAACTGGTTCCCTGGGTGCCTGGACACTTCAGCTGGCGCGAGTGGGTTGCGCTGGGAATCTGGGCAGTGTTGGGCGTCGCCATCCGGGCCTCACGTCAAGGTGACTTGCGGGAGCTGCCCGAGGTGGAGATGGTGGATGCTGCCGGCTAGGCGTCGGCTTGAGCTTGGCTAGTTCGGCCGGGAAGCGCGAACGTCGGACGCTTCGGCGAGCGAGAAATCACGCAGGCGTTCCGGGGTGACGACACCATGGTCCCCGAGCATACTCTGCTCACGAAAGACGCGCGGAGACACTCCAAACTGCTTTCGAAACGAGTGGCTGAAATGCGCGGAGTCACTGAATCCCCAAAAGAAGGCGATCTCAGTGATTTTCTTTTCCCGGAGGCGGGGATTGGCAAGGTCGCGTCGGCATTGCTCGAGGCGACGCACCCGGATGTAATCCCCGAGCGTAGTGCCGCCACTGATCGAGAACAGCCGGTGCAGATGGCGCACGGAAATACCCACGGCCGAGGCAACCGTTCCCGGACCCAGCGTGGGCTCCGAGATGTTGGCTTCGATAAAACGGTGGATGCGTTCGCGCAGCGCCGGGCCGGAGTAAAGGGGAGTCTGGCGCCGGCCGATGCAGGCGGCGAGAAGCTCAAGGTAGGCGTCGAGCGCGTCGGCACTCTCTTCTTCCTTCTTCCATTCGGCTTCATTGTAGAGCGACTGCGATAGCCGCGAGAGCGCCGCGCCCATTCCCGCCGTTCCGCGAATTCCTCGCGCGACGGGAATCTCGCGCATTTGCAGACGATTCTCCATCATCCAGCGTGGCACGCGAAGGTAGAGTCGCACGCAATCGGTGCCGCACGTGGAAGACCACGGCTGGCTGGCGTCAATCACGGTGCTGTCCCCGGGCTCGAGCAGAATCTCCACACCGTTCTGCAGATAGCGTCGGACGCCGGACATCTGCGTGATCACAATACAGAGCCGGGTATCAGGATGGAGGGTGTCGGCGGGCCACTTCCAGAAGGATAGGGAACTCGAGGAGAACCGCGTCAGCCGTAAACCGCCGACGTGCCTGATCTCGATGGATCCATGAAATGAAGACTTCGGGAGCTGAAAGCGGCAATCACCGCAAATCTGCTGGGCGTTCCAATACCACGCATCGATGCGGTCCGAAGGCGGCAGAAGCTCGGTCGAGAACAGCTGTGACATTGTGCCCCCCTAAGAGACGCTGTCACTTGGCTGTCCGCCTGCTGCGATCCGGCGCAGCCGCACTGGAGAGCGACCGTTGAGCTGCAGCGTCCTTCGGCGGACGTAATCGCGGCGAAACGTAGCACACAAGCCAAGCAAGGAGCAAGACTAATTTTGGCGAGTCGGGGTCGAGCGACGCGGAGGGGCGCGCCAAGGGCGACAGCGTGCCCGACGATGGTTCCTGCTTCGTGACGGGTCGATGAGTGCAATCGGGCCTGGTTACAACAGTTAGGAAAGGGCTCTGGAATTCTGGCCGTAGTCTGACATAGAGTGAGGCCTGATGCTTGGCCGCAGCCTCGTTACCCTCCTTGTGATTCTGGTGTGCCTAGCCGGTATTGTCGCGCCAGTGTTTGTGGACGCCCATCATTGGTGGCCGCGCAAATCGAAAAAGAGAAAGACCTAGAATTGGTCAGTCGGCGAAATCGCTGATTACAACAGTTGACCAGGATTAGCTCTTGCATGCGCTGGCATGAGACCACCCGCCTAACCTCCGCATTGCCGGGCCGTCCAAGGATTATGACCAGTGGATTGCCATTTTGCACTCGGAAGGTTCTCTCCCTCATACTGCTGGCCTGCAGCGCAGTTCCGATGCTTGCCGGCGACGACAGCCGGATTCGAGTTACTGCCGATTTCTCGGAAGCCGAGGCCGTCGTTGCCATTCTGGAGAAGCGGCAAGGAAAGCAAGATGTGACCGCTGCCGATTGGCAGGCTCTGTTCGCGACCGAGCCGTACCAGCGACTAAAGAAGCGCGAAGCGGCCATGAAGCGCACGTTTACGGACGACGACTTTAAGACATTCGTGCTAAGCCGCGATTTGCTGTCCCAATGTGCCGCACTACGGAGCACAGTCGCCGCGTGGAAGCAGGCCGACCTGAAGTTGGACGCAATGCGTATCCTGCCCTATCTGCCGCCCGAGTCCGTGATTGGCACCAAGGTTTATCCCGTGATCAAGCCGATGCGCAACAGCTTCGTCTTTGAGGCCGATACCGATCCAGCGATTTTTTTATATGTGGATCCTTCTGTGTCGCGCGAATCGTTTGCTAATACCGTTGCGCACGAAATGCACCATATCGGGCTAAGCAGCGTGGACAAACAGTACGAGGAAGACATTGCCTCACTGCCGGACCCGGCGAAGGCGGTGGCCGAATGGATGGGTGCGTTTGGAGAAGGCGAGGCCATGTTAGCAGCTGCCGGCGGCCCCGACGTGGACCCTGTTGCGACTGGGACGCTCGAATTGAAAGAGAACTGGGAGCGCGGCAAACGCGACTTCAATCACGATTTGGAGCAGGTGAACGCCTTCTTCCTCGACGCACTTAACGGCAAAATCCAGGGAGATTCCATCCGGGAGAAGGCCAGCAGCTTCTTCGGCCTACAGGGACCGTGGTACACCGTGGGTTACCGCATGGCCGTGATGGTCGAGAAGGGCTATGGTAGGAAAAGCCTCGTCGAATGCATGAGAGATCGACGCCTCCTCCTGGCGCGCTACAATCGGCTTGCAGAAGAATCGAATCGCAAGGTCGGTCCGCAGCTCGGGCTTTGGTCTCCGGAGATCCTGAAGGCTGTTGAAACGGCATCCCACGCGACAAAGTGAAATGCTTGATGTCCATCGGTGGAGGTCTCCCTTGAGCGTTCCTACCTGCGCCACCACGCGCAACGCAATGACGCCGACTTCTGGCTACATTGCGGCTGGGCCGCTCGAAGATGTGATTGACATATAGGCAGATGAAGCCCTTGATCTGATCGAACAAGCTTGCGATAAAGACCCGCGCGTTCAACTTGCACTCAGTGGGGTGTGGCTTGAGCCTGACAGTCCGGTGTTGGGGCGCTGGCGTGCGCTTATGACGAAGTACAGATTCAACGACGGGAGCCGTCAACCGCTGTCGCGCCATTCGGATAGTTGGTGAAACATCGCGCGTTACACTCATTTGGCAGTGAGGACATACATGATTGAAGACTTGTTTGACTTGATCGGGGGGCGTAGGACTATCGAGGCTGCGACCGACCTCTTCTATGACAAGGTCTTGCATGACGACAACTTGCGCCATTTCTTTGAGCGAGTTGACATGGCGCATCTCCGGTCTCGGCAGGCTATGTTCATTTCCATGCTCCTCGGCGGACGAGTGTATACAGGGAAAGATATTCATCACGCCCATGCCCGCTCTAGAGACCACGGTCTGAACGAAGCACACTTCGACCTGTTCCTCAATCATTTTCGCTCAGCCCTGGAAGAAGTTGGGGTCAAGCCGGACAATGCCGAGAAACTCATGAAACGTCTGGAAAGCAAGCGAGAAGCCGTGCTGGGACCTCGAGATTGCTCTTGAACGAGATTGCTCTTGAATAAGACAAATGGCGAAAAATCCTAGAGCTATCGACAAGTGCGCCGGCGCCGAGCGGTCGGGTTGGGCCGGAGTGTGTTCCGCCGGGCACTTGCGATAGGGGGAGTTGGACGAAGTCGCTGGCGTTTGCGACGGACGCGGGAGGAGCTTATCTTTCGCTATGGGTTTTCAATGGCCGTTTCGCCATTTGATCGCCCCAAGAGTACCCAAAGCCGGATCGTAGAGAGCTGGTGTAGGGCACAATGAGGTCCATTGTCTCTCAAAACGGGAATCTTGCAGCTCAGAAAATAGCCGTCCCGCGAGCACGCGATAGCGTCCGTCGCGCCAGCGACTTCGTCCAAATCGCCATTTCACTCACGGACCCGGATTTTGGCGAACAAACAGCGCAAGCTTCTGCTAACGCTGTTCTCGACAGTTACAGGCATGCTGGATCGTAAGCTGCCAGTGCAAGAGGCTCCACGCTTATGACACGACCAACGACGCAGGCGATTTCACCGTTCTTCATCGTCAGCAACGTCGATCAAAGCATCGCTTTTTACCGCGACAAGCTTGGCTTTGAGACAAGATTCCAGCAGCCGGACCGAAACCCTTTTTTCGCCATCGTCGGCCGCGACGGAGCGCAGATCTTCATCAAGTCCGATAAAGACACGCCGCCGCTGCCGAACCCAAAGCGTTGTCCCTCCATGAGGTGGGATGCTTTCGTCTATGCACCAGACCCGGATGCGCTCGCCGTCGAATTTGCCGATCATGGTGCAGCATTCAGCGCGCCGCTCAAAGATACCCACGATGGTCTGCGCGGGTTCGAGATTTGCGACCCTGACGGCTACGTCTTGTTCTTCGGTCGACCCAGGTCCAGGGCGGCGTAAACAGCCGACTCACGGCTGCGTTAAAGTTTTAGCGAGTCTGGCAACATTTCGCGTCAGGAAAAGCCGATGCATCCGAGTCCCGTGACCGATCTCAAGACGTTCGTGCCCACCAAAGACGCCGAACTCTCCAAGATGTTTTATGCCGATCTCGGATTCACGATCAATTGGAGCAACGAGCAGATTGCAGAACTTCAGATCGGCGCGTTCCGGTTCCTGCTGCAGACCTTCTATGTCGCTGAGCATGCGGGAAATTTCATGATGAGCCTGGCCGTCGAGGATGCGGACGCTTGGTGGGAGCACATCCAGCGCCAGGAGTTCACGAAGAAATATCCCGGCATTATGTGCAAACCTCCGGCGATGCAGCCGTGGGGAATTCGGGTGCTTTACCTGAGTGATCCTACCGGGGTTCTGTGGCACATCACGGATATGCGTAAGTCATAGCGCAGGATCCGACCAGACTGACTGCCAAGGCAATTGCTTCGCCGCGACTTTCGCTTTAGTATCGCCGTAGCGTGGCAACTCTCAAGAACACTCCTCACTTGAAAGACCGCCTGGTGTCGGCGGCGCCGGTCGAAGACGATTCATCGTTTGAACTCAAGCTGCGTCCGCAACGACTGGCGGAGTTCATCGGGCAGGCCAAGGTCAAAGAAAATCTGGCAGTGGCGATTGAGGCGGCGCGCTCGCGGGGCGAGGCGATGGATCATGTGCTGCTGTACGGTCCGCCCGGGCTGGGCAAGACCACGCTGGGCAACATCATCGCCAACGAGTTAGGCGTGGCGTTTCAGCAGACGTCCGGGCCCACGCTGCAGATCAAGGGAGACCTGACGGCGATCCTGACGAACCTGCAGGACAAGCAGGTGCTGTTCATCGATGAAGTCCATCGGCTGCAGCCGGCGCTGGAGGAGATTCTCTACTCGGCGCTCGAGGACTATAAGCTCGACATCATTATCGGGCAGGGGCCTTCGGCGCGGACGCACACGATGGATGTGAAGCCGTTCACGTTCGTTGGGGCGACGACGCGCGCGGGGCTGCTGTCGGCGCCGCTGCGGTCGCGCTTCGGCATCATGCTGCGGCTGGAGTTCTACACGAACCAGGACCTGCAGGTCATCGTGGAACGGTCAGCGGAGATCCTGGGAGTGGCGATGGATGAAGAAGGAGCGGTGGAGATTGCCAGCCGGTCGCGAGGGACGCCGCGCATTGCCAACCGGCTGCTGCGGCGCGTGCGCGATTACGCACAGGTGCGCGGTGGCGGGAAGATCGACAAGGCGACGGCGGAGGCTGCGCTGCAGATGCTGGAAGTCGACCAGCATGGCTTTGACGAAGTCGACCGGAAGTTGCTGTTGACGATCATTGAGAAGTATCAGGGCGGTCCGGTGGGCGTGAGCACGCTGGCTGCGGCACTGGCAGAAGAGCCGGATGCGATCGAGGAAATCTACGAGCCGTTTTTGATCCAGATTGGCTTTCTGAATCGCACGCCGCGCGGACGCGTGGCGACGATGCTCGCCTACGAGCATTTTGGGATCACGCCGAACCGGAGACAGAGTTCATTGTTTTGAAAAACCAGTCGTCAGTCGCAAGTCGCTAGTCGTCAGCCAAAACCCCTCCTGACTTTCGCTCTTCCGAACCGGCTGTTCACGACAGAAGTTGATCGGGCTTCCGGTAATCCCGCCGGTCATGACCAATATCGTCCTTGGGAACATCAGGGGGATGGTGTATTGTGCTGGGCTGCCCTGCTAGGGGGATAGGGCGCGGACGAATCCTGTTGTGGGGCGAGTGCCTGGGTGTACGGGTTTCCTGTCAGACAGCTATTGATCGCCGGCCTGCTGTGTCCCCTGGGCAGCGGGTCGTGGTTCCCGCCCGGGAGCCGCGCATGGGCCTCGACCGCGTCGGGTATTCCGCAAAGTTCTTCTTCGCAAGAGACGCCCGAGCAAGGCACGCTGGGCCCGCCCGCCATTTCGATTCCGCGCCTCACGCGGGGACCATCGATCGACGACTTTTCCACGATGAAGCCAGCGGGGGAAATAGCGCCGCAGATGACGAAAGTGACCGGCTTCGTGCAACGGGATCCGCATGACGGAGAGGGCGTCTCGCAGCGGACCGAAGCTTATCTGGGATACGACGACAAGAACTTGTATGCCGTGTTCGTGTGCTTCGACGATCCCGGCAAAGTGCGGGCGCGGAAGGCGCGGCGGGAAGACGTCACGGACGACGACACGGTGGAGGTGATGCTCGACACGTTTCATGACCGGCGCCGCGCCTATGTGTTTCAGATCAATCCGCTCGGGGTGCAATGGGATGCGATCTGGAGCGAGGCCCCGCATGAAGAGGTGAGTGGCAACTTCGATACGTCGTGGGACACGCTGTGGTACTCACAGGGGCGAGTCACGCCGGAGGGCTACGTGGCGTGGATGGCGATTCCGTTCAAGAGCCTGCGCTTCCCGCCGGCGCGGGAGCAGTCGTGGGGAATTATTTTGTACCGTGGGATCGTGCGCGAAAACGAAAACTCGTTCTGGCCGCAGATTTCTCACCGGTATGAGGGACGGCTGGCACAGGCTGCAACTTTGACGGGGCTGGAGGGGATTTCGCCGGGGCGGAATCTGCAGTTCATTCCTTACGGGCTGCTCAACTCGTTTCGCGATCTCGACACGCGCGATCCCGCCGACCCACACTTTGAGAATCGGGCGATCGGGGGCACGTTCGGACTGGATTCGAAGATCATCCTGAACGACAGCCTGGTGCTGGACCTGACGGCGAATCCGGATTTCAGTCAGGTGGAGTCGGAGGAGCCGCAGGTCACGGTCAACCAGCGCTTCGCGGTGTACTTTCCGGAGAAGCGGCCGTTCTTCATCGAGAATGCGGATTATTTCCGGACGCCGCTGGACCTTTTCTTTACACGGCAGATTGCAAACCCGAGTTATGGAGCACGCTTGACGGGGAAGGTCGGGGATTATTCGATTGGCTTGCTGACCGCGGACGATCGGGCGCCGGGGCTTACGGTGGCTCCGTCGGATCCGCTGGCGGGTTCGCGGCAGTACTTTACCCTCGCACGTGTGAGCCGGGATATCTTCAAGCAGTCGAGCATTGGCGCGATCTACACCGACGAGGAATATCCGGCGGCGGGTGGGTTCAACCGCATCGGGGGCCTGGACAGCCGGATCAAGTTCACGCCCAGTTGGACGGCCACGTTGCAGTCGGTGGCGAGTTCGACGCAGAATCCCGGGGGAAGCTACCAAGCCGGACCGGCGTCCTATATAGATACGACTTACTCCGGGGTACACGTCGCGAATGAGGGTACTTACAAGGATATTAGTACGGGATTTACGAGCCTGCCGGGGTTCGTGAACCGCGTCGACATTCGCGATGTGGCGAACAAGTTCGATTATCGCTTCCGTCCGCGGAGCGGACCGCTGGTTTCCTGGGGACCTTCGATGTACACCGACTGGGTGTGGGCACACGATGGCACGCGTCTTGACTTGCTGTACTCACCCGAAATTTCGTTCAACCTGAAACGACAAACCTACCTCGTGGTGTGGCCCTACGCGGACCTGCACGAACGCTTGCGGCCGAGCGATTTTCCTGCGCTGGCGGAGAACCAGGATTACCACGAACACAACAGCGCGGTTTCCTGGGGAACCGGCTTTGTCAAATGGATGACGTTCCAGGGCTACTACCAATGGGGCGACGGGGTAAATTTTGTGCCGACGGCGGCAGCCACGACGGTGGTGCCGTGTCCGGATGCGTCGACGGGGGTTGCGGGAGCGTGCCGTCCGTTTCTGGCGCGTTCGGATACGGCCAGCGCGAGTGTGTCGTTGCGGCCGCTGTCCGCGCTTAAAATCGACAACACCTATTTGTTTTCACGCCTGCGGGATCGGGAGAGCAGCGCCGGCATCTTCAACAACCACATCATTCGCACGAAGTGGAACTGGCAATTTAATCGGGAGCTTTCGTTTCGCATGATCCTGCAGTACACGGCGACGCTGGCGAATCCAGCGTTTACTTCCCTGCCCACCACGAAACAGCTGAATGGGGATTTCTTGATCACCTATTTGATTCATCCAGGGACGGCAATTTATGTCGGCTACAACAGCGATTTCCAGAACATCGATCCAGAACTCTTGGTGGATCCGAACGGCGGGTTGCTGCGCACGAGCGACCGGCTGATCAACGATGGAAGGTTGTTCTTTGTGAAGGTGTCGTATTTGTTCCGGTTCTAGGGGGGACCCTCATGCGAGTTCAGACGCGGTGAGGGCGATTCTCCAAGAATCTTCGGCGGCGCACGGGATGCAAATCGAGCAGTGGTAGAAAATGCTTCCAGGGTGGTGGTGCTGCGAGCAGACTCGCGGTCCTTCGACTGCGTTCGGCTGACGCCTCACTTCGCTCAGGATGACAGGTCAGAGAGATTGACACCTCGTCAGCGGGGGTGGTTACGTTCCCGGATACAATGTCGGTCAGCATGATTGCTCATCTGCGCGGGAAGCTGCTGGCGAAACATCCGAACCAGGCGATTGTGGATACCGGCGGCGTGGGGTATGACGTCACCATCAGCGTGCCGACGTTCTCGGACCTGCCGGCGGCCGGCGGCGACGTGTCGCTCTTCATTCATACGCACGTTCGGGAAGACGTGATTGCCCTGTACGGGTTTCTGCGTGCGGCGGAGAAGCAGCTGTTTGAAAAACTCATCACGGTCAGCGGAATCGGGCCGAAGCTGGCGATTACGATTCTCAGCGGAATGGCGGCGGATGAGCTAGCGGGTGCGATTCGCGGAAATGATGCCGCGCGGCTCACGCGCATCCCGGGGATCGGAAGAAAGATCGCGGAGCGGCTGGTGCTGGAGCTGCGCGATAAACTGCCGCCGCCGACGGCCGGGCAGGAGCCGGCAGCTCCGGCACTCACGGCGGTCGAGGAAGACGTGCTCTCAGCGCTGCAGAACCTGGGATATCAGCGTGCGGCGGCGGAGAAAGCACTGTCGCACGCGGTGAAGGCGGGGAAGGCGAGGTCGTTTGAGGCGCTGTTTCGGGAAGCGATGGGCGGGCTGTCGAAGTAGGGCGGGGCTTCTGACCGCGAGCGCAAGCCTGTAAAGGCTGAGGTGGTCGATGAGAAAGCAGATTCCTCCTGTCTCCGCTGCGCTCGGCGTCGGAATGACAAAGTTGTGGGTGGCACGTGGCAAAAATCCCAAGTGCGCGGCGACCGTGGAATCCCACCTTTCAAAGAACGAAAGGTGGGGCACCCCACGGCCTGGGGTTCGTTGGCGACAGCGGGGGCCAAATACCTGGGAGTCTTGCGGTGGTGGAAAAGTTCTCGGGGTTCCGTAGTGACGTCACGGGACACGGGTCCTTCGACTGCGTTCGGCTGTCGCCTCACTTCGCTCAGGATGACAGAGTGGGGAGTGGGGAGCAGCAGATTCCTCCTGCCTCCGCTGCGCTCGGCGTCGGAATGACAAGGTTGTGGGGTGGCAGGTGGGGCACCCGGCGAGTAGGGACCCTGGGACGCGTGCCGGCCGCGAGAAACACAAGGTCCCTCCACTCCGCTTCGCTCCGGTCGGGATGACAGATCTATTGAATTTCGTGGAACTTCTAGTGCCTGAACAATCTCTAGTGCCCCACGAATCTGAGGTACAGGTCACGGTCGGACTTACAGGTTTCGGCCATCTCTTTGACCTTTTGCCAGGCCTCGCGCTGCGATTCGTCTTTCGCACGATCTTTGACCTTCTCCCATTCTTCGAGGAAGACTTCGGCTTGCAGGTGATTGAAGACTGTCTTTCCGAAAGGGTCGATCGAGCGGAGAAGGGGGAAATCGCGCTCGTCGTGCGCGGGAATGACCCCGTGCAGAATGACCCATTCGCTGCGTTCGCCGAGATCATCTTCGAGCTTGACTACCAGAGACATGCCTGCTCCGGCCACAGGGCTGCGAAGCAATGTATCAAGCCACTAGGGAATTTTCCAAATGCCTAATCCTCGTCCGGACATCGAGACAGGGGTCTACTTACCGATGCAGAAGGTGCTGAAGATCAGGTTGAGGATGTCGTCGGTGGTGGTGGCGCCGGTGATTTCGTCGAGGGGGCGGAGGGCGCTGTACAGATCGAGCAGCAACATTTCATGGGGAGTCCGGTTCTTGACGGCTGCGCCCGCGGCTTCGAGAGCGGAGAGCGAGTCGCGCACGAGACCCTGGTGGCGGACGTTTGTCAGGAATCCCGCTTCAGGCTGCACGGCCGAATCCCCGCCAATGTGGCGAAGGATCTCGGTGCGAAGTTCGGGAATTCCGTCTCCCGTGAGCGCGGAGGTGCGGACGGTAGACGGGTGAGAGTCGGCCACCGAGAACTGGAGACTGGTCACGTCCGTCTTGTTTTGCACGACGATCGCAGGGCGCTGCGCCACTTGTGCCAGGAGTTCCCGATCCTCGGCGGCGACCGGCTGCGAGGCATCCAGCACGACCAGAACCAGGTCGGCGTCCGCGAGAGCCTCCATCGATTTGCGGATGCCGATGCTTTCCGCCTCGTCGAGCGCGCGGCGGATGCCGGCCGTATCCACGAGCTGCACCGGGATTCCACCAATGGCGACGGTTTCGCTGATCAGGTCGCGGGTGGTGCCGGGCGTGGCGGTGACAATGGCGCGTTCGCGCTCGACCAGCCGGTTAAACAGGCTCGACTTGCCGACATTCGGACGTCCCACGATCGCGAGCGTCAGTCCTTCATGCACGATTTTGCCGTAGGCAAAGCTGGCAGCGAGTTGCTGGAGCGGAGTCTCGACCGAGGCGATGTGCGCCAGGATGGTGGCGTCGGGCAGGACGGAGACGTCGTCTTCCGCGAAGTCGATGCCGGCTTCGAGTTGGGCAATCAACCCGACAAGTTTTTGCTTGATGGGCTGGAGACGCTTCGAGAGCGCGCCTTCCAGTTGCTGCGCTGCTACCTTGGCCTGGAACAGGGTCTGCGACTCGATCAAGTCGCGGACGGCTTCGGCCTGGGTGAGGTCGATGCGTCCGTTGAGGAAGGCGCGCATGGTGAATTCGCCCGGCTCGGCCAAGCGGGCGCCGCGGGCAACGGCTAATTCGAGGATGTGCCGCAGGACGACGGGCGAGCCGTGGGCTGAGATCTCGATGATGTCGTCGGTGGTGTAGGAGTGGGGCTTGGCGAAGAAGGTGACGACGACTTCGTCGATGCGGCTGGCGGGGCCAGCGTCGTTCGAAATCGAAGCCGAGCTTTCGCTCGGCCCGGAGCCTTCGACTTCGCTCAGGGCACGGTTCCTAGGGCGGCCGTCCCCAGGCGGGGCGTGGCTCGGGTCGATCAATTCGGCGAAGATCGCGTAGCCCGACTTGAGTTCGTGCTTCAAGCGAAGCATGGGAGCGGCTATGGAGCGAGCTTCGGGGCCCGCGAGACGAACGACACCAATGCCGCCGCGGCCGGGGGGCGTGGCGATGGCGACGATGGTGTCGTCGAGGTTCACGGGGAGATTGTAATGGGCTCGGGGACGCAAGCTCCCTCGACTTCGTTCGGCGCTTCACTTCGCTCGGGATGACATTGGTATAGGATGCGGGACCGCGGGGCGCCTGAAGGCGCAGCCTGATACGAACGCGCGAAATCGGGCAGGTCTACGCCCGCTACGGTACCGGTTTCCGCGTGGGTCTGCCGGCGGGCCGGGAATCGCTGGTGTAGACCACGACGCAACGGCGCAGGCCTTCCCCTTCGCTTTCGGTGCGGAGGTCGGCCTCGTCGCGCAGGGCGAGGTGGACGATGCGGCGTTCGCGCGACGACATGGGGGCGAACTTGTAGGGTGTTCCCGTCTTGCGGACTTTCTCGGCGGCGACGCTGGCGGCCATGCGGAGTTCTTCTAGGCGCATGGCGCGGTGGTTCATGCAGTCGAAGGAAATCTTTTCGTGCTCGTTGCCGGGCAGGCGCAACATTTCGAGCGCGATGAGTTCGATGGCGCGCAGCAGTTCGCCGCCGCGCTCGAGCATCAGGGGAGAGTCGGGACCGGCGAATTCGACCAGCACTTCCGGCTTCTCCCAGTCGCGTTCCTCGGCCAGCGGCGGGTCGACGGTGATGCGGTATTTGAGGCGCAGGCCGGAGTGGGCGACCACTCCGCGGAGCAGGTCGTTGATCTTGTTGGCAGCGGCGATTTTGTCGGGGATGGGCATGGAATCAGCTCTCAGCTATCAGTCGTCAGCTATCAGCGTAGTGCGCTCGCTGGTCGACGGGGTCTGTTGAACTCTCGAAAGTGTGCGCCCTCATGCGCCACGAGCTCTGCGATCCACACGGACCAGCTGAGAGCTGACAGCTGAAGGCTGATCGCTACTTATCTTTCTTGCGCGCGCGCTTCTCGGCCAGTCTTCGCAACTCCTGGCCGGTGTGTGTGCGATTCATGATGACCTGCTGGACCATCGAAATCAAATTGCTCTCGGCGTAATACAGGTTCAATCCCGAGGCCAGGTAACGGAAGATGAAGCCCATCATGACGGGCATCATCACCATCATCATCTTCTGCTGAGCCGGATCCATTCCCGTCATGGGGGTCATGCGCTGCATAACGAACATGCTCACCACCAGAAAGATGGGGAGAATGTAGTACGGGTCGAAGGCGGAGAGGTCCTTGATCCACAACCAGTGGGCAAAGCGCAGGTCCAGAGCAACCCCGAGCATGCGGTAATAGGCGATCAGGAAGGGCATCTGGATGAGGAGCGGCAGACACCCGGCTGCGGGATTCACGCCGTGTTCCTTGTAGACGCCTGCGATCTCCTCCTGCATCTGGCGCTTTCTGGGATCGCCCATGCTGTATTTCTTGTACTTCTCCTGGATCGACTTGACCTGTGGGGCGACCCGCTGCATCTCCAGCGCGGATTTCTGCTGCATGAAGCGAAGGGGGGACAGGACCAGGTTGATGACCAGAGTCTGCAACACGATGGCCCAACCCCAGTTGGGGACGATATGGTTATAGGTCCACTTCAGCCACAGGAACAGGGGCCGGGCGATGTATCCGAGCCAGCCGAAATCCACCACGGCGCGCAAGTCGGGTTCGCCGCTGCTGGCGGCGCCGGCAACCGGAATCTTCTCGAGCACATTCAGGTCTTTGGGGCCGACATACAAGCGCTGCTCGGTCGGGCCCTTGACGTTGCCCACTGCCGCGCCCAGCACTTCTACTTTCTGGACGTCTTTCGGATCGGGGTGCTGCGGGTCCTTTGGGATCTCGATGGAATTGCGGAGAGTGACCAGGGCCGAGTTGCGTGCGTCTTCGGGCATGAAGATCGCGGCGAAGTACTGATCGGTGACGCCCGCCCAATGGAGCGCTCCGCGGATAGTGTTGCCTCCGGTGACGTTCTTGATGGAGAGGCGTTCGAGCTGTTTTGGAAATATGCCCAGGGTGCGGTCGGTGGATAAGCTGTCGACGTACTCGATGCGGCTGGCGGCGTAGGAGGTCGGAATCGTCTCGTCGCCGAAACCGGCCGGCCACATGGGGAAGGCGGAGACGACCGCGCCTTTATAGGCGACGGAGGTTTCGATGTTCACGACGTAGCTGTCGTCGAAGTGGAAGGTTTTGCGGACGGTGACGTCGGCGTCGGAGTACTCGAAGCCGAGGTCCGTGGGAACACTCACGGCTCCGGTCGCGGAGGGAACGTAGAGGGCCGAGTTGAGCTTGTTGCGCAGCGCCTCGTCATACGACCAGAGGGAAAGTGGATAGCCGTACTGATCGGCGGCTTTGGCGTTCACCAGTTCGAGCGGCTGTCCTTGCTCGTTCTTGTACTTTTGCAGCACCCAGGACTTCACCTGGGCGCCGCGGTTGGTGAAGTGAATCTCGTAGAGAGCGTTCTTGATCACGATCTCGGTTTCTGACTGAGCCTGCTTGCCCGCGGCAGGGGGCCGGCCGGGCGCGCTTGGGGTTGCGGATGCCTCGGCCGGAGACGCAGGACTTGCGACCGGGGCGACATTCTGGGTTTGCGGCGCCGCCTCGGGAGTCTTGGGGCCATACTTCTTCAAGAGGGGCTGCGAGGCCAGAATGATGATAAATGTGAGCGCGAAGACGAGTAGAAGTCGCCGCTCAGTGCCGGGTTCCTGCTGGGGATTTTGAAAGTCTGGCAAATGGTTACCGTAAGAAACGTTGTGTTGCTTTCAATCTCTGACTCCGAGCGGGTTTCAAGCGCGCCCGGAACCGCAAATGGTGTGGATGTGGGGCTGCTCCCGGACAACCGGATCAAAGCCACTTTTCGCGAAGGGATGGCAGCGCATCAGCCGGGCCAGCGCCATCCAAGTGCCGCGCAGTGCGCCGTAGCGCTCCACCGCCTCCATCGCGTATTCGGAGCAGGTGGGGACATAACGGCAGGAGGTGGGGAGCCAGGGAGAGATCGCCGATTTGTATCCGCGCAATATCACGAGCACGAGATTTCTGGCGACCTGCATGTTTGACCCTACGTTCCTACTGCAATTTACGTTCTACCCGGTTCAGAGGTTCACTCCCGCGGTTCGGCTTTTCCAGCGACTTTCTGCGTGATGACCTCGAAAGCGCGGCCGACCTCGACCAGCAAACCGGCGAAGGGCGCGGACGCGAGCGACTTCTTGGGGTTGATGACCACGTCGGCAGCCGGACCCGGCGACGGACGGGACAACCGCACCGCCTCCCGCAAGCGGCGCTTCATCCGGTTGCGCGCGACCGCGCCTCCAAGCGCACGGCCAACGGTAAAGCCAACCCGCAGGCCCTCTCCCTCCGCGCGCCGCAAGTAGAACACGGTCATGTGGGTGGAGAAGTGCCGGCGTCCCAGTTTATAGACCTGCTCGAAATCCGCGTGTCGCAGGAGGCGCCCGCTGCGGGGATTCTTCCTGCCCCTTCCTGGGCACGGGTTATGCGCTCCCTGGGCAGCCATGGTGCTCACTGCTCACTCACAATCCGCCTGCGGATAATGCAACTCGTTCAGGATGACGACCTATGGATACCCGCTACGACCGGGAGGAAAAATGGAAGTCTATTCGCGAAATCCGGGCTTCACCGAGACCCGCTTGCGACCCTTGGCGCGCCGACGGGACAACACGGCGGCTCCGCTCTTGGTCTTCATGCGCGTACGGAACCCGTGCTTTTTCGAGCGCTTACGCCGGTTCGGTTGGAAAGTGCGCTTGGGCATGAAAAATAGCTGCTCCTGACTGGATCAATGGCCTTTAGGCAAACCATGAGTATAAATGACGGCGGGCGGAGGGGCAAACGGGAGACGCCTTCCGCCGCCGGCTAAGTCTCTTAGTGCGGATGGGTTTGAAGCTTGCACTGCAAAGCAAAGTCTTGATGGCTCCAGCTCTGGCCGCGGGGAAAAACTTTGCCGTTGCGCGTGACGAGGGAGCGCGCGAAAAATTTCGCACTCCTCAGAAAAAATTTTGCTGCGCCGATGCGAGCAGCCGGAGGCTCGGCACCGGCCGGAGCGTCGGCTGCTTTCCGCGCTGCGCGGGAGTCCGCGCCGGACGGGCAGTTTGCGAGGTTGCAAGCGCGGCACATCCCTCTGCACCACGAACGCTGCAGTTACAACTTCGCTACTTGACAGGGAAAAAACTTCGCGTTTCGATTCTGCGTGAGGGGAAAAATCTTTCGCGAAGTTTTCCACACGGCGAAAAATTTTGTGCTAGTATGCCGCCTGTTCACTTACTGAAACTATCTTTAACTACCGGGCAAGCGCTCCCCACAAAACGGGAAACGTTCTGCACTAATTGGAAAATCTTCCGACAGGCTGTTAAACGTGGGGCCCGACCCAGCCGACCGGTCCCGAGATGAGCATTTATGTCTGTTCCAAGTACAAGTTTTCCTGCTAACCCATGGGTTCGCATTCTCGACGCGCTCGAGAAGAAGATCAATCGTCATTCCTACGACACCTGGCTGAAACCGACCCGTTACAGCCACGCGACGGGGGGAATCCTGTTCGTTCGGGTCCCGACGGTGGAGTTTCGCCACGTGGGCGACAAGTACGCCGACCTCATTCAAGAAGCGATCGATAATCTCGGACTCGAATACGAAGATGTGAAGTTCGTAACCCCCGAAGACGACCCGGCCGCAACGCCGGTGCGGCATGACGGCGGCCTCGGCGGGTTTGCGGTTGTTCCCGCGCCGGTGGCTGGGCCATCGAGCCAATCCCGCTTTGACTGGGATGGCGCCGCGCAACTGAACCCGCGCTACACCTTCGATGCGTTCGTGATCGGCAGCGGCAACCAGTTCGCCCACGCCGCCTGCCAGGCGGTGGCCGAACGTCCTTCCAAAGCTTACAACCCGCTCTTCCTGTACGGCGGCGTGGGCATGGGCAAGACCCATCTGATGCAGGCGATCGGGCACGAGATCAAGAAGCGCCTGCCGCAGGCGGCCATATGCTACGTATCGAGCGAGAAGTTCACCAACGAGATGATCAACTCGCTGCGCTACGACAAGATGACCACGTTCCGCGACAAGTTCCGGAACGTTGACGTGCTGCTGGTGGACGACATCCAGTTCCTGGCGCAGAAGGAGCGGACGCAGGAGGAATTCTTCCATACGTTCAATGCGCTGCACGAGTCGATGAAGCAGATCGTCATCGCCAGCGACCGGCCACCGAAAGAACTGGCTGAGGTGGAAGACAGGCTGCGCAGCCGCTTTGAGTGGGGACTGATCGCCGATATCCAGCCACCCGACCTTGAGACCAAGGTGGCCATCCTGCAGAAGAAAGCGGAGCAGGAAAAAGTCACCTTGCCGACCGATGTGGCGCTGTACGTGGCGTCGAACATCCGGTCAAACGTTCGTGAGTTGGAGGGCGCCCTGATCCGCCTCGTCGCGCATTCATCCCTGATCGGCGCCGAAATTACCCTCCCGTACGCGCAGCAAGTGCTAAAGAACTTTATCGACTCGCAGGCCCGCAAGGTCACGATTGAATCCATTCAGAAGGCGACCGCCGAGCAATTCGGCTTGCGCCTGGTCGAGATCAAGGCGAAGAACAACTCGCGCGCCATCGTATACCCGCGCCAGATTGCGATGTACCTGTCCAAGCATCTGACCGAAGCTTCTCTTCCCGAGATCGGCCGCCAGTTCGGCGGCAAGCACCACACCACCGTCCTGCACTCGGTTGAGAAGATCGACGAGGCCCGCAAGAACGATAAGGATTTGAACAGGCTGATCAATAAATTGACCGAGCAGTTAGGCGGGTAATTGGCGGTCTGGCGCAGTTTTCCACGAAACAGGAATGTCTTCCTCGCAGCGTGCTGTGGAGAGGATGTGGAAACTGTGCAAGGGACGGAGTGAATCCAGCCAAGTGGTGAAAATGTACTCCGGGGTCCGCCGCCGGCCGGACCTATTTTAGACATGAAGGGTACTTTGGAAACGTGATGCTGAATTGGGACTTGCCTGCGTTTTCCACATTTCCGAACCACCTGCTGTTAGTGCTGGTTTTATAGGTTTTTAATTTGGTATAAGGAGAAGTACTAGAAGTAGCGCCGCCATACGGGAGAGTCGGTTATGCCGGTTGAAGAGGCCACTGCCACTGCCACCACGTTCGAGATCACGATCAGCAAGTTTGAATTGTTGCGCGAACTGACGGCGACCCAGGGAGTAGTCGAACGAAAAACGACGATCCCGATTCTCTCCAACTACCTCTTTGAAGCGTCCGCGGACAAACTTTCCCTGACCGCTACCGACCTCGATCTGAGCCTGCGTACCGTTTGCAACGCAAAAGTAAAAAGAGAAGGCTCTTGCACCATCCCAGCGCGCAAGCTGTACGACTACGTAAAACTGTTGCCCGACGCCGACATCACGATCAAGCTGCTGGAAAATCACTGGGTCAGCATCCGCTGTGGCCGGTCGAACACGAAGATGGTAGGCATGGCGAAATCAAATTTTCCCAGCCTGCCCGTATTTCCGACCGCCGGCGTGGTAAAGATCCCGGCACAAGTCTTGCGGGCCATGATCGCGAAGACCGGCTTCGCCATTGCGAACGAAGAATCGCGCTACACCCTGAACGGCGCCTTGATGGTACTGAAGCCGGAGTCGATCACCATGGTCGCCACCGACGGCCATCGTCTCGCGCACATCGAGCGCGGTGGGGAGAAGTTCGAAGGCATCTCGGGCGAGATGAAGACGCTGATTCCGAAGAAGGCGATGGACGAATTGAAATCACTGGTCGATTCGACGGATGTTGAGACCATCGAATTTGCCAAGGACGAATCGACGCTCTTTTTCCGCATCGGCCCCCGGTTGCTGACCTCGCGCCAGCTCACGGGACAATTCCCGAACTTCGAAGCCGTCCTGCCCAAGGACAACAACAAACTCGTCAGCCTCAATGGCGACGACCTCAGCGCAGCCATCCAGCGCGTGGCCCAGTTCTCCGACGAACGCTCGCGCGCGGTCCGCTTGCGCCTCGAGGCGGGCGAACTGAAACTGTCTGCCTCTTCGACCGAGACTGGCGAGTCCGAAGACTCGGTCGAGACGCCCTTCCAAGGCGACGGCCTGACCATCGGCTTTAATGCCGTGTATCTGCTGGACTTCCTGAAGGCGGTCGGGTCTGGCGATGTGAGTCTGGAACTCAAAGATTCCCAGTCCGCCGGGCAGCTCCGCCCGCTGGGCAGCGAGGACTACAAGTACCGCTACATCGTGATGCCGATGCGGATCTGAGTCCTGGGTCAGAGTTCCCGCACATTTACCCGAAAGATAGCAAAGTAGACGTCGTACCGGCGGAAACGCAAGGTCCCTCGACTGCGTTCGGCTTTCGCCTCACTGCGCTCGGGATGACAGGGCGGGGGGAAATTCTTCGTGCGTCCTATGTCCTTGACCTCGTAAGCCCCGCGGATTAGAGTGTCGGCCACCTAAATTCGAAGGGGGCGGCGTATGTTGGACGGCTTCAAGAAATTCATCCTACGAGGAAACGTAGTCGACATGGCGGTCGGCGTGGTCGTGGGCGCGGCCTTCGGCGGCGTAGTCACGGCGCTCACCAAAGACCTGTTGACTCCTCTGATTTCCGCCCTGGTCGGCAAGCCCGATTTTTCTGCGCTCGGCTTCACCGTCGGAACCACACACTTTCCGGTGGGCGATTTCATCAACTCTGTGGTGTCGTTCCTGCTGATTGCTGCGGCGATTTACTTCTTCGTGGTGACGCCGGTAAACGCTCTGGTGGCGAGCATGCGGAAGGATCCTGTGCCAGCCGATCCGACCACCAAGAAGTGCCCGGAATGCCTGAGCGAGATTCCGATCGAAGCCCGGCGGTGCGCGCATTGCTCGCAGCCGGTGCCGATGGGCAAAGCGGCTTGATGGAAGTAGGCCTGACCAGCGTGGCCCAAACGCCGTCATTTGGGCGATGGGTGGCGGCACAAGATAGCGGAGCTTTCGCTCCCCTGGGCAGACGAGGGCGTCTGCCCCTACACGATTAGGGTCGTGCTCGAGAAATGCCCTGCTCATCTTCCTGTAACATGATGGCCCATGTTATCTCGCCGTTCTCTCGCGGTAGCACTAGCAACACCAGCGTTGATGCTCGGTGTTCTCGGCCAGGCCCAAGACGCCCCCACGGGTTCCTCCTCTTCCAAAGCTAAGCACAACACCGAGCAACACGTGAAAGCGTCCCCAGCTCCCGCAGAGAGCGACCAAGACGGCTACCGCAACATCGATTTCGGCTTCACGTACCACGTTCCCTACGGGTGGGTCGACCGCACAAAAGGTATGCAGCCGGAGGCCGACGATCCAGCGAAGCCACAATTGCTGCTGGCCGTGTTTGAACGTCCCCCGGAGGTTACGGGCGACACGGTGAATTCTGCGGTCATCATCACCACGGAGAGGGCTGCGTCGTACCCTGGCCTCAAGACCGCCCTCGACTACATGGGGCCGCTGACCGAGCTTACGACGGGCAAGGCTTTCAAAGTGACGCAGGAGCCGTACGAGTTTCCGGTTGGATCGAGAAAGCTGGTGCGCGGCGATTTCGCCAAGGATCTGGGGAAACTGACGATGTACCAGTCGTCGTTGGTCATGCTGCATAGGGGATCAGTGGTGTCGTTCACCTTCATTGGCGGTAGCGAGGATGAGGTGGAGGAGTTGATCGAGAAACTAGCGTTCGGCCCCGCGGTGAAGGGGCGCTGAGACGGCCTCGTGGCGCGCCCGAAGTTGACCCTCGCAACGGGCTGTAACTGACTCCAAAATCACAGGTTACCGAGCCGGTTCGGGGGTCGAAAAGGCACCTCTTTTGTGGTACAATTTAACCAGCTTGGGAAGCCCCTAAGTGCAATAAATATCAATAATTTGAGGTCAATTTTGGGGCGCCCGAAAAGCACCACCAGCCTGGGCCCGAAGACCAAGCTTTTTCCACGGAGCTGAATGGCCACGAAAGAAACTCTCGACACCGCTGCGATCGTAGATACGAAGACAAAAGACGGAAAGGTTCCTGCCATCAACGGAGGCAACGGAGACTACACAGCCGATTCGATCAAGGTGCTGGGCGGCATGGAGGCCGTCCGCAAGCGCCCGGCTATGTACATCGGATCGACCGGCGAGATGGGACTGCACCACCTGGTGTATGAAGTCGTCGACAACTCTGTCGACGAGGCGCTGGCGGGGTTCGCGGACAAGATCGAAGTCACGATTCACATCGACAACTCGGTCACCGTGGTCGACAACGGCCGCGGCATTCCAGTCGACAATATGGACATCGACGGTGAAAAGGTTCCGGCCGCGCAGGTCGTGATGACCAAGCTGCACGCCGGCGGGAAATTCGATTCGTCGTCGTACAAAGTTTCCGGCGGCCTCCATGGCGTGGGTGTTTCGGTCGTAAACGCGCTCAGCGAGGAACTTGAACTCGAAATCTGGCGCGACGGCTTTACTTGGGAGCAGACCTATTCCAAGGGCGAACCCACCAGCAAGTTGAAAAAGGCGGGCGCGGCCAAGGTCAAGACCGGAACCAAGGTCCACTTCCTGCCGGATAAATCGATCTTCGCGACCACCGAGTACAACTTCGACACGCTGGCGCAGCGCCTGCGCGAACTGGCCTTCCTGAACAAGGGACTGGTCATTACGCTCACGGATGAGCGCACGACCGATGCCAAGACGGGAGAGCCCAAGCAGGCTACCTTCAAATACAACGGCGGCATCGCTGAGTTCATCAAGCACCTGAACCGCGGCAAGCAAGTGCTGCACGACAAGCCGATCTACTTCGAGTTTCCAGATGCCGATAAGGCCGAGGTCGAAGTGCAGGCCGTCGCCGATGCAGCGAAGATGACGCAGAGCAGCGTCAAGGACATCAAGATCGAGATCGGCTTGCAGTATAACGACGCCTACTCGGAGAGCGTGTTCAGCTTCGCCAACAACATCAACACGGTCGACGGCGGGACGCATCTTTCCGGGTTCCGCACGGCGCTGACCCGCACCATCAACTACGCCGGCCAGCAGATGGGCCTGTTCAAGGACGTCAAAGAAAACCTGACCGGCGACGACGTGCGCGAGGGCCTGGTCGCCGTGATCAGCGTGAAGCTGCCACAACCGCAGTTCGAAGGTCAGACCAAGGGCAAGCTGAATTCAGACATCTCCGGGCTGGTTCAGAAGGTGGTCAACGACAAGCTGGGCGCTTTCTTCGAGCAGAATACGACGGTTGCGCGCAAGATCATCAACAAGGCGATCGACGCCGCGCGCGCGCGCGAAGCGGCCCGCAAGGCCCGCGACCTGACACGGCGCAAGGGCGCGCTCGACGGTGGCGGGTTGCCGGGAAAGCTGGCCGATTGTTCCGAGCGCCAGCCTGACCGTTGCGAGTTGTTCCTGGTGGAGGGCGAATCCGCCGGTGGCACGGCCAAGCAGGGGCGCGACCGCCGATTCCAGGCGATTCTGCCGCTGAAGGGAAAAATCCTCAACGTCGAGAAGGCGCGCTACGACAAGATGCTGGCGCACGAGGAAATCCGCGCCATGATCACGGCGCTAGGCACCGGCATCGCTAAGGACGACTTCGATCCGGCCAAGCTGCGCTACGGCAAGATCATCCTGATGACCGACGCCGACGTGGACGGCAGCCACATCCGGACACTGCTGCTGACGTTCTTCTTCCGCCACATGCAAGAGCTGATCAAGCGAGGCAACATCTTCATCGCGCAGCCGCCGCTGTTCGGGGTGAAGAAGGGTCGCTCGCACCAGTACATCAAGAACGAGGACGAGTACGACAAAGTCATGCTGAAGCGTGCGGCCGAAGGCGTGGTGGTCCGTTACGGAGAGGGCGCGGCCAAGCTCGACGGCGCGAATCTGTCGCGTTTCATGTCGGTGCTGAAGGAATATCTGGGCTTCTTCGACAAGGTGAACAAGCGCGTGCGCGATGAGCGCATCACGGAGCTGTTGCCGAAGCTCGATCTCTCGAAGCGCGCCGATTTCGAAGGCGACAAGAAGACGCCACCGAAAAAGATCGAGAAACTCGAGAAAGAACTCAAGAAGCTGCAGAAAGATCTTGGCCTGAAGAGCCTGGAGATGCGCTTCGACGAAGAGCACAACCTGTGGGAAGTGGTGTTTGTGAACTCGCAGGGCGCTGAGCATGTCATCAACTGGGAGTTGGCCTCTAGCGCGGAGTATCGCCAGATGACCTCGAAGTTCAAGCAAGTCGAAGCCTACATGGAGCCACCGTTCGTGGTGGAGATCGCGCCTCGGGGAGCGACAGCCGCGAGCGAGGATGGCGACGAAGCGGCCGAGGCTGAGTCTGAAGGCGACGAGAAGTCTGAGAAAGTCGAGAAGAAAGCGGCCAAGTCTCCGGTAAAAGGCAAGGCGAAGGAACCGGAGATCGTTGAGCTGAAATCCGCTCGCGACCTGTTTGAGTTTGTGAAGAAAGAAGGCAGCCGTGGCTACGATGTACAGCGCTACAAAGGGCTGGGGGAAATGACCGCCGAACAGCTCTGGGAGACAACGATGGATCCGGAGCGCCGCACGCTGCTGTCGGTGAAGCTCGAAGACATTGCCGAGACGGAAACCATCTTCACTACGCTGATGGGTGAAGACGTCGAAGCGCGGCGGAAGTTCATCGAGGAAAACGCGCTCGATGTGAAGAACCTGGATATCTAGAGTGAAAGCCGAGCTTCGCTCGGCCAGGACGGCCGGGGCGGCCGTCCCCACGTGAGCACAATCGCTTCGATTCGCGGGCGGCCGGGCGCCGCCCTTTTTTCTGGAACATGCACCGCATCGCGCTCGCAACGTCGTCGAAGTATCCGGATCTTACCCACGACGACCGTCTGCTGCTTCATCCTCTGACCGAGCGCGGTATCGACGCTGAGCCTGCCATCTGGGATGCCCCCGCGCGAGACTGGACATCCTTCGATGCAGTCGTCATCCGCTCTTGTTGGGATTACCACCTTAAGTACGAGGCATTTCTAAGCTGGATCGGTTCACTGAAAGAGGCGAGGATTCCAGTCTGGAATTCGGCTGCCCTCGTCCGGTGGAATGCTAACAAGTCCTACCTCCGCGAGTGAGAGGCCAAAGGCATTTCGATTGTTCCCACGATTTGGCCGGAAGCGGGCGATCCGGTCCGATTGCGGGAAAGACTCCATGAGTTGGGCTGGACGAAAGCGGTGGTCAAGCCCCGCATCTCCGCGACTGCGCATCGCACGCACTTGATCGCCGCGGAGGATGCGGATGCCGTGCAAGAGTTGTTCGAGGAACTGCGAAGTGGTCCCGGAGTGATGGTGCAGAAATTCATGGATGGGGTGGTGACGGAGGGCGAGTGGTCGCTGATCTTTTTCGGCGAGCAAATGTAGTCACGCGGTTCTCAAGACGGCGAAAGCGGGCGACTTCCGGGTGCAGAGTGATTTCGGAGGGACCGATCAGGCCGCCGATCCACCTGCGCAGGTCCTTCAGGCAGCAACCCGTTTCGTGCGGACGGTTGAGCCTACGCTTTACGCTCGTGTCGATGGCGTGGTCGACGACGGGGAATTTCGCCTGATGGAGTTGGAGTTGATCGAGCCGGCCTTGTTTCTTTCGGCTCATCCCGAAGCGGCGGCACGTTTCGCCGAGGTCATCACAACCGTGCTGACACCGCAAGCCACGTAGGGACAGGCGCCCCTCGCCTGTCCGGCGAAGCTCCGCTCCGAAGCCGTCGCAGCGGAAATAACGCCGCGACCAGGTACTGCCAAACCCAAGTCGGGCTGCGCCCGACCGCCCAGACGGGGGTGTCTGGGCCTACGCGGCTGGTGCCAGAAACAAATCCCTGCAAGGCGCCGCTGGACTCACGTTCTCCGGGACAGGAGGGCCACGGTCGTGCCCGAGAAGGCGACCGGGTCAATCTGAGTATTTCGAAAACGGCGAATTTTGTGATGTCCACGATCCACACAAAGAGTCGCACTTCGGTTCCAAGCTCACATTTCGCGGAGGTTCCCATGAAGCGCCATGTCCGGGGCCCCAGGCTTTTCGTTCTCCCGTTTACGCTCACCCTGTTGCTCCTCGCCGCTGTTGGTCTGCAGCCATCTGTTCTTGCCGCGCCAGCGCCCGGAGAGACGCCCGGGTCGCTCGGCATCGTCGGCAAGGACGGCACAATTCAGGGCACCTGCCCGCTGAAGCATACGCAGGTGCGCGCCGGCATCAGCGGATTCCTGGCGCGCGTCACCGTCACACAGATTTTCAGCAACACGGCGACTGAGAACATCGAGGCCGTGTACGCGTTTCCGCTGCCGCAGGATGCGGCTGTGGACGACATGAGCATCCAGGTCGGCGACCGTACCGTGCGCGGCCTGATCAAGCGCCGCGAGGACGCGCGCGCCATTTACGAGAATGCGAAGCGCACCGGGCATGTTGCAGCCCTCCTCGACCAGGAGCGGCCGAACATCTTCACGCAGTCGGTCGCGAACATTCTGCCGGGAGAGCAGGTGACGGTCACGATCAGCTACGTCGAGACGCTGCGCTACGAGGCCGGATCGTACGAGTTCGTCTTCCCGATGGTGGTCGGGCCACGCTACATTCCCGGGCAGGCTACCGGCCACCAGGGCGGTGGCTGGGCGCCCGACACGAACCGTGTGCCGGACGCGTCACACATCACGCCGTGGGTTGCGGGGAAGGGCACGCGTGCCGGCCACGACATCTCGCTCGAGCTTGCGCTTGACGCTGGCGTTCCCATCCAGGAACTGCGCTCGAAGACCCACGACATCGATGTGGACCGCAAGAGTCCGAGCCGCGTGAACGTTCGTCTGCGCGACGAGGCGACGATCCCGAACAAAAACTTCATTCTGAAATACGACGTGGCGGGCGTGCAGATCGCGGATGCGATCCTGACCACGCCGGCCCCAGGACGCTCCAAGCCCGCAGGCGGCTATTTCACGATGATCCTGCAGCCACCGGCGCGTTTGCCCGAGTCTGACATTCAGCCCAAAGAGCTCGTTTTCGTGCTCGATACGTCCGGCTCGATGTGGGGCTTCCCGCTCGAGAAAGCGAAGGAGGTCATCAGCCGAGCGCTCGATGGACTGTACCCGGGCGACACCTTCAACCTGATTACGTTCTCGGGCGACACGCACATCGTTTTTCCGAAGCCGGTGTATCCGACGGCGGAAAACATTCGCAAGGCCAAGGAAGTCCTGGCGAACCGAAACGGCGGAGGCGGCACAGAGATGATGAAGGCGATCCGGGCGGCGCTCGTGCCTTCCGACTCGCCGGACCATGTGCGGGTGGTGTGCTTCCTGACCGATGGCTATGTGGGCAACGACATGGAGATTGTCGGCGAGGTGCAGAAGCATTCGAACGCCCGCGTGTTTGCCTTCGGCATCGGCACCGCCGTGAACCGCTTCCTGCTCGACAAGATGGCTGAGGCCGGACGCGGCGCCGTGGAGTACGTGACGCTGGCCGACAAAGCCAGCGAAGCCGCCGACCGCTTCTACGAGCGCGTGCGCTCGCCGTTGCTGACCGATCTCTACATCGACTGGGGCGGGCTTCCAGTCGCTGACGTTTATCCGCAGCGGTTGCCCGACCTGTTCAGCGGGCAGCCAGTGATCATCACGGGACGCTACACTCAGCCGGCGAGCGGCACGGTGCGGCTGAAGGGAACGCGTGCGGGCGGTCCGTTCAGCCGCGAAATTCCGGTGACGTTCTCGGCGAGCACACCGCCGTTTGAAGCGCTGGCTGGGTTCTGGGCGCGGCGCCGCATCGACGATCTGATGTCGCAGGACTGGCTCGGGCTGCAACAGGGCACGACGAAGCCCGAGATCAAAGAGCAGATCACGCAGCTCGGCCTCGACTACCGGCTGATGACGCAGTTCACGTCGTTCGTCGCGGTGGAAGATCGCATCGTCACGAAGGACGGGAAGCCACAACGCGTCGAAGTTCCCGTGGAGATGCCGGAGGGCGTGAGCCACGAAGGCGTGTTCGGCAACGATCAGAGGGAAATGTTGGCGAGTCGCGTCAGCTCGACTCTGCCCCTGAGCGGACGGGCGATTGGGGGGACCCTGGGTTACTCCGCAGGCGTAGCTAGTCAGACGGTCGAGGTCACTAGTGAGGCCGTTCAGGTGAACGTCGTGCCGGCGCCAGCGGCGCCTGGTATAGGACCGCCGCCCGTCGCGCTGCCCAAGGCAAAGCGAGGAGAGGCACGCGCGGATGCGGTTGCGCCGAGCAAACAACGGCAAATGCTCGAGAGCAAGCTGCAGCCTGCGGTGCTCGCGGCGCTTGATTGCTTCCGCAAGGCGGCGGATTCCGGAGCGACCTGCGCGGGGGTGCATTCGGGCAAAGTCACGCTGCAGGTATGGCTCACGGAAGACTCGAACGCAGCGCGTGCGCAACTACAGGCGCTCGGATTCGGGTTCAACAAGAGCGGGGAGGACAAGGTGGTCACCGGTGTTCTCCCGGTGGAGAAGCTGGAGGACTTGGCCAAACTTTCCTTCGTCAAGTTCGTTTCGTTCGAACGACGTTAAGGAGCGGGGGGCGATCTTGACGAGGAGATCAACTCCTGGTCGAGGTCGGTCCTTGTGTGTTCATACAGGCATCGTAACTGGATTGTTTGGCCAGCCGTGCCGCCAGCCAAACACAAGGTCCCTCGACTGCGTTCGGCTAATGCCTCACTGCGCTCGGGATGACAACGAGAGCGGATTACTCATGATTACTTCGGTGTCCGGTTACTGCAAGGCCTCGTGACTAGGGCACGCAAGTTCCCCACCAGTCCTCGTTCTTCGAGCAGGACGCGAACAGCGTCCGAAATGGAAACGAGGAAACTCAATTGAAACGCTTTTTTCTTGTGTTGGCACTCTGTATCACGGCTCTGGGCCAAGAGAAATCCCAGGGGAAATCCGCCGCAGCGCCGCCGGCGCTCACCATCTACAACCAGAACTTTTTCGTGGCGCGCGAGTATCTGCCGCTCGACCTCAAGCCGGGCACGAACCGCGTCGAGTACGCTGGTATCGCCGCGCATGTCGAGCCGGACTCGGTGATCCTGCGCGATCCTGCGGGCCGCGCCCTGCAGATCCTGGAACAGAACTACCGCAATGATCCCATCTCGCAGGAATTGCTCCTGTCTTTCTATGAAGGCAAGACCATCGAGTTTCTCGTGCAGCCCGGGCAAATAGTGAAGGGCAAGATCGTGCGCAGCGGCTATGTTCCCAGCTCCAGCTACGCGCAGGGATACCAGCAACCACCCGCCTACAGCCAGCCCATCATTGAAGTCGACGGTGTGTTGCGCTTCGGCTTGCCGGGACAGCCCCTGTTTCCGGCGCTCAGTGGAGATTCCATTCTCAAGCCGACGCTGAGCTGGCTACTCGAAACCGACAAGCCCGGAGCCTTTGAAGGCGAGCTTTCGTACGTGAGCGGCGGCATGAACTGGCACGCCGACTACAACCTGGTGGTCGCGGATGGATCGGCCAACCAGACCAATCTGGTTGACCTGGTTGGTTGGATCACCATGCAGAACCAGAGTGGCAAGACGTTTGAAAATGCGCAGATCAAGTTGATGGCAGGGGACGTGAACAAGCTCGTGGCTGCAGGCGTGCCCATGGCCAAAGCCCTGAACGGGGCCATGGTGGCCGTTGAAGCCATGGCACCGGCGGTGCAGGAGAAAGCCTTCGACGAGTTTCACCTCTACACTCTGCAGCGGGCCACTACCCTGCACGACCAGGAGACGAAGCAGGTGGAATTCGTCCGCGCAACCGGGCTTCATTCTCAGCGGCTGTACATCTACGACGGCGCGCAATTGGGGCAGTACGGTTACTACAACCAGGAGCAGATCCGTCAGGATGCGAATTACGGGACGCAGTCCAATCACAAGGTCTTCGTGATGCAGGAATTCAAGAACTCGGAAGCGAACCATCTCGGCATCCCGCTGCCCAAGGGCCGGTTGCGCTTCTACCGGCGCGATACGGACGGGCACCTGGAGTTCGTCGGGGAAAACACCATCGACCACACTCCCAAGGACGAGACCCTGCGGATTTACACCGGGAACGCGTTCGACGTCGTCGGCGAGCGCAAGCGGACGAACTTCCATATCGAGTCGAGCCAGCATTGGGCGGACGAGTCGTTTGAGATTCGCGTGCGCAACCACAAGAAGGAAGCCGCCAGCGTGCGCGTGGTCGAACACCTTTATCGCTGGAACAACTGGAAGCTGACCGACCAGTCCACGGCGTCGCACAAGACTGACGCGCAGACGGTGGAGTTTCCGGTGACCATCCAGCCCGACGGGGAGACGGTGATGACGTACACCGTGCATTATTCCTGGTAGGGGGGAGTCTCGGCCCCGCGCGGGTGCTTTGTGAAGTCCTACGAAGAGCGACCCTCAGGGGCTGACGCCCCATGCTTGGCGGGTCTTATCGGCACGGCTGAAGCCGTGCCCTTCCCG
>CAZXKO010000047.1:0-22317 GCA_964641665.1 uncultured Acidobacteriaceae bacterium
GCCGCCGTCAACGTCGTCTTGCCATGGTCAATGTGACCAATCGTCCCTACGTTGCAGTGCGGCTTATTCCGTTCAAATTTTTCCTTCGCCATAACTCAGCTCTTAGCTCCTAGCTCTTAGCTTTTAGCTCAAATCCTTGTCATCCTGAGGCGCCGCCTTTCGGCGCCGAAGGACCTATGCAACTCTCTCGAGGGCATGTCCCTCGCCCTACTCGGGACGACCGCTGCGAACATTCGCTTCACTCACGCCCGCAAAGCGTGTCACTTCGCCGTGCCCTGCACCTTGGCGATGATCTCTTCCGCCACCGAGCGCGGAGCTTCTTCATAACGCGCGAAGTGCATCGAGTATTCGGCGCGGCCCTGGGTGGACGAACGCATGTGGGTCGCGTAGCCGAACATCTCCGAAAGCGGCACGATCGCCTTGATTACCTGCGAACCCGCGCGGTGCTCCATGCCTTCGATCCGACCCCGGCGCGCACTCAGGTCGCCCATGATCGCGCCGGCGAAATCCTCCGGCGTTACCACTTCCACCGCCATCACCGGCTCCAAGATTACCGGGCTCGCCTTGCGCGCGGCTTCCTTGAACGCCATCGATCCGGCGATCTTGAACGCCATTTCGTTGGAATCGACTTCGTGATAGCTGCCGTCGTAGAGCGTCGCCTTCACGTCCACCATCGGGTAGCCGGCGAGAACGCCGCCCTCCATGGCTTCGCGAATGCCCTGGTCGATCGGCTTGATGTATTCCTTGGGAACCACGCCGCCCACGATGTCGTTGATGAACTCGTAACCCTTGCCCGGCTCGTTCGGATCCAGCTGGATCTTGGCGTGGCCGTACTGGCCGCGGCCGCCGGTCTGGCGTATGTACTTGCCTTCCGCTTCAGCGTGCTTGCGGATGGTTTCGCGATACGCCACCTGCGGCTTGCCCACGTTCGCTTCGACCTTGTACTCACGCATCATGCGGTCGACGATGATTTCCAGGTGCAACTCGCCCATGCCGCTGATGATGGTCTGGCCGCTGTCAGGATCGGTGTGGACCTTGAAGGTGGGGTCTTCCTGCGCCAGCCGGCCCAAGGCCATGCCCATCTTTTCCTGGTCCGCCTTGGTCTTGGGCTCGACCGCAACGGAGATAACCGGCACCGCGAACGTGATCGACTCGAGCGTAATCGGATGGCGCTCGTCGCAGATGGTGTCGCCCGTACTGACGTTCTTCAACCCCACCACCGCGCAAATGTCGCCGGCAAGAATCTCCTGGATATCTTCGCGCTTGTTGGCGTGCATCTTGAGCAGACGGCCGATGCGCTCCGTTTTCTGGGTACGCGAAATCAACACCGATTCACCTGACTTCAGTTGCCCGGAGTACACGCGAATAAACGTCAGCTGGCCGACAAACGGATCGGCCATAATCTTGAACGCGAGCGCCGAGAACGGCTCTTTGTCGTCTGCTTTGCGCGTGACGGGCTGACCGTTCTCCGGGTTGATGCCCTTGGTCTCCGGCGTATCCAGAGGCGAGGGCAGGAAGTCCACCACCGCGTCGAGCAGCGGCTGAACGCCCTTGTTCTTGAAAGCCGTGCCCAGCACAACCGGAAACAGCTTCAACCCGATCGTCGACTTACGCAGCGAACTACGCAACTCAGCAGCGGTGATCTCTTCGCCTTCGAGGAACTTGTGCAGGATCTCGTCGTCGTTCTCGGCAACGGTCTCGACCAACTGCGTGTGGAAGGCTTCTGCTTTCTTCTGCAGTTCGGCCGGGATCGGCTCGGTGACGTACTCCGCGCCCAGGGTCTCGTCGTTCCAGACGATCGCCTTCATGTTGATCAGGTCGATCACGCCCTTGAACTTGTCTTCCTGGCCGATGGGAATCTGGATCGCGACGGGCTTGGCGTTGAGGCGCTTGCGGATGGTATCGATGGCATGCTCGAAATCGGCACCCATCTTGTCGATCTTGTTGATGAAACAGATTCGCGGGACGCCGTACTTATCGGCCTGCCGCCAGACTTTCTCCGACTGCGGCTGTACGCCGTGCACTGCGTCAAATACCGCAACCGCGCCGTCGAGCACGCGCAGCGATCGCTCCACCTCGGCTGTGAAATCCACGTGGCCGGGCGTATCAATGATGTTGATGCGAATATCGCGCCACGTGCAGGTGGTGGCGGCAGATGTAATCGTGATGCCGCGCTCCTGCTCCTGCTCCATCCAGTCCATCGTGGCCGTGCCTTCATGGACCTCTCCGATGCGGTGCGTCCTGCCCGTATAGAACAGGATGCGCTCCGTCGTAGTGGTCTTGCCGGCATCGATGTGCGCCATGATGCCGATGTTCCGGCAACGCTCTAATGGGACTGTTCTGGCCACGACTTTCTCAACTCTTCTTTCTCGGGCTCTAAAAAACCAGCTATTAGCCTTTGGCTTTTAGCCTTTAGCCAAACCCGTTTGTGTCTTGCGGCTCAAGCTAAGAGCCAACGGCTGAGTGCTAAAAGCTGCTTTACCAGCGGTAATGCGCAAACGCCTTATTGGCTTCGGCCATGCGGTGCACGTCTTCCTTCTTCTTGATGGCCGCGCCGCGGTTGTTGGCGGCGTCGAGCAATTCGTTCGTCAACTTGTCCACCATGCCCTTTTCGCCGCGGCCGCGCGCGTACGTAATGAGCCAGCGGATCGCGAGCGAAGTGCGCCGGTCGGCATTCACTTCAACCGGCACCTGGTAGTTCGCGCCGCCCACGCGGCGGGTCTTCACTTCGAGCAGCGGCTTCGCGTTCTCCACAGCCTTCTTGAACAGCTTCAAGGCTTCATCGCCGCCCTTCGACTGCAACTGCGTGAGGGCTTCGTAGAAGATGCCCTGGGCGGTCGACTTCTTGCCCTGCCACATCATCGAGTTAACAAACTTGGTCACCAGGTCGGATCCATACACTGGATCGACCGCGACTCCACGCTTAGCGATATGTCCTTTTCGGGGCATGAAAAGTCAGCTCCTAGCTCTTCTTCTGCCGCTTGGCTCCGTACTTCGAGCGGCCCTGGTTCCTGCCGGCAACGCCGACCGCATCCAGCGTCCCACGCACCACGTGATAGCGCACGCCCGGCAGATCCTTCACGCGGCCCCCGCGGATCAGCACGATCGAGTGCTCCTGCAGGTTGTGGCCGATGCCGGGAATATAGGTTGTTACTTCAATGCCGTTAGTAAGCCGCACGCGGGCGACCTTGCGCAGCGCCGAGTTCGGCTTCTTGGGCGTCTGGGTATACACACGAGTGCAGACTCCGCGCTTCTGCGGGCAAGACTGCAGTGCCGGACTCGCCGTCTTGTAGCGGGGCTTTTTCCGGCCGGAACGCACCAATTGATTGAACGTAGGCACTCTTTGCCGCTCCTTCAGCGCGCTGCTGCGCTCACACGCCAAAATGGCGCGCCCACGCGCACCTGCGCTGTTTCTGCTTTCCCGTTGCCGGGGCTGGCTGGTACAGCAACCCAGCCATGTTTCTCATCCCGCGCACAACGCCGCCGGAGAGAAGATTCCTGGTTTCCCAATCAGACTGACGCCGACGACGGTGGCACCAAGCCCAACTTCGGAGGTACTCCGTTTCGTCAGCTCTGCTTCGCATAGCCTCTCGACGGGCGAGAGGTGCGCGCGAAGCATTTCAGCGAGGAAAGCTCCCCAACTTCCGGGAGCGTTGGTTGCTTCTAAAGCTCAGCCGCTTACATCTTCTGGAGGCACCACGCACACGAAAAAATGCGCGGGGGATGAAACCCTCCCGCTACTCAGGCAAGCCAGAATTAACTCGCGGAACCCTTAAAATATAACAAGGCATGGCACGCATCGTCAACCACCGCTTTCCGCATCTTAGGGCAGGCGCCTGGGTTGGAACCCCTTGCCCAAAACCGGGCCGGCCTCTACACTGAGGGTTTTCCAGGATCATGACAGACTCGTCCGCAGCCACGCGGGTGGGCGGACGGGGAGGATGCATGCGTCGGTTGGCTTGGGTTGTACCTGCAATCCTATTTATATCCCTATTCTTAGGCGCCCTGATCGGCTGCGGCGGGAGTAGCACCCCATTCAATGGGCTGCCCACGCCGGGCAGCGTAAACCTGACCGGGGCGGCGGGACTCTGTACGGGTGCGACCCCGGGCTTGCCCCAGCAATGTACCCTCGATCTCGGCAGTACTCTTCAATTCATCGCCGCCCCAAGCCGACCCACGGTTACCAGTCCCGCCAGTTATACCTCCAGTAACCCCGGCGTGTTGAGCTTCGTGCCGTCGGCTGGCGGCTTGGCGTGTGCCGGACGGTGGAATCCAACGGGCCTGGTTTGCAGTCCGCAAAGCGTCGGTGTGGCAACAGTAACAGCCACCATAAATGGCGTCACCAGCTCGCCGGTCACGGTCTGGGTTCATGAGCACGTTGACACCATCACGCTCAGCCTGCTCCCGGTGTTAACCCCGATCCCTCCGGGGAACTGCGTCACCCTGGGCACAGCGCCCGGGATCCTGAACTACCTGGATTTCCAGGCACAAGCGTTTACCCGGGGCATGGACGTTACCAACACGGTCGGCTCATTTACATTCCAACTCACGAATTCGACCGTAGCCCGGGTGTCGACGAACGACCCGGAGCTCGCCAACAACAACGGGAACCAAGTCACCCAGGCGCGCGTCACAGCCGTCGTGCCCGGCATCACCCAGATTTACGCGACCGTTTCCGGCGTGAGCAGCCTGCCGGTAGTCATCGGCGGAAACCCTTATTTCGAGACTTGCCGGGTTCAGTCCATTAATCTTCAGGTCGGCAACGCCGAGACCAACACTACGTTCGCCAGCAGTGGCACAACCAGCGTGACCGTAACCCCGACGGTCGTGGACCGTCTCGGGTACACATTGACAAACCCTCCCCTGACCTGGACCTCGTTATCCCCGGCTATTGGTCAGGTGGAAAACACTGGCGTTGTCACGACCCCAACCAAGACTCCCGGCGCGGTCGGGATCGTCGCCTCTTGCAACCCTCCCGGTTGCAACGTCAATACTCCCGGCGTCACACCGATCAATCCGGTTTACTCTTCAACCCTCTCTTCAACCGGGAGCGGTCAGTTCGAAGGCACTCCGATTATCGGCACAGTTTCGGGCCCGGCGGTGAACACCAACGCCTATGCCACCACCACACAGTGCGACACTGCCGCCGGCACGCCTGTCACCGGATGCCAGCCCTTGCTCTATCCCATCAGCACCAGCAATAACGTAGTCAGCAGCAGTGTCGTCCTACCCAGTTCGCCCAATTCGTTTGTCTTCGCCCCTGGGGGAAGCAAGGCTTTTCTGGGAAGCAGCGGCGGCCTGATGGTTTTCACTCCGGGCAACTCCGCAGTTCCTCAATCCACGAACATTCCCGGAAAAGTGCTTGCCGTTTCTCTCGACGGAAACACCGTTATCGTCTCAGACAGCGTTTCGGTTCCGAACCAGGTTTACATCGCCAGTTTTGGGGCCACCGGCGGTGCGCCCACCAACGTGACATCCCTTTTCATTCCGGGAGCGACCGCGGCGGCCTTTTCTCCGGAAGGGCTGAAGGCGTTTATCGTAGGCAAAGCTTCCGCCAGCGATCCCAACTCCGGCGAGACCTTGTACGTCTATTCGCCTCTACTCCCGTTGTTCACCAAGAAGCTCACCGGGACCGCCAATGCAGTGGCTCCCTACGCCAATGGAGCCCTTGGTTATTTGTCCGGAGGATCAGCAAGCCCCGCGATCAACCTGTTCAACACCTGCGATACGACCTATGGAATCGCCGCATCGATCCCAGTGCCGCGGCTGCCTACCATGTTTCAGGTTTTACCGGATGGCGTTCATGCCATCGGCTTCGATCCGCCTGGCGTCGACGTGTTCGCGATCAAAACCCTCGCGCCCACTCCCGCGACCTTGACCCAGCCGAACTCAACCACCTGCCCATTCACCGTGACCGCTCCCGATCCGCCGGATCAGGAATTCTCTTTCGCCAATCTTGGCCAGGGCGACTTTACTCCGCTGAAGCTGATCGTCAGCTCCGATAACTCCCGGGCCTACATCCTGGCCGGCAACTTGAGCAGCATTTTCATCTACGACTTCGGCGTCGGCACGGTTTCTGCGATCCCCCTGACCGGAAATCCGGTGCCCTTGGACGCGAGTCTGACTTCCGACGGCACATTGCTGTACGTCGGCACCAGCGATGGCTCGGTCCACGTGGTCAGCACCGTTTCGGGCGGGGACCTTAACCAGATCACCTTCACCAACAACAACGCCACGAACAAGGGCAGTCTCTGCAACAATATCCCGCAATTCTGCAATCCCGACCTGGTCGCAGTGCAACCTAAGTAGGCTAAGAACACCCAGCGACCGCCGCGGTCTTGGGCTCCACATTGGACCTAAGATTTTGGGTTGTTTCCTTACGAACGGTGGGTCCTAAGGACTCGATCCCGAAGGTGTCGAGAGGCGCCTGCTCAGGCGCGCGCTTTTTCGAGGTCCCGCCCCACGCTGTCGAGCACTCCGTTGATGAACTGCACCGATTCAGGGCTGGAGAATTTGCGGGCGATCTCGATGGCTTCGTTGATAACCACAGCTCGCGGTGTCTGCGGATAGCCCAGAAATTCGGCTACCGCTGCGCGCAAAATATTGCGATCGACCGCTGCCATGCGTTCCATACGCCAATGTTGGGCGTGGCCCTCGATCAAAGCATCGATGTCGGTGGTCCGATCCGTCGCTGTCCGGAACAGGTCATCGGCAAAACCGCGGACGTCGTCGCCAACTTCGTTTCGTTCCGCCCAGAAGGTGCGACGAACATCGTCGGCGCCCTGTCGGCCCATATCGGCCTGAAAGAGCATCTGCAGTGCCAGTTCGCGGGATTTTCGCCGAGTTCCCATAGAAAAAGTGTCGCTAGTCGCAGGTCCTTAGCCGCTAGTGGGTGGTCTTGGTTGTGGGGGTACTGACCCCAGTCTACAGGAAACGACACACATGAAGTAACCACATGGACTGGGTTATCGCGCGCACTTACAAAGGGCTAATGCTTCGATCTCGGCTTGCGCGCGCCGGAACGTGACTTCTTGCCAACGACCGTTCTTAGCTTGCCCTGAGCTGAGCGAATGGACCGACGACCAACGACCGATTTATTCCTGACGACTGGCGACTTGCGACTAACGGCTTTCTTCAAACTCGTCATTTCTACCGCCGCCAAAGCCGCTTCGAATCCCTTGTTCCCCATCTTGAGCCCGGCGCGATCGATGGCCTGTTCCAGCGTGTCGCAGGTAAGCACACCAAACGCATGTGGCACCCCGGTGTCTTGCGCGGACTGGCCGACGCCCCGGGCACATTCGTTCACGATCACGTCGTAGTGCGCCGTTTCGCCGCGCAAGAGGCATCCCAGACAAATGAGCGCATGATATTTGCCGGACTCGGCCAGCATGCGTGCGGCGGAGGGAAGTTCGAAACTTCCCGGCACGCGCATAATCTCGATATCTTCATTGCGGGCGCCGGTCCGGCGCAGTCCGTCCAACGCCCCCTGTAGAAGACGCTCGGTGATGAACGCGTTGAAGCGGCTCACCACGATGGCGAACCGCTTCCCTTCTGCCCTGAGGTCCCCTTCCATCGCCGCGGGGGCCGCTTCTGGCTTGCCGTGCACGGTAACGATGATCTCCCCCGGCAATGCCAGCGAGAAACTACGCTCACCAGTCTTCGGCGAAGCCGAGTCCGCAAGCACTTTCAATTTCTTCTTGCTTGCGATCTCGAACACGTCGTCCGGATTCGTCACTTCCAGGACAATCATTCGGTTGACGTCTTTCAAATGATCGAGCACCTGCTGGGGATATTCCGAGGGCAGGGCGTTCACGCTCAGGAGTCCGACCGGCGCTGAGAAAATGGCGGAGCGCCCGTCGCCACCCGCGACTCGCTGAAACCCGATAGCCTCCAGAAAACTCGCAAGCGCGCGCAGTTCTTCTGGCTTGGTGACGTAGCGACCGATGTGAAGAGACTTCAGCATGGATTGAGCCTGTTTTTACCACGGAGACATTGAGTCACAGAGAAAACCGCAGCGCAATTGCTGTTCTCCGTGTCTCTGTTGTCTCCGTGGTGAAAACGCATCCTGACCAAATGCCCTCACTTCCCTTTGAACTGCGCTGGACGCTTCTCAAGAAACGCCGTCGTGCCCTCGGTCTTGTCTTCGGTGGCGCAGCAGACGCCGAACAGCGTCGCTTCGAGATAGAGCCCGTCGGCGAGAGGCAGGTCCACCCCGCGATTGACGGCTTCCATGGCATATTGGATGGCCCGCGGCGCGTTGGCGATGATCTTCTGCGCAATCGCTTCGGCGCGCGGAATCAGCTCGCCCGGCGCGGTGACTTCGTTCACCAGGCCGATGCGGTGGGCTTCCTCCGCCGAGATCATCTCCCCCGCCAGTACCAACTGCATCGCGATTCCTCTGCCCACTAGCCGAGGCAGCCGCTGCGTACCGCCGTACCCTGGAATGATTCCCAGCTTCACCTCGGGTTGTCCGAGCTTCGCGTTGGAACTCGCCAACCGCATGGTGCAGGCCATGGCAATCTCGCATCCACCACCCAGTGCAAACCCGTTGATGCACGCAATCACCGGCTTGCCGAGATTCTCAATCAGATCGAGCACCGACTGCCCGCGGTGCGTGTATTCCTTACCCGAGACAGCATCGTGTTTGGCCAATTCGCCGATGTCGGCACCGGCAATGAATGCTTTCTCTCCCGATCCGGTCAGGATAGCGACCCGAACCGCCGCATCGCTCTTGATGTCCGTAAACACCGCTCGCAGCTCTTCCATGGTCGCCACGTTGAGGGCGTTGAGGACTTTGGGGCGGTTTACGGTAACGTAGGCAATCGAGTTCTTCTTTTCGACGAGTATGTTTTCGAAAGTCATGAATGCATTCCTTGATTCCTTAATCCGTCATCCCTCAGTCGCTTACGTGGCTACGGATTGCACGTGGGACTGATTCCTTCTCAAATAGAACCGTCGCACTTGCGGCAGAAGCAGAAAAATAATCAGCGCCACGAGAACCGCCGTCATAGCCACCATCTCCCAGTCAAGGTTATTCCACCCGTCATCGATCGAGCTGTACACAAAGATGACCATTAGGACCAGGTCGGTCAGCAAAGCGAACCACCAGCCCCACTGCCTGGCCTTCCACATACCCCAGGCGGCGACGATCACCAGCAGCGCCATAGGAGCAATGATGCCGACGGCGATCTTGAGACCCAGGATGCCCTCGGCTGAATCCGGTGTCTGCCTCATCTCCGGTGAACGAATCAGAAAGAGCAGATAAATGCAGACCCCGGCGAAGAGCGCGCCTAGCAACAGCTGCAAAATGATGATGCTCGTCACCCAAACGGGACGCTGCATAGTCGTCTGAGACCCTTGGTTGCAAATTTAGAGCTTATTCGCCACTGGGTTCGCCGGGTCGGCGTAGTCGTAGAAGCCCTTCCCGGTTTTCCTGCCGTACCAGCCCGCCATCACCAGCCGCTTCAGCAGCGGCGGCGACGCGAAACGCCGCTCCTTGAACTCGTCGTACATTACGTGGGTGATGTAGTAGGTCGTGTCCAACCCGACAAAATCGAGCAAAGCGAATGGCCCCATCGGATACCCGCACCCCAGCTTCATCGCGCTGTCGATGTCTTGAATCGAGCCCACGCCTTCTTCGTACGCGCGGATCGCGTCCAGCATGTACGGCACCAACAGTCGGTTTACGATGAAGCCGGTCTTATCGGACGTGCGCACCGGGACCTTGCCCAGCTTGTTCGCGAAGTCATAGACCGATTCGTAGACCTCAGGCGCGGTAGCGATGGTCTTGATAACCTCCACTAGCTTCATCAGCGGCACTGGATTGAAAAAGTGCAGACCGACGAACCGCTCCGGCCGTTTCACTGCGGTCAGCAACTCGGTCACTGAGATCGAAGAAGTATTCGAGGCGAAGATCGCGTCCTTTTTCACAATGGGATCGAGCGATGCGTACATCTTCTTTTTTTCCTCGACGTTCTCGATGATGGCCTCGATGACGATGTCGCAATCGGCGAGGTCTTGTTTGCTGGTTGTGCCTTTTAGTCGCGCGCGGATGGCCTGCGGTGTTTCTTTGATAGTGCCCTTTTCGGCAAACTTGGCCAGGGACTTCTCGATGCCGGCAAAGCCCTTGTCGAGAAACTTCTGCTCAACCTCGAGCACAGAAACGTGAAACCCGGCCGTCGCCGCCACCTGCGCGATGCCGGAACCCATCAGGCCACATCCCAGAACGCCGACATTCTTGATTTCCATAAGAAAGATCACCTATCAAGACCCAGCGTACCCTTCGAGCTTAACTCGCGCGATGCCTTTCGATGTACGAACTTCCAAACGAGGAAGATCAGGACTGAGTCGATTGCAAGACTGAGGGGCCAGACTAGGACGATCTGACCGCCGTGAACGGCCCGCCGTTCTCCAAATATTCCCATCACGACAACCCAGCCAGGTGCCAGGGGAAGACCCAAGACGTCGGTAGCAACATTAATGCCGCTCAAGCCGCGTCCCTGCGCTCCAGGACTCTCCATCGATGACAGTGTCCAGACAATGATGCTGCTGGCTATAACAGCAATCGTCGCGTAAACGAAAGACCACCCGAGTCGCCTCTGCCAGCCTTCGATCTGATCAATAGCCATGTGCTGCCAGCTGTCTTCTACTGAAAGCTCTCCACCACCATCGCAATCCCCTGCCCGCCCCCGATGCACGCGGTCGCCAGCCCATACTTCTTCTTCCGCCGCCTCAGTTCGTAAAGCAACGTGATCACCAGCCGCGTTCCGGTTGCGCCCAGTGGATGTCCCAGGGCGATGGCTCCGCCATTGACGTTGACTTTGTTGCGATCCAGGCCCAACTCTTTCTCAACCGCCAAATACTGTGCCGCGAAGGCCTCGTTCACTTCGATCAGATCGATGTAATCAAGGGTGAGCCCTGCCCGCTGTAGCGCGAGCTTCGTGGCCGGGACCGGGCCGCGCCCCATCAGCTTCGGGTCGACGCCCCCCACACCCCAATTCACGATCCGTCCCAGTGGATTCAGATCCCGCTTCTGCGCCTGCTCCACCGACATCACGACGACGGCCGCGGCGCCATCAACGATTCCGCTGGCGTTCCCTGCCGTCACAGTTCCGCTTTTCCCGAAAGCCGGACGCAGTTTCGCCAACCCTTCCATCGTGGTCTGCGGGCGCCGGTGATCGTCCTCGGTAAAGTTCTCACCCGAAAGCTCACCCTTCGTATTCTTCAGCGGTACGGGAACGATCTCCTCCGGCAGACGGCCCTCTTTGTACGCCGCTTCCGCCGCCTGCTGCGAGCGCAAGGCAAATTCGTCCTGCATCTGCCTCGTGATGCCCTGCTGCTCGCCATACAACTCGGCGGTGTTCGCCATATATAAGCCGCAGTAGGAATCGAGCAGGGCGACCATCAGCGAGTCTTCCAGCTTGCCGCCCGGTGCCAGGGTAAACCCGTCGCGGCCGCGGATCACAAATGGCGCCTGCGACATCGCCTCCATCCCGCCTGCAAGCACCATCTTGGCCTCGTCGGTCTGAATCATCTGCGCGGCGCTGACGATGGCCTGCATCCCTGACCCGCATAGCCGGTTCACCGTCAGCGCGGGGGTCTCGATGGGCAGCCCGGCCCTCAAGCCCACGTGGCGCGCCCCGTAAAGGGCATCGCCTGAGGTCTGCTGCGCGTTGCCAAACACAACGTGATCGAATTCCTTGGGATTGATCCCTGACCGTTCAATCGCCCCCTTGGCTGCCACCGCGCCCAACTCCTGCGCCGTGAAGTCTTTCAGTTTGCCGCAGTACCGCCCCATGGACGTACGCGCGCCGCTTACGATGGCAATATCACCCGGTTTCAGCATGGAATCCTTATAGAAGAGGTCCGACGTAGGAAGCGAAACTAATTAGTTTATCAGCGGGTAAGATGGGACTCAACCGTGCGAGCTTCGAGCCACGAACTCTGAGCTTGAAGCCTCATCTGAGAAAGTGACAGCAGAGCCCTATTCCGAGGCGTCAAGCGCTGCGCTTTGTGCACCCGTCTTCGGGACCTTGGCACGAACGAGAGAGCCATTGAGCTTGGTCGTAGCTCGCAGCCCATAGCTCGCAGCTCCTACGCCACCGCTGCCGAAGCCAGGTTCGGGGCCATAGCCACTACACTTCCCGCGCCCCGCGCCAGGGCATCGTGGAGGGCTTGTTCCGCGCGGTTGATCACTTCAGTTACGACATCGACCGGGTCATACCCCGTGCGGATCACAGCTTCCGCCAGACCCGCGCTGAACGGGATGGCCTGATCTTTCCCCGGCAGACGCACACTCGCTACCAGCTTGCGCAGTTTCTCGACCGCGAGCAGCGCTTCCTTCTCCGCTGTGTCACCCAGAATGATGGCGACCGTGGTGGTGTCATAGCGAAAGGCGAGATCGTTTGAGCGGATATTCGCGGTGAAGAGCTGCCCCACCTGTTCCATGGTCGCTTCGACCGCCGGCTCGCCGAATTCTTTGATCATCGCCGCGCTGCGGCCAAACTGCATGAGCAGGATGGTCACCGGCGTGGCCTGTTGCGAGGCGCGGTGCGCCTCTGCCAGCGCCAGGTCGAGATACGAAGCGCGCTTTAGCAGTCCTGATTTCTCGTCGGTTACCGAGAGGTTTCGGACCAGCCGCCGCAGTCCTGCGTTGTTCAGCGCAATCACGACCTGCTCGGCCAGCGTCTTCAGCACCACGATCTCAGAAGGGTGCCAGTTTCGCTCCGAGCTCTGCATAAAGATGAGGACCCCGATCTGGTCATCGCCGTCCGCCAGCGGCAACGCCAGCAATGAAGTCACTCCCAATTCGGCCAGGGGCCGCCGGATGGGTTGAACGTCAGGCGACGTAAGCGTGTCGACGATATTCACCGTCCCGCGGCCGACCGCAAGGTCCTGACAGGCGGCGACCACCGCGGCGAGCGCAGCCGACTCGCCGTTGGGGATGCCGTCGGCGTGATACTCCTGCAGGGCAGTCGGGGGCAAACCCGGTTTCCGCATCGCGGCCACGCAGCGCGTCAACTTCCACTGGCTGCCCATCTCGCCGGCGGCTGTGGCGAGCACTGAATTGGCGTTGTTCTGGTGATAGAGCTTGCGCGTAATCTCCGCCACCCGGGTAAAGCTGCTGACATCGGCCTGCTCACCGCCCACAGGCGCGGGCGCAACTAACGGTGGTGCCGACGCACCCGCCGTGGCAGCCGGATTCACGGGTGCGGGCGGCGCCGGAGCCTTACCCGCGTACCGGGGCGTGATTCCAGCAGCCAGGTACAGGCGCTGCAGGTCTTCGTTGCGTTCCTCTTCGTGCGGAAACAACTCCTGGATGCGCTGCAGACGCTCGACCGCCTTCGAGCGCATGCCGTACTGCACCAGGATCTCCGCTTGCAGCATCAAGTCCTGCAGGGCGGCTGCGCCGAGCGTCGGTTCTTCCGCTCGCATGGGCTCCGGCACTGACTTGTTGAGCTGGCTCAGGCGTGATGCGATGACTTTGAACCGGTCATCAGGAATTTTTCCTCGCAAGCTTTCCAGCCGCTTTTGATGACCGTGCTCGTATGGGTCCACATCGGCCGCCCGGTCCAGGCACTCCCCGGCTTTCTGGAAGTTCCCCGTGCTCACATACAGATCGAAAAGCTTCAACAGGGTCTGGCAGTAGTCGCCTTCGCGATTTGAAGAATTGAACAGCTCGCTCAGGAACTCGAGCATCTCGGGCGATGAGCGGTGTCCCGAGATCAAGTCCTGCATGGTGGCTACGAATGCCCGCCGCTCGCCCCGCCGCCGCTGGAACAGTTCCAGCTTGCGTGACAGGGCTACGGCTTCGGCGTCCTGTTGGCAGTCGATCATCTGCCCGATCAACGCCACCACCTGCGACAACCGGCCGGGATTCTGCTCAAAAAGTTGCCAGATCAGCGGTTCGGCCTCGGGCAGCCGGTTCGCCGCGAGTAAAGCCTGGCTATAGTAGTCGCGCAATTCCAGTGACGGATTCCCCGAAATGACGTGCGGCTCAAAAATGAAGATCGCCGCGCCCACCTGCCCTTGCCCCATGAGGCTTTTTCCGTACGCCAGGGCAATCCGCGGATCGCTCGGGTCTTCGGAATATGCACGCTCGTAGTACTGCGATGCATCAGCTCCCGCTGTCTGCGCCAGCTCACCCGCCTGATAGAACGAAGCCGCTGACGCCTTGCTCTCACCCACCTGCGAACACAGCTCTCCCATCCGCAAGTAGTTCCCTGAGGTAGGTTCCAATGTCACGATGCGAGTCAGCACCGGCAGCAACTCTTTCGTCTTGCGCTGCTTCGCCAGATCGTCGAGCGCATTCTCGTAGGTGCCGACGGCCAGCTTCTTGTTGGAATTTTCCAGCAGCTGGCCGAAGCGGAATTTCTGTTGCCAGGTTGGACTCCCGTGGCGTGCCAGCTTCTTGTAAGTGAGGCTGGCCTTCATGGCATCCCCGAGGGCGACCTGGCGCTCGAACAAGTCTCCCAGGAGCGCGACCGCTTCCGCGGTCCGGCTCATCGACAGGCACAAATCGGCCGCCATCGACCGAACGTTGTCATTCTCCGGATCTTCCTGAAGAACTTGGAGATACTCGTTCAACGCATCGCTGGTTTTGCCTCTTTGGAGAAGCTTCTCCGCTTGCGCGACACGTTTCGCGATTTCGGCCCGGTCCGGCATGGAGTAATGTGCGGAGTAACCTGCATGGTGATTCTAGGAGTACCCGGAAAGCGCAGCAATGAAGTAACGCCCAGCCGCCATTACGAAGGTCATTCTCGCTCGCGCCGTTGGGACATTGCCCGTGTTTCTGGTATACGTGCTGGATGTCCGAGACCCGCAACCTCAACGAAGAACAGGGACTTCGCCACCAGCTCACCGCCGGCCAGATGGCCATGGTCGCCGTCGGCGGCTCGATCGGTACCGGCCTGTTCTTGGGCTCCGCCCCGGCCCTTGATTTGGCCGGTCCAGCAGTCATCGTCAGCTTCGTGCTGGCCGCTTTCATCAACCTGACGGTCGCCCTGGCCCTGGGAGAGCTGGCCTGCGCTCACCCCGCCGCCGGGTCCTTCGGCGTCTACGGCGACCTCTACCTCAACGACTGGGCCGGATTCCTCTCGCGCGCGGGATATTGGGCAGCGATCGCGTTCTCCATCGGCGGCGAGATGGTCGCCTCCGCCGTCTACATGGGTCACTGGTTCCCCCGCGTTCCTCCCCTGGTCTGGGTCTCACTCTTCTCCATGTTGCTCCTGCTCGTGAATCTTCGCGGAGTCGGCTCCTACGGCCGCTTCGAGTTCTGGTTTGCCATGGTGAAGGTCGTCACCATCGCAGCGTTCGTGGTTCTGGGCGCATCTCTTCTGATCACCGGGCGTGTAGCTCCTCAATACTCCGCGCAAGGCGGATTCTTCCCTCGCGGATATCTTGCCCCGCTACTAGCTATGACGTTCTCGATCTACGCTTTCGGAGGAGTCGAGTTTGTGGCGGTGACGTCCGGAGAGTCCCGTTCGCCGCAGGAAATTGCCAAAGCGACCCGCCTCACCTTTGTGATGCTGACCGTTCTCTATCTGGGCGCGATCGCTATCCTGGTCGGCGTAATGCCGTGGAACCGTGCCGGCGTAAGCGAGAGCCCCTTCGTCACCGTCTTCCGTTCCGTGAACATCCCCGGAGCCAGCCACCTGATGAACTTCGTGGTCCTCACCGCGGCACTGTCCGGAGCCAACGCCGCCCTGTATGTTTCCTCACGCATGCTCTTCTCGATGGCCCGCACCGGCTGGGCCCCCGCACACCTCGGACACCTGAACGCACAAGGCTCGCCCAACCTGGCCCTGCTGGTCTCCTCCTACGGGATCGTCGTGGCCTTAGTGCTCGAGAAATGGGCTCCGCGCAACGCGTTCGAATTCATTCTCCGCGCGGCATTCTTTGGAATGATTCTCTCTTGGGTTGTTTCGCTAGCCGCCCACGTGAGTTTCCGCCGCCGCACGAAGCCGGAGGATCTTCAAGCCTTGCCCCTGCATTCGCCTTTGGGAGGATGGGGTTCGGCGGTGGGCTTCACGGTGATCTGTGCGGTGATACTGAAAGGCTGGTGGGACTCGCGCGTGAACCTGGTGAGTGGCGTGCTCTATTTGCTGTTGCTGACCTTGGCGTGGTGGATGATTAAGTCGTCGCGAAGAAAAGCTCATGCCTAGTTGTGGAGGACTCCGCCTCCTCGACAGGAACAACAAAAGGTTGGCGGTTCGGTCGCTGATTACGACAGTTATTGAATCGCAGCTCCGGATTATAATTCTCGCGGGTCGCTGTGGGATAGGTTTCCGAATGTCGTATGCAGCCGTGGGATGCCTACCATCGTATCTGCTTGCTCATTGCCCTGATTGTCGCAAGCTTGTTTGCCCAGAGCCAGACGCCTGCCACAGCCGCTGTTGGCAAGGTTCCTGACACCTCCTCAAAACAAACTAACCGCCCGGCCCAACTCACGCCGAAACAACAGCGGGGCCTGCGCTTGCTTAAGCCGCCGAGAGCGAAACGTCGGGCTTGCAGCCTGACATGGGCGCGTTCGTCCTGTGGAGAGTTTCCGCTGGCTATGCCGGGGGCGATAGAAGCAAAGCTGACCGGGCTTTGCGTAGAGCGTTCCTAGCTACTCAATCAATGGAGCAGGGACCGGACGATGAAGGTGCGTGTCAAAAATCCCCCGACTGCCGCACGAAGAGCTGGCTGCAAACCCGTTTGCTCAACGAGATCATGCAGCGTTCTCCCGCAGGCCGAGCAACTCCTGCCAAGAACCGATCCCCTGCCCCGCAAGCAGGCTACCGCTGCCTTGGCTAAACTGTACGTAAAGCGAAAAGACTTTGCTCAGGCCGAGGCGCTGCTAACCAGACTCGCCGACGAAGACCACTATCCCTTCGGCGTAGTGACCGATCTCCTCCTCGCTATTGCCAAAGGACTCCCCCGAACTCTTGACCGTGTTCTCGCAAGCGCTGAGGAACTTTCAGCAGCCCGACCAGAATCCAGCACCCCACCTCGACGATTTCCCGACCATGCTAGTTCGATTCTGGCATCATCTGCCGCCCGCCACTGCGCTCGCCATGGTTGATGTCGTGTTACAGGAGAGCAAAGATGTCGATGACAATGTGGGGGCCTTTCGATTCGCGTTCTCAACCCTCAAGGGAGAGGTTGCTTTCAATTCAGCGTATCGACTGCGCCTCTTTCAGATGCTGCCCATTCTGGAGGTACTGGACAAGGATCGCGCCGAGAGTCTGTTGCAAGAGGATACCGAGACTCAGGCGGCCCTGACGCGGTTTCCGCAAGGCATGCAGTCACTGGACCCGGGCCACCACCAAGACACGCCTGCAGGGAAACGTGAGAGCAGCATCTATGGAGTGCGCTCCAGCAATGGAGCTGCGCCTGCCGATCCGACCGAATCCCTGAACGAGCAAGTGGAGAACGAAATTGACCGGCGCGTGAGATTGATTTCTTTGGAGTGTTCGAAAGACCCAACGCAAGCTCTCACCGACGCAATGAACCTCCCGCAATCGAATCCTATACAAAGCGGGTTCTGCTCCCCGAGGCTCGTCGCACTGATGAATGTGGCCAACGCGACCGTGGAGCAAGAGCCGACAATCGCCCGCACGGCTTTGGACGAGAGCCGCAAGAATCTGGAAGGCATCCAGCCTTCTCAGCAGGGTCGTTCGCTCACGGAAGCGACCCAGCTCTACCTTAAACTCGGTGAAATCGAAAGTGCGAAAAAACACTGCAGGAATTGATGAAGAAGGCAGACCGAGCGTATGCGATCGATACCAACGCTGACGATCCTAATCAGGCGTTCAAAGGCCAGTGGCCCTCAGCTTTTCTGTGGCTTGCCTGTGTGCGGCTCGCTGCACGCATCTCACCGGGGGTGGCGGAGCAGACAGCATCCTTGGTGACCGATCAGGAAATCGCCGCCTCGGTCCGAGTTGAGTACGCAAATTCGCTTCTGGGCGGGCCAGCGGGTCCATCTGAAGTGGAGGAGCGGCATAAGAACGGACAGAGCATGTACTCTTTTTCCGAACCTTAGGCGCGAAATCAGCCCCAATCTGAATCCACAACCTAAAATCCCCAATCCCCCATCCCTTACAATGTCCCCATGTCCGACCCCCTGCTCCGCTACCGCGCCGAGTTCCCCATCCACGAGCGCACCAACTACCTGATCAGCAACTCGCTCGGCGCCATGCCCCGGGGGGTTTACGACGCGATGAAGGGTTACGCCCACACCTCGGCCACACGCGGCGTGCGCGCCTGGGAGGAACGCTGGTGGATGCTCGGAGCCGAGGTCGGCGACGAACTCGGCGCGCTGATGAACGCGCCGAAAGCCAGCGTCTCGACGCATCAGAACGTGACCACGTGCCAGGCGGTGGTCGCGTCCTGTCTCGATTTCTCCGGCAAGCGCAACAAGGTCGTTTACAGCGACCTGAACTTCCCCTCGGTGATGTATTTCTGGGAGGCCCAGCGAGCCTACGGCGCTGACATCCACATGGTAAAGACCGACGGCATCAGCGTGCCCACCGAGCGCCTGCTCGACGCCATCGACGAGCGCACTCTGGTGGTCCCCATCTCGCACGTGATTTTCCGCAGCGCCTACATCAACGACGCGCAGGCCATCATTAACAAGGCGCACCAGGTGGGCGCGTACGTCGTCCTCGACACGTTCCACTCGCTGGGCACAATTCCGTTTGATATTCAGGCGCTAAACGCGGACTTTGCATGCGGCGGGGTGTTGAAGTGGATGTGCGGAGGTCCCGGCGTCGCCTACCTGTACGTGCGTCCGGATCTGGGCCGGAGGCTGCAACCAAAGTTCACGGGTTGGATCGCACACCAGGAACCGTTCAACTTCGAAGTTGGACCGACTCGCTACACCGATCCTCCCTACCGCTTCATGAATGGCACGCCCCACGTCCCGGCGCTCGAAGCAGCCCGGCCCGGGATCAGAATCATCACCGAAATCGGCGTCGAGAAAATCCGTGAGAAATCCAAGCGTCAAACTGCCCGTCTGATCGACCTCGCCGACCGGCGCGGCTGGCGGGTGAACACTCCGCGCGACCCCAAAAAACGCGGCGGCACCGTGTCGATCGACATGCCCGCCTCCGAAGAAGTCTGCCGTGAACTGTTGAAGCGCAACATCCTCGTCGACTGGCGGCCGCAGGCGGGAGTGCGCTTCGCGCCACACTTCTACAACACCGACGAAGAACTCGATGCCGCGATTGGAGCAGTGGATGAAATCCTGAAACAACGCGTAGTGACCACGCGATAGCCGATTAGCAATAGTGGGTGCCCTGCACGCGGTAACATTACCGTCGTAAGTCCGATTTTTCGTTTTCTGCTGACCCCGTTCCCCCCACGCCTCTATGCTGAATTCCACCTCCCCGCGTCGAACGAGGAGGCGCGGACGCAGCACGTGATTTCCCACTTGGCATCTCCGGGCTCGAGCGCTTTGACCATCCTTGCCGCGCTGGGCGCGCTCGCTGGCTTGTATCTGTTCTTCTGCGGATTCTGGCTGCTGCAGCGTAAAGCTCCCGTCGCAAACCGCGCTCCAAAAACGCAGCCCGCGATCGCTACTATCACTACCACGTTCACCACCGAGGGGAGCGACACGCTGGCCCGCACTTCCAGCCGTGAAATCATCCGCCTCAGCCCGGAATCAAATGAGTCGAGCCTTTCACCCAACACGCAACAGGGAAAAATCGCGGCCGCTCTTCTGAAAGCGGGCATCTCCAACCCGGTGTCCTGGTCAACCACCGGCGACCAATCCGAAGGCACGGTTCGCGTCGCCGATCCGCCAGCAAAGAACAGCAGCAGTTCTACCGGAGCACTACAACCCCTTAACGTGAGTGCCTTCAAGACCCTGAACCAGACCGCCGGCGATCCGTCGCTGCGGACTCCCGTCAGCGGCCCTAACTCTGCCGATCCGTCTTTCGGCTGGAAACCTGCGCTGATGATCTGGGGAGGTCCCGTCCTCACCCTGGCATGCCTGTATCTCCTCGTAGCCCACTTCGGCTGGTTGTGAAAAACCCGTCGTTGGTCGTTAGCTGTTGGTCGTTGGCCATAAGCCATGGGAGAGCCTCGGCCACTGAATTTCTTCGCCCACTCTGCGATCTTTGCGGCAAAAAACCTTTCACGTCCCGGACGACGGGCAGCCCCGCCTCTCCCCTGAGACCTGACACCCAAGACCTAAGACCCAAGACCTAACACCTGCCTCTCTGTCACCTTCCTTCTAACCCACCCGCCGCGATTCCTCCCTGCGCTCCTGTCCCATTGATTAGAATGACAATGTGGCCGACACCGTTCGCATAGGAATCCTGGGCGATTTCAACCCCGAATTCCGCTCCCACCATGCTACCAACGACGCGCTGCAGCACGCCGCGGCCAAACTCGACATAACCGTCGAATCCCAGTGGCTGCCCACGCTGTCGCTGGTGGAACCGGGTGCGCAAAAAATGCTCGAGAGTTTTGACGGCCTCTGGGCCACGCCCGGCAGCCCTTACAAGAGCATGGACGGCATGCTCAAAGGCATCGAATTCGCCCGTCGCCGTGATTGGCCGTTCCTGGGCACCTGTGGCGGGTTCCAGTACGCGGTGATTGAGTGTGCCCGCAACGTGTTGGGCATCAAGGACGCCGACACCGCTGAAAACAACTCTGGGTCAAAAAACATCATCATCTACCCGGTCGCCTGCGCCGTGCCCAACCGCGTCGGCAATGCCCCCAAACTCTCCGGCATAGGCCCGGAAATCCGCATCCGGCCCGGCTCGTACCTCCAGACCTTCTATAGCCAGGACACAATCCAGGAAGAATTCTTCTGCAATTTCGAATTGAATCCGGACTACGAGTGGTGCTCGATCGAGGCCGGATTTCCCATCGCCGCCCGGGGTCCCGAAGGCGAAGTCCGCGCCATCGAATCGCCCACGCACCGCTTCTTCATCGCGACCCTGTTCCAGCCGCAACTGAGCTCGAAGCCAGGCAAACCTCACCCGCTCGTGCTGGCTTTTGTGCAGGCCGCCGGAGACTGGGGCCGAAAGAAACTCGACGACAGCGTGCTGGAGTGAGCGGCAGGACCCACCGAAGGTGGGATGCAACGCAGGCAGGCGAGTAACGACCGCTGAGGCCTAAAAAGCTCACTTCTTCAGCAGACTTGAGTGACTCGCCACGCACAGCCACTTCCCATTCTCGAAGATCCAAGTATCGGTAAAGCGCCCAGTGTGTTCGTACTCTTTGCCGCTGAACATTCCCTTCGCGTGATAGGTCCCGGTCAGCACCGCCGCATCCCGGTATACGTTCACTTTCACGTCGCGAATATTCATCGCGCTCGGCTTGAATTCCGGATCCTTGATGTCCGCCAGGAACTTGTCGCGCTCACTGACCTCGCCATCGTATTCGGTATTGACGAAACGATCGGCGATGAGGGCCTCGAGCGCGGGCGAATCCCGGTGAATTTGCGCATCGTTCCACAGGTGCTCGAGGACAACGAGCTTGGCTTCCTGCGCCACCGCATCGGAACTTCCGTTCTGCGCCAGCGCGCAGGCAGTGAGCAGTAGCAGAAAGCAAAGGACTGGCTTGACCATGGTTCTTTCCGTTCTGGTCCACACCCAAAGCAGGGACAGATGCCGGACAAGATACCAACCCACGGGCCTTTCGTTCCATCCAAAAGCACCGTCGGGGAGTTACGAATGTCACCGACACAACCGAAACTAACCCGAAACTGAATGCCCGCCAGTGGAATCAGGGGAGCAGGCAGATAAGATTGTTCATAATGAACCGAGAGGCAGGCACCGTCGTTTACTGCGGCAGGTTCAAAACAACTTTGTTTCCGTTCATCACGTATTCTATTTGCAGAGCGGTCCCCTTCTTCCTCGTAACCACGGGGAAGTAAACGTAGCCGGACACCGGAGCTGAGGCCGACCCTTCCGGCAGTCCCTTCTCGCCGAGTTCGATTTCCATCGCCGCACGATCTTTGTCGGTTGAGCCCGCCTTGGGGCCACTGCCCCCCACCCCGACCATGACGCCGGCCGATCGGGTGACCCCGCCCGAAGTTCGTCCACCCGTGATCGGGTCATATCCCGCGCTCTCATAGCCGACGCCCACCGTCGGCGAGACCGTGATGTCACGGCCCGATCCGGCTTTTCGCTGCAGGCTCATGGCTACTAACTTCGCGCTCGCCGGTTTCGTGGCCGTCTCCGTGCCTCTCATTCGCAAAGCGAAATCGTTCAGCGACACTTCGAGCGCCTTGTCCTTTGCCGGATACAAAGCGATCTCCGCTACCAAGCAGCACCGGTCTACGTCTGAAACGAACGTCTTGCGAACCCGTTCTTGCGAGAG
>CAZXKO010000048.1:0-31866 GCA_964641665.1 uncultured Acidobacteriaceae bacterium
TGCTTCTGGTAGTAGAAGTTTTCGGCGTTGGTAGTCTCGGGCGGCGGGGTCTTTTTGCCGCCTCCGCCTCCGGCGGGGCGTTCACGTCGTTCCATGGGGGCCTGAGTGTGATTGGAATTATGATCGTTGCGGTTGAGGGAAGGCCGGATCAACTTGCGGTTCGCGAACCCTTCCTGCTCGAGCGTTCGTTCCGTTGGCATGGAATCGATTGCATCCTTCATGGCACCACCTGTTCACGCGCGTCGAGGGCGCTGCCACAACACTTCGCTGCTGTGATTGTGGGAATTCGGTGTGAACTTTGTCACTTACCGTAGCACAGGAACGGGGGCATGACAATCCTCAAAGAACAGCTCTTGGCTTTTAGCCATTAGCACTTAGCTCTCCTTGTCGGGGGTTGAGGAGCCGCTTTCGAACGGGTGCGCGGTCGCCGAACGGGGGGAATCCCAACGATCGTTTCGAGCCCCCAACGGGCGCTATCTCTGATTGTTGTACGAAGGCCGGGTGACTTTCCGGCCAGCTCCCGAGGGTGGGTAAGAAACGGCCCGTCGAGGGGGACGCGCTTCTAGTTAGAACTTCTGGAGCTAGGAGCTAACAGCTAAAGGCTAAAAGCTTTCTTTAGCTCTTCTCGAGCGCGGCCGCGAAGGCGTCGAGCGATAGTGAGCGGAGCAGGTTGCGGCGCAGGCCGCGTTCGACTTCGGCCAGGCGGTCGGAGGCGTAGGCGATCCAGTCGAAGTCGGTGGCGGCGGCCAGCTTCTGGAGTTCGCCCAAGATGTCGGTGTTGTGCACGAGCTGCGGCGTGCCCGCGTTGAGGAACAGGAGATCCTGGAGCAGGGAATAGAGGGTGCGGAGAAGGTTGTCGGTTTTCTCGCGGCCGTCGGCGCCGGGGCGGTAGGTTTCAGTGATTTTAAAAAGCTCGCTGTGGTCGCCGGTGCGCAAGGCGGTGCTCAGGATGGTCAGGGCGTGATTGCGCGCGGCGGTGTATTTCGCCAGGTCGAAGGCGCGGGCGCGGCCTACGGCCCCTTCGGAAAGACGCGCAACCAGGGCGCGCTGTTTGGCGGTCCATTCCGGGTGCTGTTTCGCGAGGTCACGCTCGATGTCCTCGGCGGGCAGGGCGCCGAGGGTGAAGGTCATGGCCCGAGAGCGGATCGTGGGAAGCAGTTCACCGACGTTTTCGGTGAGCAGGAAAATCGTGGCGAACTCGGGCGGTTCTTCCAGGATTTTCAGCAGGGAATTCGCGGCTTCTTTCATGAAGCTGGAGTCGGTGAAGATGTAGACGCGCTCTTTGGCGTCCCCGGGACGGTAGTAAATCGTCTCGATTACACGGCGGACCTGATCGACCTTGATCATCAACTGGGGCGGGTCGGGCGGGATGATGAGCACGTCAGGGTGAGTCTGGACGAAGATGCGGGTCTCTTTTTTGTCGGTCTCGCGGAGGTTCTCACGGGCTTCGACGGCTTCGGCGAAGCGGGCATCGAGGTCTTCAGCCTGCGCGATGCGGACGCAGTTCGAGCATTTTCCGCAGAAGTCGGGGAGGCCATCGGTGGTTGGAGGCTGAAGGCAGTTCATGGCCTTCGCGAGCATCAGCGCTAGCGTGTATTTGCCTGAGCCGGTGGGACCGGCGAGGATCATGGCGTGCGGGAAGTGCTGGCGCGCGAGCATCTCGCGCAGCCGGTGAATGATTTCGGAGTTGCCGTGGAAATCGGAAAAGGGCACGGGGTGAATTTATCACGGGAGGAAGAGTCAGGCTCTGGGCGGGTCAATGAGTCGGGTGGTCCCGTGAATGCCAGAAGAAGTCCAAGCCAAAGAATACGCTTCGCCCGGGCATGATCACGCCCGAGATCTCTTCGTACTGGGTATCCGTGATATTCGACAGGGCCAAGTGCGCTGCCAAATGGCCGAACTCCCGCGCTACGGCAACATCCCACAGACCATACGGATCGGCGGCGTAGCGAGCCAGGACGCCGATCCGCGTTCGTGCGGTGAACCTTGCCGGAAGACGGCCGTTCCATGCGATCACTGCGTCGTGCGTGGGGTAGCTGAGCGTGTATTTGGCTTGCAAGCCACTGAGGGTTTCCTGCGCGCCATGCAATCCGGCATAGGAGATCAGAAATACGCCAGCGCTCGGCAGGCGCAGACTCACGGACGCCTCAACTCCGGTGAAATTGAGCTTCTGGATGTTTTCCGCAACGTAAGGAGCCGAAGACGACGCGCGCACATAATCGATGACGTCGCGATCGCGCCGCTGGAAAATCGTGACTTCCGATTCGAAGCGGCCACCAGAATTCCAGAGCAGTCCTCCCTCAAAGTCCCAGGCGCGCTCCGGGCGCAGGTTAGGATTCCCAAGGTTCGCCGGGTCGTGGTAGTAGAGATCGGTATAGCTGGGCAACCTGAAGGCGCGGCTGACGCTGCCCTTCAGTTTGAGCCCTGGTCTGAGCCAGACACCGGCAGCGGCCGTTGGACTCAACTCACCGTGAGAGGCGCTCAGGATGTCCTCCCGCACGCCGAGTGAAAAGGAAAATCGCTTCAGCGCCCGGACATCGTAATCCAGGTAGACTGCGCCGCGGCTGCGGTCATGGTCGCCAAGATTGTTGCTCTCGATGCTCTCGTGAATGCCTTCGCCACCGTAGAACAGGGTTGAATTGCGCGACAGGTTGTCATGACGGCGAATGTCCGCCTGCCAGCTCTTATCGATGTGATTGTTCTCATAAACGGACGGGGCGTCGCGCAAGAGAATAAATTCGTCCGTGTGCCGACGGAACGCGAAATCGAGTTCGGTATTGTCCCCTAAGGGCTGCGTGATTCCGGCGAACCACGTCTTGGTTCGTTCCCAGGAGTTGAAGGGTCCGTAAAACTGATCGGCCCCGTAGGGCTTGTCGCTGTAGCCAAGCATCAGTTGAGAACGTCCCAGCGAAGTCTGCGCACCGGTGCCGGAGAAAAGGCTCAGGTTGCGGTAATCGCGATCCGGGCGAAATCCACTGGAGAAGTCCCGCTCCGCGTCGAGTTCTGTGTCGAGGCGTCGCCACAGCAACGACGCGGAGCCGTTCTGCTGATTGGTTCCGAAATTTCCGATGCCGGCGCCCAGGCGCAGATCCGAGCGCTGCGGCCGGCCCGTAATCACATTGATCGTTCCGGCCATGGCATCGGAGCCATATAGCGTGGATCCCGCTCCGCGCAGAATTTCGATTCGTCGAACCGCATCGGTCGGTAATGGCAGGTCCAGGTCATGGTGTCCGGTTTGCACGTCGTCCATGCGCAATCCGTTCAGCAATACCAACGTCTGACCGAACGTCGAGCCGCGAATGGAAAGGTCTCCCTGAACACCAGCGGGGGCGCGCCGTCTCAGGTCAACGGAAGGAGAGAGCGCGAGATAATCCATCCAGTTCTGGTAAAGGAGTTCTTGTCCTCCCGTCTCGATGACGCTGAGGGACCGATCGAGCTCCGTTTGTGGAACGGGGATGAACGTTCCGGTTACGACGACGCTCTCGTGATGGACCGCTATTTTCTCGGGAGGCTGGGCCGAGGACGAGGGGCTGGAACCCTCCTGGGCGCGCAGGCAGGCAGCCGCTGTCAGAAGCAGACAAAACAGAAACCGTGACTTCAGGAGCAACTCTCCTCCCCTCGGTCATGCATTCTCCTACCATACGCGACCGTGGATTGGGAGCAGTTTTTCGGCAGCTGGTTGATGTGTATCCTTAGGTCCGTGGATGAGCTTAAGGGAAAAGTCGCGCTGGTGACAGGGTCGAGCCGGGGGATCGGACGGGCCATTGCCCTGGCGCTTGCCGAGGTAGGGGCGGACATCGTGGTGAATTTTCTGCGCCGCGCGGAGGATGCGCAGGCGGTGGAATTGCGTGTTCGCGAACTGGGGCGCAGGTGCGCCAGCATCCAGGGGGATGTGTCTTCGGCGGGCGAGGTAGAGCGGCTGGTGCGAGAGAGCGAGGAGCGCGTGGGGCCGATCGACATCCTGGTAAACAATGCCGGGATTTCCCGTCCGCAGGCGATCGAAGAGATCAGCGAGCGAGACTGGGATGAGGTGATCGCGGCGAATCTGAAATCATCCTTTTTGGTGACGCAGGCGGTGTTGCCGGGCATGCGGGCACGACGGTGGGGCCGGATCGTCAACGTGTCCTCGGTGGCGGCGCAGGTGGGAGGTGTGGTTGGACCGCATTATGCAGCGTCGAAGGCGGGGATGCTGGGGATGACCCATTACTATGCGCAGCGGCTGGCGAAAGAGGGCATTAGGGTAAATGCGATCGCTCCGGCGCTGGTGGAGACGGAGATGGTGACGTCGAATCCAAACGCCAAGCGGGATCACATTCCAGTGGGGCGGTTCGGGGCGCCGGAGGAAGTTGCCGCGGTGGCGGTCATGCTGGCGCGCAACGGGTACATGACGGGGCAGACGGTGAATGTGAATGGGGGATGGTTCATGAGCTGAGAGCGCGTTCTGCGCAGCGCTAGACCGCCTTGATGAGAAAAAAGGGCGAGGGCAGGATGCCCCTTCGACAAGCTCAGGGCAGGCTCTCGCGACAGCCGGCGAGACGCCGGCGCTACGTGGCTTCTATCCCCTTCGGCATGCGTTAGTGTGTTTTCGCTCGCAGGCGCAGCTGGGGGAGCACCACTTCCAGAATCTTTGCATGGGTTTGAGACGGCGTGCCGCGGGCGTCAATGACGGCCACGCGCTGTGGCTCACGGCGCGCAATGGCGAGGTAGCCGTTGCGGACCCGTCCGAAGAAGGCACGACTCTCCTGCTCGAAGCGGTTCTCGTCTTTGTGGATGTGGGCGTGCTTTGCGGACTTCTGGTTGCGGCGGCGTGCCCGATCGACGCTTCTTGCTACGTCGGAATCCATCAGGATGGTGAGGTCGGGCTGGAGGTCGCCACACAATATGCGGTGAAGGTCGAGGACGGCTTCACTGCCAAGTTTGCGGCCGGCGCCCTGATAGGCCTCGGTGGAGTCGGTGAAGCGGTCGCAGAGCACGAGTTTGCCTTGGGCGAGGGCGGGCTCGATGACTTCGCGGATGTGTTGGGCGCGCGAGGCGAACATGAGGGCCATCTCGGCCATGGGGGAGAGGCCGGTGGTGGCCGAGTCGAGGATGACGTGGCGGATCTTCTCGCCGGTCGGCGTGCCTCCGGGTTCGCGGGTGACGGCGACGGAGAGGCCGCGGGCGCGTAGGGCCTTCGCGAGTTTTTCGATTTGCGTGCTCTTGCCGGTGCCATCCAGACCTTCGAAGGTAATGAACCTGCCGCGATGGGAATTGGAAGGCACTGGGGCATGATAAAGGCTTCGGGTTGCGGGGACTACTTGCTCGGTGGGAATGCTTACTAGCGGCGGAGAATTCGGAGGTTGGGGGGGAAGCTCTTAACCGCAGAGGTCGCAGAGGCGGGCGCTGAGGACGCGAAGAGAGGCTCGAACCGAAAGATCGTGGGTGGGCCGCAAGAGTAGGTGGCGGAACCGGAAAGCAGAGTCCTCCGCCTCCGCTACGCTCGGCGTCGGAATGACAAAAAACAACAACCCGGGAGGCTCGACGCTAACCGGAGCTGACCCAGAACTCAAGACCTAGGACCTAAGACCCAAGACCTGACGCACGACACCCGCAGATGACGCCGTTTCCCCTGCACTGTTATAGTCATCCCTTTGCCGGCGTCCGCCGGATTCCACTTGGGGCATGAAGGAGCCTGAATGATCGTGTTGCGGGGTCGGTATATTTCGGGAGTGGTAGCAGTGTGCCTGCTCGCGCTGGCGGGGTTTGCGGCGACGGGCCCAACGATCTCTCTCGCGGTGGATGCCAGCCAGGCGCCAGGCAAAATGTTTCATGCGCGGCTGAGGATTCCCGCGAGTCCGGGCACGCTTACGCTGTACTACCCGAAGTGGATTCCGGGGGAGCATGCTCCAGACGGTCCGTTGAATGATCTGGCCGGCCTGAAGTTCTCAGCCGGCGGGCAAACGCTGAAGTGGCGGCGCGACCTGCTCGATGGGTGGACCATCAATGTGGAGGTTCCGGCAGGGCAGAACGAGGTCCTGGCGGACCTGGATTTTCTGTCGCCGGCGACGCTGGAGGCAGGATTCTCGGCGGGGTCGTCGGTCACCGACAAGCTGGCCCTTGTGAGCTGGAACCAGGTGCTGCTTTACCCCAAAGGATGGAAGACAGACGACATCACGTTTGCAGCGAGCCTGAGGATTCCGGACGGGTGGAAGTACGCTACCTCGCTGCCGTTGTCGAACGCGGCTGGCAACGACCTGCATTTCGCGCCGGTGTCGCTGACCATGCTGGTGGATGCACCGGTGCTCACCGGGCAGTACCTGAAAGCGGTACCGCTGAATCCGGGGCAGACCCCGCCGGCGGAACTCGACGTGGCGGCCGACAGCGCGGCCGCGCTGGAGCCTCCGCAGGAAGTATGGGATCACTACAAGAATCTGGTGACCCAAGCCGGCGCATTGTTTGGGGCCCAGCATTACCGTCACTACAACTTCCTGTTCACGTTGAGTGATCACGTGGCCCACTTCGGACTGGAGCATCACGAGTCCGATGACAGCCGCATCGAGGAGCGTGGGCTGGTCGAGGAGACTGATCGCAAACTGACTTCTGGTTTGTTGCCCCACGAATATACCCACAGCTGGAACGGCAAATACCGGCGTCCGGCAGACCTGTCGACGCCGGACTTCCAGCAGCCGATGCAGACGGATTTGCTGTGGGTATATGAGGGGTTGACGGAATACATCGGCAATATCCTGACGGCACGCAGCGGGCTGTGGACTCCGGAGGTGTTCCGCGAGTATCTGGCCGGGGTGGCAGCGACGCTCGACCACGTGCCCGGGCGCACCTGGCGCAATCTGCAGGACACGGCGGACGCCGCGCCGCAGCTCTATTTCGCGGCACGCGGCTCGTGGTATTCCTGGCGGCGGGGCGTAGATTTCTATGATGAAGACACGCTCAACTGGATGTGGGCGGATGTGATCATCCGGCAGCAGTCGAAGGGGCAGAAGTCGCTGGACGATTTCTGCAAGCTGTTCCACGGGCCGCCGGGAGGCGCGCCAGCGCTGAAGACGTACACGTTTGAGGATGTGGTCAACACGCTGAACCAGGTGGTTCCCTACGACTGGCGCGGGTTCTGGACCGAGCGCCTCACCAACCACGGGCCGGGCGCGCCGTTGGGAGGGATCGAGGGGAGCGGCTGGAAGCTGGTTTATGAGGAGACACCCACGGACTACCTGCGCAGCCAAGAACGGAACCGGGACTGGGTGCTGGAGACGTTCACGGTTGGATTGTACCTGCGGGGCGACGGCGGCGTGATCGACACGATTGAAGGGATGACGGCAGCGAAGGCCGGAATCGGGCCGGGCATGAAGATCGTGGCGGTAAACGGGCGGCGCTTCTCGGCTGAAGTATTGCATGAGGCCATCAAGGCCGCGAAGGGTGGGACCGAGCCGATCGAGTTGCTGGTGGAAAACGCGGACTACTACAAGACCTTCAAACTCGACTATCACGAAGGAGAGAAGTATCCACACCTGGTGCGGGACGAGTCGAAGCCGGATTTGATGAGTGAGATTGTGAAGGCGAAGTGAAGGGAGCTTTGAACTACGAGCTGCCAGCTTCGAGCTGTGAGTTGACCCGCGGAAGAAGAAGCTTGTAACCGCAGAGGCCGCAGAGGACGCTGAGAAATTCTGGCGGACTTTGCGGTTTATTTTTGCTCGTCGATGCCGGCGGAGAGGTCCGTTTCCGGAACGAGCGTGGAAGGCTCGAGGGTGGCGGCCAGGTGGAATCGTTCCTCACGGCCGCGGGCCAGGATGTGTTCTTTGACCTTCGGGAAAACTGGGGCCTGGGTGGTGTGGGCTTCGAAGGCGGCGATTTTCGCGTTCACGTAGTCGCCGATCTGGATGACGGTGGTGGTCGGCGGCAACGCAACCGGCGGTCGGTCGGGCAGCGTGAAGTTCGCGGTTGCGTAATAGAGCTTGTGCGGGCGATGGGGTTCGACGCCATCGATGAGCTGGTCGGGATAGCGGTTGTTGCGCCCGGCCCACTGGTAGGCGAGCGTAGCAAACACCGAGGCCATGGAGTGATCCGTGTGTCCGGTGACGGCGCCCTCGGGGCCGAAGGTCAGCATGACTTGCGGGCGGAATTCACGAACGTGGCGGACCAGGTCTTCGACGATGCTGTAGAGATCGAGTCGGTGGAGTTTGCTGTCGGCGTAGTCGAGCACCACGCCGCGATCGATTCCGAGGATTTCGCAGGAGGCAGCGAATTCCTTGCGCCGCAGAATGGCGAGTTCGTGGTCGTTCTTGGCGCTTCCGCGGTGGGAAGCGGCTTGGCCGGGAGTAAGGCAGATGACGGAGGTTTCGACGCCGCGGTCGTGGTAAAGGCGTAGCGTGCCGCCGAAGGAGGCGGCTTCGTCGTCGGGATGAGCGGTGATGCAGAGCAGACGCATGAGGGCATTTTAAGCCAGGAGCGGAGAGCCGCGAGGTCCGAGCTACGAGCTTTGAGGCGCGAGCTACAATTCAGGGACGGATACGACGAGGCTGGAATGCGGATTTGCGGGAACTGGCGAGGTGCAGTGGTGATCGTGCTGGGCTGCGCTTTGTTGGGCGTCGGAGAGAGCGGGTTCACCCAGGATACGAAGAGGGACGGGAACGTGCAGACACAGGGGCAGCCGGCGTTTGCTGCGGCGGATGCGGTTCGGGTGCTGGATGGATTAAGGCGGGCGTTCGAGTCCGGGAGGCAGGGCCGGTTCCTGAAGGCATTCGACGGGCGGCGGATGCCGGGGTATGCAGAGTTCCGCGATCAGATGGCCGAGTTTTTTGACAGGTGCGACTCGTTCCGGATGCGATATCGCGTGACCCAAACCGCGATGGACGGGGAGTTCGGCGCGGTCGTGGCAGAGGTTGGGATTGACGCGGTGCCGGCAGATGGGACCGGTCCGGGAGTGCGCCGGGATGCTTCGGTGCGGCTGGTGCTGGCCTGGGACGGGAAAGGGTGGAAGATCATCGATCTTGCGCCGCGCAATCTCTTTCGGTGAGTCGGCTGGCGGAGTTGGTTTCGTTCGTCCGCTGGATTGAAGGCTGCATCGGGTTGGTCAGGTCATCTTCCTCATGAAACGTGAATATCCGGATACACCGCTGGTGGGAGTGGGGGCGATCATCATTGAAGATGGCCGTGTCCTGCTGGTGAAGCGCGGGCACGCGCCGCTGCAGGGGAAGTGGTCGATTCCCGGGGGAGTGCTGGAAGTCGGGGAGACGCTGCGAAAGGCGGTTGTGCGAGAAGCGCACGAGGAGACCGGGCTGACGATTGAACCGGGAGAACTGCTGGGGGTGTTTGAACGCGTGGTGCCGGACGAGCAGGGGCGAATGCGGTATCACTACGTGCTGATTGACTTTCTGTGCCGGCGCGTGGCGGGCGAGTTGATCCCAGCGGATGACGCGGAGGAAGCGCGCTGGTTCCGGCGAGACGAGTTGGGCGGGTTGGAGTTGGCTCGAGAAACGGAAGAAGTGATTCTCACGGGATTTGAGAAAGCGGCGGGAGCGCGGTGATGGCGCGGAGGGCTGTGCCAAACGTGCTTCAGGATTTCCCTGCTACTCAGTGTTTCAGCGCCATCCGCGCTTTGAAGCAGTCCCCGCTGGGGTCTGCCAAGTTGGCGATGATAGTGCCTGCACTCCAGATCAACAGGAACAGGAACACAATCTTGCTCATTGGGACAAGCGCATGCGCACACCAGAAGGCGGCCAGGGTTGGGACCACTGCGGAGGAGGTAACGCCTGCGGACCACGTAGCGGCTTTCGCAGCGGGGACGGCGGTTTTCATCGAGTCGCGATCGGTCAGCACTCCGAAGAACGGCGCGTGGTCCATGATCCATCGCAGGCCGACGGGCCACGCCTCGGGTTTGCTGGTTCCGCCGATGGTGTAGGAGCGGAAGGGGATACCGAAGAGCCGGCCGACCAGCCAGTGCGCGATCGCATGGCAGCTGAGGTAGATCAGCAAGAGGCCGACGAGCATTTCCGGGACGGCAAGACCGGCGGTGCTAGCCCGCGCCGCTCCCAGCAGCAACAGACAGCCGAGAACGAGGCCGGCGATTTGCATAGCGTTGCCGGCGGCGATCGAGGGGCGAAGCCAGACACGGCGTTTGGAGGGAGCGGAGGTCATCGATCGCCGGTTTTATCAGAAATCCCGGAGTCGAAGATGAAAATCTCGAGAATCCGAATTTCTGATGGTGAATTTGCCGATTGCCGCGCAGTGCCTGTTCGGTCGAATTCCGGTCGCCCAAACGCAAAACGGCCCGCGCACGTAAGCACGCGGGCCGCCGGTGGTACTGTTGGGATTGACCAAGAGGTGGTCACTCTACGTGGCCTCTTCGGCAACTCCGGGTCCCGGCACGACCTGACGCCGGGCGGATCAAACCTAACTCACCGGTAGTGTGCGGGCTGTAGCATCCGGGCACGCCTTGCGGCACGCTGCGGACGCCCCGCTTAGAGCGACCGCTCTAAGTCGCAGCCACCTCACCTGGTCTTTTGGTACTACTGCCATCTGAACTTGTCATCAGACCACCTCCTTTCCGGTGTAATCGCAGACTAGTACGGATCGCCTGTGGACGTCAACCAGCACGAAAGTGGGTGCCACAGAAAGCAATAGAAGCGTCTTTGCCTGCTGGTGTGCGAGAGTTGGTGATCCGCGGTCTTTCAGCCGAAGGCCCTCACCGGTCCCCAACAATTTACGCTATCGCCGATCGAAAGTTCCGCTGCTGTGGCCTCCTTCCCCAACTGGACATGTCCGCCCGCTATCTGGTGATGGTACCGGCGTGTCTCTAGACTGAGTGTCTCCCCGGAGGAGAGTCTCGTTCTCCCCATGTCGTTGAACTGTCAGGCTTTCCAGCGATAGGCACCGGGCTGTGGCAGGCCGACATGAGCCAGAACGCGGCAAGCGAATTCGCGTGCCATGACATCGAGACTCGCTGGGCGGTTGTAGAAGGTCGGAATCAGTGGGAAGACGGTCGCCCCGGCGACCGCCGCACGATACATGTTGCGGATGTGAACTTTGCTGAGCGGCGTTTCGCGAATGCACAACACGAGGGGACGGCGCTCTTTCAGCGTTACATCGGCGGCGCGCTCGATCAACCGTTCCGCGATGCCGTTGGCGATGCGGGCCAGAGTCCCGACGCTGCATGGGATTACGACCATCGCATCAGCGGGATAGGATCCGCTCGCGACGTTGGCTCCAATATCGGCGTTCGATTGCGCGTGAATTTTCCGGGATGTCTTTCCCAGAAGTTGCGCCACCAACCTGTTGCGGCCCTTGAGTTTGAGCTCTTCGGCGATCACGCGAAGAGCGCTGTCGGAGGCGATGAAGTTCACTGTCTTGACGCGAGTGTCGCGGTCGATGAGTTGCAGGAAATGCTGGAGGAAGAGTGAGCCACTGGCCCCAGTTGTAGCTACGGTCAGATTTTGGGGCGAGTAAGTAGGCAAATGGAGCTTCTCCGGTCATGCGCCTGACAACTTGTGAGCATAGGGATGCGTCGGAAGGGAAGTCAAGCAGCGGTCCCCCATCCGCTGGATGCTGGAGCAAGCTTACGTCGCGTTGCATAAGTGATTGATGGCGAATGCTTCTCACTTGCGGTCCCGGCGGTCGGCAGCGCAGCTTCACGCGCTGGAGGGGGTGGAGCGTGAGATCCGCGCCAACGATCCCAACGGACGCCGCAAGTATCTAAAGGACTTCGGCACCGCCTACCGGTCCTACGAGACAGTTCTCGACAACACACAGGTCCATGAGAAGGTTCGCATCGCCGACTTGGTCTTGATCGGCGACTACCATGCCTTGCCGGCTTGCCAGCGATTCGCCGGCGGGCTTCTCGAGCAGCGTGCCCTGCTTGGAGACCGGCCGGTAGTTCTGGGCGTGGAGACGATTTTTGCGCGCGACCAGCACATTCTGGAGGAATGGTGGCGGCGGGAGATTGGAGAACACGAACTGCATGAGCGCATGCGGTTTCAACTCGATTGGGGTTACGACTGGGAGCCGTTTTACGAATTGCTGGTGACGGCTCGTGAACATGCCGAGGCCATCTACGGGCTTGACTGTATGCCGCGCGAAGACCTGCGCAAGATCGGTGCACGGGATCGCCACGCTGCCGATAAGCTGCGAGAGATTCGTCAACGCCATCCCGGGGCGGCGATCGTAGTGCTGTTTGGGGAGTCGCATCTAGCGCCCGGCCATTTGCCCCGGGAACTGAAAGAAGCCCTTCCCGCGGATCGTACCCTGACCGTCCTGCAAAATGTGGACGCGCTCTACTGGCGTGCGGCTGGCGAACGCCACGACCGGGTGGAGGCAGTGCAGGTGGCCGACGACGTCGTGTGCGTCTTCAACGCCACGCCGCTCGAGAAATACGAAAACTACCGGCTCTGCCTGGATCGGTGGCGACGCGAAGATTCCGACGCACCCGATCTCGCGCCGACCGTCTACAACCTGATCGACGGGCTGGTGCGGTTCCTCAAGATTGATCGCTATTCCGCCCACAATACTACCCAGCCGAAATTCCTCGTCGACCTGCTGCCTGAGGTTTACTTTCGCCATTCGGATGCCATGCTGCTCCGACTCCTTTCGCGAAAGGGTGTCAGCGAGGAAGAGCGCGAGGCGATGCTGCAACGCGTGGAGGACCGTGGCTGTGCCTACCTGCCGCAGGTGAATGCCTTCTACATGCATGAGTTGCAGATGATGTTTGCGGCAGAAGAAGCGGCGCGGTTCCTGCATCATGCCTGCCGCGGATTGCCGGCCCGCGTCACTGCGCGCGAAGAATCGGCGGATGAGCCCGCGGACTTCTTTTACGGGCGGGTGCTCGAAAACGCATTGGCTTATTTCGGATCACGCGTGCTGTATCCAGCCCGTCCGGCAGTGCGAGAAAGCAACTTGCGTGATCTGAGCGACCAGACCCGCGAGGATGTAGAGCGGCAAACAGGTCTGGGATTCGCGGAGTCGATGCGATCTTTAAATTTTCTCCTGCTGCATCGCCTGCTAGAGTTAAACCCGAAACAATGCGATGAAGTGCGTGGATCGCTGGATGACGGCATTCGCAGCAGCGGCACGAAATTCGAATACGTTACGCGGCAACTGGGCTACCTGCTAGGATGCGACCTCTACGATGCATATCTCGATGGTCGTGTGACACCAGGTTTTGTGCGCGGGCTCTTTCTCACTCACGTCGAGGAGCCAGGCGCTGCACGGGCAGCCTATTTTGATCTGGTCCACAAGCTGCGAGGACGGCGATCGGGCGCCAGGTGCCGCCCTTCGGCTGTCAGGCCTCTGTAAAGAGCACAACCACCAAGCTCTGTGTCCGCTGATCCGATCGCAATCGAGATGTTGGACTCCTGAGGACCGCCTTGTGTGCCAAATACAAGTCTCGCTCGCATTATTTCACGAATAACAATCCATGCGGCACTGCCGATCGAAAGACGTAGGCATAAAGAAGAACGATAACGCCCACGATGGAGCACAGAGCTACCGAGTGCCAGGCGACATATCGGAAGATGATGCCTTCGTTGCCCACCTGCTCGGTGGCGGCTGTAGCGATCGTAATGGACTGTGCGTCCACCATTTTCCCCATAACCCCTCCGGCACTATTCGCGGCGCACATAAGAATCGGGTCGATGCCGAGTTGTTGGGAGGTGATTCTCTGCAGGCTGCCGAAGAGTGCGTTGGCGGACGTATCACTGCCGGTCAGCGCCACGCCCAGCCATCCGAGGAAGGTGCCGAAGAACGGATACAGCCACCCCGTGCGCGTAAACGCCAGGCCGAGCACCGCATCCAGCCCCGAGTAACGCGTCACGTATCCCAGCCCCAGCATGAAAGAGATCGCGATCATCGCCAGGCGCATACGCACTAGGGTTCTCCAAAATATCCTCATCAAATGCAGAGGGCGCACTCCCAGCAGCAACCCGGAAACAATGGCTGCCAGAAAGCAGCCGGTGCCGGTGGCCGAAAGCCAGTTGAAGTCGTAGCGCGCGGCCTCGGGCGTCGGCTTCGCCACTACGGGCGCGGCGCGAGAAATCGCATTGTGCAAGTAAGGCACATCCCACCCGGGCGGACCCGTCCGAACTCTGCCATCCGCTAACACCACCTGAAAAGCAGGGGTGGTCGCCTTATTCATCGCCAGTTTGACCTTAGGGAGCCCCCACAGCAGCACAAACAGAGACAGAACTGCGAAAGGCATCCAGGCTCTCAACACCTGCCCCACGGTGTTCCTGCGCGCTTTGACGAAGCCATCGAACTCTTCGGCTGCCCATTCCCCGCCCACCTGGTCGGTGATCTCCGGCGCAGGTGACAGAGTGGACACCGTTTCGTCATAGTCGAAGCGCCATATTGTCTTGGGTTTCCAGAAACGTAGAAAAATCAAGGCTGCGACGATCGAGGCCACGCCTCCCATGATGTCGACGAGGTTGCTGTCTACGTAGTTCGACCAAAGAAATTGCGTCAGAGCGAACGAGATGCCCACCACCAGGATGGCAGGAAGTACCTCGAACGTTTCCCGCCAGCCGACCATGGTTCGCACCAGCCAAAACGGCACAATGATCGCCGTAAACGGCAGAATCCGGCCAATCATGGCATTGAGATCGGACTCGGGCAGAGCGGTGACCGCCGCGAGCGTGTGCACGGGCGTTCCGATCGCACCCCACGCGACCGGAGCGGTATTAGCAATGAGATTCAACGCGGCTGCGTGGAAGGGCTTAAACCCAAGCCCGATCATGAAGGCACCCGCGATCGCGACAGGCGCCCCAAAACCGGCGGCTCCTTCGATGAATGCACCAAAGCAAAACGCGACCAGCAAGACTTGCAGGCGGCGATCCGCAGTGATGCCCGCGACCGATTCTTTCATGATCTCGAACTGCCCGGTCTCCACCGAAATGTCGTAGAGGTATACCGCCGCCAGGACAATCCACGCTATTTTCAATATGCCGAAGGCAACGCCGTATCCAAAGCTGATGGCGGCCAGCGCTGGCGGCATCTTGAAGAAGGTGATCGCTACCAATACGGCCGTGCCGGCGCCACCGATGGCGCACCAGTGGGGCTTGACCTTGAGCCCCGCCAGCAATCCGAAAAGTACGACGATGGGAAGACCCGCAACCAGCGTGGAAAGCCACCAGTGACCAAGCGGATCGTAGATCTGAGTCCAGTGCACGACATCCTCCTGGCGAACGGAGTCGCTGCGTAGCCGGTCGAAGGGATAAAGCATGCACTTCGGGGACACCTGCGTCCCTTCAATCAGCTTGTCATCTGTAATTGCGATATCTGGGCCGGGAATAGGCCGATATCGTAACACCGCACGAAACCATGCAGGAAATGCAAGGCGCCGCCGCAATGGTCGTGGTTGTTTTCCGAGGCCACCGTTTTTGCCGGATGCCCTCGCCAGTTGTCCAACACGCTCAACCTGAGAATGCTAATCTTGAAACCGGACTCGGCTGAATGCTGAATTGCTGAGTGCTTGGTTGCCGCTTGAACGCTGATTCGATTCGGAAATTGTTTGAAGAAGTCCGCCGGGGCAAGGTTTCTCCCGATGACGCGGTCGCTCGCCTCCGGCATATGCCGTTCGAGGATCTTGGTTTTGCGAAGGTCGATCATCATCGGGCGCTGCGCGTTGGAATGCCCGAGGTGATTCTGGGGGAGCGCAAGACGGCCGCGCAGGTCGCGGCGATCTTTGCCAAGCTCGCGAAACATGGTGGGAATGTGCTGGCCACCCGCACGGACGCGAAACAGTTCGCAGCGGTGAAGAAGAAAGTTCGCGGCGTAGAGTATCGCGAGACGGCGCGTGCCATCGTGCTGCAGCGGGATGCGAAGACTTACGGGAAGGGTGTCATCACCGTTGTCTCGGCCGGGACCAGCGACATTCCCGTTGCCGAGGAGGCGGTCGTCACGGCGGAGTTGATGGGCAACGAGGTACAGCACTTGTATGACGTCGGTGTCGCCGGCATCCATCGGTTGCTCGCCAATCGCCAAGTGATAGCCAAGGCGCGCGTGGTCATCGTATGCGCGGGCATGGAAGGGGCATTACCGAGCGTGGTGGGGGGACTGGTGGGAGTGCCGGTGATCGCCGTGCCGACGAGCGTCGGTTACGGGGCGTCCTTCAAAGGCCTCGCAGCATTGCTGGGAATGATGAATTCCTGCGCGTCGAATGTCAGTGTGGTCAACATCGACAACGGGTTCGGTGCAGGATATGTCGCCTCCCTGATCAATCGATTGTGAGCGATCGCCGCGGGCCGCTTAAGTTCACAATTCCGCAAAAATCAACTCTCATCCCGAGCGGAGTGAGGCGCCAGCCGGACGCAGGCGAGGGACCTGTGTCCCTACTTCCTTCTTTGCTTTCACGGTGGCTAGGAATGACCGACTCTTTCTCCAAAAAAACAGGCACGGCTTGCGCCGTACCTGTGAGAGAGGAGTGGACCTGTTTACAAGCCTTGTTTCGAGCCGTTCTCGACCACCAGGTTGTTCTGGACGCTAAAGGCCCCCGGTATCTGGTTGGCCCGCATCCCGGCGATCTGCTTATCCATCTCGTTGATCACCGTTCCGTACAGGCTGATGTGGCCGTTGTCCACGATGATTCGGATCGGTCGCGCTGGATCAATCGCGTACTTGCCTAGCGTCGAAGAGCCGTAAATCGCGCGTACCGCACGCCGGCGAATATTGTCGTCGAACATCGACACCGGCGACACCTTCACTTCATTCACGACGTCCTTCACACCCTCCATGCGCTGCACCAGCGCCCGGGCAGAGTCGCGGCCTACGTCGTTGTATGTTTGGCCACCCAGCGTGACCACGCCGTCCTTCACGCTCAGCGTGAAGTAGTTGAACGCGCTGTCATACCAACCCACCCGATCGAAATAAAGCTTGCGGGAGAGCTGCTCGCGCAACTGCGCATCGGTCACCGCCGGACCTGCAACCGTAATCAGGTTGCGGACGCCCTGTGCGTTCTTGATCTTCTTCGCCGCTTTCGCGGCGTCCAACTTATCCTGGTAGACATCGACCGTGCCCGTGAGGGTCACGATGCCGTCTTCTACCGCCGACGTCACGTTATGAAATTTGTCGTTCTGTGCCAGCTTCTGCGAAACGGCGGTCTGTACAGTCGTGTCGTAGCGCGCTGCCCTGTTCGTCTGCGCGACCATGCTGACGCTCAGTAAACCCACCAACACCAAAGCGGAAATCCCAGTGATCAGTTTCTTCTTCTTCATGGCGATCTTCTCCATCCTCATACAACGTAAAGTTTTAATTAACTAACCGTTCAGTTAATTGTTGGATGAGGCTTCCGTCCTTCGAGATGCCTGAAATCCGAATTTCCTGGCATTCCAATAAGTAGTGTAAATCCAGTAGGTTACATCCCTGCGCGCTCGTTATCGGAACAGGGAACACTTGGGGAGCAAAGTGTGGGTTTCGCTGCCGTCGCTATGATCGGGGGGATCTAGGGCGTTTTCCTGACTTTTTCCCACCGCCGCCTGCAGCCTTCCACCCTCCCTTTGGCCGGGGCGCCGAGGAATCGGGTGATTTCTTTTCTCTGAAAACCCGCGCGAAGATCTTGTCGATATTTTTTAGTTGTCGATTCAGGTCGAAGGCATGTTCGATCTGCTTCGCAGGAACGCGGCTCGTAATGCGCTTGTCTTGCAGAACGAGTTCGTGGAAGTCCAGGGCTTCCTTCCACGCACGCATGGCGTGTCCCTGGACCAGGCGATAAGCGTCCTCCCGTGAGACCCCGTGCTCCACCAAGTCCAGCAGCAACTGGCCACTAAAAACCAGCCCGCGTGTACTCTGCAAGTTCGCCATCATGCGGGCCGGATACACAAACATCGTGTCGATCAGGTTGGTCGTCTTCTGCAGAAGGTAGTCCACCAGCGTAGTCGAATCCGGCAAAATGACCCGCTCCACCGACGAGTGCGAAATGTCACGTTCATGCCACAACGGCACGTTCTCGAACGCGGCTTGGGCATTCGACCGCACGACCCGGGCCAAGCCGCTGATCTGCTCGCACGTCACCGGGTTCCGCTTGTGCGGCATGGCCGACGATCCCTTCTGTTTCTCGCTGAAGAATTCCTCGGCTTCCCGGACTTCGGTCCGCTGCAAGTGCCGGATCTCGGTGGCAATCTTGTCCAGGGTTGACGCGATGACCGCCAAGGTCGACACGTAGTGCGCATGGCGGTCCCGCTGGATCACCTGCGACGAAATGTCCGCCGCCTTCAGCCCCAGGCGCGCGCAGATCTTCTCTTCCAGTTCCGGAGACAGATGTGCGAACGTTCCCACGGCTCCGGAGAACTTCCCGACACGCATACCCTCGGCTGCATCCTTGAAGCGCGCGATGTTGCGTTGCGTCTCCGAGTACCAGTTCGCCAGCTTGAACCCGAACGTGATAGGTTCCGCATGGACGCCGTGCGTTCGCCCGATCTGGGGTGTGTCTTTAAATTCCCACGCACGGCGTTTCAGCGCTTCCGCCAGTCGCTCGAGATCCTCCGCAATGATGTCCGAGGCCTGCTTGATCAATAGCGCTTGCGCGGTATCGACGACGTCATTCGACGTCAGTCCGTAGTGGAACCACCGGGCGTCCGGTCCGACGATCTCCGCCACCGCCGTGGTGAAGGCGATCACATCGTGCCGCACCTCCGCCTCGATCTCCTGGATGCGCTCCAGTTTGAAGTCAGCGCGCTCCCGGATCGCCTTCGCTGCGTCTTTGGGGACGAGGCCGGCCTCTGCCAGCGTCTCGGTAGCCGCGACCTCTACGGTCAACCAGGTGCGGAAGCGGTTGTCTTCGCTCCAGATTCGTCCCATTTCGGGACGCGTATAGCGCCGAATCAATCGTTTCTCCAAAAGCGCAGAAATTAGGGAACGGAGGATTGTAAATTACGCGTCCCAGACCGTCCAAGCCAGCCTCGGGAGCAGGAGCGTCCAAGTTTTCGAACTAAACGGAATGCAAGGTCGCCGTGCCTGACACATCGTGTTACGATATATACGTGCTTCTTGTCTTGCTACGATATAATCCGCGGCATGGAAACACTCACCCTGTCGGACTACAGTTCTTTGGCGGAGCTGCGTTATCAGATACGCTGCTTCCTCTCTTTCAGCGAACAAGCCGCCCGTGCCGCGGGCCTGGAGCCAAGACAACACCAACTCATGCTGAGCCTCAAGGGGCTGCCCCCGGGAAAACGCCCTACGATCGGCGAGGTAGCGGAGCGTCTGCAGATTCAGCACCACAGTGCGGTCGAACTGGTGAACCGCCTTTCGGCCGCCGGATACGTCCGCCGGCAGCGCGGCGGGAACGACCGTCGCGAGGTACTGCTGGCGCTCACGTCCAAAGGTGAGAAGGTGTTGCGCGACCTGTCGCTGCACCACCGCGCTGAGTTGCGCTCGGCCGGTCCAGCGTTGGTGACAGCACTCCGTCGAGCGATGCGAGGAGCCCGAAACTCCAACGGCTTTCATGCACCGGTGGCCGTTCGGAAGAGGAGACGATCTACCTAAAACATGCCCGCAGGTAAATCTCGCAACGGAGACGGCGGAACGGTTCCTTCCGCCACCCGTCCTGGCGATTCTTTGCTTCCTCTCGGCACTGATGGGGCCCGTCCTCTGACTCCCCCGGCGAAAGCGCAGCCCGCCCAGTTCCGCATCGTGCTCGTGTCTGTCCTGGCGGCTGGGATCGGCCTCGTTGCCGGCTTGGTCGCATTTCTCCTGTACAAGCTGATCGGTTTGTTTACCAACCTGGTCTTCTTCCACCGGTGGGATGCCACGTTCGTCAGCGCTCGTCTGAACCACCTCGGACCGTGGGTGATCCTGATGCCGGTAATCGGCGGAATCATCGTCGGCTTCATGGCCAAGTACGGCACGCCCAAGATCAAGGGCCACGGCATTCCCGAAGCCATGGAAGCGGTCCTCGTCAACCGCAGCCGCATTGAGCCGCGCGTAGCCATACTGAAGCCCATTTCAGCCGCCATCGCCATTGGGACGGGAGGTCCGTTCGGCGCCGAGGGCCCGATCATCCAGACCGGAGGCGCGGTTGGTTCGCTGGTCGGCCAGCTGTTTCACACCACCGGTTCGGAGCGAAAAGTGCTCCTGGCGTGCGGCGCGGCCGCGGGCATGTCGGCCACCTTCAACACTCCAATTGCGGGCGTGATTCTCGCGATCGAGCTTCTCCTCTTTGAGTTCAAGTCGCGATCGTTCATCCCACTCGTGATCGCTAGTACTCTGGCCACCGCCGTCCACATGCAACTGCTGGGCGTTGGCCCGATGTTCACCGTCGCACCCATGGACTTCGGCATTCCGCGGGCCTTGCCCTGCTATCTGCTCCTGGGTGGGTTGTGCGGTCTTGCTGCTGTTGGATTCAGCAAACTGCTGTATTGGGTAGAGGATCAATTCGAAAAGCTGCCCATCGATGACCTCTGGTGGCCAGCGATTGGCGCGCTCGGGCTCGGCATTATCGGCTACTTCGTCCCGCGCGTACTCGGCGTCGGATACGACACGATCGGTGACATCCTGAACGCACAGCTCGCGCTCGAGCTCTTATTAGTTGTGCTGGTTGCCAAGGCCGCCGCCCTGGTGATTTCTCTTGGCTCTGGAACCTCCGGTGGTCTGCTCGCTCCCATGTTCATGTCGAGTGCCGCGCTGGGCGGCGTTTTCGCCATGCTCATCAACCGCCTCTTTCCGTCTTCCCATCTGGCGGCCGGGGCGTTCGCGCTGGTTGCGATGGGCGCGGTCTTTGGCGCGGCCTCGCGCGCCACATTCTCCTTCATCATTTTCGCGTTCGAAATTACCCGCGACTACAACGCGGTCCTTCCGCTGATGCTGGTGAGTGTCATTGCCGACGGTGTGGCCATGCTCTTCATGCCCACTTCTTCCATCATGACCGAAAAGCTCGCGCGTCGTGGGCTGCGCATCCATCAGGACTATGAAACCGACGTGATGCAACAGGTCGCCGTCGCCGAAACGATGGACACGAACGTCCCGACCATTCCCGCCACTATGCGCGTCGCCGAGCTCGCCGAACGCATCGCCAAGCACGATCAGGATGTGAGTCGACACGAAGCACTGTTTATCGTTGATTCCGAAGGGAAGCTTGTTGCCATTATCACTCGCGGAGACATCCTGCGCGCGCTGGACCAGGATCCGAATGGCGCGATCCCGGTACAAGAGGCCGGCTCCCGGGACTTGATCGTTACTTTCCCGGATGAGTTAATTTCCGAGGCATCGGAGAAAATGCTTCACAACGATATCGGGAGACTGCCCGTCGTCGAGCGAAGCGATTCGCGAAAACTGCTCGGCTATCTTGGACGTCAAGGTGTGATGGCGGCGCGCCTACGACGCTTGCATGAAGAGCACGTGCGCGAACAGGGATGGCTTAAACGATTCCAAAGCAGCTAGGGAAGAAACCGTTACCCGGAAGTGGACCGGGTGTGTTTTACACTGAGTTGCACGCGCCCGGGCACGAATCAGAGCTCCGTCGCGGTCACGGCGGCAGCGATTTCCAAGATTAGGTTGGGAGCGTGCGAAGCGCCTAGTTCTTCATCCGGGCAGGTACGACTTGCATGTTGCTGGCAGGAACTCTTTTCTCGGCTGCCTCGATCAACGGCCGCAACGCCTCAACCGAGATTCCCAGCGTCCCGCCCGAAAACCCGTCGATATAGGCAGAGTTGATCCCGATCACCTGTCCCGATGAATTGAACACCGGACCGCCGCTGCCACCGTGCGCCGTAGGAGCGTCATAGATCAGCTTGTCGCCCACCGCATCGCCCAAGTGGCCCACCGTTGCGGAAGGACGAATCAGCGACAGGGCCGCCAGCTCGCTCGCGGCGTTGATGTCGTCATGCCGGTACGCCAGACGTTCGTAAACTTCGGTCGGCGACTTCGCCACCATGCCCGCGACGCCCATTGGGTAGCCGATCACGGTCACCAGTTCTCCCGGTGGCGTTGGAGTGGTCGACAACGGAAGCGGGGCCAGCCCGCGTGTTATGGGGTTGAAGTCCATGTGCAAGATTGCTAGATCGCTGTGTGCGGAAACAACCGTCGGCGTAATTTCAAATGGCTCCGGCGCTCCCGGGAAAAACGCGACTAGTTTTTCCAGCGTGGGAGTCGCACCCCGGCGAATGAGGGCATCTGCCTCGGAATCTCCGTACCATGGTTCTGCGACGTGGCGGTTGGTCGCAAGGAGCCCCTTTGCCACCACGAAACCAGTTCCGGAAACGCGCGCCCGCAAACGCGGCGCCTGGTTCGGGAAGCCCACCTGGTACACACCGAACACGTAACAAATCGAATTTCGATAACGGTTCAGGACCATGACCGGCATGGCCTGCTCCCGTTTCATCTGCTGCAGTTGGTCGTTCAGCTCGCGCACTTCACTTTGCAGGTCCGGAGCGCTGGTGCTGGGCGCGTAATAGTGCAGAGCGACGGCGGTTCCAACCAGCAGCAGCAGTGCAGCCGCTGCCTCTACGAGCCAGGTCCAGCTCTCGGCGGCTTGGTCGACCTCAGGCTTCAATTCTTGCTCAGACATAGTGGTTTGGCACTGCCGGCACTTGCTGGAGGAGAAATAAGGGCCCGGGGCAGTTCTTGCACGACCTATCTTGCAGCCTGGCGCGAATTTCCCCTAGGCACGGAAGGCAATGTACCGGGGAAACCGTCCGAGTATCAATGAGTTACACAGGAATGTAGCCCAAAGGGGGGACCTTCGTGCGGCCGGCATGCCCGCGGTTGCCTGAGTCGGCTGAAAGAGAGCCGGGGTGGCCCAGCCTTTTGCGCCCTTTGCGAAGCCTGGGAGCTCCCGGGTGCCCACGTCCGCGCGTTAGGGCTCGCTAGTCTGGGTCCATCGTGTGGGCAGGTGATCTCGGAGGACCGGCTACCTACTTCACGCCCAGCCGTTTCGCCATCTCGTCGTATAGGAAGCCCTCGCCCACGCGGTAGGGCTGCACCCATTCCCCGTCGATTACAAACTGTGGGATGGCTCGTTTCCCAGTCTGCTTGATCACTTCTTCCGCCGCGCCGGGCGTGGTTTCGATGTCAATTTCTTTGAATGGAATGTTGTGCTCTGCCAGGAACCGCTTGGCAATACGGCAGTCGGGGCACCAGAAAGCTGTGTAGACCATGAGTTCCACGGGCATGGGTTGGATGGAGAACGGCCTCAAAGATATCAGCTTTTGCAGGTGACCTTCGAATCCCAAATGGTCCGGTCGCGGGCCGGGGCTCCGACACCAGACCCGATTTAAAGCGCGATTTTGGACAGTAAGTCAGGATGGATATTGCCGCCCGTCAAAATCGTAGCCAATTGATCACCGGGAAGCTGATGCGCTCGAATGGCGGCCAGCCCCGCAGCGCCAGAAGGCTCAAGAATAATGCCCAGTGTGGCAACGGCGAGTCGCATCGCGTCCAGAAGCTGCGCGTCGTCCACCAGGACGATGTCATCTACAAACCCCTGCATCCGCTCCACCGATCTCGCCACCGGAGCTGAGACCGCAATCCCATCCGCGATGGTATTTGATTCGCTAGCAATTGCCTTTCCCGCGCGCCAGCTTTGCAGCATCGCAGTCGACCCCGTGGGGCAGACCCCGATGATCTTTGTTTTCGGGGAGTGATGCTTCACCCACCTAGCCACGCCAGTGATCAAGGCTCCGTCGCCAATCGGCGCCACAACGCTGTCGACATTCCCCATGCGCAACAATTCAATGCCGATCGTTCCGGCTCCCTCACTGACCGCTGGATCCCCGCCATCTTCAACGAACATGCATCCCGATTGTGTCTCGGCGCGCTGCCGGGCATGTTGCTTTGCCGCTTCGAAGTCCGCCCCGATTACCGTGACGGTTGCTCCCAGCGATTCCATTCTTCTCTGTTTGATAGGGTTCACATCGGTCGGAACGAACACCTCGACTGCAATGCCCCGGTTACGCCCGGCGTAGGCGACCGCCTGACCGAAATTTCCCGCCGACGCACACACCACCTTGACCTTCGGATCGAGGGTCCGTAGAAGATAATCAGCGCCTCGACCCTTGAAACAGCGAATGGGATTAGCCGTCTCGACCTTGACGATCGTGCGCCTCCCGAGCGCGGCACAAAGCTGCTCATCCACAAATTGCGGGCTGTCGCGGAAGACCGGATCGATGACGCGCGCCGCCTCTTCAATGTTGCTGAGTTGCAGATCCGTGGTGGTCGTGCTGCTCATGTGGACTCCGTTCTCCCGGCTTTAGAGTTGTCACGCCAGATGCGGGAATTCTGCGCGGCCCTCTACACTCGCTCCAGTTCCCGTAGGGTGCGCTCGTTCTGCACATTGCCAGTGTTCAACGTTGTGGCCGGTTCGAACAGAACGATCCAAGCCTCCTCGTCGGCAACCGGCCTGTGCTCCACGCCGCGTGGAACGACCAGAAACTCACCCTCTTCGAGCCAAATGTGGCGGTCACGCAATTCCATGCGGAAACGCCCTTTCACGACTAGGAACAACTCATCCTCGTGGTCGTGATGATGCCACACGAATTCCCCTTTCAGCTTATCGAGCTTGACCATTTGCCCATTGAGTTCCCCCGCAATGTAAGGCTTCCAGTATTCCGTGATCCGGGCAAACTTGTCAGCGAGGTTGACCTTTTCCATAGGACTCCTTGTGGCGAAATGAAGTTTGGGGCGCTGGGCACGAACATGAACTAGGATTCACGCTTAGCCGCGGGGGTCGCAAAGAAGTTTTGCGAGCAAAGGCACGCCAAAAATGTCTCGGAATGGATTACCTGCTGGCCGAGGCCACGTACGGCCTCAACCTCAGTGTCGGCCACCACAAAATGCTTTCGCTGTCGTGTTCTATTCGGTGTGCTGCGTTATGCGCGCACGCACTGCCGCAATCGCCTACCGCCGATGTTCCCAAAACGGTCTGTTGTTATCATCACGTGGCATGCCAGTCCTGAAATACCAGTCCCGTCCCTTGGCTGCTCTCGGCGCCTTGGTTCCCGAAATTACCTACGTGATGTGTGGAGCTCGTGGAGAGACGTCCAGCGCGCTTTTGAGAGCTTTCCCGCAAGCCCGGTTTATCGGATTTGAGCCCGACCTTGAAGAGTGGCAGCGCCTGAAACAAAATGCCCCATCGCGCTTCACTTACTTGAATGCGGCAGTAGCCGGCAGGAATGAGCAGCGCAAACTCTTCCTCACTCGCAGCCCCGAGTGCTCCTCATTGTTGCGTCCGAATCAGACGTTCTTCGCGCAATTTAAGGGTTGCGGGCCCCAACTGGATGTTGTTGGGGAAAAACTTCTCGACGTTGTTTCATTGGACTCGTTTCTGCCCAAGAACGGCGTACATCAGATCGATTTCCTGCACCTCGACACGCAAGGAAGCGAACTCGAGATTCTGCAGGGTGCGCGGACGCTGTTGTCGTCGGGAACGGTAGGGGTCAAGACCGAAGTCGAATTCTCGCCGCTCTACCAGGACCAGCCCCTCTTTGGGGACGTGGATCGTTTTCTCAGAGGGCTTGGTTTCATGTTATTTGACCTTACCCGTATTCGATGTCGCAGAGAGGCTTTCCCCGACCATGCTCTTACGCGCGGACAACTACTCTGGGGCGACGCCGTGTACCTTCGCGACTACGCGTCTCTTGTCGGCGCTGACCGCAAACTGCTGTTGTTCAAATTGTGTCTCCTCGCAGCTTATCTCCAATTCCACGACTATGCGCTCCAAGTTCTCGACTATGTGATTGACCGCCAGAGTTCAGACCTGAGTGAGGACGAAAGGGGAGCCTTGCGCGAGACTCGTCGGCAATATATTGCGCAGCTGAAGAAGTCATCATTATGGCTCGATTTGCTCTTCGCGCTCGAAGCCGCTGGCTTGAGGCGGCCCATCAAGGAATTCGGAAGGTTGATTTCACAACTGGGTGATCGCTTTCGGAAAGACCGGCAGATGGCTGAGTACAATTGGACGGACTAGTGCCACGGAGGAAGTCACGATGAAGTTGCCCCGGCCACGAACACTTGCGCGCAACGTCCACTGCATCTTCATGCTCCTTCTGGTGTTGGCCGCGTCGGCGGTTACTCAAACTGTTTCCCCATCCATACCGCCAGCCACTCCGAAGCGTCCCGCGACCGACCAATACCATGGAGTGAAAGTAGTCGACGAATACCGCTGGCTTGAGAACTGGGATGACCCCGAGGTCAAACAGTGGAGCGCCGCAGAAAACGCCCGCACCCGCGACTACCTTGACCACCTTTCCAGCCGGGAGCCAATCCGGCAACGCTTGCATCAGATGGTCGCCGCCAGTTCCGATACGTACTACGATCTTGAGTATGCGGGCGGAATCCTTTTCGCCCGGAAATTTCAGCCCACGGCTCAGCAGCCAGTTCTGGTGGCCCTGCGCTCTGCCGACGACCCGTCTAGCGCGAAGGTTGTCTTCGATCCCAATGCGGCCAACACCAAGAGCGCTCTCGGCATGGATTTCTACGTCCCCTCGCTCGACGGGAAGTACGTCGCCATCGCCCTTTCCGAGAATGGCTCCGAAGACAGCTCCGCCCACGTGCTTGAAGTGGCGAGCGGAAGGGAATTGGGTGACGTTGTGCCGCGCGTCAATTTCGCCACCGGCGGAGGCAGCATCGCCTGGAATGCCGATGGCTCTGGCTTCTATTACACGCGCTATCCCCAGGGAAGCGAGCGCCCTCCCGAGGACGCCAACTTCTATCAGGAGGTCTATTTTCACCAGCTCGGAACCGATCCCAAGCAAGATCGCTACATCATCGGAAAAGATTTCCCCCGTATTGCCGAGATCCAGTTACACACTAGCGACGACGGAAAGTGGTTGCTCGCTGCCGTGGCCAACGGAGACGGGGGTCAGTACGCGCACTTCCTGATGGACTCTGCAGATCATTGGACCCAGGTCACGCGATTTGAAGACAGCATCGTGCGGGCGAATGTGGGCGACGATGGTGCACTCTACCTCCTTTCCCGCAAAGACGCACCGCGCGGTAAGATCCTCCGCTTGCCCCTCGATCACCTCGATCTCGCATCTGCCAGCGTGATCGTGCCCCAAAGCTCCGGTACCGGCGGGGACGAAGCGAGTCGTGCATCCATCGAAAACTTCCTGGCGACTTCCGGCCATCTATACGTGCTCGATATCATCGGCGGCCCCTCCCGCGTGCGGGTCTTCGACACAAAGACGTTCGATCGCATCCCTGGAGGGTCGTCGGTGGTTTCCGAAGCGAAAGCAGAACTGCCGTTGCCCCCGATTTCCGCGGTCGGCCAGTTTGTCTCGATTGGCCATGGCGATGTGCTGTTTTACACCTCGACTTACCTAGGTCCCCCGGCTTGGTATCGTTTTGAAGGCAGAACCGGAAAGGCGACTCGCACGAGGCTCTATGAGACATCTCCAGTCAATTTTGACGATTGCGAGGTCGTTCGCGAGTTCGCCACCTCAAAGGACGGCACGCGCGTTCCCGTCAACATCATTCGCCGCAAAGGCGTGAAACTCGATGGCACCCATCCCACGTTACTCTATGGCTACGGCGGATACAGCATCAGCGAGAAGCCATTTTTCCTGGGACCACCCACCCGCTTGTGGGTGGATCAGGGCGGCGTTTATGTGATCGCCAATCTTCGCGGCGGCGCCGAGTACGGCGAAGAGTGGCATCGAGGCGGCAACCTCACCCGCAAACAAAATGTCTTCGACGACTTCATTGGCAGTGCGCAGTTCCTGATTGATCGCAAATATACGGCGCCCCTGCATCTGGCCATTCTTGGAGGCAGCAACGGTGGCTTGCTGATGGGCGCCGCCCTGACTCAGCGCCCGGAGCTGTTTCGCGCCGTCGTCTCATTCGTTGGAATCTACGACATGTTGCGGGTGGAACTCGATCCAAACGGCGCGTTCAACGTTACCGAGTACGGTACGGTAAAAGACCCCGATCAGTTCAAATCGCTCTACGCCTACTCTCCCTACCACAACGTGAAGAACAACACGCCTTATCCGGCGATCCTGTTCTTTACGGGAGAAAACGATCATCGAGTAAATCCCATGCAGTCTCGTAAGATGACGGCTCGCCTCCAGGCGGCGAGCTCATCGGGTCGTCCCATTATGCTGCGAACTACCTCGAACGCGGGCCATGGGTTCGGCACCACGCTGGATGAACAGATCGAGCAGGACGCAGACATGTACAGCTTTTTGTTCGATCAACTCGGAATCACTTATTCACCGACACCCCAGAGCCTAAGTGCAAACGGAGCAAAGTGAAATGAGCGTCGAAAGCCGTAAACGCATACTGTCGCGAACCGCTGTCGCTGTGCTCGCACAAATTGCTCTTCTGACCTGCGCCAGCTTCGCTCAGGACCTTCCCGCCGCCAAGCCGGAAGCGGTCGGCCTCTCCGCCGACCGGCTCGAGCGGATCGGCTCAACCGTCCAGAAGAGCATCGACGATAAGCGCATCGCGGGTGCGGTCACACTCGTCATGCGACACGGGAAAGTTGCTTGGTTCAAAGCCCAAGGTATGGCCGACCGCGAGGCCTCCAAGCCCATGAACACCGATGCGCTCTTCCGTATCTGCTCCATGACGAAGCCCATCACCAGCCTCGCCATTATGATGCTCTACGACGAAGGCCGCTTCCTGCTCGACGATCCGGTCTCGAAGTACCTGCCCGAATTCAAAAACCCCAAGGTATACGTCAAGCCCGCTCACGGCGACCCCTACACCATCCCGGCCACGAAAGACATCACGGTCCGCGATCTGCTTCGCCATACCTCCGGAATCACCTACCAGTGGCAGGAGGACCTCGGCCCGCTCTACCAGAAGGGCAATGTCGCCAGTGGCCTTCTGCCATATGACGGCACCATAGAAGAAAGCACCAAGCGCCTCGCGGCTCAGCCCTTGCTATTTAATCCCGGAGATCGCTGGGAGTACAGCCTCGGCATAGACGTCATCGGGCGCCTGGTCGAAGTGCTCTCTGGCAAGCCGCTGGATGTGTTTTTCCGCGAGCGCATCTTCGAACCGCTCGGCATGAAAGACACCTACTTCTTCGTGCCCGACAACAAAGTCGACCGTCTCGCTACCGCTTATACCTATTACGATGGGAAAGGCCTGCAGCGGTTTCCCGAGACGCCCATCGCCGAAGGTCCCTTCGTCTACTCCGCCGACTATCCGTACAAAGGACCCAAGAAGCTGTTCTCTGGTGGCGCCGGTCTTGTCTCTTCCGTACCGGACTACGCCCGCTTCTGCCAGATGATTCTCGATGGCGGCAAAGTCGGGTCAACGCGCCTCATCAGCCGCAAGACGCTGGAGTTGATGTCGCATGACCAGATCGGCCGAATCGATAACAACATGGGCTTCGGGATTGGCTTCGGCGTCGACGGCGCCAAAGGCCCGTTGCAAGAAATCGGCTCCGAGGGTTCTCTGGGCTGGGGCGGCTTCTTCTACACGCTTTTCAAAATCGATCCCAAAGAGCAGATGATTATCATCTTCATGGGACAACTTCACCCCACTGGCGACCTGACACTCGACAGGGAAGTGCACACTCTCGCGTACCAGGCGATCAACGATTAGGACTACAATGTTGCCACTCTGGCAAGTGGGGAGGCTACGATGCATGCAAGCCTCGTTCGTTCCTCGTTACCCCTGGTGCGCATCTTCCTGATCGCAGCCTTGACTCTACTGGTGGCTGGGTGGAATACGTGCAGTGGATTGTTTGTCAGTTGTCAAACATCGGTTCCTCAGCCTCAGATCACCGCACTTTCCCCCGGCACGATTCCAGGCGACACGGAATCTGTGATGCTGACAGTGGACGGCGGCGGCTTTGTTCCTCAATCACAGATTCTGTGGAATGGCAGCGCGCTGCAAACGACGTTCATCGACTCGGGTCATCTCCAGGCAACGGTCACTCAGCAGACCATTGCGTCGCTTGGTGCGTCCTCAGGCAGCACAGTGAAGATCTCCGTGAGATCGGAAGATTTGATGCCCGTGATGGGTTGTCCAATTGGTGGCGATTCCGCCGCTCTGATTTTGGACATCAAGTGATAAATCACGAACAGAGCGCCGCAATGTGGCGTCGAAGCACCCGCTCTGGTTGGACGCTCACCAAAAACAAAAGCCGCCAGCTTTCGCCAGCGGCTCGGTGACTAAGCCTAAGAGCTGACAGCGAACAGCTGACAGCTAGTTCTCGTACAACAACACGCCCTCGGTCTCCTTCGAATCCACCGGACGGTAGTACAGTTTCTCTCCATCCAGAAAGACCTCGATGAACGCCGGACGCGTCGTAATCGTCCCCTGAATCAGCGCTTCCGAGAGCGGATCCTCGATATATTTCTGCAACGCGCGCCTCAACGGACGTGCGCCGTAGCTGCGGTCGGTGAGAGTCTGGTTCAGGATCCACTTCTTCGCTTCGTCGGTCACGGTGACCGTGATCGAACGCTGCGCCAGGTTCTGGTTCAGTTGGCTGACCATGAGTTCCAGGATCTGGATCAGGTCCACCTCGCTCAGGGCCATGAACAGGATAATCTCGTCCAGGCGGTTCAGGAACTCGGGGTTGAAAGTCCGCTTGACTTCATTCTTGACGAGGTCTTCGACCTTCTCCGACACCATCTCTTCCTTCGTCGACTGGAAGCCCAGGCCCTCGCGTCTCTGGAGGTGCCGTGCCCCAATGTTCGAGGTCATGATGATAATGGTGTTCTTGAAGTCCACCGTGTTGCCGAGTCCGTCAGTCAACTGGCCGTCTTCAAATACTTGCAACAGGATGTTAAACACGTCCGGATGTGCCTTCTCGATTTCGTCCAGCAGGACGACTGAGTAAGGAGCCCGCTTCACGCGCTCGGTCAGCTGGCCGCCCTCCTCGTACCCTACGTATCCCGGAGGCGAACCGATCAGCTTCGAGACCGAGTGCTTCTCCATGAACTCCGACATGTCAAAGCGCACTAGCGACTTCTCGCTGCCGAACATGAACTGCGCCAGCGTGCGCGCCACTTCGGTCTTGCCGACGCCCGTCGGTCCCAGGAACAGGAACGATCCGATTGGCCGGTTCGGGCTCTTCAGACCGGCGCGGCTGCGGCGTATCGCTCGCGCCAACGCCACGATCGACTTATCCTGCGAGATGATCCGCTTGTGCAGCTCCTCTTCGATCCGGAGCAGCTTCTGCGACTCCTCTTCCTTGATCGACATGATCGGGACGCCCGTCCAGCGGGACACCACGTCCTCGATGTCTTCCCGGCCGACTACGCCGGTGGAAGATTCGTCCAGATGATATTTTTCGCGAAGAGCGCGCAGGTTCTCGCGCTCTTTGCGTTCCTCGTCCGAGTAGAAGCGCGCCTTCTCGAACTCGTGGTTCGCGATGGCGTTCTCCATGCGGTGAACGATGAACTTGATTCGCTTCTGGACCTCGGTGATCTCCTCGGGCAGTGAGGTCTGGCGCAGCTTCACGCGCGCGCCTGCCTCGTCGATCAGGTCGATCGCCTTGTCTGGCAGGAAGCGGTCCGGGATGTACCGGTTCGAGTGCGATACCGCGAAGTTGATCGCATCGTCGGTATAGGTCACCGCGTGGAACTTCTCGTAGCGGTCCTTGATGCCGAACAAAATCTTGGTAGCGTTGACCTCGTCCGGCGGCGGCACCTTCACGGCCTGGAAACGCCGCTCGAGCGAACGGTCTTTTTCAATGGATTTGCGGTATTCGCCCGGCGTCGTCGCGCCGATGCACTGAATCTCTCCGCGCGAAAGCGCCGGCTTCAAAATGTTGGCCGCGTCGAGCGACCCCTCGGCCGAGCCCGCTCCCACCAGCGTGTGCAACTCATCAATGAAGATGATGGCGTTCTGCGACTCCATCAACTCCTTCATGATGGTCTTCAGCCGTTCTTCGAACTGTCCGCGATACTTCGTGCCCGCGACAATCAGGGAAAGATCCAGCGCCAGAATCCGCTTATCCGCCAGGAACGACGGAACCTCTCCATCCGCAATGCGCTG
>CAZXKO010000049.1:0-9622 GCA_964641665.1 uncultured Acidobacteriaceae bacterium
CTACAACCGACCCAAAGACCGTAATCAGCCTGACCCGCTTGATGGAACAGATATCCGCACGTGTTGATAAACAGGACCGCAAGAGCAAGAAGCAGGTTGAGAAGCCTGTTGAGAAACATCGTTCTCTCCGTGATGTTTAACCACGCAGAACATTGCTACCGTGAATAGAGCGATGACGATGGTGGAAACTGCGTTGGCTTTGTCTATCCAGTCGTGCTCAACGAGGAGTGCTAGTTGAACGCTCATAATCAACATGGGGTTGATTATCAACCAACTTCCGAATCCCCATCAGGTCAGACTTTCATCGCATATCCCGTCGCATAATTGCTGCAAACCCCTGCAAACGGCGCACACTGCCGCAAACCCCGCCAAACTGTAACTTGCTGAAAACACACAAAACGGCTCTATTATGAGACCCTCGCTCTAGCCACCTGAGCTACACCGCCATCGCAGGAGAATCGAAAATCAAAGGAGAGACGGGCTTGGCCAGCTCCCGCAGTTCTCGCAGCGTCGTGGTCGGTCCGCCGCGGTTATCTCAACGATTCTAAAAGTCTCAGTCGCGGAGTGTCAAACTCGGCGAAGGAACGTATCCCCTCATCCGTGATGCCCCCGGCTGCGCCCCTCAGTTGCATGTCCGGCCGCCAAGGCCGAAACTATTCTTCCAATGAAAGCCATTGCCGTCATCCCCGCGAGGCTCGGCTCTACCCGGCTCGCACGCAAAGCGCTGCGAGATCTCGCCGGAATCCCCATGGTCGGTCGGGTCTACCAGGGCGTGTCTGCCTCTCCACTGCTCAGCGATGTAATCGTCGCGACCGACTCGGAAGAGATCATGGAGAGCTGTCTGAAACACGGCTGGCATGCCCGCATGACGTCCTCTCAGCATCGCAGCGGCACCGAGCGCGTGCACGAAGTCTCTAGCCAAGTGGCTGCCGACGTTTATCTCAACGTCCAGGGCGACGAGCCCCTCACCCACTCCGAACACGTCGCTTCTCTTCTTAGGGTGATGCAAGACCCGAGGGTGCCCGTGGGAACCCTGAAAACACCGGCTACCGATCTAGACATCCCGAATCCCAATGCGGTCAAGGTGGTCACCGATTCCGCTGGCCGTGCCCTCTACTTTTCGCGCGCTACCATTCCTCACGACCGAGACGGCATGCGCCCTCGTTACTTCAAACATCTGGGCTTCTACGCCTATCGGAAGCCCGCGCTCGATCAGTTCGTGGCGCTACCTGAGTCGTCTTTGGAGAAGAGCGAGCGCCTTGAACAACTGCGCTTCCTCGAGAATGGTATTCCGATCTATGTTGGGGAGACGCCCTACGACACGGTCGGAGTCGATACGGAAGAGGATCTTCGCCGAGTCGAGGAGATTATCCGAGGCCGTTGAACCTATCTCCGCGGAGCGACGGCTAACTGGACATTCCAGGCCTCAGCCGCTGCAACACGCCGGGAGATTGCCGGGTGGGAATGGAAGAACCACTCGACCCATTTTGAAGGTGTGCGCTCGGCGAGATTCTGCGCCGCCAGCTTATTCATGGAGCTGATAAACGGCTGCACGCTCTGGATCGATTGGAAGGCATAACGGTCGGCTTGCCGCTCGTTGAACCGGGAATACGCATTCATCGCCGGCATCAGTAGGAGCGACAGAACTGTTGCGACCAGCACCAGCAGAGGAAGATTGGCGAAATCCGAGAGAGTGTCGAACATGCGCCACTCTTCCGTGGCCAGGTGCAGGACGAAGTTCGCTGCCCAGAAGCCGAACAACGTGATCCCCGCTTGTACGACGATGCTCTTGAAAATGTGCTTGTGTACGTGATGGCCGAGTTCGTGCGCCAGCACGGCCTCGATTTCGTCTGACGAATAGTGGTCCAGCAGCGTGTCGGCCAGGATAATTCTCCGGGTCGCGCCCAGTCCGGTTAGCGCGGCGTTGGCCTTGTTGCTTTTCTCCGAAAGATGCCACTTGTAGATGCCGCGAACTCTGGTCCCCGCGTGTTCGCTGAGCCTTACCAGGCGCCGTTTGAGGTCCTCATTGTCCAGCGGTTCGAACTTGTAAAAGATTGGGAACAAAACCAACGGCGCAACTTGCGCCATCACGACAAAAAGGATCAGAAACATCGCCCAGGCAACGAGCCACCAATGCTCCGGCGACTGGCGGATCGCAAAGTAGAGTAACTCTGCGATGATTGTCGCCAGCACCAGCCCAACCAGAAAGCCCTTGATCTCGTCCCACAGCCAGGAGCTCGTTTTTTGGGCGGAAAGATGGTACCGCCGCTCCAGCCGCAAGCCGTAGTAGTCGAGACCAATCCCCAAGAACTTACCAGCTACCATGAGCATGAAAACAAAGAGGAAGACGGCCAGTTGGTAGTTCTGAAATGCGCCTCCGTACGCCCAATCGCGCAACACGCCGGTCCACCCGGTCAGCAGGAGAACGAGCAGAAAAACCAGGCCCACGAGGAAATCCCCCACCTCCAGCCAGCGCCGGATGCGGTTATAGCGTTGCGCTTCCGGGGAGTCGGCCGCGATCGTCGATGTGTCTTCCGCGAGTGTCATGATGGGGTCGTAAGAAGAAATAATAGGATATCGCGAGGCGATGCGCTCTGCCCGAAGGTGCAGTGCCCAATGGGCGGAAGTCGCCGTTCGCGCACTGCGGCCCTAACCGCTAGTGTTCACAAAGGTTTTCCCTTGTTCCAGGATTTCCGCCACGAGTTCTGGCTCGGCTGCCTCCGAGTATAGACGCAAAAGCGGCTCCGTCCCTGAGGCGCGGAGGAGAATCCAAGGCTCCGCTCCATTCCCATGTCTGGGCGCATCGAGAAACAGCTTGATCCCATCCATGGTCTCTTTCTTGGCGATCTTGTAACGGCCGAACTGCGTAGTGCCGTCTGCGCAGGCCCTTTGAATCGCAACCCGCTTGACCGTGTCCGGAATGTGCAGGTCGCGCCGCCCGTAATAGTGCGGGCCGAACTCGCGCTGCAGGTCCTCCACTAACTTTCCCAGGGGTTTGCGCTCTTCCGCCATAACATTTGCCAGCAGGAGTGCATTCAAGATGCCATCGCGTTCCGGCAAATAGCGCGAATAGCCGATCCCTCCAGACTCCTCGCCCCCAATCGCAATGTCGTGCTCCATCATCAGGTCGGCGATGTACTTGAAGCCAATCGGACACTCGTGGAGCTTGCGCCCGTGCTTGGCCGCGATGCGATCCACCATTCCGGTGGTGTTGAACGCACGCACCACGTCGCCCGGCCATTGCTTCCGCTCCAGCAGCCAGCGCGTCAGGACGGCAAAGCACTTGTGAGAGTCGACAAAACTTCCGTCTTCAGCGATCGCGCCGATCCGGTCGGCGTCGCCGTCCGTCGCCAGACCTGCGTGACAGTTTTCTTTCTTAACGGTTTCGCGGAGGAGGGTAACGTGCGGTTCAATCGGTTCGGGATTAATCCCCGGGAACAACGGGCTTACCTCCTGTCGGATCACCACGTGCTGGATACCGCGTTGGCTGAAGATGCGCCCGAGCACGCCCCGTCCCGAACCGTACATGGAATCCACCGCGAACTTGAAGTTGGCCTTGGCGATCAGATCAAGATCCGCAAACTTGCACATTGCCTCGATGTGCGCCTGTTTGAAATCAACCTCTTCGATCCCTGCAGGCCTGGTTGCGGACGGCGAGACGGTCCCCAGTTCATCTTCCACCTTCTTCATAATGGCCGGCGTTGCCGAGCCGCCAAACTTTCCCTTGAACTTCACTCCATTCCAGTTCCACGGGTTGTGGCTGGAGGTCACCATCACGCCGCCCGCCGCCCCTTGCTGTTTTACCGCTAGCGAAACAGCAGGGGTCGGAGTGTAGTCGTTCGCCAGTTTGACGGGGATGCCGGCATTCGCAATCACCTCCGCGACCAGGCGAGCGAACCGGGGGGAGCCAAAGCGTGTGTCATAGCCGACCATGACGCCGCGTCGGCTGTCTTCATATTTCAGAACATAGGCCGCAATCGCGCCTGCCACCCGACGCACGTTCTCAAACGTGAAATCGTCGGCAATGACGCCGCGCCACCCGTCGGTACCGAACTTGATCTCAGCCATAAAAGGATTGTTGAGCTTACAGAATCTCAGGAAACCATGGGCTCGAGAAAACCACGCGACCGATGCTTGAAACTCGAAACCGGAACCCCGAGACCTGAAACCCGAAACTAAACCAGCTTAGACATCTTGTTCTCATCCAGGTACTTCACCACCCGGCCCACGTCCTGGGCCCGATCGCGCGTCGTCACGAGGAGAGCGTCGTCAGTTTGCACTACTACTAGGTCCTTCACGCCGACCGCAGCTACGAACCTCCCGGGCGCGTAGATGTAATTCCCTTGGGCATCGAGCGCAAAGCTGCCGGTTCCGTGAATGAGGTTCTGATCAGCAACCTTGATCTTCGCGGTGTGATGTTCATGCAGCGCAGTCCATGAGCCGAGGTCGTTCCAGCCGAACTCCGCGGGCAGGCAGAAGATATCGGATGCCTGCTCGCCTTTTGCCGATCGCGGCTCGAGTACCGCATAGTCGATGCTGATGTTCTCGCATCTGGGGTAGAGCCGACGCAACGTGCTGCCGAATTTTCGCGAGCCGTACGACGCCGCAATCTGCTCCAACAATGCAGTTGTCTTTGGCAAGTGTTCGCGCAGGGCATTCGCAAGCGTTCGGGCGCTCCAGAGAAACATGCCGCTGTTCCAGAAGTAATTTCCAGCCGCCAGGAATTCTCCGGCGCGTTGTGCGTCGGGTTTCTCTGTGAAGCGGCGCACCCGCCAAGCGTGTCCGGTGGATTCTCCCCCGGCTTCAATATAGCCGTACCCCGTCTCAGCCCGGGTGGGCCGGACACCAAGCACCACAATATTCTCGCCCGCAGCGGCGATCTCAACGCCCCGCGATACCGTCTCCCGGTAGCGTTTCTCGTCTCCGATCACGTGGTCGGACGGGAACAGTCCAATGACCGCCTCCGGATGGTTGCGCAGTAGAAGAAACGCCGCGAGTCCAATCGCAGGAGCCGTATTCCGCCCAACCGGTTCGGCAATGACTTGCAGCCTCTCGAGCGTTGGGAGCTGGCGCACAATCGCGGGACGGAGATCATCGTTCGTGATCACCCAGAGACGCTTCGCTGGCGCGAGGGGCAGCAGCCGGCTCACGGTTTGCTGGATCATAGTCTGCTTCCCGTCCAGCGCCAGCAATTGCTTCGCGCGCCGCTTCCGGCTCAACGGCCAGAAGCGTGTGCCGCGGCCACCAGCAAGGATTACGGGATAGAAATCGGATCTCTTCATCGCGGTAGAATTCACAGACGCGTTTCCGGTTCCGGTAGCTGCTTGCCCGGGACGTACGCCTTCAGAAACTCGACAGCCCACTGCGGGCGCACACGAAAGCTGCCCGTGCTCGCCGGAATCACGACTGCATCGCCTTTTGCCAGCGTGACCGGCTCCGCTCCGTCAGCGTCCACAATCCCGCAGCCCTCAACCGCCACAAGAATTTGCACTGAGTTCTTTCCCGACTCGTCCACGGTTCGAAACCCTCCTGGTTCCTTCAGTTCATATTGGTCAACGACAAAATAGGGAGCTCGGATCATCGGTGCCAGTCTATTCTTGGACGAGCCGATCTGCGACGGCGCGGGTCGGACCACCTTTCCCGACGCCACGTTCTCCTTCACCGCCGCCAGCCCTGCCTGCAGGTGCAACTCCCGCGGACGGCCGTAGTCGTACAGACGGTACGTGCAGTCCGACTGCTGCTGTGTCTCAACGACGATCGCGCCCGGCCCGAGCGTATGCACGGTGCCGCCCGCGACATAGATCATTTCTCCCGGATACACATTGATCCAGTTCAGCAGATCTTCCGCACGCTTTTCTTCGATGGCACGCTGCAGTTCCGTTCGCGTGGTCCCCGGCTTGAGTCCCAGCGCCACTTGCGACCCAGGCTTGGCCGCCGCGATGTACCAGCACTCTGTCTTGCCCCAGGGTTGCCCGGTGCGCTGGGCTTCGGCGTCGTCGGGATGCACTTGTACCGAAAGCTTCTGGTGTGGAAACAGAAACTTCAGCAGCAAGGGGAAACGTTCGGGATCGCGAGCGGCTTCGCCCACCAGCTCGCGGCCATGGTGTGAATTCAGGTCGGCGAGGGTCCGGCCGGCAAACGGCCCGTTGGCCACTTTGCAGTTATCGCCGGTCAGCCAGGCTTCACCGATCTTCTCCTCAAACTTGTGATCGGGATAGATCGGGGACAAGTCCATCGTGCCCCAGGGGCGCGGATCAAACGCGGGCAGCATGCGGAATGGGTACAGGTCACTCATGCAGGAGCTGAAGACCAGGCCGGCCGCCAGCAAGGCGGCCAGTCCGCAACGCCACTTGGATGTTTCGTTTCAAGCAAACCGATGTGCCAAGAATCTGGCAACGATCACAAGGCCGCGAAGAACTTCCGCATCCGCTCCAGACCGCGATCCAGTTCGCCCATCGACGTGGCGTAGGACACTCGAATATGATCGGTCGTTCCGAATCCCTCACCCGGGACCGCGGCCACGTGTGCATCGCGCAGCAGAGTACCTGCCACATCCGAAGCCGACCGCAGGCCGCCACGCCCGAAGAACGACGACACATTGGGGTATGCGTAGAAGGCTCCCTCAGGCAGCGTGCATTTCACGCCCGGAATCGAACGCAAGCCGTTCACGACGTGATCGCGCAGCTTGATGTACTCCTGCCGCATGTCTTCCACGCATTGCTGCGGCCCATTCAGCGCCGCTACGGCAGCTTTCTGGACGATGGAGGTCGGGTTCGAAGTCGACTGGCTCTGCAGCTTCGCCATTGCGCTTGCCACCGTCGCCGGCGCGAGCGCGTACCCGAGGCGCCAGCCGGTCATCGCATAGGTCTTCGAAAGCGACCCGAGAATCACGAGCCGTTCACGGTATCCCCGCAACGATCCGACGGAGAAGTTCTTGGCCGTGTAGTTCAGATACACGTAGCACTCGTCGGAAACGACCCAGATGCCACGTTCGTACGCGGCGCGGATGATCTCAGTCATGTCCTCGGGCTTCATCACGGCACCCGAGGGGTTTGACGGGGAGTTCAGGATGATCATTTTCGTGCGCGGCGTCACCCGACTCATCACCATCTCAGCGGAGAGCGCGAAGTTACGGGATTCGTCAGTGTCAACGAGAACCGGAGTGCCGCCCGCGTAGCGAATGATGTCCTTGAACGACACCCAGTACGGCACGGGAAGAATCACCTCGTCGCCGTGATCAACCAGTACCTGTAGCGCATTGAAAAGTGCGTGCTTCCCGCCAACCGAAGCGATTACTTCCTCGCGCCGGTACTCAGAAGAAAAATCGGTGGTGTGGCGTCGCACGATGGCATCACGCAACTCCGCAGTGCCGGCTACCGCCGTGTACTTCGAGAAATTGCCGGTGATGGCGGCGATAGCAGCATCCTTGATGTGCTGCGGCGTTGCGAAGTGCGGCTCGCCCGCTCCGAAGTCCACCACGTCGATTCCCTGGCCGCGCAGCTTGTCGGCTTCGGCCACGACCGCCATGGTGGCGGAAGGGTCGATGCGGTTGATGCGTTCGGTCAGCTTGATCGCGGACGTCGCTTCGGTGGTCGCTGGAGTCATGACTTCTTCCTTACCTTGGATTTCCGGCTTTCGGATTTCTCTTCGGGAACTGCAAATTCGGCCAGCTTGTAGGCTGGATCGAGTTTCCCTTTGACATTCTGTTCCACGAGTTCGGGCACCAGGCCTTTAATCGACCCACCAAGCTGTGCCACTTCCCGCACCAACCGGGAACTCAGGTACGAGTACTTCTCGGCCGGCATCATGAATACCGTTTCGAGCTCCGGCCGCAGCTTGCGGTTCATCAATGCCATCTGCAACTCGTACTCGTAGTCGCTCAGGGCTCGAATTCCGCGCAACACGCTGCTGGCGCCCATCTTCACAGCGTAGTCGACTGTCAAACCGTCAAAGGTGTCCACCCGCACGTTGCTGTAGTGCCCGGTCAGAGCCTCCAGCATCGTCAGGCGCTCGCTCACGCTGAACAGCGGGTCCTTCTCCGGATTCCGCAGAATCGCAACTACCAGTTCGTCAAAAATCTTGCTGCCGCGCTCAATCAGGTCGAGATGCCCGTTCGTTGGTGGATCGAACGAGCCGGGATAAATGGCAATCACCTTGTGCAAGTGGTTCCTCGCGGAATGCCTGCCGCGCTAGCGAACTATTGATTTTAGTGGGCGGAGAACAAGAATGGCAAACGTGCTGATGGGGCGCAGCGACGCCCATGGGCACAAGAACCTCGCGCTAGGGACGCCGATTTCTGCCCACGAAATTCAGGACGTACTTTATGGCCAGAAGCAAAACCCCGATGAGCACCACCGTGCCCGCTGTTTTGAAAGAGACCATGGAGCTCTCGGGGATGACCCACTGTAGCGCGTAGGCGCAGAGCGCCGAAAGATTACGGGTTATTGGTTACAGGCCCGTTACGCACAGGTTTGTGAGCTTGTTAACTGGGGCTGTGTACGTCCGTAACCTGCACCCCGGTTACCGATGCGCTTATTCTCGCTTTGACGAGATACGAGGAGGATGGAATGTCCTGGAAACATTGGCTGGGTGCCGCCACGATCGCACTCCTGTCTCTATCCACCGCTGCTTTGGCAGAAGGGCATGGAAACGGAAAGCACGACCGCGACGACGACGATCGGGATCGCGATCGGCACTACTACTCCGACCACGACCGCGACTACATGCGGGGCTGGTATCACGACCATGATCGCGACGATCACCTCCCGCCCGGCCTGGCCAAACGGGATCAGTTGCCTCCCGGACTCGAAAAGCAATTGCGAGTGCGTGGAGCCTTGCCGCCAGGCCTGAGAAAGAAAATGATGCCTTGCCCCGAGGAGTTCGAGCGGCGTCTGCCCCCGCCGCCCAGGGGATGCGCGCATGTCCTGATCGGAGGGCACGTCGTGCTGGTCAATCGCAGCACGTACGTCGTCATGGATATTTTTCACTTCGAGCGCTAGCAAGGTATCGCAATCCTGTAGGTCATTCCATGGAAGGCACGGCTTCAGCCGTGCCTTTTCGGGCTGCAAGTAATAATGGGCTTGGTGTCGCATGTCGAGCGAGCGCCCTCGCCTCCCGTTTGAACAGAACCCTCCAATTCCTCGGCAATTGTGCTGCCCCCTCTCGATTCCGTCACTCCCCGTTCGATACTAAAGTGGAAGGCAGGCCCGGGCCGAAATGGGTGGCGAGCCCACCGCCTCAGCCAATCTTCTAAAGAAGGAGTTGTAGCCATGCGTTTCATGCTGCTTGCAAGGAACTCCCCTCACGCTGAACCGGTTCGTTATGCAGCCTTGGGTTCAATGGGGACAAGTTCGTAGCCCAGTTGTTTGGCTTGCCGTTTGAGTTTCGCACCCAACCTTTTCTCCCGCTGGGCGTCTCTGGTGGCCCACAGGGTGTCGTCATATTCGACTTGGTTTTTGACCATGGTGTAAAAGCTCACTGCGATCTTGTGGGCGGTTGCCATGGTGGCAGCTTCGGGGCCCAGCTGGGCTTTCATTCGGCGCAGGTAGTTGCCTAAGGGGGTGAGGCTGTGATGGAGGGAAAAGGCTGCCCAGCGGAATAAATGGCCGGCCCGGTTTTTGAC
>CAZXKO010000050.1:0-25495 GCA_964641665.1 uncultured Acidobacteriaceae bacterium
CGGTAGCGCCGGCGTCTCGCCCACATCTCTCGCCTCATCCAGCAGTAGGACGCTGGCCCGCCTTCCTAGTCCGGTGCAACCTGCTGCGGACCGCGACCGAAGAACTGCGTCACAACCCTCAGCCCGCTGTCCAACTCAACCCCCGCGCTAAGCGGCCTGGGACCGCCTCCGCGCGCCACCTGCTCAAAGCGCAGATCCTCGAACCGCACCACGTATCCCCCGTCTGGCAGCGATTCTGTCTCCGTGACCGGGAACTTCGCCCAATCCAGGTACACCCGCCCCAGGGGCGATTCCTTCGCGGCCAACGTTATTGTCGTCTCCTCGGGCTTGTAACGGACCTCCATGTTCCCCGTGGGGTCAACTTCGGGTTTCATCGAGTCGACATTCGCCAGCACCAAGAAATTCTTCGTCTCCACCACCCCGCGCCACTGGAAGGGGTTCGCCCAGTTGGGATACGCCCCCACCCGAACCGGATCGCCGCCTTCGTAGGTGCGCGCCTGCAGAGCGTTTACTGCGCGTCGATGCTCATAGTCACGTATGGCCCAGGTCAAAAGGATCACGATCAGCGCGACCATGGCAGCCCGTCGACCTTTCGGCCCTTTCTCGCGCACACCGATCTCGGCGTTAATCAGCGCCCCGAAGCTCGGAACAACTAGGCCTAAAGCCAGCGCAAGCAGCAAAACGGGCTCGACGATATACACAATGTCCCACGAGTACCATTTCTCCCAGAACGGCCAGAAGGGACGCACCCCGTAATTGTTCGTGAAGTCGAGCAGAATGTGGCTGAGTCCCGCCAGGTACGCGTACGCGAAAAGCAGTCCCCAGCGCGGCGGAAGATTCGGATCGTTCGTCTTCCGGCCCCGTAGCCGCCATATCCCGTACACAAAGCCGACCACGCCCGCAGAAACCAAGAAGAGCCCCAGAAAAGAGTGCGTAAACCCGCGGTGATGCGCGAATGTGAACACCGACCCCCGAACCCTCCCCAGAACGTCGAGATCAGGAGCTTCGGCGGCCAGCGTCATCGTGGCCGTGGCCAGCGCCGTCTTGCGATTGAACCCGGCACGCCCCAGGCACGCGCCCGTCAGAAAATGTGTGATCGGTTCCAAGATCCCCCGAATACGCTCGAACTTTGAGAATACAACGCTGCTCCGTTTCCCGGTAAACGAGGTCTCCAATATCAGCGTGCATGCGCTAGGGATACCTCCACATGGATCACGCCTTGCGCCAGTTCGGCGTTTCCTAGTCCCGGCCCCTCTTCGGCGTCAGGATCGTCAACCCATCCGGCACCATCGTGATATCGGCCGGCAAATTCCCCACCAGTTCACCGTCGACTTCCACATAGACCCGGGTAGGATTCTCGGACGCGACATGGTCTGCGCCCGGGAGGTAGTCACACTGAACCCGCTCGCTATGCACCAGTTCAACTCCCGGCACGTTCCAGTCCGCTCCGAGCAACCCGCGGGTGACATACAGGAGATACGAAAGCCGGCTTGAAGTCCGGCAGAGAACCACCCGCATGTCGTTGCGGTCCAGCGACGCTCCCGGCGCTAATTCCCGAAGAACCCCACCGAAGTTACGGATTCGGACCGCCAGCAGTTCCGTGGCTCCCTCGCAGCGACGCGCCCTCGATCCGTTCCCACCGTCGCCGATCTCCACCGCAAAACGGTCCATTCGGTGGGTGAACCACAAATACCATGCCTGCGCGTAGTAAGCCGCCATCCCAAAGCGTTGCTTGACTCCGGTATTCAACTTGTAAAAGAGGTGCGCGTCGACTCCGATTCCGACAGCTACAGTGAAGTATCGCGTCAGTGGATTCCCCTCGAAATCGCGCACCTGCACCCGCCCAAGAGCGATCCGCCTCTGTTCCGCTTGGAGGGCGGCACGCGCCGCTTCCGGCGGCTCCAGGGGAAGCCCCAGATCGTGGGCCAGGGCATTCGCGGTTCCCATCGGGATCACGCCCAGGGCTACCCGCGTTCCGGCCATAGCCTGCAGCACGTCGTGGACGGTCCCATCGCCCCCGCAGGCAAACACCGTGTCGCAACCCTCCACGATGGCCTTCCGTGCCTGCTCGGTCGCGTCCGCGCTCGACTGGGTCAGAACCAGGTTCGCTTCCACACCCGCCCCTCGCAGAATGTTCAGCACCGCCTGTAAATCGGCATTCCGCTGGGAGCGCCTCCCGCCCGAACGCGCGTTGTAAAGTAAGGCCGCCTTCCGCATGCTGGTGAGAGTCTAGCGGGTCCCCCACTCCCACATGCCGAACATCGCCTTCTGCGGCAATGCGTGTCCTACCTGCCGCGCCAGCATTGCGATCTGCCCCCGATGATGCGCGTCGTGCGCAATCAGGTACCCGAAGAAGGCAGCTGCGTCCGGCTTGAATCCTTTAACACGTCTGTCCCGATCCAGAGCCCCTTTCAGCACCGCGCTGAGAGCATCGTGGCTCTCGGCAAGTGCCTTCTTCGCCTGCGCGGCAGTCGCAGTGTGACGATCCAGTTGGTCGGGAATCTTGCTGCCCTTGGCCGCCGCCTTCAGCCACATTACTCGCACGTTGTGCATGTGCGCCACGATTGCCACGACCTCGCGCCCCTTTCCTTGCGGAGGCTCGGCTCGCCACGCTTCTGGCGGCAGATTGTCGATCATGTATTGGTTGATGCGATCGTTGATCGCAAACGCATTGAGCAAAGCGTCTGTCACTACGATAGGGCCAGTAGACGCTTTCTTTGCCATCTTTCATCTCCCCAAGAATTGCGCCCTCAGCTTAACAGCACCACTAGTCCTATTGCGCGGGCTCCCGATTTTTACTAAGCTTGCTTCATCTTAGGGGCTGTGTTCTGTATTCAATCGTTCGTCTCCCGGACCGAGAAAAGTCACCAAAAATCTGGAGGACCCCTCCGATGAAAAAGATAGGCTCCGCTCTGCTTGCCCTGTCCTGCTGTACATTCGCGCTAGGACAAGAGCACGCACATTCCGCCGCTCCCAAGCCAGCCACCCTGATGACCGGTCTTGGGAACCTTCACCACCCCGTTTCCACGAAGAACGCGCAGGCCCAGCAGTTTTTCGATCAGGGCTTGCGTTTGATCTACGCCTTCAATCACGACGAGGCGGCGCGCTCCTTCCAGAGGGCGGCCGACCTTGATCCTAAGCTTGCCATTGCCTACTGGGGTATCGCCGAAGCGGTGGGACCGAACTACAACGATCCTGCCAGCGACGACCGCTTCAAAGCTGCCTATGAGGCAATTCAGAAGGCCATGGACCTCTCCGCCGGCGCCGCTCCCAACGAGGAGGCCTACATCGCGGCCATGGCGCGTCGGTTTCCCGAGGATCCCAAGGCCGACCGCCGCAAAGCCGCGGAAGACTACCGCAATGCCATGCGCGAAGTCGTAAAGCGCTTTCCTGACGACCTCGACGCCGCCACTCTCTTCGCCGAAGCTGGCATGAACCTCCATCCCTGGGGCCTGTGGCATGTCGATGGCACTCCCGAAGAAGGTACTGCGGAGATCGTCGCGACTCTCGAATCTGTCCTGAAACGTGATCCCGATCACGTGGGCGCTGTTCACTACTATATCCACGCGGTCGAGGCTTCACCCAATCCCGAGCGTGCTCTGGCGGGCGCAAACAAGCTCGCCGCCATGGCTCCAGCCGCGGGACACCTGGTCCACATGCCCGCCCACGTCTACATCCGCACCGGGGATTTCGAGGCGGCGGTGAAGACAAACGAACTGGCCGCCGCCGCCGACCGCGCCTACATCAAGGCCAGCGGCGTCCAAGGCATCTACCCGATGATGTACTACAGTCACAACTTGCATTTCATCGCGATGTGTTCCGCCATGAACGGCAATTACGCGGAGGCCAAGAAAAACGGCGATATGCTCGCCGCCCACGTGGGGCCCGCGGTAAAAGATATGCCGCCCCTCGAGGGCTTCATGACCATCCCCATGGCGGTCGACCTCCGTTTTCACAAGTGGGATTCGATTCTGGCGATGAAGCAGTCGGCTCCTGAGTTGAAAATTACGACCGCGTTCTGGCATTTTGCGCGCGGCATGGCCCTGGCCGGCAAGGGCAAGACAAACGAAGCGGAGGCTGAATACAAGATCGTCGCTGATGCTGAACAAGCCACGCCCGAAGACATGGTGTTCGCGATGCCCGTTAACAATAAGGCCAAGGACATCATGAAAATCGCTGAGAAGGTTCTGGGCGCAAAGATCGCAACCGCAAAGAGCGATCAGGATGGCGCCATCGCGATGCTCAAGGACGCCGTCGCCATCCAGGACACCCTCAAGTATGGCGAGCCTCCAGATTGGTTCTTCCCGGTGCGTGAGTCGCTGGGTGCAGCGCTTCTGATGAAAGGCGACGCTGCGGGCGCGGAGCAAGTTTTTCGTGATGACTTGGACCGCAATCCGCGCAACCCGCGCTCCCTCTATGGACTGCAGCAAACATTGAAGAAGCAGGGGCGAGACTACGACGCCGGATTCGTCGAAAAGCAGTTCAATGCCTCCTGGAAGGGTGGCGCGAGCACCTTGAAGCTGGAAGACCTACTGTAGCTGCAGGGAGTAGCGCCGGCATCTTGCCGGCTGTCGCGGGGGCGTCACGCCCCCGCCTTCAGTTCATTGCTCCATAACCCACAAAACAGTCACCGCCCCAAATGACTTGTCCTTCCGAGGAGCGCCAGCGACGAGGAATCTGATGTTCGACCGCAGCACGCGAAAGCAGATTCTTCACTTCGCGCGGAGTGACGATCCAGAGGCAGGCAACGCCGCCCACATCTCCCGCGAAATCCGGTACACGGAATGCCGCAGCCCCACTCGGACTGTTTCTTTCCAGACGGTCATGCCGTTCCGCTCCGCCACCCTGCAAGAAGCCGCGTTCTCCGGACGAATCAGCGAAATCAGCAAGTCCGCTTCTAACGCCCTAAAGGCGTAGTCGCGGCACGCAAGCGCGGCCTCCGTAGCTAAACCTTGCCCCCACATATCGCGCCGCTGGTGATAACCGATCTCCGGCAGGTGCTCGCCATCAACCTCCTGCAGGGTGATCCCACAGTCCCCAATCATCTCTCCCGTTGCCTTCAAGTCCACGGCCCATAGCCCGTAACCGTTCGCCCGGTAGCGGCGAATATTGCGCGCGATCCACTCCTCGACCTCGGCCCGTTCGAAGGGCGAGGGATAAAAGCGCATCGTCTCTGGGTCGGAGATTGCCCGCGCCAGCGCGTCCGCATCTCCGGGAACGAACTCGCGAAGAATCAGTCGCGATGTTTCGAGAACCTTATGCGTAAGAGACACCCATCCGAACTCGTCGACGCCACGTGCCGCGTTCGACGAATATAATTCCTTGGCCATGGCAAGCGCGAGCAAGGACGTCGAGAAGAAGATCGAGGCTCTTCGGGGGAAGATTCGCCACCACGAATACCGCTATTTCGTGCTCGATGACCCGGAAATCAGCGACTTCGATTTCGACAAACTGGTCGAGCAACTCAAAAAACTGGAAGCCGAACATCCCGACCTGATCACCGCCGACTCGCCGACCCAGCGTGTCGGTGGCAAGCCCCGTGACGGCGTCGTGAAAGTGGGGCACTCTTCCCCCATGCTCTCCCTCGATAACACGTACAACGAGGAGGAATTGCGCGACTGGGAGCGCCGCGTCCACGAATTGAGTGGCCGGAAAGACGTCGACTATGTCTGCGAGTTGAAGCTCGACGGCATGTCGCTGGCTTTGACCTACGAAAACGGTAAGCTGGCGCGCGGCGTGACGCGCGGCGACGGTACCGTCGGTGAAGACGTCACCCTGAACATCCGCACGGTGCGCTCTATCCCGCTTTCGATCCCCAAGGAAAAGCTCAGGAAGGCGGGCATGCCGGCCGATTTTGAAGTTCGCGGTGAGCTGCTCATGCCGCTGACGGGATTCAAGAAGATGAACCAAGACCGCGAGGCGAGAAGGCTATCACTCTTTGCGAATCCGCGCAACGCGACCGCGGGCACCGTCCGCCAGCTCGACGCCAGCATTACCGCCGAGCGCCGCCTGGACTACTTCCCCTACATTCTCCTTCGCAACGGCCGCACCTATTGCGATCGTCACTGGGAGACGCTGGAATCGCTCGAGGCGGCCGGCTTCAAGGTTAACCCGCACCGCAAGCTGGCCAAGCGTATGGACGAAGTCTGGAAATTCATCCAGCACTGCGAGGACAAGCGCGAAACTCTCCCCTACGAGATCGACGGTGTGGTCATCAAAGTCGACCGCACCGCGCTCCAAGACGAACTCGGGTTCACCGGCAAGGCGCCTCGCTGGGCCATCGCTTACAAGTATGCCGCGCGTGCTGGCGTCACAAAGATCGAGGGCATTCGGGTACAGGTGGGCCGTACCGGCAAGCTCACTCCCGTGGCGGAACTCGCCCCGGTGGCTATTGGCGGAACTACCGTGCGCAACGCCACGCTCCACAACATGGACGAGATCGAGCGCCTCGGGGTGAAGATCGGCGACTGGGTTCAGGTGGAGCGCGGCGGCGACGTGATCCCGAAAGTCGCCAAGGTCATCGACGACAAAGATCATCCGCGCGGCCACGAAGTGTTTGCTATGCCCGAGAAGTGCCCGGTCTGCGGAACAAAAGTAGTGAAGACGGAAGGCGAAGTCGACTATCGCTGCGTCAATGCGAACTGCCCCGCCAAGCTGCGCGAAACTATCCTGCATTTCGCATCACGCCACGTGATGAATATCGAAGGCATGGGAGTCGCCCTGGTCGCGCAGCTCACCGACCGGGGGTTGGTGAAAAACGTCGCCGATATTTACAAGCTCACCAAAGACGACCTGCTGAACCTGGAGCGCATGGGCGACAAGTCCGCCCAAAATGTTCTCGACGAAATCGAAGCCTCGAAGAAACTGCCTCTCGAACGATTGATCTTCGGCCTCGGCATCCGGTTCGTGGGTGAACGCACCGCCCAGTTCCTGGCCGAACACTTCGGCTCCATGGACGCCCTCATGAACGCCGACCCTGAAGAACTGGAAGCAGTCAACGAAGTTGGCCCCCGCATCGCCGAAAGCATCCTGGAGTTCTTCGCGGAACCCAGGAATCGCGACCTGGTAAAGCGCCTGCGCGAGGCTGGGCTCACCTTCACCGGCAAGAAGCGGGAACGCGGCACAAAGCTCGCCGGGAAGACCTTCGTCCTCACCGGCACTCTGACGAAGTACACCCGCGATGAGGCCAAGAAAATGATCGAGGGCGCTGGAGGCCGGGTGTCGGGCTCCGTGAGCAAGAAAACCGACTATGTCGTGGCGGGGAGCGATGCCGGCTCAAAGCTGGACAAAGCCAAAGAACTGGGCGTCACTGTGATTGAAGAGAAAGAAATGGAGCGGCTGGTCGGTTAGCAACCCGCGCTACTAGCCCCCAAGCGCCTCCTTAATCCTCCCCCAAGTCACCTCCAGCGTCTCCGGGAGCACCCGGGTCTCACCGACCACGCTGACGAAATTGGCGTCGGCCACCCAACGCGGCAAAACGTGCATGTGAATATGCCCAGTCACCCCGGCGCCAGCTGCCTTGCCGATATTCATCCCCAGATTCACCCCGTCGGGCTTGTAAAGCAGGCGTAAAACAGCCTCCATTTTCTGCGAAAGACCCATCATTTCCTGCGCTGCCTCCATCGGCAGCTTCTGCAGTTCGTCCAGGTGCTCGTAGGGCACGATCATCACGTGCCCGGGCGTATAGGGATACGTGTTCAGGATCACAAAGCAGTGCTTCCCCCGGTAGGCAATGTGGACTTTCGCGTCATCTCCAGCTTCCAAAACCTGGCAGAAGATGCATCCGGGGGTCTTTTCGGCGTTTGTAACGTACGCGTAACGCCAGGGCGTCCAGAGATAGTCCATGGCGGGCAGAGTAGCAGATGGATATGGTTTTCTGGAACCTCACAGCGCACTGTGACCGCGCTCCTTGCGGTTTTGCGACCCGCTCAAGAAAGTTGTATCCGATTCCGCAGCGAAGAAATCCAATACGCGCATAAGCGGAATTGGATGTCGCTACTACACTGCGTTTGGGGTTTGACACTCTTCGGAAGCGGTTGCTACACTCGAAGGGTTCCCATTGGACGCGGGTTCATTTTAGTCGTCCGAACGCTGGGATTGTTTAAGCTCAACCGCCAGGTTGAGCCCACCACAACCTTAGACCCGTTCCGGCAGTATGCCTAGCAGCCCGCATCCGTCCCGCACCCTTAGCAGTGCGAGGTATCGAGAGGCTATGACCTTGTACGATGACAGCACCGCCCACGAAGTCGGCTCCGCAAACTCCGTTTCCGCCGTAAGCGAACAGAGCGTGGAATCGACCGAGGGACCGGCACCCAGCACGTCTACTACCCAACCCGAAGCGGCTCCCACTCCAGTTCACGAAGATAAACCAGCCATGTCCACTGCCGTAATCGAAGAGAAACCACCCGTGCCCACCGCCACCGCCGAGGATTTCGCGGCCGCCCTTGAGACCTTCACCACCGAAGCCGAGGAGTCCGTCGGAGAAGATCGCGTCATCAAAGGCACCGTGCTCAAGCTCACCGGCACGCATGTCGTCGTCGATATCGGCGCCAAGTCCGAGGGCATGTTGCCGCTCGCGGAAGTTCTGGACCATGAGGGCAAGCCGCGCTTCCAGCCCGGCGACGAAATTGACGTAATGCGCGACAAGGGCGAGGCCGAAGAGGGCTACATCAACCTCTCGCACCAGAAGGCCCAGCGTCTGCGCGCGTGGGACGACATTGAAGCTGCCTACAACGAGAAGAAGCCGATCAAGGCCCTGGTCATCGACCGCATCAAGGGCGGCCTTACTGTCGACATCGCCGGCGCGCGTGCCTTCCTGCCCGGTTCCCAGGTCGATCTCCGTCCCGTCCGCAATCTGGACGGCATGAAGGGCACGACCATCGACGTTGCCATCATCAAGCTGAACAAGAAGCGCGGCAACATCGTGGTCTCGCGCAAGCAATTGCTGGAAGAAGAGCAGAACGAAAAGAAATCCAAGACGCTCGAGCACCTGGAAGAGGGCGCAATCCTCACCGGCGTAGTCAAGAACCTCACCGAGTACGGCGCCTTCGTCGATATGGGCGGCATCGACGGCCTGCTGCACATCACTGACATGTCCTGGGGACGCCTCACCCACCCTCGCGATCTGGTCAACGTTGGCGATCAGATCCAGGTCAAAGTCCTCAAGTTCGACAAGGACAAGCAGCGCGTCTCGCTCGGCTTCAAGCAACTCACGCCGGACCCGTGGCTCGACGCCGAGCACCGCTATCCCGTGGGCGCGCATGTCGCCGGCCGCGTCATCAGCGTGACCGACTACGGCGCGTTCGTCGAACTGGAGCAGGGCATCGAAGGCTTGGTCCACGTCAGCGAAATGACCTGGTCGAAGCGCATGAAGCATCCATCCAAGCTGGTCAACGTCGGCGACCAGGTGGAATGCATCGTGCTAAACGTGAATCCCACCGAGCGCCGCATTTCGCTCGGCATGCGCCAGCTCGCCACCAACCCTTGGGACAGCCTGCACGAGAAGTTTCCGGTGGGCACCCAGGTGGAAGGCCGGGTGCGCAACCTTACCGACTTCGGCGCGTTCATCGAGATTGAAGACGGAATCGACGGCCTGGTCCATGTCAGCAATCTGAGCTGGACCAAGCGCGTGAAACATCCTTCTGAGGTCCTGAAGAAGGGCGATCGCGTGAAGGCCGTCGTACTTGCCATCGAGCCTGACAAGCGCCGCTTGTCGCTGGGTGTGAAGCAGCTACAACCTGATGTCTGGGAGACGTTCTTCCAGCAGCATCACATCGGCGACGTAGTCCACGGTAAGGTTCTCCGTGTGGCCACTTTCGGTGCGTTCGTGGAAATTGCCGAGGGCATCGAAGGCCTGTGCCACAACTCCGAGGCGGTCGATGGCAACGGACAGCAGGTGCATCTGGAGCCGGGTGTGGAGCACGACTTCAAGATCATCAAGATGAATCCGGAAGAGAAGAAGGTGGGTCTCAGCATCCGCGCGGTGGGCGAAGAAGCCTCGCGCTCGGAAGTGGAAGCCTACAAGCACCCGGTTTCAAGCTCGAGCACCAGCTCCACCATCGGCGAGCTGATCTCCTGGAAGCGTGCCGGAAGCGAAAACAACTAGCCAGTGTGGCGCGGACACTCCTGTCCGCGAAACGTCTGCGACAAAGGCCGCCGCAAAGGCCTTTGTCATTTCACGCAGGTCTTCCCCTGACAAACCAATCGATTCGGAATCTAAGACTCCGCCTTCCGCCAAGTTCGCACGTTGAATCCGTACAGCACAATGCAGAAAACATTCGCGGGAATGAATCCCCATTGCCCCGTCTTAAACCCGATTATGCAGATCAGTACGCTGTTCACTGCCGCCAGCGCCCAACCTTCCCAGCACCGCTTACCCACGAGGATGGTCGAAAGAATAGTCAACACGCAGGATACGTAATCAAGCCTCAGCACGACGTAAGAAAACCTCCGACTTCTACTTTGTCGCACCCGCGAGGCCAAGGTCTGTGATCTGGGACGCGTTGGACATAACGAGGGTAACGTCGCACTGTGATGGATTTACATATGGGCTGTCGGCATCCCGCTGCACGCAGTGAGTTCTACTCTCCCATCGTCAACACCACCCGGAACCGCACCCGCCCGCTCATCTGGTCAAACGCCTCGTTGACCTTCGACAACGGGTACTTCTCGATCATCGGCCGAACCCCGCTCAGCGCGCTGAAGCGCAGCGTATCTTCGGAATCGATGGAGCTCCCCGAAGGCCATCCTTGGATCGCGTTTTTCCTGCCGACGATCTGCATCACGCTGACGCTGATCGGTTCGTGCGGAACGCCTACCACCAGCAATTTCCCGTTGCCCGCGAGGCCGCTAACGATTCCTGAGATCGATTTCGCATCCGGCGCCGTCGCCAAAATCAGTCGCGCGCCCCCCCAGCTTCCTCAACGCGGCTGCTGCGTCCGTCGCGCCCGAATCGATGTACGCGTGCGCCCCCAGCTTTTTGGCTAGAGCCTCTTTGTCGCCACCTCGCCCAATCGCTACTGTTCGGAATCCCATCTGCCGCGCAAATTGCACCCCTAGGTGCCCCAGACCGCCGATCCCCTGCACAGCTACGAGATCGCCTGCCTGTGTCCCCGAGTTCCTCATCGAATTGAACACGGTGATGCCCGCGCACAGCAGTGGTGCGGCTTCCTCCAACGGCAAACTGTCCGGAATTGCAGCGACAGCTGCCGCCGGAACGATGGTGTACTCTCCGTACCCGCCGTCGAAACTAATCCCCGTGATCTTCTCGTTCGCACAAAGCATGAAGTCTCCGCGCCGGCAGGCATCACACACAAAGCAATGCCCGCATGCCAGCCCACACCCACATGTTGTCCGGGCTTCCATTGTGTGACGCCATTTCCGACCGCATCGATCCTGCCGCCGATCTCATGCCCTGGCACTCGCGGCAGTTGCAGCCCCGGGTACACCGCACTCTTAACCAGCATATCGCCGTGACAGACGCCACAGGCTTCCACCTTGATGCGAACTTGCCCCGGTCCTGGCGCCGGAATGTCCCGCTCGACAATTTCGAACGGCCCGCCCGCCTTCGATGCTTGTGCCACTTTCATACGAGCCATGTGCTCTCCCTAGAAATGATGGCTGCCCAGCTTGGATTGCTTTTGACTGATGATGGAACGCAAGAGATACGTCGGATATCGAAGTCCCTGTCCTAAATGAGATGGCGACTGCCCGGGATTCGTCGGGAAATGCGATTCCGTTGGTCGTGAATCTAAGGGCTGCAGATTTCCGTTGCGAGGACCGAAACTACCGGTTGTCGATTTTCAAGTTGATGTTTACCAGTTGCCGGTTGTCAAACTGACTCACCGTCTTGGTGTCGCTCTTCTTGCCGTTATATTGCGCGTAGACTTCATAGTCCGTATTCGGAGATAGCGAAGGAAAGCGGTACGAGCCGTCCTGGCCCACGATGTAGGTTTTGACCGCTCGCGTGCGGGTATTGGTCAGGTACACCACCGCATTCGGCAGCGGCGAATCCTGGCGATCCATGACCTTGCCCGTCAGCAGGCGGCTGGCATCGCCCTTCTTGTCGAACGGTTTGGCAGCGGCGGCAAGACCCACTAGAAGCACGATCACTGACACGACGATGGCCCGTTTCATGGATTTCTCCGTACCCCACCCTACCATGTCCTCACTACTTTAGATGCAGGCCGATGTCGGCGCGCTCGTCTCCGTCGATGTGGACCGCCACCTCGTCGCCCGGCTCTAACTGCTTTCCTTCCAACGACTTGAATCCTTTCAAGTCGGCCCATACCACGTAATCCGCCTTCCCCGCTGGCAGCCTCTGGGCAAATTCGCCGCGGTGGTCGGAGTAGAGATCCCATTTCGCCCGCTTCTGGTCGGTCCGCCGGATTCTTACGTGGACTCCATGCACCGGGCGATCGTCTGGGCCCCAGACGGTGCCGAAGATCAGGGCATAGGGCTTGCGGGGATCCATCTGGGCAAACGCGCGCCCGGGGCGCAAGGGAAACAAGCCCAGCAGAACCAGTGCAGGCAAGAGCACCCGGAAACGGGAAACCCAACAGGACACTTTTTGCAGCACGGGGGTGCACCCAGAATTACAGGTCACCGTCTTCGCTTTCCTCTTCTTCCTCTTCCTCGTCTTCTTCTTCCGCAACCGGCTTCAATTCGATGGGATTGACGGTCACGATCTCGAAGTCGGTGCCACACTCGGGGCAGGAAACGACTTCACCCTCGTCCACCTCGTCTTCTTCAATATCGAGGTCGCTCTCACATTCGGGACAATAAACCATGAATGCCTCCGTGCCAGGGTCTACCCTGATAATATTTAATTCTCTCGGGCATTCGGTCAAGTGCTCTCGGATTTTCGCTCGGGATTCGCCTTTAAAGAAGCTTTACAAGACTGAACCGCACCGTTTTGCGCAGGTGTTCTGGTTAACTGCCATGCCCAGCTCGAAAACTTCTGCGAGATTTTCTACCACACCTCTGGTCCTGGCCGTGAGCCTGGCGATGGTTTTGCTTTTCGTTTGCACGGCTCCTTCCCAGGAGTCCACTTCAAACCAGCCGGCCGATCCGACGATCGCGGCTGCCTTGAAGGAGGTTTCGTCTGCCCGAATCCAGGCAAACATCGAGAAACTCGTCGGCTTCGGAACCCGCTCGACGCTCTCCGCGCAGGACGCGGCTTCCATCGCCGCTGGCCGTGGGATCGGTGCCGCTCGCGAATGGATCAAGTCCGAGTTCGAACGCTACTCGAAAGACTGCGGCGGTTGTCTCGAGGTGAAAACCGACTCGTTCACCCAGAGCCCCGCCGACCGGATTCCGCAGCCCACCGAAATCACCAATGTTTATGCGGTCTTGAAGGGTTCCGGCCCCGAGAACGCGCAACGCATCGTCGTGGTCACCGGGCACTACGACTCGCGCAACAGCGACAACTTTAATATCAAAGACGCCGCTCCCGGTGCCAATGACGACGCCAGTGGTACGGCAGTGAGCCTCGAGTGTGCGCGCGTCCTGAGCAAGCTCAGGTTTCCCGCAATCGTTATTTTCCTCACCGTGGCCGGCGAAGAGCAGGGCTTGAACGGCAGCGCGCACTTCGCCCAAATGGCCAAGGCGCAAGGCTGGCGCTTAGAGGCCGTCCTGAACAACGATATCGTCGGTGGAAACCGGGACCCCGAACAGGACTCCGGCGTCGTGCGAGTCTTTTCCGAGGGCCTTCCGATCGCCGCCGATGAGAAGCAATTGCGTCAGATTCGCAATCTGGGCGGCGAGAGCGATTCGCCCTCGCGGGAGGTGGCACGCTACGTGGCCGAGACTGCCCGGACCTACCAGACGGGAGTAAAACCCCTTCTGATTTTCCGGCTCGACCGCTATCTCCGCGGCGGAGACCACTACTCATTCAATCAACAGGGCTTCGCCGCCGTGCGCTTTACCGAGTACCGCGAGGACTACAACCACCAGCACCAGAACGTGCGCACCGAAGGTGGCATCGAGTATGGCGACGTACCGAAGTACGTAGATTTCGACTACGTGGCCACCGTCGCCCGCCTGAACGCCGCTACCCTGGCTGCGCTCGCCTCCGCTCCCGCGCCTCCCGGCAACGTTCGCCTCGACGCGGCCAAGTTAGAGAACGACTCCACCCTGATATGGGATCGAGCGCGCGGCGCAACCGCCTACGAGGTCGTCTGGCGGGCTACCAGCAGTCCTGAATGGGAACACGCCAGGAACGTAGGCAACGCAACCCATGTCACAATGCCGCTCTCGAAGGACAATGTCATCTTCGGCGTCCGCGCTGTGGATGATGTCGGACACCGTAGTCTCCCGGTCGTGCCCACGCCGCAAAGGTGATCGTCAAGCTGCTACGATAGGTGGATGTGAGCCCTCCCGGCTCGCTCCGTTATGGCCAGAAATGTGTCCGATTTTGGGTTTCCGGCGTTTCGCGGTGCTGTCCGCGAGATCATCCTCGCGAGCGTTGCGATTTACGTGGTCATCTTGCTGTTGCTCTCCTTTGCGCCGGGAGCCGCCCAGACCCTCCTCACGCACGGTGTCCTGGACCCGGCGCGCATACGTGGCGGCTGGTTGTGGCAGTTCGTTACCTACGCGTTCATGTATGTCGACCCGATAGATTTTGTTCTGTCCCTGTTAGGAGTCTATTTCCTCGGATCAGCTCTTCAAGAGCGCTTGGGTCGTTCCGGCTTCTACTCTCTTTTCTTTGGGAGCGTCGTGCTTTCGGCAGTTGCCGGCTTCTTGCTCTCCCTCACGCATGTCATTGCGCAAGGTCCGGCCTTCGGCTCGGGCGCCGCTGCCAATGCGATTCTGATGGTCTTCTATCTTCTCAACCGGGACGCTCCTATCATGTTGTTTCCGATCCCCATCCAGATCCCGGTCAAGTGGATCGTTTTGGGCATTGCTGCCATCGAGACCGCGTACCTGCTGCTGGGCCACTTCAGCCTTTTCTACTGCGTCCTTCTGCTCGGACTGGGCGCCGGCTACGTCTGGCACCTTGCCTTCCTGTCTCGCCGGGTATCGTTGGGCATCTCGGAACGCCTCTACGGTATGCGCAACTCCTACTACCGCTGGAAGCGCCGCCGCGCCGCAAGAAAATTCGAAGTCTATATGCGCAAGCATGAAAACCGCGAGGTCAGCTTCGACGAGCACGGCAACTACATCCCGCCCGACGATGACAAAAAGAAGAATGGTGGCTCGAAATCAGGGTGGGTGAATTAGACCTGGCGGGGGGTTTCGTTTTGCAGGGGCCCGGCTTCCAGCCGGGCCGAAACCGCCCCGACTCAGGATCGGCTTCAGCCGCTGAGGTTCGCAGCAGGCGACCGCAACCCCCCGCGCCGAAGGCCGGTGCCAGCGCCAGTATCAGCCTTCCAATCTAAAGAAATCCTGAAAGGCTGAGACTATTTCCGCCGGAAGTGATTTCCCAGCCTTCTTCTTGAAGTCCAAGTCGTGCCCCGCGCCCTCCACCGCCAGCAGCCCCGTTTCCCCAGCAACCAGTTTCAACGCCCCCTGAATCTCCTCTATCGACCCGAAAGGATCTCTCGTACCGTGCACAAATAGAGATGGATTTCGCAGGTTGGGCAGATGCTGCACCCGCAACTGCTCCGGTCTCCGCGGTGGATGCAAGGGATACGACATCAGCAACAATCCGCTGACCAGTTCCGGTTCCGCGGCGCAGAGCATAGTCGCTTGCCGCCCTCCGTATGAATGGCCACCCAGGAGGACGCGCTCAGGTACGATCTTCCGCATTTCGGCCACGGCATTTTGTAGCCCTTCCCGATCGCGGGTCGCATCCCCCGGCCCCGGCGGACCGTGCGGACGCACCTGCCTATATGGAAGATCCACCCGCAGCACCGTAACGCCCGCCGCGCAGAACGCGTCGGCCAGCGCTACCAGAAGAGGTGCTTGGGAATTCGAGCCCGCGCCATGTGCCAGAATCAGCCCGGCGGTCGATTTCTCAGAACGGTGCAGATATCCGCGAACGGGGGGTTCCGAATCACGGTCAAGTAAAGATTCGAAATTAGATCCAGCAGGCATAGTGCCCGGATTGCCTCGAGGTCACAGCGGTACTTCTTCCAGGCTCTCGTGAACTTTCAGAATGCGAACCTCGTGCGCGAGTTTCGCCCAGCGGCGCTGTGCTTCGGGATCTTCCAGGGCAGCCCGCCGCGCATCGTCCGACTTCCAGTGCCGCACCAGCACGTATTCGCCCTCCGGACCCCGGTACAGAATGTCCCGGCTGTAGCCGCCCTTCGCCAGCACTGCGGAGAGCTCTCGAACCGTTTCGAGGGCCTCCTGCTCTTGGCCATCCAACGGAGAGAATACCGCGACGGAAAGAATTTCTTCAGACATCCCAGTTTTCCGACACTACTTCTTCCTGCTGCCGCGTCGCTTGACTCCCACATCACTGGAACTACGCTCGGTCACGGTGTGCAAACGCATGAAGTTCGTCGACCCTGAGGCCATCTGGGTGCCGGCCACAACCCCCAGCACGTCGCCCGGCTTCAGTTGGCCTTCGCCCAGCAGTTCGCGCTCGGCGGTGTTGACCATGTCTTCCGCGGATCGGGCCAGTTCCTTGCGTTGCACCGGATGAACTCCCCAGAGCAGATTCATTCGATTGCAGACCGGACCGGTATGACTGAACGCGTAGATACACACCTTGGGGCGGTACTTCGAAATCATGCGCGCCGTGTTCCCCGTCTCCGTAAATACCGCGATCGCGCCCATGGGCAGATCTTCCGCCGCGTGAGCAATCGATTCGCAGATTGCTTCTGCGACCACCAATGGATGCCGGTTGCGCCTCCGGCGAGGTTCACTGAACGACGTCATGTTGTGCTCCGCCTCGACTACGATGCGGCTCATCATCGCGACCGCCTCCCTGGGATACCGGCCGCTCGCGGTCTCGGCGGACAGCATAACCGCGTCAGTGCCATCGAAAATTGCGTTGGCCACATCGCTGGCTTCGGCGCGCGTCGGTCGCGGATTTTCGATCATGGACTCCAGCATCTGCGTTGCGATGATCACCGGTTTGCGCCACTCCGCCGCCCGCCGGATCACGTGCTTCTGAATGACCGGGACCTGCTCGGGAAGCATCTCCACGCCCAGATCGCCGCGGGCCACCATCACCCCGTCGGCGGCTTCAAAAATTTCTTCCAGTTGTTCCAGCGCCTGGGGCTTCTCCAGCTTGGCGATCACTGGCACGTCGCCGCCGTGAGCGAGGATCAACTGCTTCACCTCCCGCACGTCCGACGCGGATCGAACAAAAGAGATGGCCACCAGGTCCACATCATGCTTGAGCCCAAACTCCAGGTCCTTGCGGTCTTTCTCGGTCAGCGCCGGAATCGTCAGCGCCGCGCCCGGAAGGTTAATCCCCTGATGTTCGCCGAGCAAACCCCCGTTGACGACGTCACACTCCACGTCTTCGCCCTGAACGCTCAGAACCCGCAACTCGATCAGCCCATCCGAGAGCAGAATCCGCGCGCCCCTGACCACCTCTCGCCCCAGTCCCTGGAACGTAGTCCCGATGAGCGTCGGCGTCCCCAGCACATCCTTCGGCGTGATCGTCACCTGCGTGCCGGTCTTCAACAAGACAGGCTCGTGCGACTTCAGGCGCCCCGTGCGGATCTTCGGTCCCTGCAGGTCCTGCAGGATGCAGACGGTGCGCCCTTCCTTGCGAGCGGCTTTGCGGATGCGCGCAATGTTCCTCGCGTGGTCTTCGTGGGTGCCATGGGAGAAATTCAGACGGGCCACGTCCATGCCCAGGCGCAACAAGTCCCGCAGAATAACCTCAGAGTTCGAAGCCGGACCGACCGTGCAGATAATCTTGGCCCGGCGCGGATTCGTATGGCCGGTTTCGGGCTGCAACGCGAGGGTCGCGGCGCTCTCCGCCTCCGCCCCCGCCCCCGGAGTAGAGATGTCACCGGATACCAGGTCGATCTTTCCCTGCTTCAAACCCTATGCTCCCAATTGCGGACAGAATATCGTGAGGTGGACGCCCTATCGGACGCCTGCTATTGCGTTGACCAGATTGTAGCGGATGACCACCGCCTCAGCGTGCCACGATGCTTGCGCTCGGCTCCAGCAATTCCTTCCCCAGGAACGCCCGCGGAAACAGCATCGCGTTGAACTCCGCCCCGATCAGCACGATCAGCGAGATCATGTACATCCACACCAGCAGCGCGATGCCCACACCCAAGGACCCGTAGATGACGCTGTAGTCCGCATACCCGTGCAGGTACCAGCTGAAAAACGTGGTCGCGATGAACCACATCCCCGTCGCTAGGGTGGCCCCCGGCAACACGCTAGGCCACGGCTGAGTCCGCGGCACAGCGTTGTGGTAGACCAACGCGATCACGGCGATACTGGTGAGCGTCGCAATGACCCACCGAATCGCACCCCACAACAACACGATATAAGGACTGAACTCGTGTCCCAGGTGGAACAGGATGCGGTTCTCGATTCCCGACCCAAAGGCCACCATCACAGTGGCGAAGGTCAGCGGGATCCCCGCCATGATCACCAGCGAAAACGCGATCAGCCGCTCCTTCACCAGACCCCAGGTTTTGGGCAGCTGGTAGGCGTTGCGGAACCCTTCCATCCAGGAAATCATCGTTCCTGAAGCGGTCCAGAGCGTCAGCAGCGACGTGCCGATCAGCAGGTTGACCGGGCGCTGCGACGTGCCGCGCAAGTAAGCAATCGCGGTCGCCGACCCGGCCGGAAGAATTCGCCCCAGGGCATAGGATATTTCGCGCAGGTAAGCATCTCCGCGCGTCAGGGTGGCCAGCACCGAGCCCACCACGAGCAGCGCGGGGAAGAACGTCAGAATCGACGAATACGCGGACGCCTTGGCGACGGCGAACTGATCATGCTCAAACGCACGCCAGGTCGCCTGGCGCAGCAGGCGGAAGAAGCGCAGCATCGCTTGCCCTAGAGTAGGGCGTGGCGCGGGCGGGCGCAACTGCGAAATTCGCCGGCGTACCTCGTGCGGTCCAAAATGCTGGGGGGAAGCATTCATAGGAAATAGGGAAGCGAAGGGACAGCGGGCGCCGTCCCTTCACAAATGTTTCCCCGTCTTACTCCGCGGCGAGCTCTTCGGTCTCGCCTTCGTGCCGCATCATTTCCAGGGCACGCTCTGCTTCTTCGTAAGCGGCGGATACCTCCTCTTGCACCTTCGCCGCGGCCTCTTCCATCTCGGGCGAGAGGCGCACGTTGCGGTAGTACTCCATGCCGGTTCCGGCAGGGATGAGGCGACCGACGATCACATTCTCCTTGAGTCCGCGCAGGTGATCGACGGCTCCCTGGATGGAAGCTTCCGTCAGCACGCGCGTGGTCTCCTGGAACGAAGCGGCGGAAATAAACGAGTCCGTCGAGAGCGATGCCTTTGTGATGCCCAGGAGCAGCGGGCGACCGGTTGCCGGACGTCCACCTTCCTTGATCACGCGGTCGTTCTCCTCGGCGAAGCGGAACTTGTCGACCTGCTGTTCCAGCAGGAACGACGTGTCGCCGACGTCTTCGACCTTGCGCCAGCGCATCATCTGGCGAACGATCACCTCGATGTGCTTGTCGCTGATGTTGACGCCCTGCAGCCGGTAGACTTCCTGGATTTCGTTCACCAGGTAAGCCTGCAGCTCCTTTTCGCCGAGCACGGCCAGGATATCGTGCGGGTTGAGCGGCCCGTCCATTAGCGGTTCACCCGCCTTCACGCGCTCGCCTTCCTGCACGTTGATGTGGACGCCGCGCGGCACCGAGTATTCCTTCTCTGTGCCGTTGTCGGCCACCACGTAGATCTTGCGCTGGCCCTTCGAAACCTCGCCGAACTTCACCGTGCCATCGATTTCGCTGATGACCGCGGTCTCATGCGGCTTGCGGGCTTCGAACAGCTCGACCACGCGCGGCAGACCACCCGTGATGTCCTTGGTCTTGGTCGTCTCGCGCGGAATCTTCGCCAGGATGTCGCCCGGCGAAACCGTGTCACCATCCGCCACCATCAGGTGAGCCCGTGACGGCATCAGGTAGCGCTTGTTGGCCTTGCCTTTGATCACGATCGCCGGCTGGCGCTTCTCATCGGGTGAATCCGCCACAACGTGACGCGACAGGCCGGTGACTTCGTCCACTTCTTCATGCAGGGTGATACCTTCCTGCAAGTCTTTGAACTGGACGGTGCCGCCGATTTCCGTAAGGATCGCGAAGGTGTACGGATCCCACTCGACCATCACCTGGCCCAGCGTAACCGGGTCGCCCTCGTTCACCTTGAGTTTGGCGCCGTACACGACCGCATAACGCTCGCGCTCGCGGCCCTTGTCGTCGACAACGGCAATCGAGCCCTGGCGGTTCATCACCACGAGGTCCCCCGACTTCGCCTTGACGGTCTGGAGACCGATGAAGCGCACCACGCCGTTGTTCTTGGCATCGAGGCGCGATTGCTCGGAGACTCGCGATGCCGTACCACCGATATGGAAGGTACGCATCGTGAGCTGCGTTCCCGGCTCGCCAATGGACTGTGCCGCGATGACCCCGGTCGCTTCACCCAGCTCAACCAGCCGGCCCGAAGCCAGGTTGCGGCCGTAGCACATGACGCACACGCCACGCTTCGACTCGCAGGTCAGCACCGAACGGATCTTCACCCGCTCGATTCCGGCTGCCTGAATCGAACCAGCCAGTTCTTCGGTGATCTCCTGGTTGATGTCGACAATGACATTGCCGTCATAGTCCTTGATCTTCTCAAGCGACACGCGGCCGACGATGCGGTCGCGCAGCGGCTCGATGATCTCGCCGGCTTCCACGATACCCGAGACGTAAATCCCGTCCACCGTTCCGCAGTCGTACTCGCTGATGATGACATCTTGAGCGACATCCACCAGGCGGCGCGTTAGGTAGCCGGAGTCCGCGGTCTTCAGAGCGGTATCCGCCAATCCTTTGCGAGCACCGTGCGTCGAGATGAAGTACTCGAGCACGGTCAGCCCTTCGCGGAAGTTGGCCGTGATCGGCGTCTCAATGATTTCGCCCGAGGGCTTCGCCATCAGGCCGCGCATTCCGGAGAGCTGGCGGATCTTCTGTTTCGATCCGCGGGCGCCGGAATCAGCCATGACGTAAATCGGGTTGAGCGCGCCTTCCTTGTCCCGCTGCTGCATCTGGCCGAACATTTCATCGGCAACTTTCTCCGTGATCGCCGACCAGATTTCGATGACCTTGTTGTAGCGCTCGCCGTTGGTGATGGCTCCGTCCAGGTACTGCTGCTGCACGCTCACGCCCTGCTTCTCGGCGTCCTTCACCAGCGTCTTCTTGTTATCGGGGACAACCATGTCGTCGATGCCGATGGAGAGGCCGGCGCGGGTCGCAAAGTTAAACCCAAGCGACTTAATCTCGTCCAGCATCTTGACCGTAACTTCCAGCCCGAAGCGCAGGTAGGTGTAGTTCACCAACTGCCCGATACCCTTCTTCTTGAGCAGGCCGTTGATATCAGGCATCCCTTCAGGCAGGTGATCGTTCAGGATGGCGCGGCCCACGGTCGTATTCAGGAAGCTGCGCTCGTAATGCACTTCGTCGGTGTGCGTGATGTCCTGATCGTCGTAGGCGGTGGTCAGGTCGATCACTTCTCCGGTATAGCGCAAACGGATCGGCGAAAGCGTTTCGACTTCACCCGCTTCCATCGCCAGCAACACTTCATCGATGTTCGCGAACGAGCGGCCTTCGCCCTTCGCGCCGGGCTTCGCCTTGGTCAGGTAGTACAGACCGAGAACCATGTCCTGGGTGGGCACGGTGATCGGCTGTCCCGACGCCGGTGACAGGATGTTGTGCGACGCCAGCATCAGCACGCTCGCTTCCACCTGTGCTTCCGGCGACAGCGGGATGTGCACCGCCATCTGGTCGCCGTCGAAGTCGGCGTTGAATGCCGTGCAGACCAGCGGATGAATCTTGATCGCCTTGCCTTCAACCAGCACCGGCTCAAACGCCTGGATCCCCAACCGGTGAAGCGTAGGAGCGCGGTTCAACAGTACTGGGTGGTCCTTGATGACCTCTTCCAGGATGTCCCAAACAATCGGTTCCTGCTGCTCCACCATCTCCTTGGCCTGCTTGATGGTGGTGCAGTGCCCGGTCTGCTCGAGCCGGTGATAGATGAACGGCTTGAACAGCTCGAGCGCCATTTTCTTGGGAAGACCGCACTGGTGCAGCTTCAGCTCCGGACCGACCACGATGACCGAACGGCCGGAGTAGTCGACGCGCTTTCCGAGCAGGTTCTGCCGGAACCGTCCCTGTTTGCCCTTCAGCGTGTCCGACAGCGACTTCAACGGCCGGTTATTGGCTCCGCGCAGCACGCGGCCACGCCGTCCGTTGTCGAACAGCGCGTCTACCGCTTCCTGCAGCATGCGCTTTTCGTTGCGCACGATGACTTCCGGAGCGTGCAGGTCCATCAGCTTCTTCAACCGGTTGTTGCGGTTGATAACGCGGCGATACAGGTCGTTCAGGTCCGAGGTCGCGAAGCGGCCGCCGTCCAGTGGAACCAGCGGACGCAGCTCCGGTGGAATCACCGGAATCACGTCGACGATCATCCAGTTCGGCTTGTTGCCGCTCTTGCGGAACGCCTCAACCACTTTCAGCCGCTTGGCGTACTTGAGGCGCTTCTGCAGCGACGCCTCGTTCTTCATCTTCTCGCGCAGCTCGGTTGAGAGCCCTTCCACGTCCACGCGCTTCAGCAGTTCTTTGATCGCTTCCGCGCCCATCATGGCTTTGAAGCCGGCCGCGCGATACTGCTGGTCCAGCTCGCGGTACTTGGCTTCGTCCTTGATGATCTCGCGCTCTTTCACCGGAGCGTCGCCCGGCTCGACCACCACGTAAGCCTCGAAGTACAGCACCGACTCGAGATCACGCAAGGAAATATCGAGCAGGTGTCCGATGCGGCTGGGCAGGCCCTTGAAGAACCACACGTGCGAGCACGGCGAAGCCAGCTCGATGTGCCCCAGGCGCTCCCGGCGAACCTTCGACAGCGTGACTTCTACGCCGCACTTGTCGCAGATCACACCCCGATGCTTCATGCGCTTATACTTGCCGCACAAGCACTCCCAGTCGGTTACAGGACCAAAAATTCGCGCGCAAAACAGACCGTCGCGCTCGGGCTTGAAGGTGCGGTAGTTGATGGTTTCGGGCTTGGTGACTTCACCATGCGACCAGCTCCGGATCTTCTCGGGAGACGCCAGGCTGATGCGGATCGCATCGAAATCGGCAACCGGGTTCGCCATGTCAAAGGGGCTCGAACGATACAAGGTGATCCTCCGCTTCCTGCAGGTCTCACGCGCCCGCTGACGGCCCTCGACTTCAGTTCTCGGTTCTCACTTTCCAGAACCGGCCAGAACTTCTGCCTAGCCCGCAGCACCGAGAGCAGGTGCCGCAGTGGCTGATATTGCAAAGAACTTGAACAACCCTCTGACCTCGGTTCCCCCCTCAGCGTTGAACAACTGAGGACCGGGAACTGAGAACCGAGAACTGCTTTCCTAATCCGCCGCTACCGGCGCCACCGGCTTCTTTTCGCCCAGCGCCGCCTTGATCAATTCCACATCCAGGCAGAGCGACTGCAATTCGCGAATCAGAACGTTGAAAGATTCAGGAACGCCCGGTTCCATGGCGGCCTCGCCCTTCACAATGGCCTCGTAAATCTTGGTGCGGCCATACACGTCGTCTGACTTCGCGGTAAGCAGCTCCTGCAGGATGAACGCCGCGCCATACGCCTCCAGCGCCCAGACTTCCATTTCTCCGAAGCGCTGGCCGCCGAACTGCGCCTTGCCACCCAGCGGCTGCTGCGTGATCAGCGAGTACGGCCCGATCGAGCGAGCGTGAATCTTGTCGTCCACCAGGTGCGACAGCTTCAGCATGTAGATGTAGCCGACCGTGACTGGCTGCTCGAACTTATCGCCCGTCATGCCGTCGTGCAGGTAGGTCTTTCCGGAAGTCGGCAGACCGGCCCGCTCAAGCAGCGTCTTGATCTCGTGCTCGCGGGCGCCGTCAAAAACCGGAGAACCCGAGAACACCCCGTTTACGAGGGTCGGCGCCACCGCTTCGACTTCCTCGTCGCTGAAGTCCGAGACGATGTCCGCCAACGCTGTGTCCTTGAACAGAGCCTTCAGCTCGCGACGGATGCCTTCCGTACGGGTATTCTCCGCAAGAATCTGGGCGACCTTCTTGCCCAGCTCAAAGCCCGCCCAACCGAGGTGGGTTTCCAGAATCTGCCCCACGTTCATACGGCTGGGCACCCCGAGCGGGTTCAGGACGATTTCCACCGGCGTCCCATCGGCAAGGTACGGCATGTCCTCTTCAGGCAGGATGCGGGCGATGACGCCTTTGTTCCCGTGACGACCGGCCATCTTGTCGCCCACGCTCAGCTTGCGCTTCATGGCAACGTACACCTTGACCAGCTTGATCACACCCGGCGGCAGTTCGTCGCCCTTGGTCAGTTTGTCTTTCTTCTCGTTGACGATCTTCTTGAGCACGTCGATCTGGCGCGAGGTCATCTCCTCGATCTCGTCGATCTGCTCATTCACCCGCGGATCCTTGTCGTTGTACTTGATCCGCTTCAGATTGCGGGTCGAGATGCGCTCGATCGTGTCGCGGTCGAGAATGTTGCCCTTGGTCAGCAGCCGCTTGTTGGTGCGCTCGTCGTGCAGATCCGCCTGCACTTCCTTGCCGCCCAACAGGCCTTCCAACCGCTTCAGCCGCTCGTCAGTCAGAATTCGGATTTCGTCTGAAAGGTTCTTCTCGAGCTTGGCAATCTGCTGCTCTTCGATCGCCTTCGCGCGCTCGTCCTTTTCCTGGCCCTTGCGCGAGAAGATTTTCACGTCCACCACCACGCCTTCGATTCCGGGCGGGCAGTAGAGGGAAGCGTCGCGCACGTCGCCGGCCTTTTCGCCGAAGATGGCGCGCAGCAGCTTCTCTTCCGGCGTGAGCTGGGTTTCACCCTTCGGTGTAACCTTGCCCACCAGGATGTCGCCCTGCTTGATAGTCGCGCCGATGCGAATGACGCCCGCTTCATCCAGGTTGCGTAGCATCGACTCGCTGACGTTGGGGATGTCCCGCGTCACTTCTTCCGGACCCAGTTTCGTGTCGCGCGCTTCGATCTCGAATTCCTCGATGTGAACGGAGGTGTAGTAGTCCTCCTTCACCATCTTTTCCGAGACCAGGATCGCGTCCTCGAAGTTGTACCCGCGCCACGGCATGAAGGCGACCAGGACGTTACGTCCCAACGCCAACTCGCCGAAGTCGGTGCAAGGACCGTCGCCGATCACCTGCCCCTTCACCACCCGCTGCCCCTTCTGCACGATCGGCTTCTGGTTGATGCAGGTGTTCTGGTTCGAGCGCTTGAACTTGGTCAGCTGGTAAATATCGCTGCCCACTTCACGCGATAGCTGTCCAGGGTGATGCTCACCCTCGACGCGCACGATAATGCGCTCGGAGTCGACCGAATCCACGATGCCGTTGCGGCGGGCCAGAACGACCGCGCCGGAGTCGCGAG
>CAZXKO010000051.1:0-30543 GCA_964641665.1 uncultured Acidobacteriaceae bacterium
TTCATTTTTATCGGTCCCTCGCTGCTGGCCCGAACAATACACAGAGGATGCGGACCAGTTATCAGCACGACCCTCAATATGAGGTGTGAGCATGCGCCCCGCGCCAAAGCACTGAGGCAAATAAGATGATTGCGGAATAACATTCGAGGGTGTAGCGCGCCTCCGGGTTGTTCATCGTGCCTAGAAATCAAAGATCGCAAGACAGTATAGGAAATTCCGAGGCCGCCCTTCCGCTATCGCCTCGGTTTACGACGCAAGATTTCTCAATCGTTAAAATAGGCCCATACGCAAAAGGTGGCGTTTAATTTGTTTGGTTTACCTTGTGCGCGCTTTTGCTCTGCGCTTGAGCCATCAGGTCAAAATCAGACCAAAATCCATCCGATATAAAAAGGGCCCTGTTCAGCATGCCAGGCCGAGCGTTCCCTGCTTGGAGCCACGTACCCAGGCCACATCGCGGGGTCTGCTCGCTTCGTCGGTCACGACCTGTGGCTACCGAAAACTCCACACGCATTGAAAATGCACAGGTTCCGTGCGATGTGAGATCATCTACCCGGCCCGATGAACCCAATTCTGGTTGCTGTGTTTGCCCTCGTTGTCTCCAGTTTTCGCACTTTGGATATCCCTTTAACCCTGCCACAGATTCAAGATTACCTTCACAAAAGCATTTATTTCGTCCGGCACGTTCCACTTTTGTATTGGGAAGTGATGGGTCTCGTTTTTTTGTTCATGCTGGCGGCGTTATCGATGCGACCCATAATCAAGGGTATTCGATTTTTACTCAGCCTTCGGTTTAAAGAGTTCAAACGAGGACCTGTACCGTACGTGCCACCCACTCTCAGACGCCGTGCCCTGCGGAATTTATTTTGGATGAGCGTGGGGGGCACTGCCGCTGGTTACGTTATCTTATCGGGCCTCTATGAACGGGCAAGAAAATTCCTTCTGAATGAGCCCGAGCCGATATCACCGGATACCTACGCCGAACAAATAGGCACTTGGATGCGCGGCTTGGCCTCGATGAGGGACGAAGCCGCTCGTCGAGCGACTTACGAAAAAGTTATTGCGATGGGGCGAGAAGTACTCCAACAGACAATCTGGCAGGACGTAGCGGAACGACAGGAAAAGGCAGCCGCACAGGACAGTGACCCTTACTTGTGCACCATGACTCGCCCGGACATCGCCAAGCTTATTGAGAGCAGACTCGCAGAAATCGAGCTGAGGGCAGTCGACAAATCTAGGAAGTCCAAGTTACCGCACGTCTCGGATCCAAAATTGATACCGGACGCAAAAGAATTTCTCAGTAATTATAAGCGCGCCTATGAATTCTTGCTGAAAAGATATTCTTTGCTGTCCGCGTTGGCGGAAATCCGTTATTACCTTCTGCTTGCTTACACCGCTCAGGGCCTCACCTGGCGAGCGCGCCAAATGTTCGAGGAATTGAAACGGCTGCCGCACGCGCAGGTTTTCTGGAGCGAAGCATTACCGGCCATTAAAGATGATAGACCGACCACCTTGCCGATATACCACATACAACCCGTGTTTAAGCTTCCATTCCCCGAGCCCTATCAATCTGAAGTAAATGAAATCATGCGCCAGGATCCCTTTGCGCATGAGTTCTACTACAGCTTTATCAATTGGGGGTTCCGGATGTTGGAACTGGCTAATCGTCTAGAGGTCACGAAAGACCTTCCCAACCCAATCTCCTCAAACCTTGATATCCCGCCACTCGAAAAACCCGGACCTTGATCGCTGCTTAGCGCGCGCAGCACTGCACGAAGCCGCCTGATTACTTGACAAATCTCCAGCGCTTGCATACATTATCCAGCCGAACACTGAGGGGGAATCTAGTAATTGTTGGAGGAGCCCAATGGCTCGCCCCCGATAGGTTTGCGCCCTTCGCCGACAAACGCACGTCTCATCCCTGCTCGAACACGGCTTCTCCCCTCTGCGAGGAAATCGGGTGGTTCTGAGATCGACCTATCAAGCCCTGAGAGCAAATAGGACGGAATGAGGTGGACACCATGAAAAGGCTCGCAACTCTGTTCGCTCTACTGCTGGCAATTTCATGGGACTTATCAGGACGGCTGCTGCTGGTGTACCTAGCAGCCAGCCTAGCCTACCAAGCCATTCTGAGAGGTGAACAATGTCACTACGATACGTGAAACTCATTGGGCTGTTTGTTACTCCGCGCGCTGGAGGTAATCGAAGACTGTCGACCTGTGTACGCCGTACATCGTCGCGATAGATAGAAGCGTATGGCCCGCATCGCGTAGCCTCTTGACGTTCTCAACGTCAGCCAGCCGTCCTTTGTTCGCACCTATCTTCGGGTTTTTAAGTTCCAACAGCCCTGTCGTCTTTCAGCGCCTTCCAAACACTGCGCTCGTCGGCGTAGCGGTCGAACTTCTTCAGCCCTGCAATCGCTTCATGCGCCCAGCCTTCGCGACGAAGGGTCGCCGCTTCGACTACCAGCGCGATTCGCGCGGGTCGTGTCGCGCGTTTAGCGGAACGCTTCGCTTCGTCCGCAGACGCGCCCTTCGCGCGCGCCAGAACGTATAGTTCGCGTTCATCGCGGGCGCGTTGCGCGCCCGTCTTGCCGCTGCGCCGCCCGCCTTTGTGAAACGCTAACTTACCATCAGGCATAATTCAAAAGGGGCGTACGCTTTCGACAGTCCAAGTTCGACCGCGATGTTCTCCAGGTTGAAGATGATTTTTCGAACGTGTTCGGGTTTAAGACCCCAGCGCTTCGAGCGACGCCGACGGAGTCTTCGGCCAGTCGGAAATATCTGTAGATGATACACGCCTTAATCTCCGCGCTTCGCATCGCGATTCGTAACGACGTATCTGCGCATTTAATCTGCCGCTCCGCCGCTCGCCCGCACGCCGCTCGTCGCTCGTAAGCTCGCGAGAGTCGCACGTCGACCTGCGCATGTTTACTCATCAGTTAATACTATTTACTCATTCGTTACGGGGTGGCCGGGTTTTTCCCGTGCGCTCCACTACCCCATGCTTACATTGACCCCCGGCAAAACCGCCCACTATACTTCCTGCAGGCTGTCTACAGGCAACCGTTATGTCTCTATCCGCGCTCATCGTCGACGACGAGCAACTGGCCCGCGACGAATTGGCCTTCCTGTTGAAAGGTGTCGGTGACGTCGAGGTGATCGCTCAGGGCAAGAATGGCCTGGAAGCCGTCAACCTGATTCGCGAGCACAATCCGGATCTGGTTTTTCTCGACGTTCAAATGCCGGGCCTCGATGGCTTTGGTGTCATCAAGAAGCTGCTCGACAAGAGAGTCCCGCTCCCGGAGTTCGTTTTCGCCACCGCTTTCGACAAGTACGCGGTCAAAGCGTTCGAAGTGAACGCCGTCGACTACCTGTTGAAGCCGTTCGACAAGAAGCGCGTGGCTCAGTCGATTCAGAAGGCCCGCACCAAGAGGGAGGCCGGCGCTTCCCCCGCGGACAAGATCGAGACGCTGGTGCGCATGCTCGAGTCGCAGAGACCGCAGCCGACCTCCAAGGTTCTGATCAAGTCGGCCGGGCGCCTGTTTCTCGTCGATCAGAAAGACATCTGCTACGCCTCCATCGAAGACGGCGTCATCAGCGTGACCACCGCCGGCCCGAACGGCGCCGAGGGGCAGTCCAACTGCCGTACCCTGGAAGAGCTGCTCGATAGCCTCGATCCAAAGGTCTTCTGGCGGGCCCACCGGTCGTACCTGGTCAACATCAACCGCATCAAGGAAGTCGTCCCCTGGTTCAAGAGCTCGTACCAGCTCCGCATGGACGATAAAAGGCAGACCGAAGTACCCGTTAGCCGCGCCCAAACGAAGCGCCTGCGCGAGCTTTTCGGACTGTAGTTTAGCCCGCTCCAGAGCAACCTGCTGCCAGCGCCCGCGCATCCTACCTCCAAAGGAATTTGTGTGTCCCCTCGGACTCGGAGTCAGGCGTACTTCGGTGCGCCAGACGGAGATTGATCATGAGAAGCCCTACCCGCCTCGCCCCACTCACTTTGCTGATCCTCGCGGCCTGCGTCGTAGCGTCCGCGCAGATCAAGCGCGAGGTGCTGGCTTACCCCGTGACCTCCAAGCCCGTGATCTACATCCGCAACCAGTACGGCCGGATCACGGTGACGCCGTCTTCTGGGGATAAGGTGGTCGCCACGGTAGTGCATTCCGATGCCGTCGAGATTCATGGCCAGCAGAACCAGAACCGCATCGAGTTGATGACCGAGACGCAGAATTCTTCCGGCGTCAAAGCCGACAATGTGGATTATCAGGTCCTGGTGCCGTCGGATGCATATGTCATCCTGAGCACCGCGGCAGGATCGCTTTCGGCCGAAAACCTCGACGGCGACCTGGTGTTCGAAGGTACAACCGCCTCTGTGGACGCACACTTGATCCACAACGCCCATATTCACGTGAAAACCCTGAGCGGCCCGATTTCTCTGCGCCAGATCTCCGGAGGCCGGGTGGAAGCGATCACTTCCAGCGGGGACATCTCCTTGCAGGATGTATCCGGCTCGGAAGTCGAGGTTCATTCCGGTACAGGCCGAATCCGGTACGCAGGCAATCCCGGCTTGGGAGTCTTCAAACTGGTCAGTGGAACGGGGAACATTGATGTTTCTGTCCCGTCGATCGCGTTGGCGCACTTCAATGCCCGCTCGGTGAAAGGTAAAGTCGACAGCCCAATCTCCCCTCCAGTTGCAACGAACCTGGGGTTTGAGTCCGGGCAGAACTCCCTGCTTCGCAATGCCCGGGCGGCATTTGAACTTCATTCTTTCCGAGGTAACATCTCGGTCCGTGAGGCGTCCAAGTAGGGAATCCGCCCACTTGGCCATGACCGGCTGGTTGCTGGCTTGGTTAAGGCTCAGATGTAAAAATAGGGATAAGCTTTTGTGGGGTGATTGCTTTCTTTGTGGGATCTAACCAAGGCGCGTAGTACTACCCGCTCCGGAGCACTCTCGCTCCTCTGCGTCCTGCTGATTCTGTTCGCCGCCGTAGCGCAGACGAACCACGTTCACAAGGCCAGCTCGAACTCTTCCGCCCACGAGTGCTCGATTTGCTCGGTGGCGCATTCCAGCGCGCACATCGTGGTTGCCGCGCAGCCAGCTCCGGTCTCCACCCCTTCAGTTCCGGTTTCTCCCCAGAAAGCATCACCCAAATCCTTCCTGCTCGTTTCTTTCCTGTACATCCGCCCTCCGCCGTCGGTCTAGACAACCAAACGCTTTCGACATTTTTTGTCTAAACCGACTTTCATCCTTTTGGAGGAGAGGTGTAATGCTTTCTATCCGGAATTTCACCTATTTGCTATTTCTGACTCTTGGACTGGCAGCGTGTGGCACCCTGGTCGCGGCCCAGTTGGGGGGCAGTTCGGGGTCCGTGACCGGCGCCGTCCTGGATCCTACCGGTGCGGTGGTTCCCAACGCGACCGTCGAGATTCACAATCCCGTGAGCGGTTTTATCCGAGCGACTGCGACAGACGGTTCCGGGAAGTTCGCCTTCAACAACGTTCCGTTCAACCCGTATCACCTGAGCGTAACTTCGGAAGGGTTTGCCTCCTACGCGCAAGACGTTGATGTGCGGTCGAGTGTCCCGCTGGCGGTCAAGATCAGTCTCCAGGTCGCCGGATCCACTACCACGGTGACAGTGGAGAGCGGCACCGACCTGCTGGAGACCGACACGTCCGCTCACACCGACGTGGATCGTGCGCTGTTCGACAAGCTTCCGCTTGAAAGCCAATCCTCTTCGGTCAGTTCGCTGGTGACCCTGGCGTCCCCTGGAGTCGTCGCCGATTCCAACGGCCTCTTCCATGGGCTCGGGGACCACGCGGAGAACTCGTTCTCGGTCGACGGTCAGCCCATTACCGACCAGCAGAGCAAAGTATTCTCGAACCAGATTCCGGTGGATTCGATCCAGTCGCTGGAGGTCGTCTCCGGCGCGCCGCCGGCTGAATTCGGCGACAAGACCAGCCTTGTGATCAAGGTTACGACCCGCTCCGGCCTGGACCAGAAGCAGCCCACAGGGAGCGTGACCACATCCTACGGATCCTTCGGCACCGTCACCAGCGACGGCAATCTTGCCCTCGGTAGCGACCGTTGGGGCAACTTCGTCTCCCTGAGCGGGCTGAATACCGGCCGCTTCCTCGACCCTCCCGAATTTCAAGTTATGCACTCCAAGGGAAATGAGGAGAATTTTTTCGATCGCGTCGACTTTCAGCCTTCCGTCGCGGACTCGGTGCACTTGAACCTCGGATACACCCGCTCCTGGTTCCAGACGCCCAACTCGTTCGACGCGCAATTCGCCAATCAGGACCAGCGCGCCCAGATTCAGACCTACAATGTCGCGCCCACCTGGACCCACTTGTTCAGCCCGACCACGTTGCTCACCCTCGGCGCGTTCGTACGCCACGACAACTTTGGCTACTTTCCCAGCGCCAATCCCTTTGCGGACCTGCCCGAAACCCTAAGCCAGTCGCGTCAACTCACCAACGCAGGCCTGCGCACCGATCTGTCGTATGTGAAAGGTATCCACAACCTCAAGGCGGGTGTGACCTTCGAGCACACGCTGCTGACCGAAAATTTCAGCTTCGGCGTCACCGATCCGGGATTGAACGCTGTGTGTCTCAACGCAAGTGGATCACCTGACACGAACCCCACGCCGACGAATCCGGCCCAATGCACAGGAACGTTGCAACCAAACCCAGGGTTTGTGCCGGCTCTGCTTGCGATCGACCTCACTCGCGGAGGTGGCGACTTCAACTTTCATGGGCGTGGCGATATCCGGCAACTCGCGATGTATGTGCAGGACGCAATTACCAAGGGCAACTGGACCTTCAATCTTGGCGTTCGGGGCGACCTCTATCGCGGCTTATCCCGCGATGCGCAGATCCAGCCTCGCCTGGGTCTGGCCTACAACATCAAGCCCAGCAATACCGTGTTGCGGCTCTCTTACGCGCGGGTGATGGAGACGCCTTTCAACGAGAACCTGGTCTTTGCCAGCCAGACTGCGAACGATCCAGTGATCGGCGCTTTGTTTGGCCCTAACTCGAGTGCTGCGATTCGTCCCGGAGCACGCAACGAGTTTCACGCCGGGTTCCAGCAGGCTTTTGCCAAGTTCATGGTCGTCGATGCCGATTACATGTGGAAGTACACTCACAACGGTTACGACTTCAGCACTCTGCTTAACACCCCCATCTTCTTTCCCATCGCCTGGCACAATTCCAAGATCGACGGCGCTTCGGTTCGGGTGAGCATGCCCGAGCATCATGGCTTGACGGCGTTCGTTCTCATGGGCCACGTGAATGCGCGCTTCTTCCCGCCGCAGGTGGGCGGCCTCGGCACCGACCTCGGGTCCGGCGGCTTGCCTTTCCGCATCGATCACGACCAGAAATTCCAGCAGACCACCCACTTGCAATACCAACCCTGGAAGAGCGGACCGTGGATCGGATTTAATTGGCGCTACGACAGCGGCTTGGTCGCTGGCGCGGTACCGTTCGCCGCCGATGCCGCAACGCCAGTGAACCTCACTGGCTTGACCGCGGATCAGCAGATGCAAGCGGGCCTGTTCTGCGGCAACGTATTCCCCACTCTCTCCGCACCATTGACGACGTGCGCTCCTTCGCAGTACGGCTCCACCCGCATCTCACTGCCCGCACCAGGAACCGAAAGTGACGACCACAATCCGCCCCGCATCGCTCCCCGACACCTGTTCGACCTCAGCGTGGGTGACGACAACCTTTTCCACGGCGACAAGTACAAATGGAGCTTCCGAGCGACGGCAATCAACCTGGCCAACAAGGTCGCGCTCTATAACTTCCTGTCGACCTTCAGCGGAACGCATTTCGTCACCCCGCGAACGCTCACGGCGGAGTTGGGATTCCATTTCTGAAGATGGAGCAGTAAAAATCCCAGAAGCGAAGGCGACCCGGACTGGCGGGCCGCCTTATTTTCGCTTCTGGGGGAGGGCGGGTCGGCGGAGGCGATTCGCCGGCCCTTGCGCTGCGGACAACAAAATCAGGACACCAACGCCTCCAGTGCGGTGCGGTTCCGGATCACCGGTGTCGAACCTTCCAGGCGGATTCGTTGTTTCTTTCGCAGATCGCTCAACAATCGCGTCACCGTCTCGCGCGACGCCCCGATCGTCTGCGCCATTTCCTCGTGCGTCAGCCCGTAACGAACCCGGATTTCTTTCGTGCTGTTCGCCGTGGTCGGCGTCGGTGTCCAGGAAGGCAACAGCGAGTAGCCACGCCGATCGCGCCCAGGCGCTTTTCTGCCGTCGTCAACGGCATCATGAAATAGGTCCGCCCCCCCCGCGCGCGCAGCGGGCCCAAGACCAGGGGAAAGCGCGTCTCCTGATTCAAGTCGCGGAAGAGCAACGGCTTTTGCTGTTCCCACACCCGGCCGCTGGTCGACTCCGCCACCGGCACATGGGTGGGAAAATCCGACACGAGTTCGCCCTCCCAACAGGTGCATCTCCATGCGGTTGTGTCAGGGATTGTGCAGCGAGAAATTCAGGAACTGGAGATCGACCGCCTTCTGAATCCGCTGGGCCAGATCGCGAAAGAGTTCGGGGAGACTCCGATGGCGGACCATGAGGTCCGCCATTTCCAGCAGAGTCTCATAGCGTCGAAGTTCCCGAGGGGAATCGGGTTGCAGCTTCCGGCCAGACTGCATTGTTCAACAGGCCAGCGCCCCCCTGCGCAAGCCACGCCTCCCAAGCTTTTGCTTCCATCAGGCGCCTTTTGCGAGCGCATCATATTCCTAAAGTGTTGTCCTGCAAAGAAGAAAATCAATGGGGGGTATCACTATTGTCCGACCTAAGTTGCGTTTCACGGCAAGTCAATTGCCATTGTGGATATTCGAGTCCGACTTTCAACCTATGCGGCGCAAGTTCGTCGCAACCTGCAACACTGTTGCCTGCATGGCCTTGCGTATAATCTGCCACATGGCGCGTGGGTGGGAGAGCAAATCCGTCGAAGCACAGCAGGCAGATGCTGCCGAAGGCAGGTCGGAACCAAAGCCTCGCCTGACCCCTCTTGAGGTCGATCGGTTTCACCGTCTTCAGGGGCTGCAGTTGTCCCGGCAACGCGTCCTGCAGCAACTCGAGTCGGCCCAAAACCCCCGACACCGCGATATGCTCCAGCAGGCCCTTGCAGAATTGGACCGTCGGATTCAGGCCCTGGAATCAAGCCGATAGAAACCATTCCCGCTTCAGGAGACGATTGCCGAAGAGAGCACCGTACGCGCCGGAAGGGCGGTTCGTCCCGCTCCGCTGACGTATAATAAGCCATCCGATGAAAGCCTACGTTTACGTGTCGCTGAAGAAGAGTGTTCTGGACCCACAAGGCAAGACCATCCAGGGCGCGCTGAAGAAGATGGGTTACCAGGGGTTAGGGGAAGTTCGCCAGGGTAAGTACTTCGAACTCACACTCGACGGCGGACTTAGTAAGTCCGAAGCGCAAGCCGAGGTCGAACGTATCGCTCGCGAAGTCCTGACCAATCCCGTAATCGAGGAATACCGTTTCTCCCTCGAAGACTGACTCCTCCGACAATCCGACCCGGATTGCGCAACGGGTTGACCCATATTGCGTCCGCGGTTTGGACCCGATTCGAAGTCTAAGGAGCTTGCTGGCATGTGTGGCATCGTAGGATACGTTGGGAAAAAGAGCGTGGTGCCGGTCATCATCGAGGGCCTCCGGCGTCTGGAATATCGCGGCTATGACTCGGCCGGAATCGCCGTCGGCGGCAACGGCGACAGACTGCAGGTGCGTCGCGCCGAAGGTAAGTTGCGCAACCTCGAAGAAGCCATCCGGCTCAAACCCCTCGACGGCACCTACGGCGTCGGCCACACTCGCTGGGCGACGCATGGCCGCCCCAGCGAAGAAAACGCTCATCCTCACCGCGACTGCTCGGGCAAAATCGTCGTCGTTCACAACGGAATCGTCGAGAACTATCTTTCGCTGAAAAAGAAACTCATTGAAGAAGGCCACAAGTTCACGACCGAGACCGACACCGAAATCATCGCCCACCTCGTCGAGAAATACTTCCTGAAATCTGGCAACGGCCAGCGCCCCTCGCTGGAAGAGGCCGTCCGGAAGGCTGTGAAGGAACTTACCGGAGTGTTCGCGCTCGCGGTCATCGCCATCGACGAGCCCAACAAGATTGTCGCTGCCCGCAACGGTCCGCCCGCGGTCATTGGACTTGGCAAGGACGAGTACTTTGTCGCCTCCGATGTGCCCGCGATCCTCTACCACACCCGCGACCTGTTCTTTCTCGGGGACGGCGACCTCGCCGTGATCACTCCCGAAGGCGTCCGCCTCACCGACTTCGACGGCCAGCCCATCACGCGCCAGGTCCAGCACGTCACGTGGGACCCGATCATGGCCGAAAAGGGCGGGTTCAAGCACTTCATGCTCAAGGAAATTTACGAGCAGCCCCGCGCCGTTCGCGACACCACCCTGGGCCGCGTCTCGCAGGACACCGGTCACATCTTCCTCGAAGAGATGGAGATCACGGAAGCCGAGTTCCGAGCCGCGAAGAAGATCAACATCGCCGCCTGCGGCACCAGCTGGCACGCCGGGCAGGCCGGGAAGTTCATGATCGAGAGCCTGGCGCGCATCCCGGTCGAAGTCGACTACGCCAGCGAATGGCGCTATCGCGATCCCATCATCGCTCCCGACACCATCACCCTGTTGATCACGCAATCTGGCGAAACCGCCGACACCATCGCCGCACAACGCGAGGCCAAGGCTAAAGGCTCGAAGACACTCGCCATCTGCAACGTGGTCGGGGCCATGGTGACGCGCGAAGCCGCCGGCACCATCTATACCCACGCCGGCCCCGAGATCGGAGTCGCCTCGACCAAGGCTTTCACGGCGCAGCTCACTGCTCTTTATCTGCTCGCGCTCTACCTTGGACAAGTGCGGGGCACGATCACTCCCGAGCAGGCCAAGAAGGAAGTCTTTGACCTGACTCGCCTGCCTGGCAAGCTCGAACAGATCCTCACCCACGACGAGGCTGTCGAGGAACTCGCCAAGACTTACTCGCGCGCGCAGGATTTCCTTTTTCTCGGCCGCGGCATCCACTACCCCATCGCACTCGAAGGCGCACTCAAGCTCAAGGAAGTCTCCTACATCCACGCCGAAGGCTACCCGGCCGGCGAGATGAAGCACGGCCCCAACGCCCTCATCGACGAAAACCTTCCCGTGGTGATCATCGCGACCCGCGACCCGAATGATCCCTTGTCGGTAGTGCGCTACGAGAAGACCATGTCGAACCTGAAGGAAGTGAAAGCGCGATCGGGACAGGTGATCGCGCTCGCGACTGAAGGCGACGAAGAAATCAAGGAAGCCGCCGACCACGTGATCTACGTTCCCGCCGCCCCCGAAGAACTGGCACCCATCCTCGAAATCGTCCCCTTGCAGTTGCTCGCCTACCACATCGCCGTGCGGCGCGGCTGCGACGTGGATCAGCCCCGCAATCTGGCGAAGTCGGTGACGGTGGAATAAGAGAAGCAGGTTCCGAGCTCTACACGAATCGCGCAGGCACAGGCCCCTTGCCTTTGCGGACCGCGCGGGTTTTGCCGCGGCAACCGTCTCTTCCGAATTGGATCAAGCCTATCGCCGGAGCCCCCACATCGTCCGCTCGGCGGCGGCATTTGTCCGGGGTCCGATCGGCCCAACCCCAGCCGCTGGACAACCCAACAAAGGGGCACGGCCAACCGTTCCTAATGTTCCTCCGAGCCCGGGCGATCTCTCCCCTGTGGCCGCTCGTTCGCCTGCGACGCAGCCGCACTCACTTTCCTTGGAGAACCGTCGATGAGAACGATGTCGGTTTGCTGTCTGGCTTGCCTGTTGTGCCTCGCGACCCTGGTCGGTTGTGGTGGTGGAACCTCGTCCGGAGCAGCCCCCTTTACCCCAGCCCAGATGGTTGCCGCCGACAAAGCTGCCCTTGCGATCGGTTATGCCTCGGGCGACACGTCCTCCAGCGTGACCCAGAACCTGACCTTGCCTACTTTCGGCACCGAAGGCAGCACCATCCGCTGGGTCTCGAACAATTCGGCCGTGGTCACGACCGCGGGGGTCGTCAACCAACCCCTCACCAGCGACGCCAGCGTGACCCTCACCGCCCCTTCGCTCGGAGCCGGGTATCGTCACTTCGATGCCCGGCTTTTCTTTCCTCTCAGTGCTTCCTCAACCAAGCCGCCTGGCTCCGGGAAATCGACGGTCTCGCCTCCGTGCTCAGGCCCACCCGAGCCGCAGCTTCCAGTTCCGCCTCGAACTCTGGCGGCTTCACGTGGCCAAGCGGCTCCGCCAGCAAGACTCCTCCGCCCGGCTTTAACGCGCTGCTTACCTCGGCAAAGAATCGACGTGGGTCGGGAAACTCGTGGACAACCGCGAAGGCCACCACGAGGTCGACGCTGCCTGCATCCTCCGCGAGCCCCATACTTTCCGGCGACGCCAGGCGAACCTCCACTCGCTCGGCGAGTCCCGCTTTTTTCAGCCGGCGCTTCAGAGAGGCGATCATTCGAGGCTGCACATCGATGGCGATCACGCGGCCTTTCGGTCCCACCCGCCGCGCCATCTCCACCGTAAAGAAGCCCATTCCTGGTCCGGGCTCGAGCACGATGGCGCCCTCGTTCACATACGGTGCCAGAATCTTGCCCGGATCCTGGCTCAGGCGGCGCACCGGACTCACCAAAAGATATCCCAGCCACCACGGGCAAACTCGTTTTCTCACAGTTCGTCCTCTCCAGGTAATGACGAAAAATCTACTCCGGAAGTTGTCAGTCTCTCATGACGAGCTACCCGGAGCCACGCTCCGGATCACATGCGTGCGTGAGCCGAGGTGAGAGCTCCTGACGCGATATCGCGCCTCAGGTCTTGGGTTTTTGGGCTGGTTTGCGTGAAGGCTCACGACTGCCCTACGGGTTGCCTTCCTTCAGCAGCACCACGTCGGCGACGTCGTGTTGGTGGATGATGGCGAGAGTCTTGCCATCCGGCGACCAACTATAGGTGGTGACCGGATCGGAGCTGAAATGGGTCAGCACGTGACCGGGTGAGCCGTCGAGAGGTTGCATCCAGAGACTTGTCGCGCCATTCTCGCTGATCAGGTAAGTCATGGCCTGCGCAGCGTGGGGCACAAGCTGAACGCCGGTGCCCGAATCGCTGGCGCCCCGGAAGCGCGGATCCAAGTCCAACAGGCGCGGCCCGGTGGTAGTCCCCGCCTCCAGACTGACAATTGCGAGCTTGCTTAAGGCGTCGTTGGTACGCGGATCGATCACATCCACCACGAAACCGAACGACTTGCCGTCAGGAGTGAAGAAGCTGACTCCGCCGGCTGCGAACTGATTAGGGACCGTACCGTTCGGGACAACCTCCGCGTTACCTCCATCGCTCGGAACGCGCATCAGGCGCGAACTCGCCGAACGGTCGACGTAGTACACCCACTTGCTATCGGGCGAGCACAAAGGATTCGCGTCAAAAAAGCCTGTCGTAAGCTGTTTGGGAGCCGTGCCGTCCGCATTGCTGCGCCAGATATTGATGGTGTTGCCCGCATGGTGCGCCCATGTGAAGACCAGGTACTGATCTCCGCACGGAGCCGGCGCGTAGAGTTCGGCATTGGGATCGCCAACCAGGGCGGTCGCGTTCTGTCCATTGGGATCGGTGCGAGTGATTTTCTCGCCATCGGCAACGAGCAGCTTGCCGTCCGGGGTCCATTGCACCTGGCGCGGATCGACAACCTGCTGCACGGGCTTGGGCGCAGCGGGTTGTGTGGAACCTGGGGAGACGAGCAGGTCGAGAGCCCGCGACGTCCTCACCTGCACCGTAGCGACGCTGTGGGTATCCGCCGACAAGGTGAGTGTCGCGTATCGGTTGGTGTCACGCGTGATCGGGCGCAGCTTTCCGTCGATCGACAGCAACCCGATTTGTGACTGCTCGATGTGGGCGCCCTTTGTCGAGTAGACCACCAGGAACCAGCGTCCATCCGGCAGCCACTTTACTTCGAAGACGTTATCGCTCGGTAACGCCGCCAGTGTCTTAACCTGTTTTGATGCCAGATCGAAGCTCTCGACGTAGCTGAGAGCTGCGCCTGAGGCCAGGTAAGAATATGCGATTTGCTTTCCGTCCGGCGACCAAGTGATTTGGGTAGGGTCCCCTCCACGCGTGGATTGCGTAATGCGCAACACGGTTTCGTCCCCGCCCTCGAGGTTCGCGGCAAGCAGACGGTATTTCCCCGGTTCCGGGTCATTGGCGCGAATGTAAGCCATGCGCTGGCCGTCGGGGGAGAAAGCGAGGTCGCTGTCAATATCGCGGACAACCTGCTTGGGCGCTCCGCCCAGAACGGGGGCGCGGTATAGGTTGAACTCAGTCGCCTGCGAGTTGGCGGATCTACGGAAATAAACGTAGTTGCCGTCCGGCGAGAAGGCCAGGTCGCGGTAAATGCCGGCGGAGGGCGCGATCACTTGCGTATCGCTGCCCGTCGGGATGTTCCGCAGCAAAAGGCTTCGCAGACCGTTGTCACTCTGAACGTGCAGGATGTACCTGCCATCCGGCGAAATGGCCGCCAGGCCCGCCTTTCCGCTCTTGGTGATCTGGCTGATGGCGAAATTCTGGAAGGGCATCGAAGCAGCTCGGTTGAGGAATTCGTAGACGCCGAAGCCGGCCGCAGCCAACAGCACCAGGGCGACCACCGACGCCACGATCGTCCCGACGCGATGGTCGCGCGCAACCGCGGTTACGCTGGAACTGCTCGTGCCAGCGGGCGTGGGCACGGAAGCGCTGCTTGCGGCAGCACCGCCCGAGGCAACCGAGGTCGCCCCATGGCTGTCGATTGCGGGGAGCGTCACCGTCGCCGCGGGATTGTGTCCCGAACTGCTGTCCCGCTGCAAGCGCTTCAAGTCGCTGCGAATTTCCGAAGCGTGCTGGTACCGCAGATCGCGATCCTTTTCGAGCGCCTTGGCAACGATCTCTTCCAGCCGCGCCGGAACGTCCGGATTGAGCCGCACCGGTGGAATCGGCGCCCGGCTCAGAATCCCTTCGAAAATCGTCGCAGACGTATCCCCGCGGAACGGCACCGCTCCAGTCGCCATTTCGTACAGCACGGCGCCGAAAGAAAACAGATCGGTCCGGGCGTCCAACTCCTTGCCCCGAGCCTGCTCCGGCGACATGTACGCGATAGTGCCGACCGCAGTCCCGGGACTGGTTAGCAACGCGTCGTCCATGGCAGTGGGCTGGCTCATGGTCCCGGCATCGGCGGCAACGCGCGAGGTGGGAACCAGCTTGGCCAGACCGAAATCCAGGATCTTGGCGTGGCCACGTTTGGTCACGAAGATATTGGCGGGCTTTATGTCGCGGTGGACGATGCCTTCCGTGTGCGCGGCGTCGAGCGCGTCGGCGATTTCGATGGCCAGCTGCAGTAGAAGCCCGGTTTCGAGAGCAGAACCGGCAATGCGGTGCTTCAGCGTGAGGCCTTCGAGGTACTCCATGACGATGAAGGCCTGCCCCTTCTCCTCGTCGATCTCATGAATGGTGCAGATGTTGGGATGATTCAGCGCCGAGGCGGCGCGAGCCTCGCGCTGGAAGCGTTCGAGAGCCTGCGCATTGGAAGCCACCTGTTCGGGAAGAAACTTGAGCGCGACGAAGCGTCCGAGCTTAATGTCCTCCGCCTTGTAGACCACACCCATCCCTCCGCCGCCGAGCCGGTCGACGATGCGATAGTGCGAGATGGTTTGACCGATCATGACGATGACTGTCGAGGAAGTGTGAAAATCTTATGGTGCGAGAAGGAGGAAGTCAAAGAGAATGGCCCTGTTCTCTCGACTATCGAGGGCCCGCGCTGCGGTTGATCCCTTCTCAGGTTTGCTGCCTCCGACTGCCTCCCATCCACTCGCCGAAGGACTGTAGGAACTTCTGCTGGTAATCTCGCGTATCTGTAGTTAGTCAGGTTGTTCCCATGAGATCGAGAGATGCATCGTTCCGCCGGACTTCCTACGGATGTTCCAATTTGAGGCACCAATCATGTCGCGGCCGAAGAGATACAATGTAATCCCACTATGCGGACGGTTTTAGACATCTTCTCGCAAATCTTCCGCAACCTGTGGGCCCACAAGCTGCGCTCGTTCCTGACCATGTTTGGAATCGCCTGGGGTGTGGGATCTCTATTGCTTCTGGTTGGTGTGGGCGAAGGCTTCCGCTCGGGCAACAAACGTGAGTTGTCCGAGTTCGGCAAGGACATCATGTTTCTGTTCCCCGGGCGGGCGCCGGCAGTACAGGGAAGCATGAACTCCGCCCGCTCCTATCTGCTCACCTACCAGGACTACCTGGATGTCCGCTGGCGCGCACCCCACGTCCGCAATGCCTGCCCATTGATTTCTCGCGGCGACCTGCACGAGGTAAGCGAATTCGCGAACGCCAGCGGTGAAATCCTGGGCGTAGAACCACAACTGAACGAGATAAGTTATCTCCCCCTCAAGGAAGGACGCTGGCTGAATGAACTGGACGGCACGCAAAAGCGCAACGTGATCGTCCTCGGGAACGAACTGCAGAAGGCCCTGTTCCCCGGGCGCCCGGCAGTGGGTTCATTCGTCTTGTTGAATGGTCTGCGGTTTGAGGTCGTCGGCAGCACGCCGCACCTCGGCCACGGCGACAACATGTGGCTTAACATGCGGGGCTACATCCCCTTTCAGGTGATGGCCGCCAACTTCCCCATCAAGGGGGAGAACCACGAGAATTCGATCTCTTTCATCGAATATCAGCCGCTCGTCACCGCCGAACACGTGCTGGCGCAACAGGACGTTCACAAAATCATTGCCCGCAACCACGGATTCGATGCCCGTGATCAAAACGCCTTTGATGAATGGGATTCGATCCAAGAGTCCAAAATGGTGGGCACCATTTTCGACGTCATGAACATGTTCCTGGGAGCGGTAGGGATGGTCACGCTCGCCCTGGGTGCGATCGGGGTGATCAATATCATGCTGGTCGCAGTCAGCGAGCGCACCCATGAAATCGGCTTGCGCAAGGCTCTGGGCGCGACCAATCGCAGTATTCTGTTTCATTTTTTCCTGGAAGGATTGCTTCTCACGCTGGGCAGTGGCCTGGTAGGAATGGGCCTGGCAACGGTCTTGATGGCGATGATGGGAAACGTGCAGGGTCCGGGCGGATTCGATCCACCGAAATTGGTGCCCATGTCCGCCATGCTCGCGATTGGCTGTCTGACCTTGGCCGGAGTGGTGGCGGGTCTTTACCCGGCGCGCAAAGCGGCCCTACTGCCCCCGGTCGAAGCGCTCCGGCAGGAGTGATCTGATGTTTCGTGAACTGCTCCGCGAAGCCTATGCCGCGATGCGCCACAACCGGCGACGCACCGCGCTTACGATGCTGGGCATGGCCTGGGGCATTGCGACGGTGGTCATGTTACTGGCCTATGGCGAAGGTTTCGGACGGGCCTGCGCCAACATCTTTGCTAACTTCGGCACCAAACTCGTGATCGTGGTCCCGGGCCGTACCTCCATGCAGGCTGGAGGCCAGAAAGCGGGGATCCCCGTCCGCTTTACTCAGGAAGATGTGGAGACGCTCACCACCAACCTTCCTCAAATTACTCACATCACGCCCGAAGTCGGCAAACAGGCGAGCGTTCAGTACGACACCAGAGTTTTCACTTTTGCGGTCACCGGCAATGATCCCAACGTATTTTCCGTCCGCTCCCTCAAACTGGAGCAGGGCCGTTTCTACAACCTGGAGGACCAGCTTCAGCGCGGCCGTGTGGCGGTCATCGGCTCAGAAGCGAAGGACAAACTCTTTTCGGGGCGCAACGCGCTGGGGGAGCACATCCGGGTGGATGGCCTGAGCTTCGAAGTCATCGGTGTTCTGACGGCCAAAATGCAGGAGGGGAATGACGACATAAATCGCGTGCTGTATGTCCCCTTCACCACGATGAGTGACCTCAAGGACACGCACTACCTGGACTCCATCTGGTTCACCTACCAGACGCCGGAGTACCAGAGCCTGGAAAATTCGGTCCGCTCCATCATAGCCCTCCCCCACAAATTCAACCAGGCGGACCGCCAGGCCGTGCGCGTCTTCAACCTCATGACTCAACTCCATCAGTTCGAAATTATCACCCTCGGGTTGAAAATCCTGATGGGCTTCATCGGCACGCTCACCTTGGGCATCGGCGGCGTCGGCCTGATGAACATCATGCTGGTGTCAGTCACCCAGCGCACTCGGGAGATCGGTGTGCAGAAGGCCCTGGGCGCGCAACGTCGCGACATCCTGCTGCAATTCCTCGCCGAAGCCCTGACCATCACCTTCATCGGCGGCGTGTTGGGAGTGATCCTCGCCTACGTGGTCGCGCTTTCCGTGGGCAGGCTCACGTTGTACAGCGCCTTTGCCAAGAACGGAGAAGCCGGCGACATCCGCCTGATCATCGCGCCTGGAACGCTGATCGCGTCCACCCTCATTCTCACCGTGGTGGGGCTCGTCAGCGGCATGGTCCCAGCCTTCCGCGCCTCTCGATTGGATCCGATCGAGGCTTTGCGGCACGAATAGCCCCTCGGCTCAGGCTGCGCTGACCCTTTGCAAGTAGCTGTTCAGCAGTCAGTTAGCAGCGCTCTTGCTCCTGGAAGTCTCTGCATCCCGCCCCTCCCAGGCCGCATCTAAACCTTGACAACGATACACTCAAGTCTTATCATGGCATCGTTCGCAGCGATCAACGCGCTGATTTTAATGCACTTATATGGTTAGGAGGCTCGATTATGGGCAAGACTATTGGAATTGATCTGGGAACCACGAACTCTGTGGTCGCCGTCATGGAAAGCGGCGAACCCAAGGTCATCGCGAATGAAGAAGGTGGACGGACTACTCCGTCCGTGGTCGGCTTTACCAAGACCGGCGAGCGCCTGGTCGGACAGGTGGCCAAGCGGCAGGCCATCACCAACCCCGAGAACACGGTGTACTCGATCAAGCGCTTCATGGGACGCCGCTTTGACGAAGTCAATGAAGAAATGAAGATGGTGCCCTACAAGGTCGAACGTGACGGCGACCATGTAGCAATCATCGCGCAGGGCAAGAAGTACACCCCGCCCGAGATCTCCGCCATGATCCTTCAAAAACTGAAGAAGGCGGCGGAAGACTACCTCGGCGAGAAAGTGACCGAAGCCGACATCACGGTTCCGGCGTACTTCAATGACGCGCAGCGCCAGGCCACCAAGGATGCGGGGAAGATTGCCGGGCTCGACGTGAAACGTATCATCAACGAGCCGACGGCGGCCGCGCTAGCCTACGGACTCGACAAAGGTAAGGACGAGACCATCGCCGTGTACGACTTCGGCGGCGGCACGTTCGATATTTCGATCCTGGAAGTCGGCGAAGGCGTCATCGAAGTGAAGGCCACCAACGGCGACACGCACCTGGGCGGCGACAACCTCGACCAGCGCATCGTTGAGTGGCTGATTGACGAATTCAAGAAGGATGAAGGTCTTGACCTGCGCGGCAAGGGCAACGAAATGGCCCTGCAGCGTCTACGCGACGCGGCCGAGCGCGCGAAGATCGAGCTTTCGACCACGATGGAGACCGAGATCAACCTGCCTTTCATCACGGCGGATGCAACCGGTCCAAAACACCTGGTGAAGAAACTGACCCGGGCGAAGCTCGAGTCGATGGTGGAAGACCTGATCCAGCGGTCGGTGGGTCCGTGCAAGCAGTGCATGAAGGACGCGGGCATCGACGCCAGCAAGATCAACGAGGTCGTGCTGGTCGGCGGCCAGACCCGCATGCCTCGCATTCAGGGACTGGTGAAGGAACTGTTCGGCCGGGAGCCTCACAAGGGCGTCAACCCGGATGAAGTTGTCGCGGTCGGCGCGGCCATCCAGGGCGGAGTGCTCAAGGGCGAAGTGAAAGACCTGCTCTTGCTCGACGTGACTCCACTGTCGCTCGCGATTGAAACGCTGGGAGGCGTAGCGACGCCGATGATCCCGCGCAACACGACGATTCCGACCAAAAAGACGGAAACGTTTTCGACCGCGGCCGACAACCAGACGTCGGTCGAAGTGCACGTGCTGCAAGGCGAGCGACCCATGGCGGCGCAGAACCGTACTCTGGGCAAGTTCCACCTTACGGGATTGCCGCCAGCTCCGCGAGGCGTACCGCAGATCGAGGTGACGTTTGACATCGATGCCAACGGCATCCTCAATGTGACCGCGAAAGACACCGCCACGGGCAAGGACCAGAAGATCACGATCACGTCGTCTTCCGGTCTGTCGAAGGAAGAAGTGGAGCGGATGGCGAAGGAAGCCGACGCCCACTCGGCCGAAGACAAAGCCAAGCGCGAAGAGATCGAAGCCAAGAACCAGCTCGACAGCATGGTCTACCAGATGGAGAAGATGCTGCGCGAGTCCGGCGACAAGATCTCGGGCTCCGAGCGCGGCGAGGTCGAAAACGCCATCGCCGACGCGAAGAAGGCGCTGGAGTCGGGCGACAAAGCGAGTATGGACCGGGCGCGCGAAACTCTGACCCAGGCCTCGCACAAGCTGGCCGAGCAGATGTACAAGGCAGCTGGCGCGCAGGCGGCGAATCCAGGCCCAGCCGCTGGATCCGGGCCATCGACCTCAGCGGACGGCAACGGTCAGGCCAAGAAAGACGAAGGCGTGATCGACGCGGAGTACGTGGACGTTGAGGACAAAAAGTAAGGCAGCGTCCAAGAAGAAAGGTCGATAGGGCCGCTCGCAAGAGTGGCCCTTACGATCTTCGGCATGATTTTCGGAGGGGGGATCGTGTGCGGATCGTGGACATCCCTCGCGACCTGAAGAATCCGAGGTATAAAGATGACCCAGCGATGCGAACGTCCGAGCTATTTCGTTTCTGTGTGGGCCGGACGTTTTCGGTGAGCGGATTCGATCGATACGGATTTGTCGAGTTACTGGTCAGTGATGACCCGGCAGTGAAGTGGAAGTTCGGGCTGAACTCGATCTGGATGGAACCGGAATTTCTAGAACTGGTCGCTAAAACCAGACGCAAGGTGACGCGGCCGACGAACGGCTTCGGGTGGAAGGAAGACTTCCGCAAGAGCGAAGAAGAGGCTGAACGTATCGAGCGCGACGGTCAAAAAGATCCGCCGCGAACGCAGTAAGCGTTAGAGGGAGAAACAGGAATTGCAATTCGAAATCGACAATCAGATGTATTTCTTGAATTTTGTTCCGGATGAGGGGCGCTGGTACGTCTTCTCGTCGACCGAAGAGGGAATGATCCGCATTCCCGTCGCGATGGACGCGGCCCCGTTTGAGAATTTTGCCTTTGCGCCGGAGGAAGAGAAGAAGAGGATTGTGCACTGATGAAAGCGGGGCCGGACAGTCCGCAAGAGTCTCTACCACTTGTCATCCTGAGCGGGGGCACGGCGAAGGCCGCGTTGGAGTCGAAGGACCCCATACCCGCGTCCGCTAAGGTGAACCTCGAAGGGCATTTTTACCGCAGATGGCGGGTATCTGGTTCGATCAAGGAGTTAGATCAAATTTACTATGGAAAATTCCTCTTTGTCATTGGCATTGCAATCAGGCAAGGGGTCCTTCGACTTCGTTCGGCTGGCGCCTCACTTCGCTCAGGATGACAAATGGTGGGAGGGCAGACGAGATCGGCAACTTGCCCCTCATTTTGGCTGAGTGCTGACGGCTGAAAGCTGATAGCTAGTTGCCGAAGGCAAACTGAATCGCTAATCATGGCTACCCCAACCAAAGACTATTACGCGGCGCTGGGCGTCAAGAAGTCCGCCTCGACCGACGACATCAAGAAAGCCTTCCGCAAGCTTGCGCGCAAGTACCATCCCGACGTCAACCCGGGCGACAAGTCAGCTGAGGAGAAGTTCAAAACCCTCTCCGAAGCCAACGAAGTCCTGAGCGACCCCAAGAAACGCAAGATCTACGACCAGCTCGGGTTCTATTCCGACAACATCGACCCGGCGGCCGCCGAGGCCTATGCCCGCCAGGGCGGGGGCCCGGGCGGATTCCCCGGAGGCCAACCAACCGGCACCGGCTCCGCGGGATCCGGGGGAGTTCACTTCGACTTCGGCGGCTTCGACTTCTCCGACCTGTTCGAGGGCGGCGGCCGGGGGAAGAAGGCATCCTCGGGGGGAGGCGGCGGCTTCCGCGACATTTTCTCAAGCATGTTCGACCGCGGCGGGGCAACGGCGGAGGAAGGCCCCGAACCAGGTTCCGAGCTCGAATATCAGGTCAATGTTCCCTTCTGGACCGCTATCCGGGGCGGCGTCATGAAACTCCATATCACCCGCCGCGAGACCTGCGGCACGTGCCACGGTTCCGGGTTTGTCGAGCAACCGGGCGTCTGCCCGCAGTGCAAAGGCAAAGGTACGATTGAGCAGACCGGCGGACGGATGAAGTTCAACGTCCAATGCCCGCGCTGCCACGGGACCGGAAAGAACATCTCCACCTGTCCGACCTGCCACGGGGAAGGGACGGTCGAGCGGACCGAACCGCTCGAGGTGCGCATCAAGGCCGGCACCCGGGATGGGCAGCGGATCCGGATCGCCGGCAAAGGCAATGCCGGCTCGCACGGCGGCGCGGTCGGGGATCTCTACGTCATTATCCGGACCGGGGACCATCCGGTCTTCCACCGGGATGGAGACGACATCCGCCTGACCGTCCCGGTCAGCGCCACCGAAGCCGCTCTCGGTGCCAAAATTGAAGTTCCGACCATCGATGGTCGCACCCTGCTGAAGATTCCGCCCGGCACGCAGTCGGGCCAGAAGCTGCGACTACGGGAGAAGGGCGTACCGTCGGCCACCAAGGACGGCGCCCGCGGCGACGAAATCGTCGAAATCAAGGTCACCGTCCCCATGCCCCGCGACGAGCGCACCAAGGAACTGCTGCGGGAGCTGGCACAACTGAATCCGGAGGACCCCCGGGCGGAGTTGTGGAAAGAAGTCTAGAACCCTGTTAACCACAGAGAGCATGGAGAGTGCACAGAGGTTTTTTCAAGTTCCTCTGTGATGCCCTGTGTCGTCTGTGGTAAGCGGTTTAACGTGGTGACCGGGATCTACCGGTCCCAGCCACGGCCATCCACCATCCGCTGGATGCCGTCCTTAAGACGCGCCACATGGAAGTTGATCAACAGTCCCACATTCCTCCCGCTGAGCCGAAGATAGGAGAGCAATTGGGCTTGGTGAACGGGATGAACTGCCTCAACGCACTTTACCTCCACAATCACCAGGCTCTCGACCAACAGATCGATTCGGTACCCTAGTTCCATTTTTTCGCCTTCGTAGACGAGCGGCAACCCAACCTGCCCCTCGACGCGAAATCCCCGTCGGCGAGCCTCGTGCGCCAAACACCCGCCTCTCCGTTACCTCCGTCCCGTGTCTTCTGCTGGAAAAATTTGTCGAATTTTCTTTTGCGCCGCATCTAAATTGCCGTATTCTCTGTGCTGCGAACTAACTTCACCGAATCCGCGGAATCGCTGTAACCGCGAGCCCCGAGACAAGGGAGACGGGGTGGTGAGAGTGAGTCGCTCGAGGAGGAAGCCATAGAAATTGGCAACAGCTAGCGCGCCCACCCAGTCACCGCAACATTCCGTTCTTCCCCAGAACAAAAAATTCGGCAGGCTCACCTTGTGGCCCCTGGTCGCCGCCACCTTCTTTATGGTGTCGGGCGGAACCTACGGCACCGAAGACGTCGTGCACGGCGCCGGCTACGGTCGAGCCATCCTTATTCTTCTGCTGACTCCCATCCTGTGGAGCTTGCCCACCGCATTCATGATTGGCGAGCTTTCCAGTGCGCTGCCCCAGGAAGGCGGATACTACGCCTGGGTCCGCCGCGCCATGGGCAAATTCTGGGGATTTCAGGAAGCGTGGCTCTCGCTAGTGGCGTCGATTTTCGATATGGCCATCTACCCCACCCTGTTCGTGGCCTACATGACCCGCATGTTCCCCTGGTTCCAGGAAGGACATCGCGGCGTGCTGGTCGGCCTCGCAGTCGTGGTCACCTGCGTGATCCTCAACATCGCCGGAGTGAAGGTAGTCTCGACCACTTCACTGTGGCTGTTCTTTGCCCTGTCGGCGCCGTTCATCCTGATCGTCGGGCTGACGCCCTTCAAGATCGGCGTGTTGGCGAACGCGGTTACCAAGCCGACCACCTCGACGGTCGACATCATCGGCGGGCTCCTCATCGCCATGTGGAACTACATGGGTTGGGACAACGCCTCGACCATCGCCGCGGAAGTAGAACGCCCGCAGCGTACGTATCCGCGGGCTATGCTTGTGGCAGTTGGGATCGTTTCCCTGACCTACATCGTTCCCGTGGCCGCCATGTGGATGACTGGCCTGGCCCCGAGTGCGTGGGAAACGGGTTCGTGGGCGGAAATCGCCGGCCTGGTCGGCGGACCGCTGCTGCGGATCGCCCTGGTTGCCGGCGGAATGATCAGCGCTTTCGGCATGTTCAATGCGCTGGTGATGAGCTACTCGCGCCTGCCGCTCGCCATGGCCCAGGACGGCATGCTGCCCCGGATCTTCGGCAAGCTGCATTCAAAGACGCGGGCCCCGTGGGTGGCGATTGTCGTTCTAGCGATGGGCTGGGCCTGCTGCCTGGGCCTCGGCTTTGAGCGTCTGGTCACGATTGACATCCTTCTATACGGGGCGAGCCTGGCGCTAGAGTTCGTCGCCCTGATCTACCTGCGCTTCCGCGAGCCTGAGCTGCCACGGCCGTTCCGAGTCCCGGGCGGGATGTTTGGCGCCATCGCCATCGGGATCACTCCGATGCTCATGCTTGGCTTCTCAATCGTCCGCAGTGAACACGAGTCGGTCTTAGGCATGAGTTCCTTCGCCTTCGGGATGTTGCTGATCGGGGCTGGGATTGTAGCCTACGCCCTTATGCATGCGGTAAAACCCGAAGGCTGGGCTCCCAGCGCGGAGAAGCCGCAAGCCGCGTAGCTTTCGTTTTAGAAGTCAGAGGCGGGATGGCGAAAGCTCTCCCGCTTTTTCGTTTGTTGTACAGTTAAGCCTACCGGGCTAGACCATGACCAAACGTAAATCCAAGGGCGCGTACATGTTGAGCCGGTTTGCGGGCGTGAGCGCAGCGGGAGCCCGCAGGCGAAATCCCGAGCCGGAGCGAGGGAACCTGTGACTAAGAGAAAGTCCAAAGGTGCGTACATGATCTCTGCCGTGGCCGAGATGTACGGCATCCATCCCCAGACCCTGCGGCTCTACGAGCGCGAAGGCCTGCTCAAGCCTTCTCGTACCGAAGGCAACACGCGGCTCTACACCGACGAAGATCTGCAGCGCCTGGAATTCATCCTCACCCTGGCCCGCGACCTGGCGGTTAATATCAGCGGCATCGCCATCATCCTCCAAATGCGCGAGCGCATGGAAGAGATGCAGCGCCAGATTCAGGACTTTGTGAAGTACATGCAAGCGGAAGTGTTGAGCCGGGCAAGCGCAGCGGCCGGGGCCGATCCATCGAAGGGCGCGATTGTGCCCCTCCGTAGGCCGGTAGTAGTGCCGCCGGCAACGGGAAGACAAAAGCGCTAGACATTCCGAGTAGGGCAGTTAGCACTTGGCAATTGGCACTTAGCCAACCGGACAGCCGGAATGTTGGTGGCGAGCTTGACTAAATGCTAAGTGCCAAGTGCCCATTGCGGGCCCACCCGCGTATGATATGGAGTTTTCGGCCCTCTTCCGCCTTAAAGCTGAAGGCTGACGACTAGAGCTGACAGGTTGGTTCCCATGCTTCCCTTCAAGCTCGTCTACAGCGACGACTACTACCTCCCCATCGGCGCCCACGTTTTCCCGGCCGAGAAGTACCAGCGCATCCACAAGCGTTTGCTTGAGAGCGGCATCGCCGAGCCGACCGATTTCGTATCGCCGCAGCCCGCATCCGACCAGGACGTACTGCTGGTACATACGCCCCAGTATGTTCAGAAGCTGAAGACCGGCACGCTCTCGGCCCGCGAAGAACTGGAAATGGAAATTCCCTACTCGCCCGAACTGGTCCGGGCCTTCTGGCTGGCGGCGGGCGGTTCCATGCTGGCCGCCGACTACGCCCTGAATGACCGCGTCGCCTTCAACATCGGCGGCGGATTTCACCACGCGTTCCCCGATCACGGCGAGGGCTTTTGCATGATTCACGACGTCGCCATCGCCATTCGTCGCATGCAGCGCGACGACAAGATCCGCACGGCCATGACCATCGACTGTGACGTCCACCAGGGTAACGGCACGGCAGCGATTTTCGCTGGTGTTCGCGTGCCTAGCGATCCCCTGCCCTCGGCCGGGGCACAAACGATCACCGCGGCCCGTCCCGCAAAAATCCGCAACGCGCACGCCGGCGACGTCTTCACCATCTCTCTGCATCAGGAAAACAACTACCCCGCTTGGAAGTCGCCGTCCTCAATCGACGTCGACCTGCCCGACGAGATCGGTGACGACGACTACCTGGCGTGGCTCGACAATGCCCTCAGCTCCGGCCTTCGCCAGTTCGAGCCCGAACTGCTCTGCTACATCGCCGGCGCCGACCCGTACCGCGAAGACCAACTCGGCGGCCTGAACCTCACCATCGAAGGATTGAAAAAACGCGACGAACTGGTCTTTCGTGTAGCCCGCGCCCGCGACATCCCCGTGATGGTTACCTACGCCGGCGGCTACGCCCAGAAAGTCGATGACACCGTAACCATCCACTGCAACACGGTCGTGGCGGCGAAAGAAGTGTTTGGGAACCAGTAAGAGGACGCCTTCTACTGATGCGCCAATCGACGGTCGCCGAAGGCACAGTCCACATGGTCAACCGTCACTAACGTCCTCCCAAAACCCTGTCATCCGGAGCGCAGTGAGGCGCGAGCCGAACGGAGTCGAAGGACCCCATACCCGTTTACGCCGAGATGAACCCGGAAAAGTATTTCCACAATGGACCGTGGGTATTGGACTTAGATCGTTGCCAGTCGCACCGGAACTCTCTACATCGGTGTCACCAACAACATCGTGCGTCGGGCCTGGCAGTATAGGACCGGAGAGTTCGAGGGCTTCGCCAGCAAGTACCATTGCAATCGCTTGGTGTACTACGAGGCCTTCACGACCGTTCTCTCCGCCATCGCTCGCGAAAAGCAACTCAAGGGCTGGCGCCGATCAAAGAAGATCGCTTTGATCGAATCGCGCAATCCCCGCTGGCAAGACTTCGCCGAAAAGTGGGGATCGCAGATTGCCCTTCCGGGCGAGTCCATTACAGCGCGGTGAAAACTCCCGGATAGGCCGCAGGCACCGCCGTCAGGGCGTGGGGTCCTTCGACTGCGTTCGGCTGACGCCTCACTGCGCTCCGGATGACAGGGGGAAAGGGATCAAGCAGGACGGCAATAGAAATTACGAAACCCAGCCCGGTGGTCATCGATTTAGCCACCTGCGACCCCCGAACAGCCAACGCCTAGCGACCAACGACAGCGACTGGGATCTCCCCCGGCTGCTAAAATAGCTGTTTACCCCTATGTTCGAGAATCTCTCCGAAAAGCTCCAGCGCGCCTTCAAGACCCTGCGCGGCCAGGCCGTCCTCACCGAGGAGAACATCCAGGAGGCCCTGCGCCAGATCCGCCTTGCGCTGCTTGAAGCCGACGTCAATTTCAAGGTCGTCAAGCAGCTCATCGACCAGATCCAGACCAAAGCCGTCGGGCAGGAAGTCGCCACCGCGCTTTCCCCGGGTGAGCAGGTCATCAAGATTGTCCGCGACGAACTCATCGCCGTCCTCGGCAAAGACACGGCCAAGCTCAAGTTCGCCTCGCAGCCGCCCACGGTCGTCCTCATGGCGGGCCTGCAGGGTTCCGGCAAAACCACCACCTCGGGCAAGCTCGCCAACTGGCTCAAGAACGGTGGCCACCGCCCGTTGCTGGTCTCGGTCGACGTCTACCGCCCCGCCGCGCGCCAGCAGTTGAAAATCGTTGCGGATGCAGTCAAGGCCAACATTTACCAAGGTGAAGTCACCGAGGCCAACACCGCCACTGTTGAGCGCCTGGTCAAAGAAGCGCGCCGCGAGGCTATCAACACGGGCAGCGACGTCCTCATCGTCGACACCGCCGGCCGTCTCCACATCGACGACCAGCTGATGGACGAGATGCAGTCGCTCAAGCAACTGCTGAATCCGTCGGAAATCCTGTTTGTGGCCGACGCCATGACCGGCCAGGACGCCGTCCGCTCCGCCGACGAGTTCCACAAGAAACTCACCCTCACCGGCGTCGTCCTGACCAAGATGGACGGCGACGCCCGTGGCGGCGCTGCCCTTTCCATTCGACAGGTCACCGGTCAGCCCATCAAGTTCATCGGCGTGGGCGAAAAATACGATGCGCTTGAGCCCTTCCATCCCGATCGCATCGTCTCGCGCATTCTCGGCATGGGCGACATCCTGTCGCTCATCGAAAAGGCCGAGCAGCAGATCGACCGCAAGAAAGCCGAAGACATGGCCAGCCGCGCCCTCGCAGGCGACGGCTTCTCGCTCGAAGACTTCCGCGACCAACTGCGTCAAGTGAAGAAGATGGGCTCGATCCAGAGCCTGATGGGCATGCTCCCCTCCATCGGCCCCTTCAGCGGCCTGCAGAAAGCCGCCGACAAGGTCGATGAGAAACAAATCAATCGCGTGGAGGCCATCATCAACTCGATGACCACGCACGAGCGCCACCATCACGAAGTCATCAACGGCAGCCGCCGCAAACGCATCGCTCGCGGCTCCGGCACCACCGTGCAAGAGGTCAACAACCTGCTCCGCCAGTACGCCCAAATGAAAAAGATGTTCAAGCAGATGGGCAAGCCGAGCTTCGCGCGGCGGCTGGCGGGAATGAAGATGCCTGGAATGTAAGACCAATCGCTAGTCGCTGGTCGTTAGCCAACCACCTGACCACGTAGATCGAGGCTAACATCAACTTTCTCGTTGTTCGCCAGCGACCAACGACTAACGGCCAACGACCGCCGTTATGAAATGGCGCTCCCTCGAAGAGTCGACTCCGGGCGCGGACACGCGCTCCCTGCGCGAGATCTTCGCAGAACGGAAAGAGTTGATCGCGAAGTACGTGCCGGCGGAAGCCCAAGCCATCCATGCCCGCGTGGTTGCACATCTGAAAGGCCAGGGCCTAGCCGCAGGTTGCCTAGGAGTCGGCTCCAAAGCGCCGGACTTCACGCTCCCGGATCACAACGGCACACCGGTTTCATCAGCAGACCTTTTGAGCAAAGGCCGTCTGGTCGTGTGCTTCTTCCGCGGTCGCTGGGACCCCTTCTGCTGCGGCCAACTCGAAGCCATGAATCAAGTCCTGCCCCAGATCAAAGAAGCAGGCGCCTCGCTGGCTGCCATCTCGCCGCAGACCATCAAGCAATCGTTCTTCATGGCCGACCAGCACCGGCTCCGTTTCCCGCTCTTGAGCGACGCGGGCAACCAGGTCGCGCGCCAGTTCGGACTGGTGTACCGCGTACCCGACGAGCAGCAAGCCATCTACCGGAGAGCCTTCGTCAACTTGCCCTTCACCAACGGGGACCAAACCTGGGAGCTTCCGATTCCGACAACCTACGTCCTCGACCGCGACTCGGCCGTTCTTTACCGATCGGCTAACGAAGACTACACCGAGCGCCCCGAACCCGCGGAGATCGTGGAGCACCTGCGATGAAAGCAGCCGGGATCGTCATTCTTCTTCCCCTGATGAGCGTGCTGATCGTGAGTCTGTACGTGGCAGGCGGCGCGGCACGAACCGCAGCTCTCTTTCTGCTCGCCGCGAGCGTGGTCGGCGTGCTAGTTGGCTTGACGTGGAAGCGAAAACCGGGCTCAGAGAGCTGAGTGAAGGTTCCACTAGGTCGGCCGGACATTCCAACGGTCATTCTGATATGGGATCCACCCGGTCAAGTCGGTTCCAAGCGAAACTCTCTGTGGGAACCCCAGGGCGTCCCGCGGAGTCTATCCCAACATGGGTAAAAGACGACTTACCTTTGCGGCAGGTTTGATTTTGGGCGTGCTTCTAGGTTTATTCGGTGCATCTTTGCGGACGCTCCATACCAGCCGGTCAACCCTGCCCTCCTACACGGCGCCATTACTTCAAAGCTCGCCCCTCAATGAAGAAGGCTCAATACTGGTCGAAGTTCACGTGGATTCGACAGGACGGATACAGGACTACCGTGTTTTCCCAAACGGTCGAGGAACGCAGGCACTGCCTTCTGGGTTGAAGAACAAGCTCATCTTCACTACATTCCACCCGGCAACATTCATGGGAAGGCCGATCGGTGGAACCGCGCTACTCTCTTCCAAAAGGCGCACCTGGGCCTTCAAACTAGCCACTCACGACAGCCTCAATTTCCACCATGTTGACCTACCAGCAAGCCTTCAGGTGACCCTTGCCATTCCCCCTAACTTCCGCGATAATAATGGTTTGTCTTACCCCTCCCGGAAGGACTAGGAAAGGAAACCAAGTTCCGTGTTAATGATTCGTCTGGCGCGCACGGGTGCGCGCAAACAACCGCAGTACCGCGTCGTGGTTATCGAGAAAGAACGCGCGCGCAATGGACGCTCGGTCGAGGTCGTCGGGACCTACAATCCCCGGG
>CAZXKO010000052.1:0-63772 GCA_964641665.1 uncultured Acidobacteriaceae bacterium
TGGACTGAACCCCAAAGATGAGACACTCGCAATGGGCACACTTTGCAGAGAAAGGAAACTGCGAGTGGCAAAGAAACGAGTGATAGGTCGATATCCCAAGGCGTTTCGGAAGATGGCGGTCGAGCGGTTGAAGCGCAGCGATAATATCGTCGCGCTCTCCCAGGAACTGGGGGTGCACCGCCGACTGCTCTACAAATGGCGAGATCAGCTGGAGCCCATCGAAGACGGCGAAGGACCACCGGCAAACGCGCGCGAGCGTGAACTGCGGCAACAAGTCACGCAATTGAAGCGCGTGGTGGCGGACAAGACGCTGGAGGCGGATTTTTTCAAAGGTGCCTTGCAAAAAATCGAGGCTCGACGCCAGAACAGGAGCAACTCTGGCGAGACGGCATCTATGAACAGATCCGAGAAGTGATGCCTATGCAAGGCGGCCTGAGTATCGAGCGGATGTGCCGGCTGGCTGGGGTCAGCCGAGCTAGTTTCTATCGTTGCCTACAGGAGCGATTGCCGGTGGAAGAGGATATGGAGGTGCGGTCGGCGATTCAGCAGATCGCCGTCGAGCACCGGCGGCGCTATGGCTATCGAAGAATTGCGGCCGAACTGCGACGGTGCGGGATGCTGGTAAACCACAAGCGTGTAGCTCGCATCATGCGGGAGGATAACTTACTTGCGGTGCAGCCGCGTGCCTTCGTGGTCACCACGGATTCTCAACACCCGTTGGAGGTTTACCTGAATCTGGCTAGCCGAATGAAGTTGACCGGGGTCAATCAGCTTTGGGTGGCCGACATCACCTACATCCGACTGCATCGTGAGTTTGTCTACCTCGCCGTGATTCTCGATGCCTACTCTCGCAAAGTGGTGGGGTGGGAATTGGCCGGAACGCTGGTAGCGCGGTTGCCGATCGCGGCGTTGGAGAAAGCGATCGCAGAGCGAAAGCCGCCTCCGGGTCTGGTGCATCACTCCGACCGCGGAGTACAGTATGCTTCCGGTGACTATGTGAGAATCTTGGCCAAGCACCAGGTGATCCCGAGCATGAGTCGCCCAGCGAACCCATATGACAATGCCAGCTGCGAGAGCTTCCTCAAGACTCTGAAGCGGGAAGAGATTTACGCGAGTTCGTACGAAAACCTGGAGCACTTGCGGGGGAACATCGGAATCTTCATCGAGCAGTACTACAACCAACAACGGTTACATTCGGCATTGGGGTATCGCTCGCCGGAGGAGTTTGAACGACAAGCCGAGTGCCAAAGTGGGATGGCAGATTCGAAGGGGGCGACGCTCACTTTCTTCGCCAGCTCAGCTCAATCTTCTACAGAGCTGCTGGGGAAGGGGACTCAAACGCCGTCCCCTTCCCCAGACCCCATCCCTGCTGAAGAAAATCAGTGAGACGAATCGATGAATGCCAAATGTGCCAACGATAGATTGTCTCAATGGAAGGGTTCAGAAAACGAAGCTACAGCAGGTGTGCCTACATAGTTTGTCTCAACCCAGGGGTTCACCCCAAAACGGTGTGCCGGTTCGGTGTCCCGGAGTGGTACTGACTAATATGCGACGAGTTGTCCCTCTTGGACTCTGCTAGAAGTTCTGTCTACTGCCCGTCCGTATAGTAGCTGTGCCGCGCCCACACCTGCAGGTTCCGGTCCCTGGGCGTTATCTCCAGCGAGCGGAAGCGGTCGCCGGCCGCCGTACGGGGCTTGAAATACACGACGTAACGCAGTCTCAGATTCTGCTGGATGGCCGCAAACGCCTGCTGCTGTCCGGACGTGGAGATGAAAAACGCTCGGCCGCCGGTGACAGCAGTCAGTTTCCGCAGCACTTCGTCGCCCGCGGACCTGGCCCGGCGACGCCGGGGAGCGATGGTGTAGATGGTAATGTTGGATCGCTGCGCAGCCTGGATCACGTCGGGCCAGCCATGGGCGCTGACGTTATCCTCGCCGTCGCTCAGCAACACGATGGCGCGGCGCTGGGGCAGGGAGGGGTCAGCCTTACGCAGCGCCTCCGTTGCGGCAACGAGCGCATCGTAAAGGGAACTCAAGGAAACGCCCGCGACCGGCCGCAGCGCCGCGGATAGACGCTCAACGTCTCCGGTGAGCGACTGCGTGACCTCTACTCGATGGCGGAAACCGACCACCATGGCTTGGTCGGTATCCGGCCTAAGTGCCGTGCGCAGGAAGTCCAGCGCAACCGTACGCTCGAACCCGAACTCATTCCGCATGGAGTCACTCCAGTCGACCACGAGGGCGATCCGCAGCGGCAGGTCATCTTCCCGGCGGATCTGGGTGATCGCTGCAGGCTGACCGTTGTCTAGGATCCGCAAGTCGTCGCGGCCGAGTCGCGTCACTGACTTGCCGCTGCTGTCGGTGACCGCTAGCTGCACGGCTACCTCCGCCACCCGGCTTTCGACGACGAAGGACGCTTCTTCAGTCGTGGGCCGGGAGTACTTCGGAAGATAAAAGGTCGCCGGCTGCTGTGCCAAGGCGGTAGCGGCGAACGCAAACATCCACAACCCGAGTGCGAACGCTTTTCTCCGCACGGATCTCCTCCTTGCCAGGGTGTCCACCCACTATTCCTTGCGTATGGTTTTCGAGTTCCCCACCGACTGATCGCCCCCTGCCCGGCGCCGGCCGCCCGTAGACCTCAGATTACTTCATTGGAACAAGGGCATGCCGCATGCAGGAAAATTTCGTCACCGGGGCGAAGAGATTGGGCATGTTGCCAGCCAAATCTGACAGCTTGGGACTTCCCCATCGAACTTCCCTTCTTGACGAATCGTATTGTTCTAGAGGCTATGCACAAGTGACAAAGGTAATTGCATCTGCATGAATCTGCAGTGCGTCTGGCAGCGTTTTTTGAGGCGGGAAGATGAGCGAGCGCCGGTTGAATCGCCCACCATGCAATTCGACGTTCTGGACGAGAGGCGGGGAAGCGGGAAGTTACTGTTGAAATCAGTGTTTGCGGTCACAACCGTTTGGTTACAAGGGCTAGGGTACTCGCTGTAGATGAGCTCCATGACAAAGAGAAATAGCCGCCCTAATACCTGCGCGATTGCAGCCTGAAACTCCTTCGATTCTTCCTGTGTACATTTTTCTCGAACGAGCAGTACTCCTGCCACGACTCCCGTGGGGCAAACTTGAGGATGTTTCTCATCGTGAGTGCAATCGCGATATTGCGCCAACCGTGACGGGCACCATTTCCTCTCTCTTCAGATAATCTTAATGTTCAACCTCTAGCGTTATCCGGAAAATTGCTGTCTCCGCACTGGAGGATCTCAATGTACTCTCGGAAAGTATTTGCTGGTTTTCTCATTGCAGTGGTCTCGTTCGCGCTTGCCAGCCCCGTTGCCGCGCAGGGTAGTTGGGCGGTCGAGAAGACCTTTCATGTTGGCGGTGAGGGCGGCATGGACTATGTCACCTTAGACTCCAAAAATCGCCGACTCTACGTTCCCAGAAGCACTCACACGATGGTGATCGACGCCGATTCGGGCAAGACCCTCGCGGACATTCCCGGCCAGAAACATAACCACGGGGTTGCGCTGGTTCCCGAGGTCGGACGAGGATTCATCAGCGACGGGAACGGGGCCGTCGTGATTTTCGATCTCAAGACGAATGCTGTCCTGGGAACGATCGCCGCGCAACCCGATGCTGACGGCATCCTTTTCGACAAAGCCAGCGGGCTCGTACTGATCGTTTCAGGTGACAACGGAGTTCTGATGACGCTCAAGCCCGACCTCGATCCGAAGACAGGATCCATCGATGCTCCCATTGAACTGGGCGGCAAACCCGAGTTCCTTGCCGTCGACGGCGCTGGTAAGGTCTACATCAATTTGGAGGACAAGAATCAGGTCGCAGTCGTCGACCTTAAAGCGAGGAAGGTACTGGCGCACTGGCCGGTCGCTCCTGGCGGTGCTCCGGTGGGGCTATCGATCGATCCAGCGAAAGGTCGGCTGTTTATTGGATGTCGAAATCCGCAGAAGTTGGTTGTGATGAGTACTGAAGATGGCAAGGTGATCGCTGACTTGCCGATCACGGCCGGCGTGGACGCTACAAAGTTCGACGGTCATCAGGCCTTCGCAAGCTGCCGCGACGGTAAGCTTCAGATTGCGGGCGAGACCGCGCCCGGTAAGTTCGAGATCCAGCAAACCGTGACAACTCCGATCGGCGCCAAAACAATGGACGTTGACACGGAGAGGCATAAGGTGTATCTGCCCACAGCCGAGTTTGAGGAACAGAAACCGGGGGCCACCGGTCGTCCGGCAGCCAAGCCCGGGACCTTCATGATCGTCGTCGTCGGGCGACACGAAGAGGCGCGACCGTAAACTGCGCGTATCCACTGTGTTATGGCATGGGATTCCACTCAAAAGGTTAGTGAGTGAAATCGCGATGTTGCGCCAATCGAAACTATTTTCAGAGGCGGCCGTTCCACTGCGGGTCGCCTTTATTTGTGAACTGATATTCGTGAAGTGAGTCACAGAGGCTTTCGTTTGCGCAGATCGAAGTGGCTGCCAGACGGAAGCGAGTATTGCGGACGCCCGGCCTCCGTTATGGTGACTCTCCCGCTGCCGATCACCTCGAACTGATCTCCATGCACCACAATGATTGTATTGGGGTCGATCCCGATGCCGAGTAGCTTGGGATGCGCCGCCACTTTCGGTTCCAAGTCATGCTCGCGATGACGCTCGGAAACATGTTGATCGATCGCGCTGTTGGGCACGAGGCCAAAACCGCGTCCGGGATCTTTCGCCATCACGACGTCAGGCCCGGCGGGATCACCCCTTACAAGATACGAAGCCAGAATGCTAGCCCCGGCAGAACTTCCGGCAACAACTCCTCCACGCTTCAATACATTCCGCAGTTCGCGTTCTACACGCGTATCTAGATAGGCGTCAGCCAATCGCCACTGCCGTCCGCCGTCAATGAAGACAAATGTAGCTTGCTTCAACGGGGCGGCGAACTCGGCAGAATCCGCTTTCGCACGGTCTTTCGTGTCAAGCACCGACACATCTTGAACGCCGAATACATGTTTTAGCCCGTTGACAACGGGCTCTATGTCATAGCCGGGGTTATTCGCGGTCGGAATGAGGACCACGTGAGCATTTTTCCCACCACCCAGGCTTTTCCACTTTTCGTAGATTTCTGCAGTTCCGTTGCCGCCGCCCATTGCAATCACAATGCCCTTGCTCGCGGCCAAAGCGCAATTGTGGAAAGCGACGAACAATAGAACCAATGTGAGGACCCGGGGGATCGGCATGTTTTGACCCTCCATGATTTCCCCTCTAGCGCGGTTACGTCGGGAGGGTACCGATTGTTCCATCAGACAACGAGTAGAAATAGGCGTCACGCCAGTGAGTCGGCAACGAATCGGATGATAGCTGTTACCAGCAGCGACTTCACCAGCTGAGGGCCGGCCTTGTGTGAAGCTCGGTCACAACTTCACTCCTGATCCAGCCGTTTTACATTCGTCAGACCTAGCCCGGAGTAGGTATCCACGGCCTCTTTTCCGTGGCAAATTTCGAGCAGCCAGCAACACACCGTCAGTATGTAATAAAATCGCGGGCGATTTCATCGCGGCCAGTCCTGGGAGGCTTCAATGCGTTTGTTCCGATCAGCGAGACCTCGTCTGTCTGTTATCGTCGTGCTCGCCGTATTGTGCGTCGTTAGCTCAATGGTCTCGGCTCAAAACCAGCCCAGTGCTCGCCAGAAAACGAAAAGCGTTTCGTGCTTGCACGATGACAGCGGCTTGAAGTTGCCGGCTGGTTTTTGCGCCACCGTATTCGCGGACCGCATTGGTCACGCCCGGCATTTGGTAGTAACGCCGAGAGGTGTGGTTTACGTCAACACCTGGTCGGGGCCCTACTACGACTTCGACAAGCCGCCTGATGGCGGCTTTCTAGTGGCCCTCCGAGACAGTACGGGCACGGGAAAAGCGGACGTGATTGAGCGCTTCGGTGAAACCGTGCAGACGGGCGGAGCCGGTGGGGTAGGCATCGGCATGTATAACGGATCGATTTACGCGGAGATCAATGATCGAATCGTGCGATATTCGCTTCTCACCGATTCTATCGTGCCCAAAGATGCTCCTGAAACGATCGTCTCCAAGTTGCCTCTGGGTGGCGATCATCCCATGCATCCATTCATTATCAGTGCCGATGGATCCCTGTATGTGGACGTTGCCAGCGCGACCAATTCCTGTCAGGCGAAAAACCGGCAACCCAAGATACCCGGCGACAATCCCTGCACTGAGCTGGAGACTCGTGGCGGCGTCTGGCGTTTTGACGCCAACAAAACAAATCAGGTGTTTTCACCCGCAAATCGCTACGCAACGGGGATACGAAACGCGGAAGGCTTTGCCTTCGACTCGGCAGGCCGGTTATTTGTCACCCAGCACGGCAGAGATCAACTACACGCGAATTGGCCTGATCTCTACAAACCCTCCGAGGAGGCCACGTTGCCGGCTGAAGAATTGATGCTGTTAAAGTCCGGAGGCGACTATGGCTGGCCCGAGTGCTATTACGACGGCGCGGAGAAAAAGTTGGTCCTGGCCCCGGAATACGGCGGTGACGGAGGCAAGAGCGTAAGTGTCTGCGCCAACAAGATCGCTCCGGTCGCCGCGTTTCCCGCTCATTGGGGGCCGAACGGAATGGTGCGGTACGACGGGAAACAGTTTCCAAGGCGCTACCGTAACGGCGTATTTATTGCTTTTCACGGTTCATGGAACCGCGCCCCATACTCGCAAGGGGGCTACAACGTAGTTTTTCAGCCTCTGGACGGCGAGCATCCATCGGGCAACTGCGAGATCTTCGCCGACGGTTTTGCGGGAGCAAAGAAGACTCCCGAAGGTGCTACACACCGTCCAACCGGCCTTGCGGTCGGACCGGACGGGGCGCTTTACGTTTCTGAGGATATTCGCGGACGGATCTATCGCATCATTTATCAAGGCGATCCTGCCGGTCCCGTGCCAAAAGGCACCCCGTGCCCGAGCGTTTCGGCCCCTGCTGGCAAGGTTGTGGAAGTACCTGCCACGCCGCCGGAGGGCGATACCAATACCGCCGCGAATCTTCCTGTTCCCGAAGGATCGACGGCAGGGATGGTTGCCCTTGGCGATCGCATTTACCACGGTCGAGTGGGAGGAGCGGGTTGCACCGGTTGCCACGGCGCGAATGGCACTGGTTCACCACTGGGTCCTGATCTGACGAAGAAACAATGGCTGTGGAGTGACGGCAGTTTCGCCGGAATTTTGAAGGTGATCACCGACGGTGTGCCGCAACCTAAGAAATATCGCAGTCCGATGCCGCCCATGGGCGGGGCGCAACTCTCTGATACCCAAGCTTCCGCGCTGGCTGCCTATGTGTGGGGTCTTAGCCATAAGGCGTCGAAGTAGCACTCGTGGCGCGCCCAACGGATGTTGAAAACAGCGATTCCACACATTGACAGGTCGGAATGAAATCTGTTTACAGGATTGCCTCGGGCACATCGCGTGACATTCCGATCACCGCTTCTGGTCGGTTCCGCACACCGATTCGGGCCAGTGATCGGGGTCAAAGAGGCCAAGCTGCGCATTCACAGAGGAAGTTACTCTCAAAACCCCGTGGTTCCCCGAACGTTCCCGCCGCGCTTGCCCAAATTCATTGATTGAGCAACCTCGAGGTCGCGTTTCCTGCGCCTCTCGAAAGACTTGTCAGGGAATTGTTGACCGCGATCGTTGCCTCAAGCCTCCCGGATCGCAGGTGGTTGAAAACAAGTCCGTAGGGTCGGCTGAAGACCTGGGGGCGTAGGGGGGCAGCGGCAGGTTTTCCGTTGATGCGCAATGACAAGAAATTTACCAGCGATCGGGAACGACAGTCCTTTTACACACTTCTGACCAACGTATGACACACACAGATCTGCCCGCACGTACGCTACTTCGCGGTAAGTCGCAAGTCGGCTGGATTGCCGAGACATTTCTGTGCGAATCGGAGTGTGAAATATGAAAAACGAAAATCTTCCAACTACTCTGTCACCCGAGACCCTTACTCGATCAACAGGCGAAGATCAGCTTCAACCGCGGGGTGTCGTACAACGACGCTCATTTCTCAAGGGACTTGGCGTCGCCGGGGCCGGGCTGTCGGCCGGCGCGCTATTGACCACGGTGGCGGGCGCGGAGGAACGCAGTGGCTCGCTGACGCCGGGCGACGCCGCAATCCTCCGGTTCCTGGCCGCCGCCGAGATCATCGAAAGCGACCTTTGGCTGCAGTACGCTGAACTCGGAGGCATTCAGGACGACGAAATACCCACGCTCGCTAATTCCGTGAATCCGCCAATTCCTAACTACCCCACCTCTCCGACCGGCGGAAGCCCAACCTACACCAGTGCGCTTAACCAACTCGATGGCGACATGGCTCAGTACATCCACGACAACACCGAGGACGAGCTCACCCACGAAAACTTCATCAACGCATATCTGGCTTCGAAGGGCGCCGACACCGTGAATCTGGATCAGTTTCGAACTCTGCCCAGCAGCAAGGCAACGGGCGCCAATCAGATCGGTCGTCTGACCAACCTGATGCAGCTCACAGTGGACACCAGTTGGTGGACGCGCTATCGCAGCCGCGACAAGAATCCCGACCTCAATCCCGGGTTCAAGTTCAAGCAGGCCGTTGCCGATTTGAATGACAAAACGAAGTTTCCTCACGGACTTCCAGCCATTCCCAGATCTGACAACGATCTGACTCCGGGCGACCACATCCAGGCGATTGCTAACACGGCAGGTTTCCACTTTGCCTTCATCGAACAAGGTGGAAGTAGCCTCTATCCGTCCCTGGCCCAGAGAGTGACCAGCCTGGAGGTTCTGCGGATTCTGCTCAGCATCGGGCCGGTTGAAACATCGCACTTCCAAACCTGGCACGATAAGGCGGGCAACGCGGTCAACTTGACCGACGCCATGGGGAACCCGATCAGCTTGACGGATCCCACCAATGGGTTGTTCTTCCCCAACCTCAATTTCCCTCCGTTCGGTGGGGAGGACTTCCAGACCAATCTGATCATGCCGGAGGCATGCAACTTCCTGAGCAAAAACTTCCCGGTATGCTCCATCATTCGGCCCACCGAGACACGGGGAGTTGCTATGGGGGCCGTCACAGGTCTTACGGCGGACGGGCTGTTTATCGGCCAGACGCAAGGGTTTTTTGAGTTCCTGCGTGATCTGGCAGAAGACGCAGATGAGGCCAAGCGCGAGGGCTGATCGCCGGTGAACTTGTTCCTGCGATGGGCGCTGTGCTTGAGAGAATGCCAGGCACAGGGCCTGCCTTGAAAACAGGCCTTTGTACTCAGAGCCTGGGGTTTAATTCTGGGGTTTCAGGAATGTGTTCTAGGTTCGGGCAGCAAGGATTTCAAGGAATAAGCCTAACCATGGGATCTCTGCGGCTCCGGTAAAGCAATCAAGGGGGCAGCCCTGATGAGGATCGGCCCTATCCGATTTCACGATCAGGGCCGACCTGCGTCGCCGCAGCAAACGAGTTGCTTGGGTTCACTGGCCCAAGGTACATTGCACCGCCGGTATCTTCCGCCTCAGCCTCCGCCCCAGCGAAACTATTCGCACCCCTGAATCTGAGGATGGCGCAACCTGAACCTCGCCCCCCGCAACCAGGTTGCTCTGGAGGAATCCTGATGCTGAGACCTTATTTTGTAGCAGGAGTGTTGTTGCTGGCTTCGGTGGCGTACGCCAAGGAACCCAAGCCGCGCCAGTCTGGCAAGTTGATGCAGATGGAATCCGTGGCCTGTGGCGTCGACGAAAACACTGGCAAGAGCTTAGCCGGCGAAATCATCGGCACCGACGGTGCCCACAAGAAAACCCACGAACTGCTCTGTCAGGAATACGTCCTGCAATCTGACAAAGTGATCTACCGCATCCGTCCGCGGGACGAAAAGCACCCGGTGTTGCTGCCCGTCGGTGAGCAGGCGCAGTTCCGCATGGAAAAGGACAAGATGATCCTGCGGGTGGAAGACCTGGACGACAAAGATCGCGAGTACGTCGTCGTCTCCATGACCCCGCGTGACGACAACGAAAAGACTGCGCTGAAGTAGGCGCCGCTCTCCACCGCAACCACCTTCAGGGCTGAGGACCTCCCCCTCCCTTCTCCCTGCAGGCTGCGGTGCCGGCGCGTAGATCGTACTGGCAATCAAAACGGAAGCCTTTGGGGTCGCGCGCCCCATATCCCCACACCCGCAGTGTCAAAGCATCTCCTTCCACGCGCGACACCTCCACGAACACACGGTCATTCCCCAAGAGGTGGACGTTCTGCTCCGTCGGGAGCAGCCGCGCAAGCTGCACCTTGTCGAGCGTGACTTGCTCCACAGAGAACGGCTCGACGCGCGAGTCGATCGCGAATACCAGGGCGCGGGACGTCCGCTTGCTCACGTAGTCGGTGACAATAATGAAGCGATTCCCCGACCAGGCCACTGCCACCCGGCCGAGGTAGTTATAGAGTGCCCACGACCGCCCAATCCTCGTTTCCTCGAGCACCAGCGACCGGAATAGGCCGCTGAAGTCGGAAGGGGAGGCGGCGTGGTCGACGCTGCGAATCAGGAACCTGCCGTCCGGCGACCGCAACTCCGGACGGTCGGGAAACGTGGTGAACTGCTGTGCGCCCGCCCGCGCCACCAGCAAGAAAGCAACTACAAACGCGTAGAGGCATGGGGCCTTCATCGCGATTGTCCTCAGCCTTGATTCGACCTCGATTCCTCACCCCGCGCGGTGAGGTGGATCACATTGGGACGTAACGATGGTGCAACCGCCGCTGGTTACCGCCGAGAAATCTGCGGCACATTCTCATCTACCGGGATGATACTGGCCACAAGGCTTGCATGGTACACTGCGCTCACCCGAGGCAACTCGGGTGCCCGAACGGGCGCTTCCCCAAAAAGCCGCCAGGAAGCAACCAGTCGTTGCATTCGCGTGGCGGCTTTCTTATTTCCTTCGGGAACGGACTATTCGGCGGACGTGGCCAGCTGGAGCTTCACCAGCTGCGCCGCCGGCGGCTCCAGAATGGCAAACCTCGGCAGTTCGCCGCGGAACATCGCGACTTCGTCGCAGTTATTCAGGCGCGGACAACGCAGGCAATCTTTGTAGAGCTTGTCCGGGATATCCTCGCGTACCGCAACCGTGAATCCCATGCGGGCGAAGAAGCTGGGGATTCTGGTGAACAGGCACACGCAGGTGACTTCCTGCCGGGCCGCTTGTTCGAGCAGCGCATTGATCAGCAGACGCCCCGCACCGTTTCCCTTGACCTCCGGGAACACGGCAATGGAGCGAACTTCGGCCAGGTGCGGTCCGTAAAGATGCAACGCGCCGCAGCCGAGAATGCGCCCATCGTCCTCGACGACAACGAAGTCGCGAATGTTCTCGCAGATCTCCGGCAAGGTGCGCGGCAGCAGCGTGCCGTCCCCGGAATAGCTCGCAATCAAGTCATGGATCTGCGTCGCATCGCGCAGCAGAGCTTCACGCGTGTGCATGAACTTCACCTCGCAAGTGAGCAATGCGCTGTTCCGCACGTTGAATCGCCCGTTCGACCGCCTTTCGTGCTGTTCCACCTTCTACCTCGTGAATGGAAAGTACCGCTTCAAGCTTCAAAGCCGGATATACGTCCTGATCAAAAGCCCCATGGATCTGCTGCAAGTCAGCCAGACCCAAGTCCTGCAATTCGCATCCCCGCTCCAGGCAGAGCTTGATTGCTTTGCCTACAGCTTCGTGCGCCAGACGCGATGGCACTCCGCGCTCGACCAGGTAAGTGGCCACCGCCCAGGCATTCATAAAGCCCGACTGCGCCGCCTGGTGCATCTCTGCATATTCAAACTCTACTTCTTTCATCCAGCCCGTCACCAGGGGCAGGATAGAAAGCGCGGTTTGTGTGGCGTCGAACAGCGGCTCCTGCGTCTCCTGCATATCTTTGTTGTAGGCGAGCGCCAAACCCTTGACCGTAACTAACAACGTAGTCGCCGCTCCTACAACCCTTCCCGCCTTCCCGCGCACCAGTTCGAGTAGGTCGGGATTTTTCTTCTGCGGCATAGCGCTGCTGCCAGTGGAATAAGCTTCGGGCAGAGAAATAAACCCGTACTCTTGGGTCGAGAACAGGATCATCTCCTCCGCCCACCGGCTCAGATGCAGCGCCAGCAGGGAAAGTACCTGTACAAACTCCAACACGAAATCGCGATCGCTGGTGGCATCGATGCTGTTCGCCGTCACAGCATCAAAGCCGAGCTCCGCCGCCATGGCACCGCGATCCAGAGTCAGCGTGGCGCCGGCTACAGCGCCCGATCCCAGCGGACACAGATTCAACCGCGCACGGCAATCGGCCAGCCGCTGGGTATCCCGCAGAAACATTTCCGCGTACGCCAGCAGCCAGTGCGCCACCAGGACAGGCTCAGCGCGTTGCAGATGGGTATAAGCGGGCATCGCCGCGTCGCCAGCCTTCTGCGCCCGTGCCAACAGCACGCTCAACCACTCCGCTATCAGCGTCTGCACCTGGTCGATCGCGCCCCGCACGTAGAGCCGAAGGTTGGTGGCGATCTGCTCGTTCCGGCTCCGGCCGCTATGCAGCTTGTAGCCGGTGTCTCCGATCAACGCCGCCAACTGCTTTTCGACGAAGTGGTGGACATCCTCCGCCTCGTCGTCATTTAAGAACGTGGCGTCCGCCTGCGCCATTTCCCCGATCTGTTCTAACCCGCGCACGATCTCAGCCAGTTCCTCCGACGAAAGCACGCCCGCGTGTTCCAGCGCCCGCGCATGGGCGCGGCTGGCTTCCAGTTCGAAGGGCAGCAGAATCTGATCAAACGGAAACGAACGCTGCCAGTGCTCAAACGCCGCATCGAGCGGCTGCCGGAAGCGGCCGGACCACATCTTCACTTCGCCACCTCCTGGTGGAGTTGCGCGCGCGAGCGCGAAGGCAGCCCGAGAATCCGGATGAAGCCCTCAGCGTCTTTCTGATCGTAGCTGTCGCCCATGGTGAACGAGGAAAGATCCGTGCGGTACAGCGAGTTTTCCGACTTGCGACTGGCCACGGAGATATTGCCCTTGTAGAGCGAAAGCGTCACCGTACCCGTCACGTCTTTTTGCGTGCTCTCCACGAATGTATTGAGGGCCTCACGCAGGGGGGTGAACCAAAGCCCGAAATACACCAACTCCGCGTACTTGAGCCCGACATGCTGCTTGTAGTGCATCAGCTCGCGGTCGAGGCACAGCGCTTCCAGTTCGCGGTGGGCCGTCAGCAACAAAGTTCCGCCGGGCGTTTCGTAGCAGCCGCGCGATTTGATCCCGACAAACCGGTTCTCGACCAGGTCGATGCGTCCGATGGCGTTGCGTCCGCCGATCTCGTTCACCAACTCGACCAGCGACACCGGATCCATATTCATGCCGTTCACCGAAACCGGCACGCCCTTCTCAAAGCCGATCTCTACTTGCTCTTCGCGATCGGGAGCTTCCTGCGGCGATTTCGTTAGCTGCCAGGTGCTGTCGAACGGCGCGTTGCCTGCGTCCTCCAGTTCCCCGCCCTCGTGGCTGATGTGCCACAGATTGCGGTCACGGCTGTGAATCTTCTCGCGGCTCTGCGCCACCTGAATTCCATGGGCTTCCGCGTAATCCAGGCAATCCTCGCGCGACTTCAGATCCCATTCCCGCCAGGGCGCGATCACCTTCAACTCCGGCGCCAGCGCCTGGTACGTCAGCTCAAACCGGACCTGGTCATTGCCCTTCCCCGTGCAGCCGTGCGCCACCGCGGTTGCGCCCTCACGCAGCGCTACTTCGACCTGGTGCTTCGCGATTACCGGGCGCGCCAGCGAGGTCCCGAGCAGATACTTGTGCTCGTACACTGCGCCCGCCTTCAGCGCGGGGAACACGTAGCCCGTCAGGAACTCCTCCCGCATGTCTTCGACGATCACGTTGCTGGCCCCGGTGGCGTACGCCTTCTTGACCACCGCCTCGATGTCATCCCCCTGGCCGACATCGCCGACCATCGCGATCACATCGTAGTCATAGTTTTCCTTCAGCCACGGAATAATGATGGAGGTATCCAGTCCGCCGGAATAGGCAAGAACAACTTTCTTAGGCATGAGCACTCCTTACCGGGAACCGGCTCGCACCGCCCCAGAGCAATAACATGAGAATGGCCTTCTGCACGTGCAGTCGGCCTTCGGCTTGATCAAATACAACCGACGGCGGAGAATCTATCACCGCGTCGGTCACTTCCTGTCCCCGGTGAGCCGGCAGGCAGTGCATGAATACCGCGTGCGGCGACGCCTCCGACATCAACTCTTCATTTACCTGGTACGGGTGGAAGATCACGGCCCGCGCTTCCGACTCGTGTTCCTGCCCCATGCTGGCCCAGGCGTCGGTGTAGACCGCATCCGCGCCCGCCACCGCCTGGTGAGGATCGGACAGCAGTTCGAGAGTCGCGCCCGTCTCCTGCGCAATCTCCTGCGCCGCTTTGAGAATCTCCTCGTCTGGCTCGTACCCCGCCGGGGTCGCCACGCGAACGTGCGAACCGAGCAATGCCCCCGTCAGCAACAGCGAGTGCGCGACGTTGTTTCCGTCGCCCACATAAGCCAGGGTTACGTTCTTGAGATTTCCGAAACGCTCCTGCAGCACGGAATAATCCGCGAGCGCCTGGCAAGGGTGCTCCAGGTCGCTGAGCGCGTTAATGACCGGGATCGACGCATGCGCCGCCATATCTTCCACTGTGGAGTGCGCAAACGTGCGCAGCACGATCACATCCACCCAGCGAGAAACGTTGTGCGCGATGTCGTGCAGGCTCTCGCGGGCGTCAATACGGCCGCCCGTCTGGTCCATGAAGAACGCCGTACCGCCCAGGCTGGACATCCCCGCTTCGAAAGTCAGGCGCGTTCGCAACGATGGCTTCTCGAAGAACATCACCAACTGCTTCCCTTCCAGCGTGCGCCGGAAGTCCGCCGGGCGGGCCTTCACGACCGCCGCCAGGTCCAGGATCGAGCGCACCTCGCTCGGACTCAGGTCGCGTGTCGACACCAGGTCGTGCATCCCGGGCTTGCCTACCCCCGCCACCGGTGTGATCGACGTTCTTTCGAGTGCGTGACTTCTCATTTCTTGGTTGGCTCCTTCACTCACTGTGCTGCGAATACCCCACACTGCTTCTGTCGTACGCTCCCACCAGCGCGCTTCAGGCGACTCGCACTTCCGTCCCTAGCTGCAATTTCGAGAAGTAGAATTCAGGAAGGACGTCGGCTTCCGATGCCGGCAGAATCCGCACCCGGCCGACGCCTTTGCTCAAAGCATGCCGGCACGCTTCGAGCTTCGGCAACATGCCACCTTGCACAACCGCTGTCTCCACCAGTTCTGCCACCTGACTCAGATCCAGCCACCGAATCACCGCGCCGTCTGCGCCCTTCACCCCGGGGACGTCCGTCAGAAAGATCAAGGCGCTCGCTTGGCAGGCCACGGCGCAGGCCGCCGCCATCTGGTCTGCATTTACGTTGTAGTATTCCCCAACCGCGCCAACCGCAAGGCTCGCAATCACCGGAATCCCGCCCTGCGCCCAAATCGCCTCAATCCAGCGTGGTTCCACCGCGCAGATTTCCCCAACAAAGCCCAGATCAAAACCCACGGTCTCTTTCTTGCGGGCGCGGACGCTCATTCCATCGCCGCCGCTGAGCCCGATCGCCGGCTTGCCCGCTGCGCCGATGGCCGCCACCAGTTTCTTGTTGACCATTCCCGCCAGCACCATCAACGCCATATCGCGCGTTTCCGCGTCAGTGACGCGCAAGCCATTCACAAACTGGCTCTCTTTGCCCAGCCGCTTCATCGTTCGCGTCAACGCGCCGCCACCCCCGTGAACCACGGCGATGTGATGACCGTCTCCCGCCAGCTGGACGATCGCGTGCGCACATTTGCGCAGCACCGATTCGTCATCCAGCGCCGCGCCGCCGATTTTCACAACGACTTTCAATTCAGTCCCTCCGCTTCATCCCAGCCGTACATCACGTTCATGTTCTGCACTGCCTGCCCGGCCGCACCCTTCAACAGGTTGTCCACGCACGAGACGACCACCAACCGCCGCCCGTCGTCTGCCAGGCAGAACCCGATGTCGCAATAGTTCGAATGCAGCGAGTACTGGATCTCGGGCAGCCGCGGCGGCGAAAACACCCGCACCCAGCGCTTGCTTGCATAAAAACCGCGATAGCAGCGCTCCACATCGGCCGCGCTCATTGCACGCGAAAGGTGCACGTAAATCGTCGACAGGATCCCGCGCGGAATCGGCAGCAGGTGCGGCGTGAAGATCAACTCCTCTTCCGCCAGCCCCAACTGCTCCAGCATTTCTCCGAGGTGTCGATGTTTGAACACTCCGTACGCGGAAAGGTTGTCCGCCACCGAGACAAAGTGCGTACGTGCGGTCGCTTCCTTCCCTGCTCCCGAGACTCCAGACTTCGAATCCGAAATAATCCCGCGGCTCCGGTCCACCAGGTCCGCTTCTACCAGCGGTGCCAAACCCAGAATCACTGAGGTCGCATAGCAGCCCGGGTTCGCCACCACTGGCGCGACGGCAATTTCGGACTTGTGCAACTCGGGCAGCCCGTACACCGCTTGCTTCATGACTTCGACCGCCGCCTGCGCATCCGCATCCGTGAACCCGTAAACCGCGCGATGTTCCGGGGCCTGAAGTCTCCAGGCTCCACTCAAATCCACCACGCGAATTCCCTGCCGTACGATTTCCGGAACCAGGCTCCGAGACAATTCATGGGGCGTCGCCAGAAACAGCAAATCCACACCTGCCTGCTTCAACTGCTCGATCGAGAACGGCTCCAGTGCATAGCCGCCATTCCCGCTCAGCGCCGGAAATGACTCCGCCAGATCCTGCGCCTTCCCTTCCTCGCGCCGCAGCAGCAAAGGCTTCTGCAGCCGCGGATGGCGCAGCAGAATCCGGGTCAGCTCAAAACCGGCATAGCCGGTCGAGCCAAGTACCGCAGTTTTCAACGGCGCCGTCATTACTCCAGCATCCCGTGAATTCGGCGCACCAACTGCTGCGCTGTCCGGTTGTCCGGCGAAATCACCAGGATGGTGTCGTCCCCGGCGATGGTCCCCACAACTTCCGGCCAATCCTCCGAATCCATCGCGGCAGCCACGGGCTGCGCGCTCCCCACGCTCGTCTTTAGAACCAGCAGGTTCTGTGCCAGCCGCACGTCGACCACAAACTCGCGCACCAGCCGTGCCACCGAAGGCAGTACCGGTTCCATCACCGCCGCTCCTCTCGCCGCCGTGTACCCGTCCGGCGTCTTCACCAAGCCCAACTCCCGAATGTCGCGGGATAGCGTGGCCTGCCCGGCCTCGAAGCCCCGTTTCGCGAGGAACCCCTGCAATTCTTCCTGGCTCTCCACCGGACCCCGGTGTAAAAGCTCGAGTATGGCGCGTTGTCTGGCTACCTTGGACATGGTGAATAATTATTCAATTTAGTGAATAATTATGCAGACATATTTCTTTTCCTGTCAAGCAGATAATGCATAACCACCCTGATTCCAGCGACCTGCCCTTGCTCTCCTCGACATCTCTCTCGTTTCTCCGGAATGCGATCAAACTGCCCCATAACCATTCCTGATGCGGCGTATAAATAGTTTAGATTTCCGGCTGCTGCCCCCTTGCGGGTAGATTGAGGTCTGGGAAGCGGGGTCCGCGCGTTCAGAACGATTTCAGGCAACGGTGACGATCCGGAAAAGTGAACAGGGAGTTTCGCATCCAACCGCATGACGAAAATTGAAGCCATCATTCAGACCTCAAAGCTGGATGCCGTGAAAGACGCCCTGCACGAGATCGGCGTGGAGGGCATGACCGTTCTCGAGGTGCGCGGTCACGGCCGCCAGAAGGGTCACACCGAGTTTTACCGCGGGCGCGAGTACACCGTGGAACTCATCCCCAAGCTGAAGCTCGAAATCGTGGTTCCCGACGGCATCGTGGAAAAGGCCGTCCAGGCCATCGTGGCTTCGGCGCGTACCGGCCAGATCGGGGATGGCAAGATTTTTCTCACGAAGATGACGGATGCCATTCGCATCCGCAATGACGAACGGGGCGAAGGCGCACTCTAGCCCAATGGAGAGCTGTTCATGACGAGCGGATTCTGATCCCCTATCCGCGATCTGCCAGCGGGCAGTGAGAGTCTACGGAGCCAGATGACGACAGCCTCACTGAGCGGCGAGTTGCGGGACCTGTACACCGAGGAGTCCGCCCGAATTCAGCAGCAGTTCGCCGCCACTGGCGACGGCCGTTCCGCCGTCCGGCAACGCACTCGCCTCATCGAAACCATCGCCCTCCGCCTGTGGCAGGAGTCCATTTCCCCCGATCCGAGTGGTCCCGCCGGATTTGCCCTGGTCGCCCTGGGCGGCTTCGGCCGCGGCTGGCTCTTCCCTCACTCGGACGTCGATATCCTTTTTCTGCACGCCGGCAGCGACTCTGATGCCGCCTATCGCGATGCCATACGCGTTTTTTCGCAAAACATGTGGGACCTGCACCTGAAGGTCAGCCCCGCCACTCGCATGCTCGCGGAGTGCGACCACTTCGATGCCGCCAACGTCGAATTCACCATCTCCCTGCTCGATTGCCGCTATCTGGCCGGTGATCGCTCCCTTTTCAATCGCCTGCACGACAAAGTCATTCCCAAGCTCGTCATGCGTGAAGCGCAAACGCTGGTCCAGAGTCTGGCTGACCTGGCCCGTGCTCGGCACGCCAAGTACGGGAACACCGTCTTCCACCTCGAACCTAACGTGAAAGACGGTCCCGGCGGCCTGCGTGACTACAACGTGGCCTGCTGGCTATCTCTGATCTCCGCTATCGACAAACTGCACGACTGGCCCGACGATAAGGCTCTGCTGTCGGTTTCCACCCGCAAGCAGTTTGAGTCTGCGCTCGACTTCCTGATGTCGGTGCGCTGCTTCCTCCACCTGCGCCAGGGCCGCGACGACAATCTCTTATTGTGGGAATCCCAGGACGAAGCCGCCGCTCGCAAAATCGGAGCGCAGGATCTCGACGTCTCCGACGCCGCCGGCTGGATGCGCCTCTACTTCGGACAGGCGCGCTCGGTGCATCGCGTCTGCGCACAACTGCTGGAGGAGATCCCCGCGGCGTGGTCGTCCCTCTACCGCCAGTTCCAGAATTGGCGCTCGCGCGTTTCCAACGCGGATTTCTCGGTCGTGGATGGCTTGATCTACCTGCAGCAGCCCCATGCCCTGCACGACCCGGAGATGCTGCTGCGCCTGTTCCACTTCATGGCCACTCACGGCCTGCGACTCAGCACCACCACCGAGTACCGCATCGAGCAGGTTCTGCCGTCGCTCGCCGCCACCCCTCCCCGCGGCGCCGAACTCTGGCTGTACCTGGGCGAGATCCTCGTCCAGCTCCACGCCGCCGACGCGCTGCGCTCGATGCACGCTCTCAAGTTGCTCACCCTGTTGCTGCCGGAGCTCAAGGCCATCGACGCCCTGGTCGTCCGCGACTTCTACCACCGCTTCACCGTTGACGAGCATTCGTTCGTCGCCATCGAGAGCCTGCACCGCCTCCAACAATCCCAGTCGGAGTGGGACCGCCGCTACGCCGAACTCCTGAGCGAACTCGAGCGCCCCGAGCTTCTTTATCTCTCGTTGCTCCTTCACGACGTCGGCAAGGGCACGCCCAAGGTCAACCACGTCGATGCCAGCCTTGAGATTGCCCAACGCTGCATGGACCGCCTCGACCTCGATCCCTCCGAGCGCGAGACCGTCTTGTTCCTGATCGCTAACCACCTCGAAATTTCCTTCACTCTCCGTCGCGACATCTTCGACCCCGAAACCATCCGTGTCTTCGCTGAAAAAATGGAGACCCCCGAGCGCCTGAAGATGCTCACGCTTCTCACCTACGCCGACATCAAGGCGGTCAACCCCGACGCGCTCACTCCGTGGAAGGCCGAGAACGTCTTCCAGCTCTACATCGCGGCCTTTAACTACCTCAACCATAGCGTCGACGAACGCTTGCGCGCCGACGCCGAAGACACCCATCTCGCGCAAATTCGTACCCTAGTGCCGACCGCTGGCAAGAAACTCAAGACATTCTTGGAGGGGTTCCCGAAGCGCTACCTGGCGACCTACTCCGCCACCGACGTGCTGGCCCACATGGAAATGGCTGGCCGCCTGGGCAGCGATCCCATTCAGCTCCTGCTCGAGCGCGGCCGCCACTGGTTCGAGCTGACCCTGGTCACCAACGACCGCCCAGCATTGTTTGCCGCCGTCACCGGCGTGCTGGCCGCCTGGGGCATGAACATCGTCAAGGCCAACGCCTTTTCTAACCAGGCAGGCACCGTGGTTGACGCCTTTTACTTCACCGATCGCTTCCGCACGCTCGAGCTCAACCTGCAGGAATGGGAGCGCTTCAAGCGCAGCATCATCGGAGTCCTCACCGGCGAGATCGATCTCGACCGCATGCTCCGCGACCGCTTGCGGGCAGAGCAGCCCGGGACTGCCAAAATAAAAGTGGATACCAAGATTGAATTCGACGACTCCTGCTCCTCGCGCAGCACCCTCGTGCAGGTCATCGCGCAAGACCGCCCCGGCCTCCTGCACCGGATCGGATCTTGTCTATCGGAAGAGAAATGTAATATCGAGATCGCCCTGATCGACACCGAAGGCCAAGTGGCCATCGACGTGTTCTACCTCACCTCGAACGGCGAGAAGCTCCGGCCGGAGCACCAGAAGCGCGTCGAGAACGCTTTGCTCGAATCCCTGCAGAGCGATTGATGGACCGACAGACCTCTGCCACGACAGGCCTAGCCCCCCAATAACCTGTCATCCCGACCGCAGTGAGGCGTCAGCCGAACGAAGTGGAGGGACCTTGTGCTTGGAGAATACCCACGCGCGCGGGTACGCGACGCTAGTCTGCCGTGCCGTAAGAGTTCTCCACCGCCCCCCGCGCTTGTATCCGCAAATACGCCATGTACAACACCACCGCCAAGTTCACCACAAAGATCACCAAGCGAATCCGGTCCGGCCGGCGGGCCAACTCGTAAATTTCAAAAGGCAGATAAATAGCGCCCGAGATCAGCGCCAACCACTCGGCCCACGCCCGTTCCCGCCACAACCCGTACGATTCGGCAAACCGCAGCGCGGAATATCCGAGCGCAAGAATCGCCACACCCCAAAGCTTGGCGTCGGTCACCTGGTCCGCCAGGTTCAGAAAGACCTGGGCGTAATGGGCATCCGGGCTGATGTGCAACCATTCCAGGAAGCTCTCCGCCACATCCCAGGCGTCCCGGTGAACGAGCGACAGCACGCCGAACCCGGCCAGCAGAACGATCAGCCCCTTGATGAATTCAATAGACGCAACCGCGCGCAGAGCCTTCAGCTGGCGGGAGTGTGGGTCGTGCGGGTGTGCAAAACGGCGCAGGTAATCCCCCAAGTCAAAATACTTACCTAAATCATACCTGCCCCGCTGCAAACTGAGGAGATTAAAAACTCGTTCTTTTCACGCAAGCTACCGGTGCCACTCGACTCGCAGCCAGCTCACGTACAGGATGACCGCCATCGAGAGCAACAGCACCAGGAAGCCTCCATCAGTCCCGGCCATATTGGCCTCCCTGTGGACCTATCATTAATGTTAAGCACTTCCCGTCTTTCGTTCAGTGACCACAGTCAAACCGGGGAGTGACCGGCATCACCCCCCAGCACACCCCCGACTCGTATTTGACACGTACGCTGATTCAGCGTACAGTGTACGCTGTTATGGCGTACAAGGCACTGACCGTCGACGAACTCCTGGGCCTGATGAAAAAGATCCAGGGAGAAAAGACCAACACGCAGTTCGCTGCCGATCTCGGCATTTCCAAGCAGTATCTTTGCGACATCTACAACCGCCGCAAAGTACCGAGCGACACCGTGTCGGCTTCGTTGGGTTACACCCCGAAGGTGGAAACGCGCTATGTCCCGTCAGCGACCGCCGCCAGTGAGGAGATGTCCCGTGCACCAGCATCTGCAAAGCCAAAAGCAACGCGTTCTCGTAAACGTGATTCTCGATAAGTCCGGCTCGATGGCCAGCAAACTCAACGACGTCGTCGAAGGCTTCAACGCCTACGTCGACGGCCTCGCCAAGGAAGACCAGGTCGACTACCTCTTCTCCCTGACCCTGTTTGACACGATGGTGGCCTACCGGGACGTCGCGATCCCACTCTCCAAAGTGAACAAGCTCGACGCCAAGTCCTACGTCCCCGGCGGTAACACCGCCCTGAACGACGCCATCGGAATCACCGTCCGCAAGGTTGACGGCGACCGGCCTCAAGTGGACAAGGTTGTGACCGTCATCATGACCGATGGCGAGGAAAACTCGTCCCGCGAGTGGACTCACGACGCGGTCAAGGCGTTGATCGAACAGAAAGAAAAGGACGGCACCTGGACGTTCGTGTTCCTGGGAGCCGCGCCCGATGCCTGGGTGCAAGGACGCTCCTTGGGCATTCCCGCAGCCAATGTCGCGCAATACAGGTCGGATCAATACCGAGACGTCTTCAGGGTCACGGCTGCCGCCACGAACCAGGTCGCGGCCGGTCCCATGCGCCAGTCGGCAAACCTGTTTGCCTCGTTATCGAAGGCCGTCCTCGAAAAAGCCGGCCTGCGTCAGTCTTCGGAGAAGAGCTAACTCTTGAAAGGGTTGTTCTTCTTAGCGTCCTTTGCGCGCCCTTAGCGTCCTCTGCGGTTAAAAGCCTTTTCGCACCTGAAGAGCACCCCGATCCTGCGGCCTACTGACCCGGCCGCAGGATCAGCTGTTCCGCCGCCGACATCACCCGCGTCCGGATCAGCAGCGTGCTCACTAGCGACGTAAGACCTGACGCCGCGAAGATCATCGCCAGCACCACGAACTGGTAGATAGCTGCATACACCGGCCGGGCCCCCGAAAGCAGCATCCCCGCCATCAGCCCGGGAATCCACACGATCCCAAGCGAGCGCAGCGAGTCGATCGCCGGAATCAGGCTCGCCTCAAACGATCCCTGCACGTAAGGCGCAACGCTGCTCTTCCCGTCGGCTCCCAGTGCTAGAGCGGTTTCGATTTCGCCCACATGGGCGAGCACATCCGCCCGAAAGCGATTCAGTGCGAGACCGTTCGTGTTCATCGCATTCGCGATCAGCATGCTGCCGACGGGAACCAGCACCGTGATCGGCGTATCAATCACGCCCAGCAGGGTCATTAGTGCAATCACCGATCCTGCGCCGCACCCGATCGCCCAGGTAGAAACCTGAAACGCCTGCGGCATGCCCTTGGCGCGCCGCGCCGAAGTCGCTCCAGCCGCCACAATCATCGCGATCAGCAGGAACACGCTCGTCCAGCTCGGTCCACGCAGCAACAGGAGCAGAATCGATCCCACCCCCACAATCTGCACCAGCCCACGAGCCATCGCGACCGTGAGTTCCTTCTCCAGATGGATTCCTCGGCGCCGCGCCGCGAACACAACCACCAGCGCCGCTATGGCGGCTGCCGCAGCTTGCGCCAGTCCCAACTGCAGCTGAGTGTGAAACAGCGTCTTAAGCACGGAGCACCTCCTCAACCGTCCCGCCGCGGACAATTCGGCCGCCCTCCAGCACCAGAGCCCGCCGCGCGAGTCGCGCCGCTTGCGCAACGTCATGGGTAACCACCACGCCCGCGATCCCCTGCTTCCCTGCTATTTGCTGAATGATCGTCTCCACCTCGCGCTTCGAATCGTCATCCAGCGCCGAAGTTGGCTCATCCAGAAGAAGCACCTCGGGCAAGTTGGCTAGGGTTCGCGCAAACGACACTCTTTGCGCTTCGCCCCCAGAGAGATTCGCAATATCCCGCGTCGCGTATCCGGCCAGTCCAACGCCGGCCAGCAACTCTTCCACGCGGCTCTCTGACAGACTCTCCACGCGTTGCCGCGGTCCAAACTGCAGATTCTCCGCCACCGTCCCTGGAAATAAGAAAGCGCGCTGCGTAACCATACCCACCCGCCGGCGCAATTCACGCGGCGCGATTTCCCGATAGTCGGTTCCATCCAGATACACCGTCCCGCTGGTCGGCTCATCCAGCCGGTTGAGCAACCGCAGCAACGACGACTTCCCCGACCCGCTCGGCCCCACGATCGCCAGCATCTCCCCCCGAGAAACCTCGAACGTCACATCCGCGACCAGAATCTTCGTGGACACACTGCGGCCAAGCTTCTCCGCCCGCAAAACCAGACCTTCGGCGGGCTGTTTCTCTGTGTTCATCGATTAATCGGATACCTGGATTGTGCGATTGAGAGAGGTGAGACCCAAATTCGAATTCGTTCCCGCGGTTCCTCGCAACAAATGCTGAAACGTCTGCCTCGCGACATCTGGCGGCGAGATCGCAGTGATCGCACGCTCTTCTCCGCGTCCTCGCGCGGCCGTTTCTCTGCGATCTCTGCGGTTAGAAGCTTTTCTCTGTGTCTCTATGACTCCGTGGTGAAAACTCCGTTCCTACCCCTGCCCCCGCACGCTGGCCCGCAATTCCTCCACGATCTCAAACGCCGCCCGCCGCGCCTCCTCCGCCTTCATGACGTCGAACGAAATCGCTCCCACACGCGCGTGCCCCCCGCCGCCGTAGCGTTCGCAGACCTTTGCCAGGTTCACGGTCGGCTCCGAAGGCGCCCAAGGATTCGACCCCACCGATACCTTCACCCTGAAGCTGCTCTTGCTTAAACCAACACTGTAAATAGTCTCCGGATGTAAATAATAGGGAACGAACTTGTTGTACCCCTCCAGCTCCTGGTCCGTGACGTCGAAGAAGATCGTTGCATCCTTACACTCCGTGCGCTCACGCAAAATTCCGATCGACAGCTCGTGCCGCTTCAGCAGCGGCGGCAACAGCGGCGCCACGAACGGCGCTTCCAGAATCTCCGCCAACGACCGGGTCGCCAGCAGCGGAATCAGTTGCGGCACAAAATGCGAATCCGGCGCCGACTCGATCACCATGGTCAGCTTCATCGCCGGCGCTTTCATCTCCACGGCAGTTTTCGCATCTTCGTATAGCGCGCCGTCGATGATGTCCGTCCAGTGCACGAGATCCGCGACGGGCTTCGCGTTGAACCCAAAGCGTTGCTCCGCCACCATCGCGATGAAGCTCGTGCAAGACTTGAATGCCGGATCGTAAAACTTGCGATTTCCCTGGTCCTGCTCGAAGTGCGCCGCGTCCTCCGCGCTCAGGAACGCGCTCTCGTGGTGATCGAACCACCAGGTGATGTTGGGCGAGCTCGAGTATTTGAAGTCAACGATCGCGTTCTCGTCACCATCGAACTGCTTCTCGTCGAACAGCGCTCCGGCTCGGTGGAGCAGGCCGGTAAACTCGAAGTCCACGTCATTGCGGATACGCTCCCGGTAGAAGCGCGAAAACAGCGCTGCCGAAGACGCCCCATCGAAGCACTTGTCGTGATAAAACACCCGGACTTTCAATCGAAATTCCTTCCCAAGCTCGGCCGCCGCGAAAACCAGCACGGCGCTCGACTTCCTGTTAACGAAAAGCGTATAGGATTACGTCCGCCGAGACTTCTGTCAAGCGGGGAAAGACGGTCGTCAACAGCAATTCCCGAAAACGGCTTCCTTGCCGTGTGACCGACTCCGGTGAACCCCGTCTAAGATCGTTTTGGAGGATTCATGGCGAAATCCCGCAGGCAATTTCTAGCTGCAACATCGTTAGGTGTAATCGGAGCGGCCGCCGCGTACCGCAGCCGGGCGCAGAACCCGGCAGACGTGCCGCCCGGCGAGCCGTCGGCCTTCGGCACCGGACCTGCCGTCGGACCCGAAGTCTCTCCCACAACATTCGCCGAAGCGGAGAAGCTCGTGCAATTCGAGTTGACCGACGCCGAGCGCTCGATGGCCGCCACCAGTTGGCGCAAAACGATGGCCTCGCTCTACGAGCGCCGCACCGGACCACGCAAACTAGCCCTCGAGACAACCGTCGCGCCCGCCACCCAATGGAATCCCGCACTGCACGGCCTGAAACTAGTCCCTGCACGCGACCGGTTCATCCGCAGCGCTACCGATCCCGGCCCCTTGCCCTCGAATGACGCCGACATCGCTTTCGCCTCGGTGGCACGGCTCTCGCGCTGGATCGAACAGCGCAAGCTCACCTCCGAGCGCCTGACCAACATTTATCTGAACCGCATCGAACAGTTCGATCCGAAACTTCATTGCGTTATCACGCTCACGCGCGATCTCGCGCTCACCCAGGCCAAAAAAGCCGATCAGGAAATTGCCGCCGGAAAGTATCGCGGGCCCCTGCATGGCATTCCCTGGGGAGGAAAAGATCTGCTCGACACCGCCGGCATCGCCACCACCTACGGCGCTGAGCCTTTCCGCGATCGCGTGCCTACCGAGGACGCTGCCGTCGTAAAGCGCCTTCACGCTGCTGGTGCCGTGCTGATCGCAAAATTGAGTCTTGGGGCGCTAGCGCTCAACGACATCTGGTTTGGCGGCCAGACCATGAACCCCTGGCTACTCGAGGAAGCTTCGTCTGGCTCCAGCGCCGGGCCGGGCGCTGCCACCGCCGCGGGCCTGGTCGGTTTTGCCATCGGCAGCGAGACTGGCGGCAGCATCGTCAGCCCGTCCATGCGTTGCGGAATTACCGGACTGCGGCCCACCTACGGCCGCGTCCCGCGCACCGGTGCCATGACCCTATGCTGGTCCCTCGACAAGCTTGGCCCCATGACCCGCTATGTCGAAGATGCCGTCCTCGTGCTGCACGCTATCTCCGGCCCCGACCCCGGCGATGTCGCCAGCGTTCCCAGCCACCTCGACTACAACGCCGGCGCGAGTGTGAAGGGCCTGCGCGTCGGATATTTTCCCAAGTGGATGAACGAGAACCCAGCCACCGCCGTGGACCGCGCCGCACTGGAAACGGTGAAAAAGTTGGGCATGGTCCCGGTCGAAGTCAACATTCCCAACTGGCCCTACGGCTGCCTCAACCTGATTCTTTTCGCCGAGGGCGCTGCCGCTTTCGAAGAACTCACGCTCAGCGGCGGATTAAATCAGCTCAAAGCACAGGTCCCCGACGCCTGGCCCAACATCTTCCGCGAAGCCCGCTTCCTCTCCGCCGTCGACTTCGTCCAGGCCGACCGCCTGCGCCGCAAAGTCGCGCAGGAGATGGCGCGATTGTTCTCAGATGTGGGCCTGCTCCTCGTGCCCTCGCTCCGCGACGAAATGCTCACCATCACCAACTTCACCGGACATCCCTCCCTCACCCTGCGCGCTGGTTTTGTCGAAGTATCGAAGGCGCGAAGCGACTGGGCACCCGATCCCAACAATCCCATGCCGACGTTCTCCCCACCGCGCCGCGTGCCCCACGGCGTCACGTTGATCGGACGCCTGTTCGACGAAGGCACGATTGCCGCCGTCGGCGTCACACTCGAACGGGCCTTCGGCGTGGTCGACGAGTACCCACCCGGCTTTTAGGCCGTGTCGAGTCATTGAAGCGCATTGCGTAACTCGCGCAGCCGCGACCGAGACGCGCTTTGCCCGGCCAACGGCCAACGACCAGCGACCAACGACTGATCTTCCCCCTGTATAATGCTCGCCCATGGCCGTCGCTCCAGGTCAAAAGATAGGACCGTACCAAATTTTGGGACAGATCGGTGCCGGCGGCATGGGCGAGGTGTATCGCGCGCACGACGAGCGTCTGGATCGCGACGTCGCCATCAAGGTCCTCCCCGCATCATTTTCTTCCGATCGCGATCGCCTCAATCGGTTCGCGCAGGAAGCCCGCGCCGCGGCAGCCCTCAACCACCCCAACATTCTTGCGATCCACGACATAGGAGACTGGCAGGGCGCGCCCTACATCGTCTCCGAGTTGCTGGTTGGCGAGACGTTGCGCGAACGCCTCAAGAGCGGCGCCATCCCTGCCCGCAAGGCCATCGACTGCGCCCTGCAGATCACCCGCGGCCTGGCCGCCGCGCATGACAAAGGCATCGTGCATCGCGACTTGAAGCCGGAAAATGTCTTCCTCACTGAAGACGGGCGCGTCAAAATCCTCGACTTCGGCCTGGCCAAGCTGTCTCATCCTGAGCAGGACGACGCCTCTTCTGAAGCGGCCACCGTACAAGTCGTCACCGACGCGGGACTGGTGATGGGCACGGCCGGCTACATGTCTCCCGAGCAGGTGCGTGGAAAGATCGCTGATCAACGTTCCGACCTGTTCTCTTTCGGCGCAATTCTCTACGAAATGATCTCCGGCAAACGCGCCTTCCACGGCGACTCGCCTGCCGACACCATGAGCGCGATCCTGAAAGAGGAACCGCCCGAACTTTCCGAAGTCGCGCGCAACGTCCCTCCCGCACTCGAGCGCATCGTGCGCCATTGTCTGGAAAAAAATCCCGCGCAGCGCTTCCGCTCCGCCGGTGATGTCGCGTTCAGTCTCGAGGCCCTCACCGAAGTCTCGACCACCAGCAAGAGCGGAGCGCAGGCCTTGCCCGCGATTGCGCCTACAAGCCGGCGCTGGCTGGTCCCAACTCTCGGTGCGCTTCTGGCCGCCGTCCTCTGTTTCGCCTTTTACTGGGTAGGCAAGCGCTCCAGCGCTGCCTCGACACCCTCTTTCCATCGTCTGACCTTCCGGCGGGGCACCATCCCGGCAGCTCGCTTTTCTCCCGACGGTCAAACCATCGTGTATGGCGCTGCCCTGGAAGGCCGGCCGGTTGAGCTGTTCACGACTCGTTTCGACAGCACAGATTCCCGGTCTCTCGGACTCACTAAGACCCAACTGCTAGGCATCTCCTCCACCGGCGAACTCGCCGTCGACCTTGACTCCTTCCATTTCTCCCCATTCGTCGAAGGCGGAACCCTCGGCCGGGTGCCCCTCGCAGGCGGAGCTCCTCGGCAAGTCGTCGAAAGTGTGGCCTGGGCCGACTGGACCCCGGATGGTTCCGATCTCGCTGCGGTTCGTTTTGTCGAAGGCAGATTCCGCCTCGAGTTTCCCCTGGGCCGCATCCTCTATCAGCCCCGCGGCTGGGTCAGTCACGTTCGCTTCTCGCCCAAGGGAGACCTGCTCGCCTTTGAGGACCATGTGCAGACCGGCGACGACGGCCGCGTCGTCGTTATCGATCGTGAAGGCAAGGTGATTACCACTTCTCGCTTCTTCACTACCGCCCAAGGCCTCGCCTGGTCGCGCGACGGGAATGAAGTGTGGTTTACCGCCTCTCCGGAAGGCGCAGCGCGCGCTGTCTACGCTCTGGATCTGTCGGGAAAAGAGCGCCTCCTCTTGCGCGTGCCCGGCACACTCACTTTGCACGACGTTACCCGCGACGGCCGCGTCCTGCTCACCGTCGATAACGCTCAATTCGGCATCCTTGCCCGACGCGCCGGCGAAACCAACGAGCGCAATCTCTCGTGGTTCGATTGGTCCTCGACCGCTGACCTCACGCCAGACGGCAGTAATCTGCTGTTTTTCGAAAGCGGCGAAGGCGTGGGGGCGAATTACTCCGTCTTCATGCGGGCAATGGATGGATCTCCCGCAGTTCGCCTGGGAAGCGGCGCTTTTCCCTCTCTCTCGCCCGACCGCAAGTGGGTGGCGGCCATCGATAACGGTTCCCCGAACCAGGTCGAGCTCTTACCCACCGGCACCGGCCAGCATCGGCAGCTCACCCACGACTCTCTCGAACACACCCGCGTGCGCTGGGTGCCCGACGGCAAGGCAGTGGTCTACGTCGCCTCCGAAGCCAACCACCCTCCACGCGCCTACTGGATGAGTGTTGACGACGGAAAAACTCGCGCGCTCACACCAGAGGGCACAGCTGGATTGATGGTTTCCCCCGACGGCAGATACCTCCTGGCCACCGACCGTGGTAGCAAACGCTGGCTGTATCCCCTCGAGGGCGGAGACCCCCAGCCCGTCACCGCCGCCTTCCAGGAGGGCGACTTCCCTATGGACTGGGAGGCCGACGGCAAAAGCCTGCTGGTGGCCGAGCGAGGCGTTCCTCTCAAAGTCGTCCGCGTTTATCTGAATTCGACTCGCCGGGAAGACTTACGGACCTTGTCTCCGTCAGACGCGGCCGGTGTTGTGGCGGTGACCGGCATCCGTTTCAGCGCCGACCGCAAGACCTACGCTTACTCCTACTACCGCATCTTGTCCGATCTCTACGTGGTTGACGGCCTGCGTTAGTCTTGACAAAATAGCACATTAGATATATTCCAATTGATTCATGGACGCCGAGGCGATTCGACGGTCTCTGGAGGGCTGCGGCTTGCGGTGTACGCCGCAAAGGTACGCCGTGATGGCATTCTTGATGGAATGCAACCGCCATCCTACGGCTGCGGAAATCTTCGAAGCCGTGAATCGAATGGATCCGCGCTCGTCGCGAGCCACAACTTACAACAATCTTCGGGACCTGGTTCAGGCGGGTTTAGTGCGCGAAGTGGCCGTCGAGGGTCGCGCCGCGCGCTTCGACGCGAAAGGCATGCGGCATCACCACTTCATCTGCGACCGCTGCGGCAACGTTGAGGACATCGAGTGGTACAAAGTTCCCAGGCCTGCTTCGAGTTCCCTCGGGAAACGCATCCTTCGCGAATGCGAACTGATTTTCCGCGGGCTCTGCACGAAGTGCGCTCCACGGCACGCTGCACCTTAAGTGTCGGCGGCGAATATCCAGGAGCCGCGCGCGTCAGGAAGCGCCGACTGCGGTTGCGCGAACGAAAAAAGCTAAGAATGAGTTCGTCAGATTTCTTGCACTAGTTCGAGAACATAAACCTTTCACCGTAGCGGGGAAACCCGCCCGCAATCGTCAGGAGAAGAATATGGCAACCGAAGCGAAATGCCCGTTCACGAGCACAACTCCAGCACACAGGAACCGTGACTGGTGGCCAAACCAGCTGAACCTTCAAGTTCTTCACCAGCATTCCGCGCTGTCGAATCCGATGGGCGAGGAGTTCGACTACGCCAAGGAATTTAAGAGTCTCGATCTAAATGCCGTAGTCAAGGATCTTCATGCCTTGATGACGGACTCGCAGGATTGGTGGCCAGCCGATTTTGGCCACTACGGGGGGCTGTTCATTCGCATGGCGTGGCACAGCGCGGGCACGTACCGCATCGGCGACGGCCGCGGCGGCGCCGGGGCGGGCCAGCAGCGCTTCGCGCCGCTCAATAGCTGGCCCGACAACGTAAACCTAGACAAGGCGCGCCGTCTGCTGTGGCCGATCAAGCAGAAATACGGCCGGAAGATCTCGTGGGCCGACCTGATGATTCTTGCAGGCAACGTCGCCCTTGAGTCGATGGGCTTCAAGACGTTCGGTTTTGGCGGCGGGCGCGCGGATACCTGGGAGCCTGAAGAGGACGTCTTCTGGGGACCTGAAGGCAAATGGCTGGCAGACGAGCGCTACAGCGGCGTCCGTGATCTTCAGAATCCGCTTGGTGCCGTGCAGATGGGTTTAATCTACGTGAATCCAGAAGGGCCGAACGGCAACCCGGATCCCCTCGCGGCAGCTAAGGACATTCGCGAAACGTTCCGCCGCATGGCCATGAACGACGAAGAAACCGTCGCCCTGATTGCCGGCGGTCACACCTTCGGTAAAACCCACGGCGCGGGAGATGCGGCCAATGTGGGCGCGGAGCCGGAAGCCGCCACCATCGAGGAGCAAGGCCTCGGCTGGAAGAGCAAGTTTCGAACAGGCAAAGCCGCGGACGCGATCGGTAGCGGCCTGGAAGTGATTTGGACCACGACGCCGACGAAGTGGAGCAACAACTACTTCGAAAATCTTTTCAAGTATGAATGGGAGCTGACCAAGAGTCCGGCCGGAGCGCATCAGTGGAGACCGAAGAACGGCGCAGGCGCCGGTACGACGCCGGATGCGTTCGATCCCTCCAAGCGTCACGCGCCCTCGATGCTGACCACGGACCTTTCCTTGCGGTTCGACCCTGATTACGAAAAAATTTCCCGGCGCTTCTATCAGCATCCGGACCAGTTCGCGGACGCCTTTGCGAGGGCGTGGTTCAAGCTGACGCACCGTGACATGGGCCCGATCGTGCGTTATCTCGGCCCGTTGGTTCCGAGGGAGACCCTGCCGTGGCAAGACCCGATTCCCGCTGTCGATCATCCACTGGTCAGGGAACAGGACATTGCCGCTCTGAAAGCGAAAATCCTCGCATCAGGCTTGTCGGTTTCCCAGTTGGTCTCGACGGCATGGGCGTCGGCGTCGACCTTCCGCGGCTCAGATAAGCGAGGTGGAGCGAACGGCGCACGCATTCGTCTCGCTCCGCAAAAGGACTGGGACGTCAACCAGCCGGCTCAGCTGGCGAAGGTGCTGCAGACGCTGGAAGGGATCCAAAAGGAGTTCAACAGCGCCCAGACTAACGGGAGTAAGGGGAAGAAGGTGTCCCTCGCGGACCTGATCGTCCTTGGCGGCTGTGCTGCGGTCGAGAAAGCCGCGAAGGCCGCCGGGCACGACGTGAAAGTGCCCTTTACGCCAGGGCGCATGGACGCGTCGCAAGAGGAAACTGACGTCGACTCCTTCGAACCGCTCGAACCGAAGGCGGACGGCTTCCGCAACTATGTCAACGGCAAGCAGCGCCTGTCGGCTGAGGAGATGATGGTCGATCGGGCGCAGTTGCTGAAGCTGACCGCGCCTGAGATGACGGTTCTCGTCGGTGGACTGCGCGTCCTGGGCGCGAATGTCGGCACGTCCACACACGGCGTCTTCACCCAGCGTCCGGAGACGCTCACGAATGACTTCTTCGTCAACCTGCTCGACATGGGCACGGAGTGGCAGCAGTCTGCGGAGTCCAATGGCTCTGGAACCGTCTATGAAGGACGCGACCGGAAGACGAACCTCGTCAAGTGGACTGGTACCCGTGTCGACCTGATCTTCGGTTCGCACTCCCAACTGCGCGCCCTCGCGGAAGTTTATGCGTGCATGGAGTCGAAGGAGAAGTTCGTGAAAGATTTCGTGTCGGCGTGGAACAAGGTGATGAACCTCGATCGCTTCGGCCTCGCCTGATCTCTAGACAGGCTTTTCCGACGGTACAAGGCCACGGATTGGCCAACCAATGCGTGGCCTTTGTGTTTCCCGTTGATTGAGATCAGACTACTGCCGGGGCGGTCCCGCGAGCAGACGCATCGGCTTCACCTTTCGCCGGTCGCAGGTGTTTCCGAGGCAACCCAATCCCCAACTCCGCTGAATCGTCGCCAGCATCGAGCAGTGATTGAACGCCTGGCCCGAGATGCGCGCAAAGCGCAGCTGGTTGGAAATCACCAGGCCGACCACGTGGCCGCCACCGGGATTGGCGTCGCAGGAGCCGCTGGTGTCCCCAAACCCCGAAGGCCCCGTGCCCGTGAAATCGCTCTCATCCCACACGATGAAGATGACCGAATTCCCCGTCCATGCCTTCGACGTCATGATCGCGTTCACCGTGTGCAGCAGAAACGAATCCCCGGTCGCGATCAGCGCTGGCACCTGCGAAAAATCGCAAGGATCCGCCGGAGTCGCGCCCCGTCCGTGCATATCGTTGCGCTGGTCCGGACTGATCCACACGTAGTCGGCCACGGTGTTGCCGGCGAGATCGGTCGCAAACTGGCTGAAGTCCACGATGTTCGCCACCCGCGCCGCATTCGTCTTTATACGTGATAAACGGATTGTGCTTGCGCTCGTACAACTGGTTTCCGCAGGAATGGTCGAGCGGGGTGACGCACAAAGAGCACGACTGCATGTACGCTTTCCAGGTCTTTCGCTTCGACTCCAGTTGGTCGACGATGTTGGGCACATCAATCGTGATGTCGTTGTCGTCGTCCACTCCGTTGAGCGCCCCGGAAGTCGCACCGATGTAGTTTGGCTGGCTCGGATGGGCAACGCCGTAATGGTTCGCCGCCAGCCCGCTCGTCGAGGCAGCAAAGTTGATGAAGGGAGCGTTCGGATTTCCGATCAAAGTGTCGTAGCCCGTGTTCTCCATCATGATGATGAACACGTGGTCGAACCCCTTTCCGTCGTCGCCGCTCGCCGACATTCTCAGCGGCGACCCACCACGGTCAGGGTCAAAATCACAGCACACAAAAACATCCTCTGCGAGACGGGTCGGATTTTCATCTGCTGCTCCTTCGTTAGTTTGGTTTGTGGAGCCGAGGTGTCCCCGCGCGGCACACCCCCCCGCCGATCGGGCGGAGAAATGAGTGCCGCGATTCTGCGTTCCCGGATCTTTCGTTGTCAAGGAAGATTTCGCCGAAAAGCGCCGCCGGGTGCGGCATCTCGGGTGTTCAGAAAAAGTTTGCAGAAAAATCCGCTACCGCCCCGCCCGTTGCCCCGCCAACGTTCCCAACCATGGCAACTCGAACCACTCCCCCTGCAAGGCCTTCACCGAAAGAACCACCCAAATGAAGAAAAGCGCCACCAACACCAGAGCGCCGATCAGCAGCCACACAAACAGCAATCCCAACCTGGACGCCAGCAGCCCAACCAGCAGCAGCGCCACCACCCCCGCCCAGAAGAACACACTCTGAAAAGCGTGAAAGCGTACGAACTTCCGCTGCTGGTATTGCTTCAAAAAAATAAAGAACAATGCGGGAACGAATGTCAGGTACGCGAGCGCCCCCACCAACCGGTCACTCCACGCCACCGGCGGCAATATTGCGGGTGCTGCCCCTTCGTCCGCGGCCTCGTCCGCCGCTGCCGGCGGATCCGGTACCAAAAAATTACCCTCCCGCACGGGTCGCCCACACGACGGGCAGAACTCCGAAATGTCGGGCATCGAAGCCCCGCAGTACCCACAAACAATCGGCATCAACACTCCGGCAACAGAAAAAAATCGACCAATACAAAAGACAAAGAAGTCATCCGCAAACGTACCCGACGCCCTTTAGCCGCGAAGCGGCGAAAGAATGAAGCCCATGGCGTAAGCCGTGGGAAAGGAGAACGAACCGACCAAAGCCCCAACGGGGCGAAAGAGCACTTCCCTCCCGAATTCGAAACCGCCAAAAAAGCGAGGCACGCGTTCCGGCGACCCAAAAGCGCGACATCCGCCCAGGGCATGTCATCACAACCAACGACAAAACTCGTGGTTCGTATCAGGGCATGCCTTCAGGCATGCCGTAACTGCGCTCTCAATCCACGCGCCTTTAGGCGCTGCGCATCTCTAGACGATCTGCCGCGCTCCGTTCTTCTTGCGGCAATCTTCGCAGACTCCGTAAATCTGGAAGGTGTGGCGGGTGGTCATGTAGTGGTACTTGCGGCCAATCTCCTGCTCCAGCTTCTCCACTTCATTGGAGAAAAACTCCACCGAACTGCCGCACTCAGTGCACACCATGTGATGGTGGCTGCGCCGGTTGTACTGGTGCTCGTAACGCGCGATGCCGTCGTGGAACGCCACCTCGCTGGCCAGCCCACACTCGGCCAGCAGCTTGAGCGTGCGGTACACGGTGGTGTACCCGATCCTCTCGTCCTTCTTCTTCACCAACCGGTGCAGTTCTTCGGTCGACAGGTGTTCCCGCGTCTCCAGAAACGTGTGCAGGATCACGTCCCGTTGCGCCGTCTGCTTCAGCCCCACGCGCTTGAGATGCTTATGCAGAATCCCCTGCGCCTCCCGCACCATCTCGGCTGAGATGCTCGGCTGATCATCGATACGTTTCTGCAGCATGCGTGGAGTCAGGTGGACGCTCCGGACGGGCACGAGACGCTGGGCGCTCCCGCAATCTAACCCGCCAAAGAAGCGATTCGACCGCCTCAGGATACCATTCGCATCTTGAAAATGAAATTCAAGTTCAAAAATGAGTTCGCGGTCAACCTGCCCTCTCGACCGCCCGAATTCAGCTTGTCATCCTGAGCAAAGTGAGGCGCCAGCCGAACGCCGCGAAGGACCTGTGCATTCTTGTCCACCAGTCACTTCTGCTGCAACTCCGACCACCTGAGACCCCGAGGGCTGACAGCTTACAGCCTTTCCCCCTACAATCGATTCCTGGATGGCTACCACTCCCGCCGACGTTCTAATTGCTCCCGGGAAAGCACGCCCCTGGTGGCCTCGGCTGCTCTCCGCCTGCGTCCTTGCCGTCCTACTCATCCTTCTCGGTGCCACCGCCTACTTCTACTCGGCGGCCCGCTCGGCTTTGCCGCAACTCGACGGCACGATTAGTGTGCAAGGCCTATCCGCACCGACCTCCGTCATTCGCGATCCACATGGCGTCCCCACTATCGACGCCCAGTCCCTCGCCGACCTCTTCTTCGCCCAGGGCTACGTCACGGCCCAGGACCGCCTCTGGCAGATGGACATCCTGCGCCGCTTCGCCGGTGGCGAAATGTCCGAAATTGCCGGTCCCGCCCTCATCGCCCACGACCGCGAGCAGCGCATCCTCGGCCTGCGCGACGCCGCTAGAAAAGCCGCTGCCGCGCTGTCGCCGCGCGACCTGTCGTCTTTCGAAGCCTATGCCCGCGGCGTGAATGCTTTCATCGGCTCCCACCAGGATCGCCTGCCCATCGAGTTCCGCCTCATGGGCTACAAGCCGACGCCGTGGTCCCCGGAGGACTCGCTGGTAATCGGCGCGCGCCTGATTCAGGACTTGAACCACGGCACTTATAAAGCAGCGCTCACCCGCGAGAAAATCCTCGCCCGCCTCGGCCCCGAACTGACCGCCGATCTGTATCTGAATTCCTCCTGGCACGACCGCCCGCCCTCCGCCAAACCCCATCACATCGAGGAACTCAAGCCGCAAGATCAAGACGAAGACGACGATGACGACGAAATGGACTCCGGCGCCGACAGCAATATCGCCACTCTCTTCCCGCCGTTTTCCTTCTCTCCTCCGCCGTCACGCCCTGTCGTGATCCCGGGCTCGAATAATTGGGTCGTGTCCGGCGAGCACACCGTAACCGGCAAGCCCATGCTCTCGAACGACATGCACCTCAACCACCAGATGCCCAACCTCTGGTACGAGGCGCATCTCCACTGCGGCGACTATGAAGTCGTCGGCATCACCCTCCCCGGCCTACCCTTCGTCATCGTCGGCCACAATCGCCGCATCGCCTGGGGATTCACCAACGTCGCTCCCACCGTGGAAGACCTCTACGTCGAAAACCTCAACGATCAGGGCGCGTTTCAAACTCCCGCCGGATGGCTACCCGCGCAGCATCGCGCCGAAGTCATCCATGTGAAAGGCAAGCCCGACGTCACCGTCGACGTCGTCCTCACTCGCCACGGTCCCATCATCACCGACCTCATTCCCGGAGAGACCCGCAAGATCGCCCTCAAGTGGACGCTTTACGACAACCTGCACAATCCCTTCTTCGACATCGACTCGGCCCAGAACTGGGACGACTTCCTGAAAGCTCTCGCGACCTGGGACTCCCCTTCGCAGAACGCCGTCTACGCCGACGTCGACGGCCACATCGGCTACCACGCCACCGCGCACATCCCCATCCGCAAATCCGGTGACGGCAGTCTGCCCGTCAGCGGCGCCGACGACGCCCATGAATGGACCGGCTACATTCCCTTCGAAAAGCTCCCCAGCGTCTACGATCCTCCGGAAGGCATCCTTGCCACCGCCAACGGTCGCATCGCGCCCAACAAGTACCCCTACAGCATCAGCAGCGAGTGGGGATCCCCCTGGCGCACCGAGCGCATCTACCGCGTGCTCGAATCGGGCAAGAAGTTTTCCGCTGCCGACATGCTCGAGCTGCAGACCGACATCTACTCCGCGTTCGACCGCTTCTGCGCCGAGCGCTTCGTCTACGCTCTCGACCAGTCGAAGAATCTCTCCTCGCGCGCCCGCCAGGCCCGCGACCTGATGCGCGACTGGGACGGCCGCCTCACCGCGACTTCCGCCGCCGCCACCATCGAGAATCACGCCCGATACCAACTCCTCCGCCTGCTGCTCGAGTCCAAGCTGTCGCCACTGCCGCAAGCCGCGTCAACGAGCGGCGCGCCACCTCCGCCGTCATCTCCTGCGCCGAACGTCAGCTGGAAGGACTATCACTGGTTCATGTCTTCGGTCTGGATCGAGAACGTCCTCTCGAAGCAGCCCCAGCGGTGGCTGCCCTCAGGATATGCGACTTACGAGGCCCTGCTCGCCGCCGCCGTCGAAGCCGCAGTCGCGAGCCCCGAGGCTCCCGCAGATCTCACGCAGTGGGACTGGGGAAAATTCTCGCCGCTGGAAATCGAAAACCCTGTCCTCCGCCGCTTGCCCCTGATTGGCCGCTGGACCGGCCCCGGCCTCAACGACCAATCCGGCGGCAGCTACACCGTGAAGCAGGTCACCCGCACTCTCGGCCCTTCCGAACGCTTCACCTCCGACCTCTCCGACCTCGACCACTCCACCCTGAACACCGTAACCGGCCAAGGCGGAAACTTCCTCAGCCCCCACTACATGGACCAATGGAAGGCCTGGTACGACGGCACCACGTTCCTGCTCCCCTTCTCGAAGCAGGCCGTCGAACAATCGAAGCGGCATGAAGTCGTGCTGCAGCCCCGATAGCTAGGTGTCAGGTCTCAGGCGGCAGGTCTCAGGTAATTCGCGAACACTCGCTGCGTGACCGCCGTCACCGTTGCACAAATCTTCGACAATCTATGCTCGATCCAGACCCTACAGGAAACGTAAATGAGTGGAAACTACCAAGACCTGCTTGTCTGGCAAAAAGCGATGGACATGGTGCTGAAGGGTGTATGAAGTTACGTAGGCGTTCCCGCGCGACGAAGTCTATGGGCTCGTGAGCCAAATGCGCAGGGCCGCCATTTCCGTGCCCAGCAACATCGCGGAGGGGAAGGGCCGACGCTCGCGGAAGGAAATGGCCCCATTCCTGTTCCACGCTCGCGGTTCCCGCTTGGAGCTGGAGACCCAAAACCGGATCGCCGAGAGGCTGGGATATCTCGGCCGACCCGACGCGGCAGAACACAAACTCATTCATCAGAAGTCGGAGGACTCTTGAACGGAATGATCTCGCATTTTACGAGCTCTCCGACGGTCGGCGATAGCAACCTGACACCCGACACCTGAGACCTGACACCTGCCGTTAGAAATCAACCTGCTTCACATCAATCGCCTGCCCAAACACCTCGATCGAAGCCACGGTGTAGATTTTGTCCTTGGTCGTGTCGTAAATGCGCAGCTCCCCGCCTTCCACCACATAAAACACCGTGCGGTTCGTGATGGGCGTCATACCGGTCACATCGCCGTTGTCGGGCGGGAAGATCACGGCGCCACTCGTGGCGAGCGAAACCAGCGTATTCACAATCGTTAGGCAGCCTCGCTGTTCCCCGATCGCCGGCGCCGGCGGAGGCGCCACATTCGAGCACAACCGCGATCCTATAAACAGCTGCCCGTTCCCCATGTTCATGTTCGTGTGATAACCATCGGTGATGACCGCCGTCCCGTTCGGCACCACCGACAGCGAAGGCAGATCTACCACCGTCAGCCGTCCGCATGTGGGCGCGGCCGTCGTGATACCCGCGCAGGTGTTGTTCGGCGGGGCCGGGTTACCGGCCACATACAAGGTCTGGTTCTGGATGAATCCCACCGTGGCTCCCCCGGGAACCGGCACCAGCGCGCCCGCCACCCCATTCACCAGGTCGATCACCTGCACACTCGCCTGTGTCCCACCGCATTCCGGCCCGCAGTTCAGCACCCACGCCTGAGTTCCGTCACTGCTGAAAAACGCATACACCGGACGATCAAACCCGTGCACCACCAGGCAAGTCGGCGTCGTTCCCCCCGTCGGGCACGTGGAACTCTGCGCCCCGGCTACGATGTTGAACGGGTAGACGATCGTCACATCGTTTGAGTTGTCGCTGAACACCAGCAGCTTGTTGCCGTCGCCGCTCTGGACCACGTAGTGCGCGCCGGGGATCGGCACCGTCCCGCTGATCGCAGGGGAACTGCCACTGATGGTCAGCACTTCAATTCCGCCCGGAGGCCCTAACGGAACCGATATGTTGGGCACCGCGGCATAGGCCGTGCTCGCATCCACCGAGATCGCCAGGCTCTCCGTCGCCCCCGGCGCCGGCAAACCAATGGTGCTGGTCACCGTTTCGGTCCGGTTGTTCACCACCGTAATCGACGTGCCGGTACCGCTGATCGCCAGCGTCGTCCCCCGGTTATTCGACAGAAACATCTTCCCCGGGAAAAACGACGACGTGAGCCCGCCGCTGATCAGGCTGGCCCGCAAATCCTTATTCGCGTCGACCACCAGCAACCCCGGCGTCAGCAGCGTGCTCAGCGTCACATCCTGCGACACGAAGGCGCGGAACTTCAGCCCGCTCGAGGCGCTGGGCGACGTATTCGACTTGCCGCCGCACGAAACCAGCCCAAACCCGGTCAGCAGCAGGACCACCAGAACAACGCCCACTCTCTTCAAACGCAAAGCTCCCAAGAGCATGATGGATAAAGATTTGGATGCGAAATTTCGAATTATAGCAGAGCCGATTGCCCGCCCCCTCGCTCTGCTAACGTCACGATGTTCCCAAAACTTCCGATCCGCTCAACTTCTGTCATCCCGACCGCAGTGAGGCGCCAGCCGAACGAAGTGGAGGGACCCCGTGTCCGGCGGCGGTACCACCGGCCCCGATAGCTCCTCTATGACACACCAGTCCCTCCGGCAGGTGCGACCTCTCGCCGGTCCCCCGCCGCGCCCACGTCACCACGTTCTCAGAACTTCCGATCCCCAATTTCCTGTCATCCTGAGCGGAGGGGAGGCGCCAGCCGAACGAAGTCGAAGGACCCCGTGTTTGACGGCGGTACCGCACGCCCAGACAATTTCTCTACCACGAACCGCTCCGCCTCGAGCACGAGCGGAAAGGGTCCCTCCGCCTGTGCAAAACCCACACCCATCTTGTATTCTCGAACTCAGCATGGCTTCTGATTTCCTCTCCCGGCTCAGCAAGTCTCCCATCCTCTGCGACGGCGCCATGGGCACGCTGCTCTACGCCAACGGCGTCTTCATCAACCGGTCCTACGACGAACTCAACCTCTCGCAGCCCGACATGATCCGCTCCGTGCATCAGGATTACCTGCAGGCTGGCGCAGAAATCATTGAAACCAATACGTTTGGTGCGAACAGCTTCCGCCTCGCCCGGCACAGCATTGCCGACCAAGTCCGCGACATCAACCGCGCCGGAGCACACCTCGCCCGCGAAGCGGCCAAGAGCTTCGATGTCTGGGTTGCCGGTTCGGTTGGCCCGCTCGGCATTCGAATTGAACCACTTGGCAAGACTTCGTTCGCGGAAGCCCGCGCCGCCTTCCGCGACCAGATCGAGGCTCTCACCAAAGGCGGAGTGGACCTGCTCATCCTCGAAACCTTCGGCTACGTCGAAGAACTTCACCAGGCGATGCTCGCCGCCCGCGATGTGAATCCGAAGATTCCCATCGTCGCTTCCGTCACCGTCGACGAAGACTCGAACTGCCTCGACGGCTCCGATCCGGAAACCTTCGCCGCCAAGCTCACCGACTGGGGTGCCGACGTCATCGGCTGCAACTGCAGCATCGGCCCCGTCGCGATGCTCGACGCCATCGAGCGCGTCCGCGCCGTCACTTCCCTGCCCCTCGCCGCGCAGCCCAACGCCGGGATGCCTCGCTCTGTCGAAGGCCGCAACATTTACCTCTGCTCGCCCGAATACATGGCCAGCTACGCGCGCAAGTTTGTGACCGCAGGCGTGCGCCTGGTCGGCGGCTGCTGCGGCACCACGCCCGACCACATCCGCACCATGAAGTCCGCCTTGCGCGCCGGAGAAGCCAAAACTGTCCGCGCCCAGGTGGCGGCGCCGCATCCGTCCCCGGCCGCCGCGCCGACCGAACCGATCGAGAAGCGATCCGCCCTCGGTAGAAAGATCGCCGCCGGCGAGTTCGTCACCATGGTCGAAATCGTTCCGCCCAAGGGCACCGACATCCGGAAGGAAGTCGACGGCGCGCGTTTCCTGAAATCCGTCGGCGTCGACGGCATCAACATTCCCGACAGTCCGCGCGCCTCGGCCCGCATTTCGAACCAGGCGCTGTCGCTGATTGTGCAGCGTGAGGTCGGTATTGAAGCGATCCTGCACTACACCTGCCGCGACCGCAATGTGTTGTGCATCCAGTCCGACCTGCTAGGCGCCGCCGCCACCGGCATCCGCAACCTGATCTGCATTACCGGCGACCCGCCGAAAATGGGCAACTATCCCGATGCGACCGCCGTCTTCGACGTCGACGCCATCGGCCTGGTCAACATCGTTCACAACCTGAACCGCGGCCTCGACATCGGCGGCAACCCCATCGGCTCCGGCACCGGCTTCGTCATCGGCGTCGGCGCCAACCCCGGCCTGCCCAACATCGACGAAGAAATCCGCCGCTTCGGATACAAAGTCGAAGCCGGCGCGGAATACGCGGTCACGCAACCGGTCTTCGACTTGGGCCTGCTCGAAAATTTCCTCAAGCGCATCGAGCACTGCCGCATTCCGGTCGTCGCCGGCATTTGGCCCCTGGTCAGCGTGCGCAACGCCGAGTTCATGAAGAACGAGTTGCGCGTCTCGGTTCCCGACTCGATCCTCGACCGCATGGCCAAGGCCCCCACGCCCGAAGCCGCCCGTCACGAAGGCATAGCCATCGCCCGCGAAATGCTGACTGCCGTCCGCGACCTGGTGCAAGGCGCCCAGATCAGCGCCCCCAACGGCAATTACACCGCCGCGGTAGATGTCCTGGAAGCGCTAGGCGTCAACGCACGGCCGACGGCGTAAGCATAACCACCCTGGGCAAGAGAAAGCTCCGCAAGAGAACAGCAAAGTGAGCACGGGCGCCCCGCCCGTGCGGCCGCGGCGTCTTTTGCCGCGGCAGCGTTCTCCTCTACACCGCCAGGGATCAACACCAACACTTCGCTCGGCCCTCCCCGACCCCTGTCATCCCGAGCGCAGTGAGGCGCCAGCCGAACGAAATCGAGGGACCTTGCGTTGGGATGGGAATGGCCAACCTTGAAGATTCTCTCTCTCCATCTGGAGAACCTAGAGCCCAATCCTAGAGCCTAGCCCCTCCCAGCCGCTATAATCGCCACGCAGCATGTCCCTTCCCACCGGCACCAAACTCGGACCCTACGAAATCCTCGCTCCCATCGGAGCCGGCGGTATGGGAGAGGTTTACCGTGCTACCGACACGCGCCTGAACCGCACTGTCGCCGTCAAAATCCTTCCCGCCCATCTCGCCGAAAAGCCGGAAGCCCGCGAACGTTTCGAGCGCGAGGCCCGCGCCATCTCCCAGCTCAGCCACGCCAACATCTGCCAGCTCTACGATCTCGGCCAGCAGGACGGCATTCACTACATCGTCATGGAATACCTGGAAGGCGAGACCCTCGCGACCCGTCTCGCTAAGGGCCGCCTGCCGCTCGAACAGGTTCTGCGGTACGGCGCCGAAATTGCCGGAGGCCTCGACGCCGCCCACCGTTCTGGCGTCGTGCATCGCGACCTCAAGCCCGGCAACATCATGCTCACCCGCTCCGGCGCCAAGCTCATGGATTTCGGCCTGGCCAAGCAGGTTTCTCCCGCTGCACTGCAATCCGCGGGCCTCTCCGCGACTCTCACCTCCGCCGACGCCAGCCATCCCCTCACCGCCGAAGGCACCGTGCTCGGTACCTACCAGTACATGTCGCCCGAGCAGATAGAGGGCAAGGAAGCCGACGCCCGCAGCGACATCTTCAGCTTCGGTGCGGTGATTTATGAGATGGCCTCCGGGAAGCGCGCCTTCGACGGCAAGAGCCAGATCTCGGTCGCCTCCGCGATCCTGGAGCGCGAGCCCGAGCCGATATCGGCCCTCCAGCCAAAAGCTCCACCCGCCCTCCAGCACGTGCTGCAAGGCGCGCTGATGAAGGATCCGGAATCACGCTGGCAGAGCGCCGCCGACATTGCCCGCCAACTGCGCTGGATGAGTTCGCCCGAGTCTTCCTCGGCCGGAGCTGCCCGGGTTGCGTTGCCTCACCCCAAGCACGTGCGCGAACGGATCTGGTGGGCCGCCGCCGTCATAGCCTTGCTGGGTGTTGTGCTCTGGCTTGCAATCTTCGAACGTCCCCACCCGCGCGTGGTGCGCGCCTATCTCACACCACCCCCGAATGCGGCGTTCGACTTCACGGGAGATTTCTCCGGCCCGCCCGTGCTGTCTCCCGACGGTACGCGAGTGGCCTTCGCCGCCCGGACTCCGAAAGATCGAAACTCGATCTGGGTGCGCAGCCTCGATGGCACGACTGCGGAAAGGCTGGCCGGCACCGAGGGCGTATACGCGCAGTTTTGGTCGGCCGATGGAAAATGGCTCGGTTTTTTTGCTGACGGCAAACTCAGAAGAATTTCCGCATCCGGAGGCCCTGTCACGATCCTGGCTGACGCCCCCAACGCGCGCGGCGGCACCTGGAACGCAGACAACGTTATCGTCTACACCCCCGACTATCGCGACTGTCTGTGGAAAATCAGCGCCAATGGCGGCACCCCAGCGCGCGCTACCAAACTCGATCCCAGCAAGCACAGCACCCACCGCTGGCCCAGCTTCCTTCCCGACGGTAAGCACTTCTTGTTCTTCGCCACCAATCACTCCGGCGGACATCGCGAGGATAACGGGATCTATCTCGGCTCCGTCGATAGTGACGCCAGCCAATTGGTTCTGGCTACCGATGCGGCGGGGCTGTATTCATCCGGCTACCTGCTTTTTCATCAGCAGAGCACGCTCATGGCGCAGAAATTCGATCCCGCGCGCGGCACGCTTTCGGGCGAGCCCGTCGCCCTCGCCAACAACCTGCAAAACGACGGCGGAACCTTTCACACGGTGTTCTCGGTGGCCGACAGCGGCGTCCTGCTGTATGAACCCGGTTCCACCGCCAACAAGGATACCGCTGCGCTCTGGATGGATCGCGAGGGCAAAGTCCTGGGACCCGTTGCGGAACCTTCCAGCTACCTCGGCGGACAGCTGTCCCCGGACGGCAAACGGCTGGCGATTTCGCTGGGCGATCCCCGAGCTGATATCTGGATTTTTGATCTGGAGCATGGCTCGCGTGCTCGCCTCACCTTCGACGATGCCACCCACTTGATGCCGTCATGGTCCGCGGACGGCGAACGGGTTGCCTTCATGTCGCAATCGGGAGCCACCGTGATGTCGGGCACCAGCCTGCACGCGAAACTTGCGAACGGCGGCGGCCAGGACCAGGTATTACTCACCATGAAGGATCCCAATGGAGCGCCTGTCACCTTGTCGTGGCCGCGCTGGTCACCCGACGGACGTTACCTGACGTACCTGCAGCAGGCGGGACCGACTGGCGCCGCGGTATGGGCCCTGCCGACTTCCGGCGAGGCCAAGCCGCAGGTGCTGGTGAAACCCGAATCGGCTTCCGGCAAAGTGACTTTCGCCCGGATCTCCCCCGACAGCCGGTGGTTGGCCTACTCTGCGAACGAGGGCGGACGCGAGGAGATTTACGTCACCTCCTTCCCCAGCGGTAACGGGCGCTGGCAGGTCTCGCGCGAGGGCGGCACCTTCCCCGTGTGGGGACACGACGGCAAGGAGATCTACTTCATCGGACTGAACGCTCATCTCAACGCGGTGGACGTAAGCGCCCGCGAAGGCCAGTTCGAGGTGGGGAATTCCCATGTGCTCTTCGAGTTGCGCAACACGTTCGCCCTGGGCGCCCCCTTCGACGTTACCCCCGACGGCAAGCGCTTCCTGGTCCTGACCCAGCCCGAAGAATCCGCCGCGCCCATGATGCTGGTGCTGAACTGGACGGCAGAGTTGAAGTGAATCAAGCTCGGAGCTCGGAGCTCTGAGCTTGCGGTTGTTAGGTTCGGCGAATCGGCGGCTCCCTCCACCTGTCATCCTGACCCGAAGCGCAGCGCAGGGGAAGGACCTATGCAGTTCGTGTGCGGCGACGCGCAGCCGACAAAGTAGACCAACTCCGACCACTCTGGTCGCATTAACTGGAAGATAACATTAGCCCCGTAAACGCGATTTAAGGGCACGCCGGCGCTTCTGGCGGCCCTTTGGTTGGGTAGGAACGTTAATTTGCGCGACGAAATCGACATCAAGTTGGAGTGGACTAGCCTGATCACGAAAAAGACTTGCCTGCTGTGTAGCGGCGACGAGTAATTGCTGCGCGGCGGGGTTCGTACTAGCTCGTAGTGGCACAAGGATGCAAACGAGCAAAATAGTCAGAGCAGTCGCCAAGATCAGCTTGTTCATGGACAGTCATGTCGTAGCTCAAACCGCCCATGTGCTCTTAGATAGTTGTTGAAATATCGCCGGTACACCAACAACCCCTAGTGGGCTCCCCTACTCTCTCGGCACCACGCAAACATCTGGCAGATTCCGGTACTTCTCCGCGTAGTCCAGCCCGTAGCCGACCACGAACTCATCGGGAATCTTGAACCCGACGTAATCCCCCTCAATCGGCAACTTCCGCCGCGAGGGTTTATCCAGCAGCGCCGCGATCTTGAACGCCTTCGGCTTGTGCGCCAGGAACAGCTTCTTCAGGAACGTCAGCGTCAGCCCGGTATCGAGAATGTCTTCCACCAGGATGACGTTCTTCCCCTCCATCGACTGGTCGACGTCCTTGGTGACGCGCACCTCGCCCGTCGAATCCCAGCCGTGCTTCAACTCGTGCGTGGGGCTCGGCCGGTTGCCGTAGCTCGACACGCCGATGAAATCAAACGACGCGTCCAGATCGAGCTGCCGCGCCAGGTCGCCCAGAAAAATGGCCGCGCCCTTCAGCACGCCCACCAGGATCACCGGCTGCCCCGCGAAATCCCGCGAAATCTGCGCCGCCAGTTCTGTCACCTTCTGGGCAATCTGTTCGCGTGTGATAAGAATCTTCAGGTCCGACACGGCAAACTTTGTAACAGAAATCTCCGCCGCCGAAACAGAAAAAAGCGTGGCCGTCAACACGCCCGCCGCCAAACCACGACCCGCGTAGGGACAGCCGCCCTCGGCTGTCCGGCGGCCCAGGTTTATCGGGCCGCAGCGCACTTCGCCTGAATTTCACCACGAAACCAAAAAATCTCTTAAAATCAGTCGCTAGTCGTCAGTCGCAAGTTGCCAGCCAAGGACCAAGAATTAACGACTGATCCCGACGACCGACGACTCAGACTAAAGACTCGACGCTGAAAGCCAACGACTAACGACCAACGACCGATCTTGCAGACTGACGACTGCCTATGCATCTCAAAGGAATCCAGCTCACCTGGCTCGGCCACGGTACCTTCCGCATCCAGACTCCCGGCGGTAAAACGATCATCGTCGACCCCTGGATCATGGGCAACCCCGCCTGCCCCGAGAAAGACAAGACCGTGAAGCAGGTCGACGTGATGCTCTGCACCCACGCCCACATGGACCACATCGGCGACGCGGTCGAGATCGGCAAGCAGCACAACCCGGTCACCGTCGCCATCTACGAACTGTATCTGTGGCTCGAGAAAAAGGGCGTCAACCAGGCCGCGCCCATGAACAAAGGCGGCACCTTCCAGGTAGGCGACATCAAGGTCACCATGGTGCACGCCGACCACTCTTGCGGAATCCTCGACGGCGATCAGATGATCTATGGCGGGGAGGCCGTCGGCTACGTCATCGAATTCGAAAACGGCCTCAAGATCTACCATGCTGGCGATACCAACGTTTTCGGCGACATGAAAATTATCCACGAGTTGTACGAGCCCGACATCTGCATTCTGCCCATCGGCGACCGCTTCACCATGTCGCCGCGCGAGGCCGCCTACGCCTGCCGTCTGTTGCGCGCGAACACCGTCATCCCCATGCACTTCGCGACCTTCCCGTTGCTGACCGGCACACCCGACCAGTTGCAGAAGCTCGCCCCGGACGTGGAAGTCGTCGAGATGAAGCCTGGAGTCACGCTCAGTTAAGTTTCTTCACCCCAGCACAGCCCCAACCCCGCTTTACTGGAGGAGCAAATGGCCACCCAACCAATCGACGACAGCGCCAGCTGGCGCCATCACGACTCCATCACGCGCGGCCCGGTCGACAACTATCTCTACGCGCTCCTCCCGCCCCGCGACGAAGTGCTGGCCGAGATCGAAGCCGAAGCCACGCGCCGCAAAATCCCCATCGTCGGCCCCGCGGTCGCACGCTTCTTCCAGCAGTTAGTGATGATGACGGGCGCAAAAACAGTTTTTGAAATGGGTTCCGCCGTAGGCTACTCGACCATCTGGTGGGCGCGCGCCGTCGGCGAAGGCGGTAAAGTCCACTACACCGACAGCGACCCCAAGAACGCCGAGCAAGCCCGCCGGTACTTTCAGCGAGCCGGAGTCGCCGACCGCATCAAGGTCCACATCGGCGACGCGATTGAACTGCTCTCCGAGCAGAAAGAGGAATTCGACATCGTCTTCAACGACATCGACAAGGAAGAGTACCCGCGAGTCCTTCGCCTGGTCCCGCCGCGCTTGAAGAAAGGCGGCCTTTTCGTGTCCGACAATGTCCTATGGAGCGGACGGATCGCTCAAATAAACCCGGCTGAAGCGTCGACCAAAGCGATCCTCGAATTCAACCGCCAGCTCTACAAGTCCGCCGATTTCTACACGACGATCCTGCCGATAAGAGACGGGGTGGCCGTAGCGGTGAAGAAGTAGTCACAAGTCTTGAGTCGGCAGTCTTCAGGGAACAATCCGCGCAGGCGCTGACGACTGAAGACTTGCGACTTGTGACTGCATTTATATCGACTTCACCGGCACCATCAACAAATCATCCACCAGCCCGACTTCTTTCTGCACAAAAGGCTCCGCGAAATCCACTCCACCGAGCATGCCGTAAAACCTTGCCAGGGCTTCGACCCGCGCGCGAATTTCTTTCTGGGCAGGGAACAGGTCCTTGCCTGCCTCCTGATCGGAGAACTGCGTCTTGTACGCCATCAGAGACGCGAACCGTGCCTCGAACTGCTCGGTGATATCCACCACGAACGTCGGCCGCACGTCGTAGTACAGAGTCGCGTAGATGATCTTGAACGGCCGATGCGGAGCGAGATCGGCACCAGGCGGGTTGTCACCTGTCGCCTGAGAGCTGACCACTGATGCCTGAAAACTGAGGACTGGCGACTGGCGACTGGCGACTAGCTTTCCCAGCCCCGCCAGAAAACACGCCTCATACCCCAGCGTCGAAGCCGTGTAGTGATCCGGATGCCGTCCCTTCCAGTAAGGCAGAATCACCACCCGCGGCCGCAAATCGCGCAACACGCACGCGACTTTCAGTTTGTTCTCCCATGTGTTCTCGACGCGTCCGTCGGGAATATCCAGCGCCCCACGCCACGAGGCTTTCAGAATCCGCGCCGCCTCGGCCGCCTCGCGCTCGCGATCCTCGGCCGACCCCCGCGTCCCCATCTCGCCGCGCGTCAGGTCAAGAATGCCGGTGCGATACCCGCGCTGGGCCATCTTGAGCAGCGTCCCGCCGCAGGTTTGTTCCACGTCGTCGCGATGTGCCGCGATAGCCAGGATGTCAAGAGAACTCATTTGTCGGTCGACCCAACTCTCATGCGCGCGCTAACGCCGCAAATTCTCGCCAAATTTGTCATCCCGACCGGAGCGAAGCGAACTGGAGGGACCTTGCGTTTTCTCTGCAGGATCCCGAATGGTAGTTGGGGGGCGGGTGAGGTCAGCGCACGGCACGCTTCGTCTCACTCCAAATTCCCCTGCTCCAGCACCACGTTCTCGCGCACGATCAGCCGGTGCGCGGCCATCTCCTTCAACGTGGGCAACACCCGGTTCACGTGCTCATCGGTATCGACGAAGATGATGATCACCGGCAGCTTGCCGCCCGCATCCACAAGGTGCGCGGTTTCCACCTTATGCCGTCCCAGGAATCCCGCAACCGCGTGAATTGCCGTTGCTGCGTACACGCCTTCCTTGCGCAGGTAGTTCAGGATTTCCAGATGCAACGGCCGGTGGTGCCACTGGTCGGCGTCGTTGAGGTAAATCGTGACTTGGACCGCCATTGCGCTCGCCATTCTACAGCACTCGCGCCAGCGCCATGCCCGCCACAACCGCCACGCAGGCCAGCAGGTTATTGGAAACGAAATTCGCCGCCATCAGCATCCACTGGCCTTGCTGGAAAAACGCCATCGTCTCGTAGGCGTAACTGGAAAACGTGGTGTAGCCACCGCAGAATCCCACCGCGATCAACAGGCGCCAGCGCGGATCGACGACTGCCCGCTCCGTCGTCCACACCAGAAAGAAGCCGAGCACAAAACTGCCCAGCACGTTGATGGCGAGGGTTCCGTAGGGAAATACCGGGCCCAGCAGGCGCACCGCATAACGGCTCATCCAGTAGCGCAGATTGGCGCCGGCGACGGCTCCGGCCGAGATGGCGAGGAAGTCGAGCACGATGGAGTTCTCCTGCAAGAGTTCTGGTAGGAGTTATCAGCCTCGCGGGCGGTTATGGCGAACTCCATCGCCGTCCATGTTTTTATCACAGGAAGATGGATCAGTCATTATGGGGTTTGGATCCGGCTTTGGGCCTTGGCAAAATCCCTAAGCTGACGACTGAAGACTGACGACTGCCGACTGCCCCTCACCACACCTTGCACGGTCTGTCCTTCGCCGCCACCATCGGCTGCCCCGCCTTGCACCAGAATGCCGCCGCGAACTCCGGCATGTTTACCACCACGCCGTTGATCCGGTGAACCGCCGGCGAATGCGGGTTGGTGATCGCCCACTCCCGCAGTTGCTCGGGCCGCTCGTTCGAACAGTCCCACTGCGCAAACCCGATGAAGAAACGCTGGTCCGGCGTGAGCCCGTCGATCGGTTCCAGATCCTTGTCCTTGTTCGCGTCTTTCCACGCGATGTAGGCCAGAATCTCACCGCCCAGGTCGGACACGTTTTCGCCCAACGTGAGCTTGCCGTTCAGATGGATGTCGTCCACGCTCACGTATTGCGAGTATTGATCGTCCACGCACTGGGTGCGTGCGGCAAACTTTTTCGCGTCGGCGGCCGTCCACCAGTTCTGCAGGTTGCCCTTGGCGTCGAACTGGCTGCCTTCGTCGTCGAAGGCGTGTGTCAGTTCATGCCCGATCGTGCCGCCGGTGTTTCCATAGTTGGGCGCGTCATCCATCTTGGCGTCGTACAACGGAGGCAGGAGCACTCCGGCCGGAAAGTTGATGTCGTTCATCTGCGGATCGTAATAGGCGTCAACGCTGGGCGGACTGATCTCCCACTCTCCGTGATCCACCGGCCGGCCGATCTTGCCCAACTGGCGCCGCGACTCGAACATCACCGCGTTGCGCACGTTTCCTGCAAAATCATGCGCGCTAATTTCGACCGCGCCGTAGTCGCGCCACTTGTCGGGATACCCGATCTTGTTCCGGATGCCGTGCAGCTTGGTCAGAGCCTGCTGCTTGGTCTCCGGACTCATCCAGTCCAGCTGGCCGATCCGCAGCTCCATCGCCTTTTCGATGCCCTCCACCATCTTCAGCGTGCTGGCCTTCACCTCGCCGGAGAACACCATGCTCACGTAAACCTGCCCCAGCGCTTCGCTAAGATCGCGGTCGGTGTATTCCACGCAGCGCTTCCAGCGCGGTTCCTGCTGTTGGGCTCCCCGCAGATACTTCCGGTAGAACTCGAAATTCTCGTTGGAAAAATCGTCCGACAGGTACGGCGAATACGCATTGGCTGCGTGGTAACGCAGATAATTCTTCCAGTCTTCAATCGAATCTCCCGCCAGGCGCGCATTCACTTCCCCGAAAAAGTCCGTCGACATCACGTTCAGAATCTGAAAGGCCGGTGGCTTGACCGCGGTGAAGTAGGCGTTCCAGTCGAAGTTCGGAGCAATCTTGCTCAGCTCGGCCACCGTCATCTTGTGCACCAGTTTGTGCGGGTCGCGCCGCTCCACCCGGGTCTGCGACGCCTTCGCCAGCGAGGTCTCGATCCGCATGATAGTGTCCGCATGCTGCTGCGCTGCTGCGGCCGAGTCTCCCAGCAGCACAAAAACCTTCTGCGCGTGCTGCACATAGCGCTCGCGGATCTCCTTCGACTTCGCATCTTCCTTGGTGTAGTAATCGCGATCCGGCAGGCCCAGGCCGCCCTGGTCAAGATTGGCGATCTCCTGTTCCGAGTTGTCTAGGTCCTGAATCGAACTCACGCCAAACAGGATCGGGCTGCGCTCCATCGCCAGCTGCAACCGCCCGATCACCGCAGGCAGGTCATGGGTCGATTTCATCGCCGCGATCGCATCCAACTCCGCCTGAATCGCCGCTGCCCCGCGCCGCTTCACCGTCGACTCGTCCATGCACGCGCCATAGAAGTCCCCGATCTTCTGGGTCGCGGCATCGCGCTGCTTCGCGGCCGCAGCCTGTTCCAGAATGCCGCGCAAGAGCGTCAGGTTGTCTTCGTAAAGCTTGGAATACACCGACCACGAAGTGCGGTCCGGCGGAACAGGGTTCGCCTTCTGCCATCCTCCACACGAGTAGCGATAGAAGTCGACGCAAGGATCGACCGACTTGTCCATCGAGCTGAGATCGAGGCTGGGGTGGTACGGCAAGGCTGGCGCATGGGAAGCGGCAGTCGCAGGCGGGGTAACGTCACCGGCGGTCTGCGCGCCTGCCACCATCGCTGTGAGTGCAAAAAACAACAGCAATCCGTAGACACGACGAAGACAAAACTGACTTTTCATAGTTTTTGTCCGCCCCAGAGGGTAGCAAGAAATCGAGCGCTTTTGTGGGAGGCTCCTTCGCTGGCCTTGAAACCCAAATCTTGCCCCGAACCCCACCCGGACAAGTAGCGCCGCCGTCTCGCCGGCTGTCCCGAGTTAGCCTGCCCTGAGCGAAGTCGATGGATCCCGCCCTCGCTTCCAAATTCGAATCAGGCCAGGTCTGCACGTCCTCAGGCACTCGGCTGCTCAAGACCTATCTGACGATCTTCAGCGCGCTCTGTAACCAGAAATTTACAGACGCGGCCAGCAGGCGGTTGCAGTAAAATAGGCACAGGAGCCGAACCCCTTGGCCAAGTTTGAAGAGTGTCTCCAGCGCCTTGAGAAGATCGTACAGGAGCTGGAGAAAGGCGACGCGCCACTGGAAAAGTCGCTGACCTTGTTCGAAGAGGGCATGCAGCTTTCCGCCGCGTGCCGCAAGGAACTCGAACAGGCTGAGGGGAAAGTGGAGATCCTGCTGAAACAGAACGGGAAACTCCAGGCAGTTGCGTTCGAGCCCCAGACCGAACGGGCCCCGGCTAACCGCTAGCTGGTCCGATGGCCCGCATCGTCGTCGCTCGCAGTATGAATGCCTGCGGAGTCCGCCTCTCCCCCATGTTTGAGGGCGGAAGCTGCAGCCTCTTCCACCGTTGACGACGGTTGAATTTGGGGGGCGTATGCAAGCCCTGTCGATTGTTGTATTCCAGAGCGACCCCCGCTTGGCTCAGGCGTTGGCCGCAACCCTCGGTCTTCACTACCACGCAGTCCACGCCGCCGACTCACTCGACGAATTGCGGATGGCCATTCGTCGGCACCGCGCCGAGGTCGCGATCCTCGATGTCGAAACCTCGTCACTGTCCGAAGTGCAGCGTTTGCATCGCGAATTCCCCGGCCTCTCGATCGTCTGCACGCATCGCGTCGCCGACGAAGAGATGTGGGCCGCCGCACTGAACGCCGGCGCCAGCGACATGTGCCCTGCCTTCGACACCAAAGGCATCGTGATGTCGGCAGAGCGCAGCGCGCTGGTGACCCGACCGGCTGCGTAGTTTGAATGTTTGGCACTTACGGGACGCCTGCGGGCGTCCCGTTTTGTTGAAGGCAGCACTCAGAAAATCCGCACTTGGCATTTGGCACTTAGCATTTGGCCACCCCCGGGCGGGCTTGCGAAGTCTGGGCTAAGTGCTAAATGCTAAATGCCGTTTGGCTGAATGCTGAGTGCTTGAATGCTGACGGCTAACGCTCCCTTCCCCTATACTCAAACCTCGATGCTCCAAGAAACTCTCGAACATGGCCGCGCGGCGGCCGATCAGGCGCTGGAACGCCTGATTCCTCCCAGCACGCAGCATCCGGTGTCGATTCATAAAGCCATGCGGCACAGTGTGTTTGCCGGCGGCAAACGGCTGCGGCCTATCCTGTGTTTTGAAGCCGCACGCATGGTCGCGGGCTCGCTTCCCGATGGCATCGACGAGCTCGGGGCTGCGCTCGAGATGTTGCACACTTACTCGTTGATTCACGACGACTTGCCCGCGCTCGACAACGACGATCTGCGCCGCGGACGGCCCACGTGTCACGTGGTGTTCGGCGAGGCGCTCGCGATTCTGGCCGGCGATGCGCTACAAACGCAAGCCTACGAAGTGCTTGCCCGCCTGCACTGTCCCGCCGAAGCGCGCGTCCGCATCGTCGAAGAAATCGCCCACGGCACCGGCACCATCGACGGCATGATCGGCGGCCAGGTGATTGATCTTGAAGCCGAACACTCGAAGCCTGATCTCAAAATGCTCGAGTACATCCACCGCGCGAAAACAGCCGCGCTGATTACTGCCAGCCTGGTGAGTGGCGGACTCTACGCGGGTGGAAGCGACACGCAGATCAATCATTTGCGCCGCTTCGGACAGCAGATTGGACTTGCGTTCCAGATCATCGACGACGTGCTCGACGTCACCCAGACTTCCGAACAACTGGGCAAGACCGCCGGCAAAGACACTGCCGCCGAAAAAGCCACGTATCCGGCGTTATTTGGCATCGACGAGTCGCTCAAAAAAGCCGACGCGTTGGTCCAGGGCGCGTTTGCGGAACTCGATACGTTCGGTACCCGCGCAGACACGCTGAAAGACCTGGCGCGATATCTGGTGGAGAGGAAGAAGTGATCAAGAGTAGCTTCAGGGCTTCTTGGCTCTCGTCTCGCCGAACACGCGCATCCGACAAGTTGCCAAAACGGATCTCTATTTGATTCACTTCGAGCTAAGTTATTGAAAGTTCGTGAATCGGTCGCCGAAGCCGAAAATGCGATTGCCATCGTCGCCTAGAATGCCCCGTAAATGGCCGTTAGATACCCGAAGAGCGCAAGCTGACCGGCATCTCACGTTTAAACGGGAAGCAAGGGACCGATGGTGGCGCAAGATTGTTATGGGCGATTTCCAGCAAATCGAGATTCGGAACGGCGACAGGCTCTACACCAGCCGCAATATAGGTTTTGCGCCGGTACGAGTTGGAGAAACTCATCAGCTTGCTCCAGTTCGCGGAAGGCTCTGAGGGTCTGATCGCGAAGAAACAGAGGCAACGTGTCGAGAATGGCGTCGAGATGACGTGTTTACAGGTTGAGCGAGAGAACGTCAAGGGTAAACCGCATGAGCTTTGCGTGGATTCTGCCACACATGAGATTTTGAGCGACGCCTGGCAGGAACCGCCTGATGAGCGACGCAGAGAACAGTACACAGATTAACTTGATTTTGGCGGGCATGGCTATCCACGCAACCTTCAACTGGTTGTGAACGGGACCAAGGTGATCACAGCGAACGTGGATAATCTGACGACGGCTCCATTCGACGAGACGCTGCTCGTCCCGCCGAAAGGAGCGATTGAGCGCCGTCAATGTGCCGATATGAAGCACGCGGTGCCCGTCAAGACGCCAGACCCGGTGTACCCAAGTCTGCAAGCCAAAACAAACTGATGGGCGACACAACAGTTGCGATGACTGTCGTAACTGACGGTTCCGTCACTGACATCCAAATCGTCGGCAGTGCCGCCCGGTCTATGGACGACGCCACTCTGCAAACGTTGAAAAGCTGGAGATTCAAGCCCGCTATGTGCGGAGCGGACCCAGTTGTCTCCGACATTGAGGTCGTTGTTAGCTTCAGGTTGGAGTAAAGCAGGATAGTTGTCGTAACCGGGCGATTTCTCACAACCAAACGCACAACAGAAGCGACGTACTATTACTAGCCAACACCCGCCTCCGCTAAGCTAGCCCGCTTTGCCTAGCCAAGTTCAGCGCTTCTAACGCCGCGCCGCGCGCGCCGGCGGTGTCGCCGTTTGGCATTACGTGGATTGGGATGTTCGCCTGCTCCTCGCGCTGGGTGGGCATCCCGGCGCGGATTTCGGCCAGGAACCAGCGCTGGAATTGCTGGCTGGTTTCGAGAACGCCGCCACCGACGATCAGGGCGTCGGGGTCGAAGGTGTTGATCATTTCGTCGAAGAAGAGGCCCAGGGCGTGGGCCTGCACCCGGAAAATTTCCTTGCACATGGAGTCGCCTTGGTCGGCGAGGCCGCGGACCAGCTTGGCGGCCTGGTGCGGGTCTTGTTTTCCCAGGTCGTGCCCGGGATAGCGCGGAAGAAAGTAGGGCAGGATCGTTTTCTCGATCGCGGTCAAGGAGCAAAGCGACTCGAGGTCGCCGATTCGTCCGCAGTTGCATTGCGGGTGGATGCCGTCGATGCTTCGAATGCCCTGGTACGGAATCAGCACGTGGCCGAGTTCTCCGCCGAATCCGTTTTTGCCTTTCACGACGTTGCCGTCGAGGATGATGCCGCCGCCGTTGCCGGTGCCGACCACGTCGGAAATCGAGGTCTCGCGGCTGTTGGCGCCGAAGATGGCGTAGTGTCCCCAGAGAGCGGCAGCGTTCGCATCGTTCAGGTACGAGACGGGCTTGCCCAGCTTGTGGGCCAGGCCCTCGCGGATATCGAATCCGGCCCACTTGGGATGCACGAAGTTGGTGGAGCCGCGGGTGCTGAACTGGCCCGCGGCGCTGGCGGGGCCGGGAGTGTCGAGGCCGATGGCGACCACGTCGTCAAGGGCGACGCCGGCCTGGTCGGTGGCGATCTTGAGACCGTCGGCGATCTGCTGCAGGCAGACATCGGGGCCCTGCTTGGAAAGGGCGGGATGCTCGCAGAGTCCCTCGATGAGGAACTTCCCTTGCGGGTTCACCAAGGTGTAGTTGATGGCGGTTCCGCCGAGATCGACTCCGGCTACGACTGGCACGGGTTGCTCCTGGTTCCGGGAATGTTTTCTTTCGCCCCGCTGGGGCTTTCGTTTATGGCTCGCGTTTTCCCACGGCTTACGCCGTGGGCTTCATTCTTCCACGGCTTCGCGGCTTACGGCAGGGAGTTTACGTCCTGTGGAGGAAGTTTTCGTCCCAACTTTGAAATTCGAGTTCTCACGCACATGGCGCCGTGTTTCGGTTCCTGCATTCGGATCCGCGGATCGGGTGAGGTCCAGACTGCGGCTGAAGCCGGTCCAATTTTCGTGCGCTCTTACGGCGCGCCTGAAGGCACGCCCTGATACGAACCGTCTTTTCCCGGCGGGCTGATGCGCCGCCTAGCTTAGCAGAAGTGGAAGTGCGGGCTCACGCCCAGACCACAAGCGCGGGACACTGGGGACACAACGGGAACCCGCACATTGGCTGCTATTATAGACAGCGGTGGATTCCGTCACAACCCAATCTGAGCTCCAGGCGAAGGTCGAGCCTTTGCTGCTGGAAGTGGCTGACGTGGTCAATACCACGCTCGACCTCGATACCACCCTGCGCCGGGTGGCGGAACTCGTGCGCAAAGTTATCGATTACGAAATCTTCGCCATTCTTTTGCTCAACGAGCGCACGCAGGAACTGCGCTTCCGCTTCCAGATTGGATACCCGAGGGAGTACGCGGATCGGGCTCGGGTCAAGCTGGGTCAGGGGGTAACGGGGCGGGCAGCGCAGACGCGGCAGGCCATTCTTGTAGAAGACACGTGCAAGGACAAGGACGCCGGCTACATCGAGGCGATCCCGAACGTGCGGTCCGAGCTGGCGGTGCCGCTAATCGTGAAGAATCGCGTGATCGGGGTGATTGACCTGGAGGCGCGTGAGCCCGGCTACTTCACCGACGAGCACCGGCGGCTGCTGACTCTGATCGGGTCGCGCATGGCGGTGGGGATCGAGAATGCCCAGCTTTACACGCGTACCACCCGGCAGGCTCGCACACTGCTGCTGCTGAACGAGATCGCGCGGGAGCTAACGTCGATTCTAAACGTCGATGAACTGCTCAAGCGCATCGCCGAACTGCTGAACCGGATCATCGACTACCAGATGTTCAGCATACTGCTGCTCGATGAGAGCGAAGAGAAGCTGAGTCACCGGTTCTCGCTGCGGTTTCAGGAAAATATCCACCTGAAGCACGACATTCCAATCGGCAAGGGGCTGGTGGGAGCGGCGGCGGCGGAGAAAGCGGCGGTGCTGGTTCCGGACGTGAGCAAGGACCCGCGCTACGTGATGGCGAATCCGGAGACGAAGTCGGAACTGGCGGTACCGCTGATCTACAAGGACAAGGTGATCGGGGTGCTCGATCTGGAGCACACGCGGCGGGGTTTCTTCACCGAGGACCACAAGCGGACGATCACTACGCTGGCGGCGCAGGTGGCGATTGCGCTCGAGAATGCGCGCTTGTACGAAGAGATTGCGCGGCAGGAGCGGCGGCTGGAGCGCGACCTGGCACTGGCGCGTGAACTGCAATTCCGACTGTTGCCCCAGGCCATGCCGAAGGTAGCGCACCTGGACGTGGCCGCGCGTTTCTCGCCGGCGCGCGCGATCGGCGGCGATCTTTACGATTTCGTGCCTTACTCGCTATCGCGGATGGCGATTGTCATTGGCGACGTCAGCGGGAAAGGGGCGCCGGCTGCTATTTACGCCGCGCTGGTCAACGGGATTTTGCGTTCCCATGCCCCCATGGAGCCGGGGCCCGCGGAGATGCTTTCGGCGGTGAATTTTTCGCTGGCGGAGCGGCACATCGAGGCGCAGTACATCTGCCTGCTGTACGCGGTGTGGGACGACCAGCGGCGGACGCTGCAGATTGCGAACTCGGGAATTCCGCGCCCGCTGTACGTGCACGACGGCAAGACGGAGATCGTCGAGGCGACCGGGCTTCCGCTGGGACTATTCGACGAGGCGGAGCACGACGAACTCACGTTCAAGGCAAAGCCGGGCGACCTGTTCGTGTTCTTCAGCGACGGCATTCTGGACGCACGCAACCGCGCGGGAGACATGTTCGGGCGCAGCGGGGTGGAGCGTGTGATCGCCACCTGTACCGAGCAGTCTCCGGAATGCGTGGTGAACTCGCTGTTCGCCGCGGTGGCGGAACATGCGGCCGGGGAAGACACGTTTGACGACCAGACGGTGCTGGCGATCCGCGTCAAAGGGAGTGCCTCGAAGCGCAAGTGAGCCGCGACCCAGCGATCCCGGAAGGACGCCCGCCGGCCTTTTCCTACCTGAAGGTGCGTAAGGGACTGCTGCGCCGCTCAGCGGGAGCGGTGCTGTGCTGTGAAGACATTCCACTGACAACCCTGGCGGCGCGCTACGGGACACCGCTCTACGTGTACTCGGCAACCACGATCCGGGAGCGGATGCGGGCGTTTCAGCACGCGTTCCGAAAGAGCCGGCACACAGTTTGTTACTCGATCAAGGCGAATTCGAACCTTGGGATCATGCGGCTGCTCGCCGGCGAAGGCTGCGGCTTTGACGTGGTTTCGGGGGGCGAACTGGCCCGAGTGCTGGCGGTGGATTCGCGTGCGGCGCGGAAGGTTGTGTTCTCGGGCGTGGGCAAGACGCGAGAGGAGATGGACGCGGCGCTGAGAGCCAACATTCTGCTGTTCAACGTGGAAAGCGAGTCGGAACTGTGGGCGTTGGCGGAGTGTGCGGGCCGCATGCGCAAGACAGCGCGCATCGCATTCCGCGTGAACCCTGACGTGCCGGCGAAGACGCATCCTTACATTTCCACCGGTCTGCATAAGCACAAGTTTGGTGTTCCCATCAGCGAGGCGCGCGCGTTGTATGCCGAGGCTTCCGGCACGCGGCACCTGAAAGTGGCCGGGGTGAGCGTGCACATCGGGTCGCAGATCACGGATGTCGCACCGTTCACCGCCACCATGGAGCGGGTGGTCGCGCTGGTGCGGGAACTGCGCGATGACGGTCACGAGATCGATTACGTGGATGCGGGCGGCGGGCTGGGGATTGCGTACGAGAAGGCGAACCTGCCGGAATTTTCCGAATACGTGGCCGGGTATGCCGAAGCGTTGTTAAAGCCACTGCGCGGACTGAAGCTGCACCTGCTGCTCGAACCTGGGCGATCGATTGTGGGACCGGCGGGGACGTTGGTTACTTCGGTGGTGTACCGGAAGACGAACAACAGCAAGAAATTTCTGATCGTGGACGCGGGTATGAACGATCTGCTGCGACCCTCGTTGTACAACGCGTTTCATGAGATCGTTCCTGTCAGCCTGCGCGGCACCGATGATGGGATGCGAGAAACGCTGGACGTGGTCGGTCCGGTATGCGAGACGGGGGACTTTTTTGCGCGGGATCGCGAGTTGCCGATTGTCGATGAAGGCGAGTTGCTGGCGATCCTGGATGCGGGAGCGTACGGGATGGCACTCACTTCGAACTACAACACCCGGCCCCGGCCGGCGGAGGTGCTGGTCGCGGGGAAGTCGGCGAAACTGGTGCGGAGAAGAGAGACGGTGAAGGAGATGTTGAGGTCGGAGAAGTGAGGGAAGGTTTCAAAGACTTCAGGTTTCAAGGTTGCAAAGTTTCAAGGGCTCGAAGTTGCAAAGTTTCAAGGTTGCGAGGTCTCAGGGTTTCAGCGATGGGGAGAATTCCGGCAAGGCCAGTGATGGCAGTCGTGAAACACAGGGTCCCTCGACTCCGTTCGGCTAACGCCTCACTTCGCTCGGGATGCCAGGGGGAGGAAAGTTTGAAACCTTCGAAACCTTGAAAACTTTGAAACCTTCCTACCTCTGTCCCCACTTCAATTTCGTTCTTAGGACTTCAAAGAAAGCCTTGCGGATTCGGAGCAGTTGCACCTGGTAGTCGGCTTTGCGGCAGAGGATGCGGTCGCCGTCGCGGACGGGCATGCCGACTTGGCCATCGACGCTGAGATAGGCCTGTTCTTCGCCGGTCTTCACCACGATTTCAATCTCGACCGAATCGCGCACTACCAGCGGACGGTGGGTGAGCGAGTGTGGGGAGACGGGCGTGATCACGAAGGCGTCGACTGAGGGGGTCAGGATGGGGCCGCCGGCGGCCATCGAGTAGGCGGTGGAGCCGGTTGGGGTGGAGACGATGAGGCCGTCGGCTTTGTATTCGGTGACGAAGGCCTTGTCGATGTAAAGGTCGTAGTCGTTCAGGCGAGCGATCGCGCTCTTATTGACGATGACGTCGTTGAGGGCGGCGTAGCTCATTAGGCAGTTCCCTTCCCGCATCAGCTGGCACTGGACCAGTGAACGCGATTCGACGCTGGCCCGCTTCTGGTCGACTTCCTCGAGCGCGTCGTAGAGCTCCGGCAAAGGCACTTCGGTGAGAAAACCCAGTGAGCCGAGATTGACCCCCAGGACCGGGATGCCTGCCTTTGCCACCGCGCGCGAGGTCGAAAGCAGGGTGCCGTCGCCTCCCAATACGATGACGAAGTCGAGGGAGCGAGACCCCAGGTCGGGACGTGTCACGACTTCGGGGCCGGTGGCGTAGAGGTCGGTCTCACTGTCAATGACTACTGCGTATCCGTGCTTGTGCAGCCAATCATAGAGTTGGGGCAGGATCTGGGCGACCTCGGGCTTGTCGGGCTTCGAGATAATGGCGACGGATTTGGTGCGGCTGGAGGGCGCGGTCCCGGCTAGCATGGTGAAGAAAGCATTGTAATTCAGGTGTCGGGTGTCAGGGGTTCGGGTCTTGGGTCTTAGGTCTTAGGTCTCAGGTCTCAGGTGTCAGGTGTCAGGTCTCAGGTGTCAGGGGTCAGGTCTCGATGCGAGTTTACTTGAAACTCGAAAACTGAAACTCGAAACCTGCATACTCGCCTCAGATCGCCGCAGACTAGAAAGGCGCATACAGCAGGAATTCTCGATTGCCTTCCGCGCCCAGGATGGGAGAGTCGATGGAGTCGGTGCGGCTCGCTCCGAGTTGCAGCACGCACTCGCGCACTTTTTCAACGGCTGCCAGTTGCGCGCTCTCTTCGCGGACGATGCCGCCTTTGTTGACATGGGTGCGTCCGGCCTCAAACTGCGGTTTGACAAGGACGACCATCTGCCTGCCGCGACGTTGGGCTTCGTCGCCGGGAAACGCTGAGTGGATCACGGCGGGCAGGACCAGAGTTGCGGAGATGAACGAGACGTCCATCACGATGATGTCGACGAACTGCCCCAGGGCCTCGTGGGTGAGGTAGCGGGCGTTGGTTTTTTCCAGCAGGCGCACGCGAGGGTCCTGCCGGAGACGGAAATCGAGCTGGCCGTATCCGGTGTCGACGGCGATTACATGCGCAGCGCCGTGCTGCAGGAGGCAGTCGGAGAAGCCACCCGTCGAGGCGCCAACGTCGAGACAGGCGAGACCGGCGACATTGATCTGCCAGTGTTCGAGGGCCTTCTCCAGCTTGAGGCCGCCGCGGCTGACGTATTTCAGGTCTTCGCCGAGCAGACGCAAGTTTGCATCGGGCTCCACCGACGCTCCGGATTTTTCGATCTTCTGGTCGTTGACCAGGACTTTTCCGGCGAGGATGAGGGCTTGTGCGCGCTCACGCGACGAGACGAGTCCGCGTTCCACAAGAAGTTTGTCGAGCCGTGATTTCATCCGAGATCTGGGCATCAATCTGTTTGGGATGGCTCAGAAGTTTTACCACGAAGGGGTCAGGCTTCAGCGGAGCGCGAATGGCTGAGAAGTTGTACCCTAAAGGTGCTAGCCCTCGTCCCTGTGCAAGGTGTTAAACCGACTGTGCCTGAATGACTTGCGTGAGTAGCTCCTCCCTTTTCCACAGAATTTTCCACTCGGGTGTTGAAAAGTGCCACTGTAAGTCGATTGGGAGGCGAACAGAAATGAAAAGGCCGCCCGAAAAGGCGGCCTGAAAAGTAGATTTCGACTTCTCGAACTAGCCAGCGACTTCTTCGAGCAGCTTCTGATCGATGTCGAAGTTGGCGTGGACGTTCTGCACATCGTCCTGTTCCTCAAGCGCCTCGAGCAGGCGGATCATTTGGCTTGCGGCCTGGCCTTCGAGCTTGATGTAGTTCTGCGGAATCATGGAGACGCTGGAAGAACTAGGCGTGATGCCGGCTTTCTTCACAGCATCCAGGACGGCTTCGTAAGCGGAAGGCTCGGTCAGGATCTCCCAGTTGTCGCCATCGTCGCGGAGATCTTCGCCGCCGGCTTCGAGCACGATGGACATGAGGTCGTCTTCCTTGGCGGCTGCTTTGGGAATGACGATGTCGCCTTTTTTGTGGAACATCCAGGAGACGGCGCCGGCTTCGGCCATGTTGCCATTGTTCTTGCCGAAGACGTGACGGATTTCGCTGACGGTGCGGTTGCGGTTGTCGGTGTTAATTTCGGCCAGGATGGCAACGCCGCCGGGGCCGTAGCCTTCGAGCGTGAATTCTTCGTAGGTCGCGCCCGGGAGTTCGCCGGTACCGCGCTGGATGGCTCGCTTGATGTTGTCGGCGGGCATGTTCTCAGCCTTGGCGGCAAGGATCGCCGTGCGCAGACGCGGGTTGCTGTCGGGGTCGCCACCGCCATTCTTGGCGGCAATACCGATTTCCTTGATGAGACGGGTGAAGATCTTGCCGCGCTTGGCGTCGAGCGCGCCCTTCTTGTGCTTAATTGTGGCCCATTTTGAATGGCCAGACATAGGGATACCTCGTATCTAAAGAACTGGAAATGCGCAGGATTCGCCCATGGAGGAAATCACAGGATAGCCTCGGAAACAAAGCAGGCGAAGTTGGATTATAGCATGGGGGTTTGGGCGGGCGTAGCGCGGAGGGCTCAGGATTTACGGCTCAGAGACAGGTATCGAGAGAGCAGATAGCTTGTGGCTGATCGAGGTAGTTGCATCGCTATGGTCGTGGTCACTCCCTCTCTCAATTTTGCTGCTCTTGGGGACCCCCTTCCGCATCGAATTTCTGCGCCCCTTCTGCAGATCGACAAGGGAGAACCAACATGGCAACGGCGCGACAAAAGCAAGCAGCGGGAAAGAACA
>CAZXKO010000053.1:0-27046 GCA_964641665.1 uncultured Acidobacteriaceae bacterium
AGGCTGATGCAAACCCGCCGCCGATTGGAACCTTAGACGGTTATATCGTGGCTTCCAATTTCTCAGGCGTCCTCCCGCCAGGAGTAATCCGCGCGGACAATACATTTGGAAATTACGGTGAAGGGCAGGACACAGTTGCTCCACGGGGCGGTTTTGCGTGGCAGTTGTTGCCAAGAACAAGCCGGCTGGTTCTCAGAGGTGGTTACGGTATCTACTTCTCTCGCCCGACCGGGCAAGCATCTACTGTGTCCGTGCTCGCGGCTCCGTTTGGCCTAAGTCGCGTGAGCACTGGACTGGCGAACGCTAATGCAACCTTTCAAGCGCCCTTTGCGGAGCCCTTTCCGACCCCGAGTTCTTTCCCATTGTTTGTGCCCTATTCTCCAACCACAAGGGCATCGGTCAGTGTTCTAGCGCCTAACTTTCGTCCTGCCATGATCCAACAGTTTTCGCTGAACACCCAGGGAGAATTACATCAAGGATGGCTTTTAGAGGTCGGATACGTAGGTGCCCGGGGAACACACCTGCAACGCTCACGTTTCCTCAATCAAGCCCTGAGTGCATCCCCGGGGAATCCGATCAGGGGTGTAAGCTCTAATACACTGGCAAATATTGGAGTACGGGTTCCTATTCCCGGAATACGTCCTGATGCCCTTCGTGAGATGGAATCCGAGGGCAGTTCCTGGTACAACGGGCTTGAAATGAGCCTGACCAAACGCCTGAGCCAGGGATTCCAGTTTCTGGCCTCCTACACCTTCTCCAAAACTCTGGATACCGATGGCTCAGACATCGACGCAGTATCATCCGCAAATGCACGACCGTTGGGAGACCAAAACTCTCCGAGACAGCGATGGGGACGCGCCAGCTCCGACCGTACTCATCGATTCGTTATTAGCGGAATATGGAATCTCCCCAGCCCGTCAGCCGGACTCCAGCGGTCGCTCCTGGGAGGGTGGGACTTTGCAACTGTGGTTACGATTCAATCTGGCAGTGCTCTGACCATTTCCGCTACAAATGCCAAAAACGTTTTCGGAATAAACACTGACAGGGCGCAACTGAGTGGGACCTGTTCAAAAGATCACTTGGTCAAGGGAGGGTCGGTGGAGTCGAAATTGGAAGGCTATTTCAATGCCGAATGTTTCACCGGTCCACCAATAATCGGCGCCGATGGCATTGGAACCGCGTTTGGGAACAGCGCAACTGGAATGGTAGATGGTCCCGGGCAAGCGAATCTGGATCTCGCGTTCTCAAAGACGGTGGTCCTTCGGTGGCCCGTGGAGAACAGCAGTCTCCAATTTCGGGCCGAGTTCTACAATTCATTGAACCATACCCAGTTTGCGAACCCCGATACAAACCTCACTTCGCCCACGTTCGGCGTTGTCAGTAGCACGGCCGTAAATGCTCGCGTGGGGCAGTTGGCCTTGAGGCTTGCGTTTTAGATTGCAGGACAATCCGATCACTCTGTTATTCCATAACATTGCCATCTGAGTCATTACCGACCGCCGAGACTCCGGCCAGATTTGCCAGCGCTTCCCAGTGTCTCGGGTGCGGTCGGCGTCGACCCGAGCGAACATCGGCGGAGTAGGATTCAGAGACACCAAGGCTCGAAAGCAATGGTTGCCGTAGTGACTGAGCCCAAATTGGGTTGAATCTCCTTGTCATATTTCTCGCGGCCAAGCGAGTTTTCCCCGGACGAATTCCGCCATTGCCGCTCCGCTTCCTCGTGCCTGCGTTGAGTTTCGGAACGTTTTTCTTGAGACTGTGGATTTTGGGCCTCCCCCCGCCCACGCCCAGGGGGGTGTCCCGACCAGCCCCAAAATGTTTACTATTTAGTTATCAGACCGGTTTCAGATCGCTCTACCTCCTATCCCCTGGGACGTTTGACACCCCTCGCACCGCAGCCTAAACTGCCCCCGCTGAATTTACCTTTCCGGAGATGTCGCCATGTTGAAACGACTGCTTGCAATTCTCCTGTTTGCCGGTTTCGTCTTAGCAACTCCGGCCTTTGCCGAAGATCACGTGAAACAGCCCAAACTCTCTCCGCAAAACAGCGGCACCACACAATTACTGATTTCCGTCAGTCCGGTGGACGCGCGCGTGGTCTGGGCGTCCGGGACCGGCGGCACGTTCGTCTTGACCACCAACGGGGGAAAAACCTGGAAAGCCGGGGTAGTGCCGGGCGCGGAGGCGCTGCAATTCCGCGACGTGCAGGGCGTTAGCGACAAGGTCGCTTACCTGCAATCCATTGGAAACAACACCACCGACTTTCGTATCTACAAAACGGTCGATGGCGGCGCAACCTGGACCATGCAGTTCCAGAACCAAACAGCGAACGCGTTCTACGATTGCTTCGCCTTCTGGACTCCCAAACGTGGTATCTCGCACAGCGACTCGGTAAACGGAGTGTTCCCCGATCTCCGTACCACCGACGGAAAAACTTGGCACGACATCAGCGCGAACATGCCTCCGGCATTGCCAGGCGAATTTTCGTTCGCCTCGAGCGGCACTTGCGTCGCGACCCAGGGTGAGAGGAATGCATGGATCGCCACCGGTGGCGCGACGTCAGCCAGGATCCTCGCCACCCGCGATGGCGCCGACACCTGGAATGCGTACGACACGCCGCTCGTGAGTTCGCCGAGCGCGGGCGCATTCACCGTTGCCTTCCGTGACGCCTGGCATGGGATTGTAGGTGGCGGTGACTTAGACCCAACCGATCCCAACAACGCAGGAACCGCCACTTCGAACGACGGCGGGCGAACCTGGACGCTCACCAATCCGGCCCCAGTGACCGGAGCCATTTTCGGTCTAGCCTACGCGCGCCGCATCAGCACCGGAGACGATCACGAAGCAGACGAAGACGACGGCCGAACGGTTGTGGTCACGGCCAACACGGGGGGCGCGGGTTGGACGCCCGACGAGGGCCATACCTGGTTCACGCTGCCTGGCGTGAGCGGGTTTTGGGCGGTGGCTTTCGCAAATCCGAAAGCCGGGTGGCTAGTAGGCGCCGGAGGGAACATTCTGAAGATCAGCTTCTAGCGGCACCGACTATTCGGGAGAATCCGCGTGTGCGTGTAGGGACCCGTTTCGCCTGGGTGGCCGCGGTGGAAATCAACTGGGACTATAGGTAGTTGCGTTGCTCCAGGCCAACGACCGACGACCAACGACTGCCTCTCTCAATCTGCCGGCATAGTCGCCGCCTGCACCAGCGCACGCGCGGCTTTCGCGTCGGCCAGCGGCTGGCGAATCTCTACCCACCTCTTGATTTCGGGCAGGGCCTTGCGGGTTGCGACTTCGCCTGCCTTAATCAGCTCGGGGGTGTTCGCGAAGGCGTCATACTCGAACCCGTTTACATCGGGCTCAATGATGAAATCTGCCGCTTCCTTCCAGTGGCTCGCGCTCATTTCCTGCGCGATGGCGAAGCACTGCCCGATCACATCGAACAGATGCCGCGGAGCTTCGCCGTTGGTCCAGCGGCCCCTCAGGTGTACGGCCAGCACGTGTTTCGCGCCCATCTCAACCAGCGGCCGGGTCGGCACCGCATGCGCCAACATTCCATCCACCAGCCAACGGCCCCGAATGTTCACAGGCAGGAACATCCCGGGATAGGCGCAACTGGCGCGCACCGGATCCACCAGCGGCCCCGAGTGGAAGACCACGCCTTCCCCTGTGCTCAGGTCGGTCGCTGCCACCGCCAGCGGCAGCCGCAACTCCTCAAACGATTTCACCTTGAGGATGCTATTCAGAAAACCAATCATCCGCTGATTGGTGGCAAAACCGTGGCGCGAAAGCGTCCAGCGTGCAAAGGTCTTGAAGCGCACCCGGTAGGCGACTTCTTCCAGCTCTGCCGTCGACAGCCCGCTGCAGTAAGCCGCGCCGATAAGCGCGCCCACGCTGGTTCCCGCTACAAATTCGATGGGAATTTTCTCTTCTTCCAGAACCTTCAGGACACCGATGTGCGCGATGCCACGGGCAAAGCCTCCGCCCAGCGCGATGCCGATTCCCGGCGTGCTTGACCCGGATTCTAGGGCAGCCGACCGCCGCAGCTCCCTGCCAAAAGCCTGGACCGACCGAATGATCCCCTTGAACGACTTCACTGGCGCCCCACTTCCGGTCACCCGGAACTGCCTGCCTCACCTACCCTGTAAGATGCCACTTGTAGGGCAAATGGTGCAGACCACTTTGGTGCCACCTTTAGTCATCGGAAATTACTGATGAGACGTTACCTTGCCCCTTAGATAGTGCAAATAAAGCCCTTATCGTGACGAACCGTTTTATTCCTGTTAACGTGTGCGGATGGTCCGTGAGTTCTCGGCGGGCGGCGTGGTCCTTCGGCGCATGTCCGGCGGCTGGTCAATCGCTGTAATCGAACCGCAAAAAGACGAATCCGCCGCCGCCGTAAAATCCCCTTCCTCGAGGTCCAGCAAAACCTCCAGAAAAGCCGTGCTCGCCCTCCCCAAAGGCCTGTTAGACCCCGGCGAGAAGCCCGAACAGACTGCTGTCCGCGAAGTCCAGGAAGAAACCGGGATCACCGCCTCCCTCCTCGGCAAACTCACCGACATCAAATACGTCTACATCCGCTCCTGGGGCGACGGGCAACGCGTTTTCAAGATCGTGAGTTTCTTCCTGCTGCGTTACCAGTCCGGGCGAATCGACGATGTCTCGCCCGCTATGCGCGTCGAAGTCCGACGCGCGCTGTGGCTCCCCCTGGAAGAAGCTTCTGCCAAACTCGCGTATGACGGCGAACGACAGGTTGTCGGCAAGGCCCAGGAATACCTGAAATCTCATCCGGAGGTTTGAACGCTCCATGCCGGTCACCCCGCACCTCGAGAAACATTTCACCGCCGGTCTCTTCGTTCGCGACGTGGTTATTGGTATGGCCGACGGTCTCACCGTCCCCTTCGCTCTGGCCGCGGGACTATCCGGCGCGGTGACTTCCACCCGCCTTATCGTGATCGGCGGAATGGCAGAGATCGCCGCCGGGTCCATCGCCATGGGACTCGGCGGATACCTCGCCGCCAAGGGCGACGCTGAGCACTTCGATCAAGAGAAATTGCGCGAAGAGCGCGAGATCGTCGAAATCCCTGAAGCCGAAAAAGCCGAAGTGGAAGAACTGTTCGAACAGTACGGACTCACGGAAGCCGAAGCCAAGCCTGTTGTTGAAGCGTTGAGCCAGCGCCCCAAAGAGTGGGTCGATTTCATGATGCGTTTCGAACTCGGCCTGGAAGAACCGGATCCCAAGCGCGCCGTCACCAGCGCGTCGACCATCGCGCTCTCCTATGTGGCCGGGGGCTTCATTCCCCTCTCGCCCTACATGTTGCTCGGCAACGCCTGGCATGGCCTGCTGTGGTCAGCAGCCGTCACGCTGGCGGCACTGGGCGTGTTCGGCTACCTGAAAGCGCGTTTTACCGGCACCTCACCGCTCCGCGGCGCGTCACAGACAATGGTGATCGGTGGACTTGCGGCCGGGACTGCTTTTGTGATTGCGAAATTGATCTCGTGATCAATTAAAAAACGATTTTCCTTGACATGAAAACGGCCAGAAGCCTAGGCTTGAATCAACTTAATAGGGCGCGTACCGATGCCATCCTCACCCCACATCTAATTCGGTACGCGCCCGTCGTGTTTTCCGCCCATTTTTTCTCTTTGTCATCCTGAGCGCAGTGAGGCGCAGCCGAACGGAGTCGAAGAGCCTGCCCTGAGCGTAGCCGAAGGGACCCCGTGTTCCGGCGCGCAACACGACCGGCCTCGAAGAGCATCTCCACCCCGGACCGGGGCTCTCGCCATTACCTCACCGCGAGAATCTCCCTAGTCACTCCTCCCGCACACCCACCGTGCTAAGTAATTAGGTTGTTCCCGGCCATCGCCGTTAAAGGTTTCCCCTTGCGACTGATCTGTACCATCTTGTTTTTTTTACTGTTATCCGCGTGCGCGATCCCCTCCTTCGGCAAGTCCAGAGCTCCGAACGCGCCCGTCGACCATGACTACATCCTCGCCCTGGGCACCGCCGACCACTTCCTGCACGCCTGGCAAACCCAGGACGAGGAATCCGGGATCTTGCTGCTCACCGACCACTTCCGCCAGCGCACCAGCGAAGATACGATGCACAACTTCTTCGCTTCGCCCACAGCCCGCACGAGCTACGAGATCGGCCGCGGCAGGAAACTTGGCTCTGGACGCTACGAATTTCCCGTGGCTCTCTTCCAGCCCTCTTCCCGAAATGGGCGCAAGCGGATGCGCCCGTTAACTTCAACGCTCACCGTCGTTCGTTCCGGGAAAAGCGAATGGGCCATCGACAACTTGCCCTAACCCTGCAGCCCAATTACTAGGTCGCGTTGCCGCCCTGCCCTCCGAATCCATTAGAATGATCTGCCCCGTGATCATCTGTGTCTTTTGCGATTTATCCGTCCGTCGCCCTGCTGCCACGGCCCACCGCGGCGCGTCTACTGGAGTCATTTTCTTATGAAACGCATCCATAAGGTCGCAGTCCTGGGCGCCGGCACCATGGGCGCGCGCATCGCCGCCCACTTCGCCAACGCCGGCGTACCCAGCTACCTTTTCGACATCGTCCCCCCCGACGCCGACGCCCCAGCACGCAATAAGATCGCCGCCGCCGGACTCGACGCCGCGAAGAAATCCAAACCCGCCGCGTTCTTCGAACCGTCGCTGGCCCGGCTGGTGACCATCGGGAACTTTGAAGACGACCTCAAGAAACTCGCCGACGTCGACTGGATCATCGAAGCCGTCGTCGAAAACCTCGACCTCAAGCGCGCCCTGCTGCAAAAAGTAGACGCCGTCCGCAAGCCCGGCACCATCATCACCACCAACACCAGCGGCCTGCCTGTGGGCAAAATCGCCGAAGGCTTTCCCGAAGATTTTCGCCGTTCCTGGTTCGGCACTCACTTTTTTAATCCGCCGCGCTATATGCGCCTGCTGGAACTGATTCCCACCCCCGACACCGACCGTAATCTCCTCGATGCAGTGGCACATTTCAGCGACCTGCGTCTTGGCAAGGGAGTGGTGTACGCGAAAGACACACCCAACTTCATCGGCAACCGCATTGGCACTTTCTCCGTCCTCAATGTCATGCGTCTGATGCAAGAGATGGATTTCTCCATCGAAGATGTCGACGCCCTCACCGGCGCGCCTGTCGGCTGGCCCAAGTCGGCGACCTTCCGCACCATCGACTTAGTAGGCCTCGACATCCTCAGCCATGTCGTGGGCAACATGACCGCGAACGTCCGCGATGAACGCAGCGAGTTGCGCATCCCCGATTTCTACAGGCAAATGCTCGACCGCAAATGGTTGGGCGACAAGACCAAGGGAGGTTTCTACAAGAAATCCAAAAGCGCCGACGGAAAAGAAGACCGCCTCGCGCTCGACTGGAAGACGCTCGAGTACCATCCCCGCCAGAAGCCAAAGTTCCCCGCCCTCGAGATGGCAAAGAATATCGAGGAGACCGGCGCACGCGTCCGCATGTTGCTCGGACTCGAAGGCAGCGGCCCGCAAAAGGGTGACAAAACCGGAGCCTTCCTCTGGGCCGCGCTCACCGACCTCTGGACCTACTCCGCCAATCGCATCCCCGAGATCTCCGACACCGTGGTCGAGATCGACCACGCCATGAAACTCGGCTTCAACTGGGAACTGGGTCCCTTCGAACTCTGGGATGCGGCGGGCGTTGAGGCCACCGTCGCGCGCATGAAGAAAGAAGGCAAGCCCGTCGCCGCGAACGTCGAGAAGCTGCTTGCCTCGGGTAAGAAGTCCTGGTACGAAGACGCTCCAAAAACTCCCTCCGGCCGCAAGTATTGGGACCTGAGGACTGGAAACTCGGAACCGGTCCCGGTTCCGGAAGGCGTGTGGTCCGTCACCGTAGCCAAGAAATCCAACGGCGTGGTTAAGAAGAACTCCGGCGCATCCCTGATCGACTTGGGCGACGGCGTCGCCGGCATCGAGTTCCATTCCAAGATGAACTCGCTCGGCGCCGATATCATCCAGCTGATCACCCAAACCCTGAAGCCCGGCGGCCCCGGCGACGCCTTCGACGCCTTCGTGATCACCAATGACGCCCAGAATTTCTCTGTTGGCGCCAACCTCATGCTGCTGTTGATGGCCGTGCAGGAAGAAGAATGGGACGACGTCGACCTCGTCATCCGCCAGTTCCAGGGCATGACCCAGGCCATCAAGTTCTCGCCCAAGCCGGTGGTGGTCAGCGCCTTCGGCCTGACGCTCGGCGGCGGCACCGAAATCTCCCTGCACGCCCCCGCCCGCCAGCCCCACGCCGAACTCTACACCGGGCTGGTCGAAGTCGGCGTCGGCCTGCTCCCCGGAGGCGGCGGCTGCAAAGAAATGCTGCTGCGAGCGCTCGACAGTGCAACCTCCATTCGCCCCGACGGACGCGGCGAATCCGTCGAATTACTCGAAGCCATCAAGCGCGCCTTCGAAACGATCGCCATGGCCAAGGTTGCCACCTCGGCCCACGAAGCCCGCGCCCTCGGCTTCCTGTCCGAGTCCGACAACATCACCATGAACCGGGAGCGCGTGCTGTCCGACGCCAAGGCTCGCGCACTCGAACTCGCCCGCGCCGGCTACGAAGCTCCCCAGATGCGCACGGACATCCCCGCACCCGGAGAAAACGTCCTGGCCACCCTGAAGATGGGCGTCTACCTGATGCGCCAGGGCGACTTCATCAGCGACCACGAAGTGAAAATCGGCAACAGGGTTGCCGAGGTGCTGTGCGGCGGCAACGTCACCCCGGGCACACCCGTGAGCGAGCAGTTCATCCTCGATCTCGAACGCGAGGGCTTCAAGTCTCTCTGCGGCGAGAAGAAAACCCAGGAACGGATCCAGTTCACCCTGAAGACGGGCAAGACGCTGAGGAACTGAGAAGCAATTGGAGCTTCGCCTACGTGGTAGGCCCCATGAGATTTCGTAGACAAACTATCCTAAAACTGGGATAATCGGTATGACTCGGTCCAAAGCCGTCCCTGGAGAGAAGCCGCTGTTCTGGGTGGTCCTCCAGAGCCGATCTGATCGGCTTCCCGGAAGCCGTGAAAGACAAATTCGGCGTCGCCCTCAGCGTGGCTCAGTTTGGCGGAAAGCATCCGGACGCGAAGCCTTGGAAGGGTGAGGGACCCGGAGTGCTGGAAATCGTCGGAGATTATCAAGGCGATACTTACCGAGCGGTCTACACGGTCAGGTTTCAGCGAGCGATCTATGTCTTGCACGTATTCCAGAAGAAATCCCCGAGGGCAGGAAAACGGCTGTGACGGACGTCGAATTGATTTCACGCAGACTCAAGGGCGCCAGCGAGGACTACGAGGTACGTTATGGCAATCCATCGAAATGAAGTGGTCGAGCAAAGTTCAGGAAACGTCTTTGCGGATCTTGGACTGCGCGATGGGCGCGAGAAACAGACGAAGGTGCGCCTCGCGGTCGCGATCAAACAAATCCTTCAGGCCCGCCGCCTGTCCCAGACCGCAGCCGCTCGACTGCTCGAGATCAACCAGCCCAAGATTTCAGCCCTTGTTAACTACCGGCTCGAAGGCTTTTCAGTTGAGCGCCTGATGCACTTCCTGAACGCGCTCGATCGCGATATCGAAATTGTGATCCGCAAGAAGCCCCGTTCCCGTAAAACCGCCAGAATTCTGGTGATGGAAGAGCTTTTCAACGCTGTATAGCATCAAAAGAACCAGGAACTGATTCTTATGAGAGACGTCATCCTCGCATCCGCCGTCCGTACTCCCGTGGGGCGCGCCTTCAAGGGCACGCTGCGGGCTACCCGTCCTGACGAGATGGCCGCCGTGGCCATCAAGGGCGCGCTCGAACGCGTCCCCCAGGTCGACCCCAAAGAAATCGAAGACGTCATCCTGGGCTGCGCCATGCCCGAAGGCGAGCAAGGGATGAACGTCGCCCGTATCGCCTCGCTGCGCGCCGGCCTGCCCGTGGAAGTTTCGGCGCTGACCATCAACCGCTTCTGCTCCTCCGGCCTTCAATCCATCGCCATGGCCGCCGAGCGCATCCAGGCCGGCGGCGCCGAAATCATCGTCGGCGGTGGCACCGAATCCATGTCGATGATCCCCATGGGCGGCAACAAGATTTCGCCCAACCCCTGGCTGGTCGACCACTACCCCGATGCCTACCTCTCCATGGGCCTCACCGCCGAGCGGGTCGGCCAGCGCTTCGACATCACCCGCCAGCAGAGCGACGAGTTCTCCTTGCACAGCCACCAGAAAGCCCTAGCCGCGATTCACTCCGGCAAATTCACCGACGAAACCGTGCCCGTGCCCGTCAGCTTCACCACCCCTAACGGCAAGAAACCCGTGCGCCAGGAAATTGCTTTCAAAATCGACGAAGGCCCGCGCGCCGACACCTCGCTCGAAGCGTTACTCGCGCTGAAACCGGCGTTCCACGTGAAAGGCATCGTAACCGCGGGTAATTCCTCGCAGATGTCGGACGGTGCCGCGGCCGCAGTCGTCATGTCCGCGGACCGAGCCAAAGCTCTCGGCATCCAGCCGCTGGCCCGCTATGTCTCGTTCGCCACGGCAGGATACAAGCCGGAAGAAATGGGACTCGGTCCCGTGTTCGCGATCCCGAAGGCGCTGAAACTTGCCGGTTTGAAACTCTCCGACATCGACGTCATCGAATTGAACGAAGCCTTCGCCGCGCAATCGCTGGCCGTAATAAAAGAGGCGGGTCTGGATCCCGAAAAAGTCAATCCCAACGGCGGCGCCATCGCTCTCGGGCACCCCCTGGGATGCACCGGCGCCAAGCTGACAGCCAGCATCCTCCGCGAACTCAAGCGCCGCAACGCCCGCTACGGCATGGTGACCATGTGTGTCGGCGGAGGCATGGGCGCGGCAGGAATTTTCGAGAACCTCCAATAGTCCAGGAGGGTCACCTACCAAGGACACGAAGTCACAGACTTCACCCTTCTGTCTGTGCTATCCAAGAGTTTCACGTCAATCCTTCGTGAACCTTAGTTTCCTTCGTGGTGAAGAGGTTCTATGGCAACCACCCCACTCCAAGAACGAACCGCCCAGCAAGTCAGCCATGCAATCATCACAGCCGCGATGCGAGTCCATTGCGAACTCGGTCCCGGCCTTCTCGAAAGCACCTATCAGGTGTGTCTTCAACACGAACTCAAGAAAGCAGGCTTTCGCTCGGAAACCCAAGTTGGCCTCCCCGTCTTCGATGACGGAGTCCATCTCGACCTCGGCTACAGCATAGATTTGCTCGTTGAAGACCTAGTGGTCGTTGAACTGAAGTCCATGGAAGCAATCGCACCCATCCATCAAGCCCAACTCCTTTCGTACCTGAAGCTCAGTAGTAAATCCCTGGGACTGCTTATAAACTTCAATGAAGTTCATCTAAAGGATGGCATCCGACGGTTCGTGAACGGCACGAATTGGCAGTAAACAAGGGGGGTTCTATGGCTACTACCGCAATTCCTAAATCCAAAATCTCCGGCGGCTCCTTCCTCCTGGAAGAGCGCCAAACGTCCGAAGTATTCACCCCGGAAGACTTCACCGAGCAGCACCATCTCATCGGCCAGACCACCGAAGAATTTGCCGTAAACGAAATCCTTCCCAACGTCGAGAAGATCGAGCACAAGGAATTCCAGGTCACCCGCGACCTGCTGAAGAAAGCCGGCGACCTCGGTCTCTCCGGCGCCGAGATCCCTGAAGCCTACGGCGGCCTCGAAATGGACAAGGTCACCGCTGCCGTCATCGCCGACCACATCGCCAAGTACGCCGGCTTTGCCACCACCTGGGGCGGACACTCCGGCATCGGCACGCTGCCTATCGTCTACTTCGGCACTGAAGAGCAGAAAAAGAAATATTTACCCAAGCTTGCTGCCGGAGAGATCGTCGGCGCCTACGCATTGTCGGAATCAACTTCCGGTTCCGACGCGATGAACTGCCGCGCCCGCGCCGAGCTTTCCAAAGACGGCAAGCACTACACCCTGAACGGCGAGAAGATGTGGATCACCAACGCCGGCTTCGCCGACCTCTTCACCGTCTTCGCCAAGGTCGACGGTGAAAAATTTTCCGCCTTTCTGGTCGAACGCAACTATCCCGGCTTCTCCGTGGGCGGCGAGGAGCACAAGATGGGCATCCGCGGCTCCTCCACTTGTCCCATCATCCTGAACGACTGCAAGGTCCCAGTCGACAACCTGTTAGGCGAAATCGGCAAGGGACACGTCATCGCCTTTAACATCCTCAACGTGGGCCGTTTCAAACTCGGCGCGATGTGCGTCGGCGGCGCCCGCGTGTCGCTCGAAAATGCCGTCGCCTACGCCAAGCAGCGTAAGGCATTCGGCAAAGTCATTGCCGACTTCGGCCTCATCCGCGAAAAAATCGCGAACATGGCCGCGCTCATCTACGTCGGCGAGTCGCTCGTCTACCGCACCGTCGGCATGATGGACGTCGCCCTCAACGAAGTCGACAAGTCCGGTGCCGAGGCCCTAAAAGAAACCCGCAAGGCCATCGAGGAATACGCGGTCGAGTGCTCCATCATCAAAGTCTGGGGCTCTGAGATGATTGACTACGTGGTCGACGAGACCATGCAGATCTACGCCGGCTACGGCTTCGTCGAAGAGTACCCCGCCGAGCGTGCCTATCGCGATGCCCGCATCAACCGCATCTTCGAAGGCACCAACGAAATCAACCGCCTCATCATCACCGGCTTCCTCCTGAAGCGCGCCATGAGCGGCCAGCTCCCGCTCATGCCCGCCATCAAGAAGCTGATGGATGAGGTTCTTTCCGGGCCCAGCATGAGCGACGACATCGAAGGCCCGCTCGCCGCAGAACGCAAGCTGGTCACACAAGCCAAGAAGCTCGGCTTGTTCGCCGCCGGAGCGGCCACGCAGAAATACATGCGGGCCATCCAGGACCAGCAGGAGATCATGGGCGCCATCGCCGACATGACCATCGAAACCTATGCCATGGAATCGGCTGTGCTTCGTGCGCAGAAGCTGGTCGAAGCCAAGGGAGAAAAAAACGCGGCTCTCGCCGTCGCCATGACCCGCGTCTACATGACGCAAGCCATGGAGAAGATCGAAGCTGCGGCCAAGCGCGTCATCGCCGCCGTCGCCGAAGGCGACATGCTGCGCACGCAGCTGGCGATCCTCCGCCGCCTGGCGAAACACGATCCGTTCAACACCATCGAACTGCGTCAACAGATCGCGCAGCGCACCATCGAGATGGGCAAGTACTCGCTGATGTAAGTAACCAAGACGTTTACGGGGTCACACACGGGCCCTCGCTTTCGGGCCCGTGTCGAATTTCCGAGGAGCGTTTCTCCCCGGCGTTTACCAGAATCGCTAGGGCACCGGCAAATCTGTCATCCCGAGCGTAGTGAGGCCTAGCCGAACGAAGTCGAGGGACCTTGCGTTTCCCTACGGCCGGCAAACCTCGAAAATTTCCCATCCATCTTTTCCCTGACCGTCCCGTCTGATAAAACTATCCCGCTATGAAGACGATTACACCTCCCCTTCTCCTCGCCGCCCTCCTCTGCGTCGTCACCCTCTCCGCCCAGGACAAACCTTCTCCTTCCGCCGGCCTCGCGCTCACGCCGCCCATGGGCTGGAACAGCTGGAACAAGTTCGGCTGCAACGTCAGCGCCGACATGATCAAGGGCATGGCCGACGCCATGGTGAAGTCCGGCATGAAAGAGGCCGGCTATCAGTACGTCGTCATCGACGACTGCTGGCAGGTCGAACGCGACGCCGACGCCAACATCGTCCCCGATCCGCAGCGCTTCCCCGGCGGCATCAAGCCGCTCGCCGACTACGTCCACTCGCTCGGCCTCAAGTTCGGCATCTACTCCGACGCCGGCTCGAAGACCTGTGCCGGACGTCCCGGCGGCCTCGGCCACGAGTACCAGGACGCGCTCAAGTACGCCGCCTGGGGCGTCGACTACCTCAAGTACGATTGGTGCAACACCACCACCCAAGACGCGCGCGCATCCTACGCCAACATCCGCCACGCCCTTGACGCCGCCGGCCGACCGATTGTGCTCAGCATCTGTGAGTGGGGCACGGCCAAGCCCTGGCTCTGGGGTGCGGAAGTCGGTGGGAATCTCTGGCGTACTACCGGCGACATCCAGGACCGCTGGTCGGGCAAAAAAGAATGGTCCCCCGGCAACTGCTGCTCCTACGGCGTGGTCGACATCGTCGACGCCGAAGACGCGATCTACTCCTACGCCGGCCCCGGCCACTGGAACGATCCCGACATGCTCGAAGTCGGCAACGGCGGCCTGACCCCGACCGAAAATCGCTCTCACTTCAGTTTCTGGGCCCTGCTGGCCGCCCCCCTCATCGCCGGCAACGACCTGCGCGACATGAAGCCCGAGATTCACGACATCCTGACCAACAAAGAAGTGATCGCAGTCAACCAGGACCCGCTCGGCCGCCAGGGACGCCGCGTCTCGAAGAACGGCGATCTCGAAGTGTGGTCGAAGCCCCTCGCCGGCGGAGCCCGCGCCGTGATCCTCTTCAATCGCGGAGACGGAGAAAAAGAAATCACCGCGAACTGGACCGACCTGTACTATCCCAACAACCTGTCAGCAACAGTACGTGACCTGTGGCAGAAGAAAGATTTGGGGAAATTCACCGGAAAGTTCTCAGCAACGGTGGCGTCGCATGGGGTGGTGATGGTGACGGTAAAACCGTAGCGGCCAAGGGGCCCATCAACCCTTTTCCGAGTGTTCTTCCTTTTTGACCTTCGTGCGGACCTCGTGTGCTTCGTGGTGAGCTCTTGGGGTTTAGGTCTTTTTCTTCAGCTCTTCCATCACACTCTGAATCAACTCCTTCGCGTCCGCCAGGCTCTTCATCACCATCTGCACGTCCATCACCGGCTTCCCCGGCCAGCGCTGGCTCTGGCAATAGACCCCGTGCTGCCCGACCAGCGCCATCGCGTCCGTGACCAGGTCCATCGTGACCGCGAGACGCCCGCGCGGAACGCCCATCATCGTTTCGAAATGCTCCAGTTCTTCCTGCTTTTCGTCGAATACCGGCATGGCTCGATTGTAACGTGCGTGCCCGCTGGAGGATAATTGGCAGCGCAGAAATCAGCGCTTGGCAATTGGCAGTTAGCACTTGGTCCCTCATGAACGACCGCCCATCCCGCGATCACTCATCGCCCACTCGAACGTCCAATGGCTAAGTGCCAAGTGCCAAATGCTCAAAAAAAAAGGAGAACCTCATGCAGAAACGAATCGCATTCCTGATGTGTACCCTCCTCACGCTCACCGTCTTCGCCGCCGCCCAGCGCCCCAGCCCGGCTGCCAGCGCGCAGTGCAAATTCGCCGACGGCAAGAGCATAAAAGTGGACTACTCCAGCCCCCGCGCCAAGGGCCGCCAGATTTACGGTGGCCTTGTCCCCTACGGCCAGGTGTGGCGTACCGGCGCCAATGAAGCCACCACCTTCGTGACCGACGCCAACCTGAGTATCGGTGGCAGAGACATTCCTGCCGGCAGCTACACCATCTTCACCGTCCCCAACCAGGACAAGTGGTCGCTGATCATCAACAAGAAGAATGCCGAGTGGGGCATCCCCTACAAATACGAAGCCGATGAACTCGGCCGTTTCGACATGAGCGTCTCCAAGACGGCCGGCCCCGTCGAAAACTTCACCATCTCCTTCCACGAGATGGGCACCGGCTGCCACATGTACCTCGACTGGGAAAACACCCGCGCCACCATCGAGATCTCCGAGAAAAAGTGACGCGAAAGCGGTAAGACGAAAAAGTCTGGGGACCGTAGAGGGCACACAGGAGCAGGGGTATCCTCCTTCGTGTGCCCTTCGTGTCCTTTGTGGTTCAGTCTTTCCGCGCGCCTCGCGGTCAAAGGTCGAACTCTTGGCGTCACCGCAAGTCACATATTTTTTAGAAAGAAAGACTATAATCGACCCGTAAAGTCCACACCAGCATTCCGCGGGAGGTTCCCATGCCCGTGTACGACTATCTCTGCCACGACTGCCACAAGGAATTCGAGAAAATCCTCACCCTGAACGAGCACGACAAGGAGAACATCGCCTGCCCGCACTGCGGCAGCAGTAACGTCGAGCAGGAAGCCAACGCATTTTTCGCCGTCACATCCAGAAAAAGCTAATCCCAAAAGCGGCGGGGATTTCCGATCTTTAATCGCCATTCGGCAATCGCAAAATCGAAAATCCCCGTGTCCTGTGGTTAGCTTTGTGCCGCTGAGCCCGGCCCCGGCTTCCACCGCAGCACCGGCTTCCGTGCGGCTGCCGTCTCGTCGAGTCTCGACACCCGCGTGGTGTGCGGCGCGTCCAGCACCGTCTGCGGGTCTTCTTCCACTTCTTGCGCGATCGACTTCATCGCCTCGATGAACAGGTCCATCTCCTCTTTGCCTTCGCTCTCCGTCGGCTCGATCATCAGCGCCCCCGGCACAATCAGCGGAAACGCCGTCGTATACGGATGAAACCCGTAATCGATCAGCCGTTTGGCAATGTCCATCGTCTTCACGCCCTTTTTCGCCTGCACCTTGTCGCTGAACACCACTTCGTGCATGCTCGGCGTCGCATAGGGCAGATCGTAAACGCCCTCCAGCCCCTTGCGGATGTAGTTCGCGTTCAGCACCGCGTCTTCGGTCGTCTGCCGCAACCCATCCGGGCCATTCGCCAGGATGTACGCCAGCGCCCGCACGAACATTCCAAAGTTTCCATAGAACGATCGCACTCGCCCCACCGACTGCGGCCGGTTGTACTCGAACCCCAGCGTCCCGTCGGCCTTCTGCACCACCACCGGCTTCGGCAGGAAAGGCTCGAGCCCCCGCTTCACCGCCACCGGCCCCGACCCTGGGCCCCCTCCGCCATGCGGCGTCGAGAACGTCTTGTGCAGGTTCAGGTGCATCACATCCACGCCGAAGTCTCCCGGCCGCACCTTCCCCACCAGCGCGTTCATGTTCGCGCCGTCCATGTACAACAAGCCGCCCTTGGCATGCAGGATCTCGGCGATCTTATGAATCTCCTGCTCAAACACGCCCAGCGTATTCGGATTGGTCAGCATGAGCGCTGCCACGTCTTCGTTCATCTGCGCTTCCAGCGCCGACACCTCCACCATACCCCGTTCGTTCGACTTCAAATTCTCCACTGAGTAGCCGACCATGGCCGCCGTGGCGGGGTTCGTCCCGTGCGCCGAGTCCGGAATCAAAATCTTCTTCCGCGGATTCCCTTTCGCCTGGTGATACGCGCGCACCATCAACAATCCCGTCAGTTCGCCGTGCGCGCCCGCCGCCGGCTGCAGCGTGATGGCTTCCATCCCCGTGATCTCTAGCAGGCAATCGCTCAGCGTCTGGATAATGCGAAGCGCCCCCTGCGAAATCTTCTCCGGCTGGTACGGATGCCCGTTCGCGATCCCCTCCAGCCGCGCCACCACCTCGTTCACCCGCGGGTTGTACTTCATCGTGCACGAACCCAGCGGATACATACCCAGGTCGATCGCGTAATTCCACGTCGAAAGCCGCGTGAAGTGCCGGATGATTTCGATCTCACTCACCTCCGGCATATTCCCCAGATCCTTCCGCTCGTACGCGCCCAGCAGCTTTGCCGTGTCGACCTCCGGCACGTCGAGCGGCGGCAGCTTCCATGCCGCTTTCCCGGGCGACGACTTCTCGAAGATCAGCCCTTCGTTCTGATTTACGTGGCGCGTCGCTTTGCGAGTCGCATGTTTCATCGCGCCACCTCCTCCACCACGTGCTCGCCGCTTGGCTCTTCCGCTTCGCTCTCCGCCAGCATGCCGACCGCGGTGTCGATCGCAGTTCGCGTAGTCATCTCCGTGCAGCACCACAGCGCCGCATTGCCCAGTTCCGGATAGAACTTCTTGAGCGGCAACCCGCCCACCAGCTTGTGTCCCAGCAGACGGCTATTGATTACATACGGGTCTTCCGCAGTACGCACGACGAACTCGTTGAAGCGCGGCGCCCGAGCGAATAAGACCTCCGCATGCTTGCCGAACTGCTCGGCGGCGTAGGCCGTCTTCGCCAGGTTCTGCTTCGCCAGCTCCCGCAATCCCACCTTGCCGTAGACGTTCATGAAGATGTTGACCATGAGCGCCACCAGCGCCTGGTTCGTGCAGATGTTCGACGTCGCCTTCTCCCGCCGGATGTGTTGCTCGCGCGTCGCCAGCGTCAGCACGAACCCGCGCTTGCCGTTGCGATCCGTCGTCTGCCCCGCCAGCCGTCCTGGCATCTGTCGAACAAATTTTTCGTGAGTCGCAATCACCCCGCAGTATGGCCCTCCGAATCCTAGCGGCACACCGAACGACTGCGCCTCCATCGCCACGATATCCGCCTCGCGCGGCGGCTCCACGATTCCCAGCGACACCGCCTCCGCAATCGAGACCACCAGCAGCGCTCCGTTCTTGTGCGCCACCTCGGCAACCGCGGCAACATCTTCGACCGTGCCAAAGACGTTCGGCGACTGGATCAGCACGCAAGCCGTATCCGCCGTAATGGCCTGCTCCAGTTCCTTCAGGTTCAACCGCCCCGTATCCGTGTAACCGGCCGTCGCCATTGGCAGACCCTGGTTCTGCGCGTAGGTGGCCAGAACCTCCCGGTACTCCGGATGCACGCTCTTCGCGATCACCACCGAGTTTCGTCCCGTCACCCGCACCGCCATCATCGCGGCCTCGGCCGCCGCGGTCGAACCGTCGTACATCGAGGCGTTGGCCACTTCCATCCCGGTCAGCTCGCAGATCATGGTTTGGAACTCGAAAATGGCCTGCAGCGTCCCCTGCGAAATCTCCGCCTGGTACGGCGTGTACGCAGTGAGAAACTCTCCGCGGGAAATCAGCGCATCGATGATCACCGGCCGGTAGTGCATGTAGGCTCCGGCGCCCAGAAAGCTCGTGTACTCGAGCCCGTTTTCCCGCGAGCGCTGCCGGAACCAGTCCACGATCTCCGACTCCGCCATCTGCCGCGGAACCTTCAGGTCGCGATTCAATCGGTACTGGGCAGGAATGGGCGCAAACAGATCGTCAATCGAGCGCGCCCCAATGGCTTCGAGAATGGCTTTCCGGTCCGCGGGAGATTTCGGTAAATAACGCATAGAAAGTCTATTTAGATGTGTTCAAGCAACAAAAAGATTGGCGCGAATTCCCGATTGTCAATTGTCGATTTTCACCGACTCCATTCGTCAATCGCCATTCGCCATTCGCCATTTCTAATGTCCGCCTTCTTCACTCACGAACTTTTCGTAGTCCGCCGCCGAGAGCAGCCCACCCAGTTCCCCTGGGTTCTTAAGCGTGACCTTAATCATCCAGGTGCCGTTCGCATCCTTATTAATTTTCTCCGGGGCGGTCGACAGCTCGCCGTTGACCTCCGTCACCGTCCCGGTCGCAGGCGCGTACAGGTCCGACACCGCCTTCACCGATTCTACGGTCCCGAACGTCTTCCCCGCTGTGATCTCTGCACCTACCTTGGGCACCTCCACGAAGACGATGTCCCCCAGCGATTCCTGCGCGTAGTGAGTGATGCCGATGGTCGCGCTCGCCCCGTCGACTTTGATCCACTCGTGTTCCTTGGTGTACTTCAGGTCGTTTGGATAAGGCATGTGGCAGTCAGCTCCTGGCCCCTAGCTATTGATCGTCGGCTGATTACACTTTGCTTTCTTCGGGCTCTTTCGTACTCTTCGAACGCAATCTTCCCGAACTGCCTGCGCGGTCGCGGTTAAAGCCCCTTCCCATGCGCCGTTTCTGAGAACTGAGAACCGGGAACTGACAACCGCTGTGCGCAAGCTCTTAACTCGTAGCTCGCGGCTCGAAGCTCGCAGCTTTCTTCGGCCTCTTATAAAACGGTGTCGGCACCACCTGCGCCTTCACTCCCTGCCCCCGGATCTCCACCTTCACCGAGGCACCCACTTCCGCAAACCGGAGCGGCACGTAAGCCAGCGCGATGTTCTTCTTCAGAAACGGCGCCGGAGATCCGCTCGTCACGTATCCAATCTCCGCGCTCGCTTCATCCAGCACCTTGTAGCCATCGCGAGCAATCCCTCGCTCCACCATCTCTAAGCCGACAAGAGTCCGGCTCAGTCCTGCCGCCTTCGCTTTTTCCAGCGCCGCGCGCCCAATGAACTCGGGCTTCTCCATCTTGCAGAAGCGGTCCAGCCCTGCCTCCCACACATTAATCGTGTCGGAGATCTCGTGCCCATAAAGAGGCAGCTTGCCCTCCAGCCGCAGAGTGTTCCGCGCACCCAGGCCACAAGCGACCACCCCAAATTCCCGGCCCGCCTCCAGAATCTCGCTCCACACCCGCGCGCTGGTCGCCTCGTCCGCAGGAATGTAAATCTCAAACCCGTCTTCCGCAGTGTAGCCCGTGCGCGCAATCAGGATATTCTTCAGTCCGCAAACCGTCCCGCGCGTCACCCAGTAGAACTTCACCGCCGCTAGATCCGCATCGGTCAGCTTCTGCAACAGGTTCACGCCCTTTGGCCCCTGGATGGCAATCTGCGTGAAGTCGTCCGACAGGTGTTCGACCTTGCAATCGAATGAGCGAGTATTTTCACGCACCCAGTTGAAGTCTTTCTCGCGCGTGCCGGCGTTAATCACCAGCAGGTAATCGTCCTCACCCAGCCGGTGCACAATCACGTCGTCGACAAACGTCCCCTGCGGATAGAGCAGCGCCGAATACTGCGCCTGCCCCACCGCCAGCCGGGCCGCATCGTTCATCGAAATATGCTGGACTGCCGCATGCGCCCCCGCCCCCGCCAGCCGGATATCACCCATGTGGCTGACATCGAAGATCCCCACTCCGGTGCGCACCGCGTTGTGCTCGGCCATGATCCCGCCCGACGACGGGTACTCCACCGGCATGTCCCAGCCATTGAATTCAACCATCTTCGCGCCCATCTGGCGATGGACGGCGTTCAGCGCGGTCTTGCGGATGGTCGGCGTAATCGCCTCGACTGCAGGCAATGGAAACCCTCGATCAGATGCGCAGTTGGCTGGTCTGCGGAGTCAGGAACTGTTAACCCTATCACGCAGTTTTTTGCGGGGTCAAACGGGGAAGACAGGCTCCAGCCTTTAGGCTCTCCAGCGATCAGCCTCCGATCTCTGTCATCCGGAGCGTAGTGAAGCGCCAGCCGAACGCAGTCGAGAGCCTGCCCTGAGCGTAGCCGAAGGGGACCTCGTGTTCCGTGTCATTCATACCGGAGCGCAGCCTACGCCCAGAGGGCCAGAGCCCAAGGGCCTAGCCCCTTTCCCACGTTACCAACGGAACGTTCCCCGCCCGCCCCCATAGCGCTAAAGTCTCCCTATGGCAACCAAGACCAAAGCCCGATGCGGCCAGTGCGAACAGATTGAAGAATGCTGCGCGTGCGATAAGTACTGCTGTTTTTGCCAGGGACAACTCGATGTGCGCCTCTGGGAAGACGGCCTCTACTACTGCGGCGCCTGCCGCGAAGCCTGCGACTACAAAGTCTCCGAATAACGGGGATCTAGGTCGCTCAATTTCCCCTCTCGGCCATCCGGGCGAAGCGCGGCACCAACCACAGCAATTTGTAGCGCCGGCATCCTGCCGGCTGTCGCGAGGGCGTCTCGCCCTCGCTGTGGCCGCGTCCTGCACTGTTGCAACACAATCATCCTGCTCTAGCAACCTAGCCCAAACATAGATACGCGGCTTGCTGGAGCTGCGTTAACATCCCAGTGCCACAAACAAAAACACCCCGAGGAACACCGTCCCAAAACTCAGGGGTGCCCCTCAGGGCTAACGCGCCTCAAACAAACCAGCGCCTAGGGAGTCACAGTAAAAATCGTCGTCGCCTTCAACCCCGACGTCCGCCCGATCCCGGTGATCGTAATGATCCCCGACAGCGGCCCCGGTCCCAGCAGCGGATGCGGCGCACCTACAAAACTTCCGTTGGCGTCCGTTTCGTAGGCGAAGAATGCCCGGGTCTGCTTGTAAATCGCCACTTGCTCGTGCGGCGCAAAGCCTTGCCCAGTAACGACGGTCACGGTGCCATATTTCCCGGAATTGGGTGTGATCTGGATCGCAGGCGCCGCAGCAGCGCTCGCGGGCCGTGTCGCACCCGATACTGCCGAACTGCTAATCACCGCCAGCAGCACCAGCAACCCCAGCGCAACCAGCACAGAGAACCGCGTAGACATATTTCGAGACTTCCGCTCTCGCATCGTCCGACTCCTTAGGTATTCAAGATGGTGAACCTGGGACCTGTTGATACGGGGGAAGGGCCTTGCTCTGGGCCTGGGCAATTTCTGGGCGCCGGTAAGCCTAATCGATTTTGTTTTGGGAAAGACCGTCCGAACGGAGGAGCCGAGGTAAATTCTGCCTTACAAACCAGTCACGATTCACCCCGCGGCTGCACTATCATCACGAACGCAGGCCGGACAGGAGCGCGTGGGACGCTCCCCGAAATCCGGCGGCACCCTCGGGGCAAGATCACCATGCTCAAGCTGTTTTCGAGTCTGAACGTCTTGGAAATCCTGAGGGTTGGACTCTCGGGCCTCTGCTTCCTGCTTTCTTTCCTCGCCTTCTGGCTCATCCATCTTGAGCAGCAGCGTACCGGCACTCCTCGCCGGGGCATCCTCCACGCCATCTACACCTTCATGGCACTCAATCTGCTCGCCTCCGGACTGGTCGGGGCCTCCGGTTACTTTGTTCCGCCCCAACAAGCCAGCGCCGGCACCTCGCCCCTCGCGGTCGACACCTATCTCGTCGATCACACTTCTTACTTAGTCGATCTCACCCAGTGGACGCCCGCCACGCTCGGCCCCGTGATCGTTACTCGGTCCGACTACGTCCAGAAAGTCTCGAATAAACAGGAAGACTATATCCTTCCCTACTTCACCACTGGCAAGAGCATCGATTGGAAGCCGCTCACTGACTCGGCCGAACAGAAGTTCTTCCTGAAGAACGATCCCGGCACCAGCGGCGTGCACTACGACTATCACCTGTTCATCGGAAAACAACCCGCCGGCTACAGCCAGATGGTCTCCAACCAGTTCACCTTTCCCACCGGCTTCAAGAATCCCGACCACGAGTGGTGGCAAGCCTCTGCCGCCTATCCTTCCAAGGTGATTTCGGTCGTGATTCGTTTCCCGCAGGACAAACCCTGCAAGCAGGTGGAAGTCTCAAAGATCGCCGGCATCAAAGCCAAAGAGCCCATCACCGACAACGTTCCCGTCCGCACCGACGGCGGCCACGTCGTCACCTGGGTCGGCCTTAACGTCGAAGGCAACTCCCGCGTCCAGTTTGACTGGGATTGGTAGACGCGATCCGCATCGATGAAAATCCCCAGCTGACCAACCGTCAGTCCTTCCGCCTCGCTCACCTTCCTCTCCCGCCCCCGTCCCACATGCGATAGGATGTCACCCTCGAAAGGCAGCACCATGGCCACAACCATCTCCGCCACCGCTCCTGTCGCGACAAGCACTGTCACCGCTTCCGTCACCCGCATCGTCTCCCTCGACATTTTCCGCGGCCTGATCATGGTGTTCATGGCGCTCGATCACACTCGCGATTTCTTCACCAACCTTCGTTTCGAACCCGAAACCCTCGCCCAGACTTACGCCGCCCTCTTCTTCACCCGCTGGATCACGCATTTTTGCGCGCCCATGTTCTTCTTCCTCGCGGGTACGGGCGCTTTCTTCTATGGCCGCCGCCGCACCCCTGCTGAACTCAGCCATTTCCTTTGGACCCGAGGCCTCTGGCTCATCGTCCTGGAATTCACCGTGGTCGGAATCGCCTGGACCTTTCTAATCCCCTACGGATTCTTCGGCGTAATCTGGGCCTTAGGCGCTTCTATGGTCATCGTGGCCGCAATTGTGCGCCTGCCCATCCGCTGGGTCGGAGTGCTCTCGATCGCGATGATCGCGGGCCACAATCTGCTCGACCCGCTGCGCCCCAGCCAATTCGGCTCCCTGGCCTGGCTCTGGACCCTCCTTCACGCCCGCGGCGGAGTGCTCCTGCCTTTTCGCATTCGCAACTTCGTCCTGTTCCCGCTGATCCCCTGGGTCGGCGTGATGTCCGCCGGCTACGCGTTCGGCCAGATCTACCTGCTGGAGCGCGAGCGCCGCAGAAAACTGCTCACCATCCTCGGCTCAGTCCTGATCGCAGCTTTCCTGCTGCTGCGCCTCACCAACGTCTACGGCAATCCTGCGGTGGGCCAGGGCGGAGTTTCGCAGGGCGACTTCCACCTCCAGCCCACGCTCGAAAAAACCGTGATCCTCTTGCTGGACGTGGAAAAATATCCGCCTTCGCTGCAGCTCCTGCTCATGACCCTTGGCCCGTCGTTTCTGCTGCTCGCCTGGCTCGACAAGACAGACGTTCCCCGCGGCCTCGGCCCGTTGCTCACCTTCGGCCGTGTACCGATGTTTTTCTACATCCTGCACCTCTATGTGATCCACCTGCTGGCCGTGGCAGTGTCCGCGCTGCAGCACCAACCCGTCGGCTGGTTGTTCCACGGAGCATTTCTCGCAGGCTCGCCCGACGGCTACGGTTACAATCTGCCCTTTATTTACTTAATGTGGATCACCGCTGTCGCGATTCTCTACCTGCCTTGCCGCTGGTTCGCCGCGCTAAAGCAGCGCAGGAAAGACTGGTGGCTCTCGTACCTGTGAGGTTGAGCTACGAGCTTTGAGCTTTGAGCTACGAGCCACGAAAGCAAACGTCTCCGCAAGCGCAGCAAGGGGAACGCGAAAGCTCGTGTCCTTCGCGTCCCTCGGGTCACCTTAGTGGTCAGTCCTTGCTTTCACTCGCAGCTCGTAGCTCAAAGCTCGTAGCTCTCTTACTCCGGCTTCAACAACACGCTGCTCCCGGCGACGCGCTTGGCGCCGCTGGCCGCGGCCGCCGCAGCAGCCGCAACCGTGACCGAAGCTGCCGCCGGCGCAACCGCCTTCTCTATTTTCATCGGCTCCGGTTCCTTCACGCTTTTCTCCGTCGCCTGAATCTCCACACTCCCGCGCAGCACCGCGCCATCGTCAATCCGGATCCGCCGCGTCACGATGTCTCCCCGGATCGTGCTTTCCGCCCGCACATCCAAGAGATCGCTGCAGTGAATATTCCCCTTCACCGACCCCATCACCACCACGTCCTTCGCCGTGATGTCGGCCGTCACCTGGCTCTCCCCGCCCCACCGACACGCGGTGATCGGGGAACCGGATCGTCCCTTCCACCGTCCCATCCACAAACAGCGCCTCCTGCCTGCTGACTTCCCCCCCTTGATCACGATCGAGCGTCCGATCGTTGCATGCTCGGTCGCGGGTCCCGCGAATGAAGTCGATGGGTTGGCTTGGCGAATTTCAGGTTTCCAAAGGGCAGACATGAGCGCGCACTTCTCTCTCGATGAAGTTGCCGCCGCCGAACCAACCAGCGGCAGCTATACCCTCCATCGGCCATTCGGAAGAAAAGATTAAGACAGCTACGTCCCTTCGTGCCCTTCGCCCCACAGCAAACCCGGTCCTCGACCGCCGTCAGCCATCGCCGAACGTAGTCGAGGTCGAACGCTCCACCTCCTCATCGTGGACAAACCGCGACATCTGCCCCTTGTCAAAGCTTGTCGCTTGCCTGCCGCGCCGCCTCGTTGCATAACTCGCTCAGCGTGAAGCTCCGACGCCGCTCGGGTCGGGCCGTCGGCCGCTAAGTCCAGGCGCGACGAGAAAGCACACAAACAAGGAGGATGGCTTATGAGAATACTGACGGTAGCGTTAGCGGTGACATTATTGGCGTGCGCAGTTACGGTTGCTTTGCCTCACCCGAAGGCTTGGGCGGAGAGCGAGACCCCCGTGGGCCCGGCGTCGGTCAACCTGACCAGCGACCAGTTCTTTCCCAACAACCCGGCCCTGGTGCGGGCCTTTATTCCGACCGGCAGCAAGAGCGTGAAATGCTTAGCCACGATGAACGAGACCACGTTCGCCACCATGGGTTCGGTCTTTTTCTGCGGCGAACGCGACTCCCCCATCTACGGCAGCGGTGTGATGATCACGATCCTGTATCCCGCAGCCGCACCCTCGAACTACGGCACGAGCCTCACCGTGTGGCAGGCCGGCGCAAAACAATATGGCCAACCCGTTGGCTGCACGGTTGCTCAGATTCCCGATTGTCTATAGGCCTAGTCGCAGAGGGCAGAGTCGGATCTTGGGCTGACAAGGACGATGACGCTCGGTGCCCCATCCTCAACGTCGCGGCGTTTGCGACGTTAGGGTGGGGATTTCTGCTAAGGGATGCACTGCGGCCCGATATACCTGGGCCGCCGGACAGACGGGGGCGTCTGTCCCTACGTGGGTTGGTGCGTCCGAAGCAAGAATCCCGAAGCTAACGTCGCAAAGAACGCGCCATGAGGTTATCCAACCAGCCGAAGGCGGTCTGCTGTTGGCAGATCCCCCCCTCCCCCCTGGTCTTGTGGAATGAAACACTTGCAAGCGAGAGCGGGCCAAAATCTTTGGTTTCAAAGGACTTATAGACAAAATATTCCGGACAAAGGACTTAGCGTCCGGAGGTTCTGTCGCCGAGAGATACGCCCCGGCGAGTTAGCTTTATCGGAACGGATGAGGACAAAGATTAGGACCGTCATTACGCGCTAGTGTGACGGGTGAACATTGCGTCCCTTCGAAGATCCGACGAAGAATGCGTTCGTTCCCACCAGAGCCGCGCACGGGCGGCAGAGTGATAGCCCAGGGCGTAAGCCCTGGGAGAGCTCGCGCCCCCGGGAACGCCAGTCCCCGGAGGGACGAAACACCCCGAAGCGCGGCGTGAGCCCCGCGAGCCACCAGGTGTGGCGGACGCCAACGAGTGCGTCACCCGTTCTCGATCGACTCAGTGGTCTGTGACTCACTAACCGACGTTGGGTACTGCGGGGAGCATCTCTGGGATGAAGGGTCCCGAGTGCTCACCCTTCGAAAAAGCGAAGCTGTGAAAAAACCATCCAGTGAGTTGATTGACAGAGATGAGAAGGGGGTAAGCTGGGGTGCATGAGCGAGCCCTTAATCCGCAGGATCAATCGCGAGCAGATGTTGTGGCGGGCGGTGGATGTGGAACAACTGATCGGGGAAGATCATCCGGCGCGAGCGATTTGGG
>CAZXKO010000054.1:0-24602 GCA_964641665.1 uncultured Acidobacteriaceae bacterium
GCGAGACGCCGGCGCTACCGCTCAACTTGACGGCTTCGTTCAGTCGCGCAACAATCATGACTCGCAAGAGAGGTGATCATGCTGGCTTACTTGTTTGTTATCGCGGCGGTCGCGGTACGGTTCATGCCCCATCCGCTGGCATTTACGCCGGTTGGCGCGTCGCTTTTGTTCTTTGGAGCGCGCGGGCCGCGGCGACAGTGGTGGGTACCGCTGGCTTTGCTGGCTGCCTCGGACGTCGTCCTGACCAAGTTCGTGTATGTGTACCCGTTCACCTGGGATCATTTCGTGACTTGGGCGTGGTATGGAGCGATGCTGTGGTTGGGAACCAAGCTGCGTGAGCACGTACGCCCTTTGCCGGTTCTGGCGGCGTCGGTGACAGGATCAGTTTCATTCTTCCTCGTCAGCAATTTTGCGGTGTGGGGAGCCTGGGGTGATATGTATCCCAAGACTCTCGGTGGCTTGGTGACGTGCTACGCGGCTGGGGTGCCATACTTCCGGCGCGGGGTCGAGGGAGACATACTTTTCACCTGCGTGATGTTTGGCTTGCCGGTGCTGGTGCACGCGCTTTCAGAGGCGTTCGGAAAATCTGGGGACCACACGGCTGCCGCGTAGGGCTTAGCGGCGCCAGTAAATCAGGTCAGGGAATCAGGGCCGGTCGCGAGCATCGATCGGCCTTTTTGTTCGCGCACGATTATCGGACCGACTCTCGCCCTTCGGCTTGGGTCGCTTCGCTTCCCGCCGATTTCTTCCTCCACCAAACGACGAACCCGAAGGCTACCAAGAGGGCCAGTCCCGCCATTACCCAACTTGCGTGAGCGCGAACGAGATCTCCGACAAAGTGCACGAACTGCGGGCCAAACCATATCGTCAACAGGGCTTCGATCAGGAAACGCACAAATCGTCCGGCGAAGATGGCCGCGAGAAAGTGCGTGAAGCGCATCTCGAAGACGGCAGCGGCGAGAACAAACAATTTGAAGGGGGTGGGTGGAGGCAGCATTGCCGGGAACATGAGAGCCCAGAATTCGTGGCGATCGAAGGACGCGTGAATGGTGGCGAAGCGCTGTTCTGGCATGCGTTTGCGCAGCAAGGTTTCGCCGCCCAGGTAGCCGATCAGGTAAAGCACGGAGCTACCCAGGGCTGAGCCGGCGGAGGCCATAAGAACGTACAGCAGGAAACGGGGTCGGTTGGTGTAGACGTAGCCGATGAAGACAAGATCGAGGGGCAAGCCCATGAAAGAGCCGTCGACGGCGGCGATCGTGAAAACGCCCCAGGCACCCAGCGGAGCCAGCACGCCCTGGACCCAATGAGTGTAGCGCGCCAGGATGTTCTTCAGGATTTTCAATTGGAGCTACGAGTTTACGCGAAGGCAGTCGCAGATAGCGAGGCGCCGGGTCCTCCGCAGTCATACAAAAGGGAGGACTCGCGGGCGGTCCTCCCTGGATGGCAAACCTCGAACGAAGGTATCTGTCCCTACTTTTTCGGAAAGTTCGGGTCGGCTTTCACTTCGAGAATCTGTTTGGTATGCCGCTCGCTGTGAGCGCCGATGAACAGAACCCATTCGTAGGCGTCGAACTTCTTCCCCAACGGGCTGTCAATCGCGTGCTCCCGCAGGTCGGGCGTCTTCTTGAGAAAGTCCTCGGTGGTCGTGCGAGCTTCCACGAAATGCTGAAGCGACCCTTCGGGGGAGCCGAAGCGGTTGGTGGGTTTGAGCGGGTCGGGCGCCTGCGCCTTGTGGGAGCGGTCGGGGATCATCTTAAGCACCATTTCGTCAATGGCAGCTACATCCTCGCCGGCTGGTCTCGGCGGCGCCGTCATGACCTTCTCGGTGATCATGCCGCGCAGGTAATCTTCCGCGGCGGCGATGTGCTCGGTAACCTCCGCGACCGACCAACGATCGGGACCGGGCTTGAAGTTCCACTGGGCCGCGGAAAGACCCTTGGTCGCGTCGATGACGCCCTGGCGGGTCGATTCCAGGTAGGCGAGAGCTTTGTCGCGGTCTGCCTGGCTCAGGGATTGTGCCGATGCAAGACCGGCAAGGCACGCGAGAGCGAGAACCAAGGCAAGGCTGTACTTCACGATATTTCGCATTTCACTCTCCTGATTCCGTTGATTCCGTGATTTGGGCCGATGTGGTTCTATTCCACGTTTGTGTGAGTTTCTTTTAGAGCCGCCATAGAGTTTGCGGGAGCCCCAACTGCGAAGTTCGACCATGGTACACGACGGGCGGCCCTATCCGGGAGCAGGTTGAGGCAGTGCGGTCAGTCGTGCCTTGTGTTTCCGCCCAGAAGTTGCAGGGCATGCGGAATTAAATCGATGACGGCCTCGAGGGACTCCACGGCGCCCGACGGCTTTCCGGGGAGATTGAGAATCACGGATTGGCCGCGCACGCCGCACAGGGCGCGGCTCAAGGCCGCGTACTTGGTGGACTTGGCTCCTTCCGATCGCATGCGTTCGGCTACGCCTTCGAGCAAGCGTCCGCAGACCGCCCGGGTGGCCTCGGGGGTGACGTCACGCATGGCGACGCCAGTGCCGCCAGTCGTGACCACAAATCTGGCTTGAGCACTCAGTCGGATGAGGACTTCTTGGATCGCTGGCTCATCGTCGGGGACGATTTCGCGGGCCACGACCTTGAAATTCTTCTTTTCAAGCGCAGCAGCGACGGCGGGACCGCCGAGGTCGGCACGCTCACCACGCGAAGAGGAATCGCTGACGGTGACGACGGCGGCGGTCAGCTCAGGTGTCGAGGAGGACATCTTCTTCCTCGGACTTGTCTCCGGCGTCGCGGTTGGATTCGTCGAGCAGGCGCAGGCCTTCCATCAGCAGGCCCTGAGTGTTGAGCTGGGTGCTGGTTTCGGTGGTCTTGCCTTCGAAGTCGAGCTGGAAGCTGCCGCCGGTCCAGCGTAGAACCTTGAAGACGGCCTCGTCGCCCTTCGACGATCCGTACACCGCGTGGACGACCTGACCTTCGGCGAAGTAGACGTCGCACTTCTCGTCGTCCCGGGTCAGGCTCAGCAGGCAGCTCTTCCGGCCCATTTCAAGCGACTGCATCAGGTCGATGACGTTCATCTGTGAGAGAGAGCCGCGCAAGACGCCGTCGGAGGGCACGGCCTTGGTCATCTTTTCGAGAGCGATCTTGTCGATCACGCGCTTGATGCGCCGAGTGACGTCTTTCAAGTAGAACGGCTTTTCCACGAAGTCGTCTACTGGATCCTGCTGCGAGAGGCGCTCGGCGATGTCAGTCTTGGAGGCGAGGATGATGGCGGAGAAGTTCGCGGTGGCGGGGCGGCTGCGAAGCTTCTCGATCAACTGGCGGCCGTCCATGCCAGGCATGCGGTAGTCGGTGACGAGCAGGTCGGGTGGGTCGTCGACGGCTTTGAGAAGAGCGTCGGCGGCATCTCCGGCGGTGGCGACTTGGCCCAGAGTCGCGAGCGCCTGCTTCAACATCCCGAGCACCATGGGATTGTCGTCCACCAATAGCACTTTGACGTTAGTCGACATCGCTACGTTAGGACTTCTTGCGCGGTCGCTGGTAGTCGCCGCTCTTCCCGCCCGACTTACGCTCCAACCGAATCTCGCGGATTTCTATGCCCTTGTCGAGAGCCTTGCACATGTCGTACACGGTCAGGGCAGCGATGCTGGCCGCGACCAGCGCTTCCATCTCAACGCCCGTCGAGGCGGTGGTCGTAACTCTTGAGGCAACAGTGACGCCATTCTCGCACAGCCGCATATCCACAGCAACGTGCGCCAGAGGTAGAGGATGACACATGGGAATCAGATTGGAAGTCTGCTTGGCCGCCATGATTCCAGCGACGCGGGCCACTTCGAGCGGGTCGCCTTTCGGATTGTTAGGGAGCGCCTTGAGCACCGCGGGCGTCACGGAGACGAACGCGCTGGCCTCGGCTTCGCGTTTGGTAACGGACTTGTTGCTGACGTCCACCATGCGGGCTTTGCCGGAACGGTCGTAGTGAGAGAGCTTACGGGGCATCGAAGGAATATCTTACAGGGTGCGAGGTTTCAGAGTTTCATGGTTCCAAGCGCCAGTTTCAAAGTGTCAGGGTTTCAGGGTTGCGAGACCGCGATGCGGCACAACAGTCACAGCCTGAAACCTTCGAAAATCTTGAAACTTGAGGCCTCATCTCACCAACACTGGCACCCACTCTCCTGCCGGGATCCGCTCGCGATCAGGCGGGATGACGATGTAACAGTTGGATCTTGCGGTGGAGGCCACGTCGCCGGAGCCGTGCCAAGTGGCGAGCTCTACCTCGGCGTGCTCGAATTCGCCTGAGAGCATGCCGGGCAGGAAGCGCTTCAGACCGGTTTTGGTCTTTATTTCCGATTTGAGGCGGGCGTGCAGAAAGACCAGCTTGCGCGCGGCCATGCCCGCGAGGGCTTCCAGCACGGGATTCGCGAACAACTCGAACGTCACCATCGTGGAGACGGGGTTACCGGGTAATCCGAAGAAATACTTGCCGTTCGCCCGGCCGAATACGATGGGCTTTCCCGGCTGGATTTGGGTGCCAATGAAGAAAAACTCGGCGCCAAAACCGGCGAGCGCCTGCTCCACCAGGTCGTACTTGCCCATGGAAACGCCGCCGGTGAGGAGCAGGAGATCGCTGCGCAGTCCCTCTTGGATCAGGGTGCGCAAAGAATCCGCGTCGTCGTGCGCAATGTCGAGAATTTTGGGAGTGCCGCCCGCGGCTTGTATCTGTGCAGCCAGGGAGTAGCTGTTGGAATTGCGGATCTGGTTGGGGCCCGGCTGCTTGTTCACGTCCACGATTTCATCGCCGGTGGAGAGGATGGCAACTTCCGGACGGCGAAAGACCCACAACGAATCCTGGCCCACCGAGGCGGCGACCGCGATGGCACTGTAATCGATGCGTACGCCTGGAGGCAAAAGCACCTGGCCCTGACGGGCTTCGGAACCAACAGGCACGACGTTGTCACCACTGGCCACGGGTCGCGTGACGGTCACCTGGTTCCCGGAAAGCGAGGTGTATTCGACCATGACGACCGCATCCGCGCCGGGTGGCGTGGGTGCTCCTGTCATGATCGCGGCAGCCTGGCCGGGGCCGATCTGAGTGGGAACGTCACGGGGAGCGGCGCCAGCCTTGATTTCTGCAATCACGTCGAGGATGACCGGAGGTTGTGCCAGGTCGACAGCGCGAACTGCGTAGCCATCGCGCATAGCGCGGCGGAAGGGTGGGAAATCTCTGTCCGCGCCCACTGCTCTGCCCAGAACGCGGCCCGCGCTGGCAAGAAGGTCTACCGATTCCATGTCCCCGGGCCGGACCTGAGCCGCGTGCTCTTCGACGACATGGCGGGCATCCTCGAAGCTCAGAACCGACGGAGGATGAGGAAGCACGACCATGCCGCCATCATACGGATGGGTGCGAGTTGAGGGAAGGCCGGGGAGCGATTGTCAATTGGTGTTTTCCAATCGCCGCGAACCAGACTGGCAGGCGGACAGCAAGCAATCGGAAGCTACTTTGCCAGTTCCTGTCCGAGCAGGGCGGCGTTGCTCGCGAAGGACACTCCAGTCTCCAGATCGACCAATCCAGAGCGCACCAGCTTGGCGATCTCCCCGTCGAAGTATTGCATGCCGTCGGCTTCGCCGCTCTTGATGGCGTCAAGCAGCGTTTTACCTTCGTGCTCGCCCTTCTCTACGCACTCTCGGGTGCGACCATTGGATTTCAAGATCTCGAACACGGGCAGCCGGCCGCTCCCATCGGAGCGTGGGATGAGGCGTTGGGAGACGACGAACCGGAAGGACTTCGCGAAGCGGTCACGGATCGACTTCTGTTCTTCGGGAAGGTAGGAACCGACGACGCGCTCGACGGTCTTCGAGGCGTCGATCGTGTTCATCGTCGTCAGCACGATCAGCCCCATGTCGGCTGCTTCGAGAACCATCTCGATGGTTTCGCGGTCGCGCATCTCGCCGACGAAGATTACCTTGGGTGCCTGGCGCAACGCGGCGCGAAGGGCCAGAGCAAAGTTGGGTGTGTCGCTGTGCAGTTCGCGCTGGTGAATCGTCGAGCGCTTGTGGTTGTGCAGGAACTCGATGGGGTCCTCGATGGTGATGATGTGATAGTCACGCTCCCGGTTGATGCGGTCGAGGAGGGCGGCGAGGGTGGAACTCTTGCCGGAAGAAGTAGGCCCGGTGACCAGCACGATGCCGTTGCGAAGGTTGGTTACGTCTGCGAGGTGGGCGGGCAAGTGCAACGAGTCGAACTCAGGAATCGCGGTCGGGATGACGCGCATGACGACGGCGCAACTGCCACGTTGGATAAAGGCGTTCACGCGGAAGCGGGCAAGGCCGGGCAGCCCATAGGAAATGTCGCAAGAACCCTGTTCGCGGAGCGTGTTGATGGCCTGCTTGTTGTTGCCGATCAGATCGGCGGCGATGCGCCGGGTGTCATCCGCGGAGAGCGTCGCGAGTCCTTCAACGTGGACGGGCACCAGTTGGCCGTGGACTTCCACTTGGGGTGCGCGACCGGGTGAGAAGATCAGATCGCTCACTTTCTCGGAAGCACGCAACATGGCGGCCAGCAGAGCCTGCGTAGGTACGGCTCCGGCTCCGGCTCCGTGGACTCCTTCCAAGGCAACAGAAATCGGGGCAATGCCCGGGGATGCCATTGCATTTCCTCACGCACGCAAATTCCAAGCCACAGAGAGGAGAACGAACCACGAAAATCCGGGGGGACTATCTGTAACTGTAGCGCGGGAGGCGGGTTCCGCGAAGGACGGAAGGTAGGTGCCCCTTAGTAACCGTTACCGGGCGCCGTCCGAAAATTGAGACGAAAAAGGGCGGCCCGTGGGCCGCCCGATCTGCGTCGGTAGGCCAATTATTTCTTGGCAGCAGCCTTTTTCTTGTTGAAGCCTGTCTCAACAGCGGCCCCGATGCTGGCCAGCATATCCTTGGCAGGCTGGGCGTAGCTTCCAGTCGGCGCCAATTCCAGATACTTGTTGAAAGCCTCCGCAGTCCCGTCAGGGGCGACCATCTTGTCGCCTTTGAGGGTGGCTTTGCCGATCAGATTCACACCCTTCCAGTAGTAAGCGTCCGCCTTGGTGGGATCGACAGCGATGACCTTGTCAAAGGCTACGATCGCGTCGTCGACCTTGCCGGCGTTGGTGAGAACGGCGCCGATATTGAAGTTATATTGTCCGGCCCTGGGTGGGTCGAGTTGAGCAGCCTTGGCGTAGGCGGCTACGGCCTCGTCAACCTTGTTCTGCTTAGCGTAGGCTTCGGCCATATTGTTGTAGTAGGCCGCCAGTTTTGCGTTCGCATCGGGATCTTTTGGGTCGGGATTGGTGGTCCTCAGGTCGATCGCCTTCTGATAGGCGGTCGCGGCCAGGTCGTAGCGATTCTTCTTTTCTGTGGGATCTGCCTGTTTGGCAGCGGACAAGCGGTAGTAGTCTGCCAGCTTGAAGAACAGCAGGTCCCGGGTTGGGTCGACCTGGGTTGCGTCTTTCATGATGTTGACGGCCGATTCCAGATCGCCGGCATCGGCCGACGTCTTGGCGGCATTCAGCTTCTCGTTCAGAGTCTTGACGTTGGCGTTCTCTTTCTGAGCCTTGGCCTGCTGCTCCTGCATTTGCTTCAATTGCTCGGGAGTCATGCCCTGGCCCGCCGCCTGAGCAGCGGCCTCTTTCTTCATGTCGAAGTCCTGGGTAGTTTCGTCCAATCCGACCGGAAGGCCATTGAAGTGAAAGATTTCCTTGCCGTCGGCACCGTACAAGGTGACGTTGTACTTCCCTGTGGTGATTCCCAGCGAGAAGTATTCGCCCTTTTTGTTGAGTTTCAGCGTGTATTTACGGCCGCTGTCGAGGCTGAGCCAAACCACTGTCCCGTCGGTAATCGGCTTGCCCTCGGCGTCGCGGCAGACGCCCTTTACTGTGCCGGTGGACTGGGCGAAAACGGAAGGTATACACAGTCCCAGCACCAGAGCCACGAGCACTGCCCATGCAAAATGTTGTTTCATCTTAGCCTCCCGGCTGATTGATCTTTAGGAGTGCAGAATTGGGTACGGAAATAAGCGCGCATAACTCTACACGAAATCCACATCGAAGTCTGAAATCCGCGCTCGCAAGTCCTTATTGCGGCGACGAAGTGTGCGCCACACCCGCGTCCACATACGGGATCGGATCCCGCGCTCCGGCCTGCTCAAAGGCGCGCAATCGCAGCACGCAGCTATCACAAACACCGCAGGCCCGATCCTCGCGGCTATAGCATGACCACGTTAAATCGAAGGGCGCGCCCAGTTCAAGGCCAAGCCTCACAATCTCATGTTTGCGCAGGGCGATCAGCGGTGTCGCGATCTCGATGTTTCCGGCCTTCGTTCCGGCGCGGATCACCTGGTTGAAAGCCTCGTAGTAGGCGGGACGGCAATCCGGGTAGCCGGAACTATCCTGCTCCACGGCTCCGATATAGATCTTGGTTGCCCCTAGAACTTCAGCCCAGCTCACCGCGACCGCCAAGAAATGCGCGTTCCGGAACGGGACGTAAGTCACCGGAACGTCTCGGCCGATGGTATGGGATTCGGGGACGGCGATGTTCGGGTCGGTGAGGGCCGATCCGCCGATGGCGCGGAGGGCTTCGTTTCGTACGACGAGACGGTCGCCGATACCCAGCCGCTCGGAGATCTCCAGGAACGAGTTCCGTTCGCGTTCTTCGGTGCGCTGCCCATAGGTGATGTGGAGGGCGGCTGCGTCGAAATCCCGGACCGCCAGCGCCGCGCACACACAAGAATCCATGCCACCACTCAGCAGGACGACGGCGCGCTGTTTACTGTCTGTCATGAGTCAAGGTTTCTTGGGTGCAACACTCTCTTAGCTTAGATGCGCGGCAACTGCTTGGTGTCAGCGATTCCTGCGGCCCTTAAACGCCCTTAACCGCTGGGTCCCAAATGAACTTGTGAATCTGCAATCCCAGTCGCGCGGGCACATCGTCGGCGATCATCCACTCGGCCAACTCCCGGGGATCGACGAGGCAATGTGAGGCGTCGCGAGCGCCGGCAGCATCTTTGCGAAAGGCCGGCGAGAACAGTATGGCCTTTACGCGCGGAGTCAAACGGTGGTGGGCCACGAACTCGCGCGCGAATTCATAGTCGATCCGGTTGCTGATCACGAACTTTACTTCATCGTGGGGTAGCAGAGCCTCGATGTTTTCAGGATCGAAGGTATCGGGCTCGCCAGAGTGCGGACACTTCACGTCAACGATTTTGATGACCGCCGGCGGAACGCGCGCCAAAGGACGCTCGCCGCTGGTTTCGAGCAGCACGGTGTAGTGGGCGTCCAGCAGGCGCTGCATGAGGGGAACGAGTTCGCGCTCCTGCAGCATGGGCTCGCCTCCGGTGATCTCGACTAAGCCTTTGTTTGGGCTGAGAGCCTCGACTTGGTCGAGCACCTCATCGGCGGTCATTCGATGACCGCCGCTAAAGGTGTACTCGCTGTCGCACCAGGAGCAGCGCAGGTTGCACCCGGTCAGCCGTACGAAGACACACGGCAGACCGGCGTGCGTGGATTCTCCCTGGAGCGACTTGTAGATTTCGGTAACTTGCATAAAACCAGTCGTTAGTCGGCAGTCGCTAGTTGTTGGCAGTTGAGGCGACTCGCGGCGTTGCTCAGCGACTGACGCCGGTTCTTGCGCCACTATTCGCAATATTTTGCGGTTGTTGTATCGGTCTCAAAGATCGTAACGTCGCGCACAAACACGCGGCCTTGCGTAACGCCTTTCAAGCGCCCGTTGGTCTCGTCGTAGAAGTACTTCGCAAGGTTCTCGGCGGAGGGGTTCAACTCGGTGAAGGGTGCGATGTCGTTGATCATCCGATGATCGAGCCGGTCGATGACGTGCTTCATGACTTCCCTGAGATCTTTAAAGTCCAGCAATAGCCCGGCCTTGTCGAGTTGCTTTCCAGCCAGGGTCACCCGCACCTTGTAGTTGTGCCCATGCGGGTTCTCGCACTTGCCCTTGTAATTGCGCAAGTAGTGTCCCGCGGCGAACGTGTCTTCGACCGTGACTTCGTACATGGAACCCCCGGCGAACCGCATGAACACGGCGGCTCCGCGCGCATATGCCTAACCAGCTATTTTACGCGAGGAAGAGAGCTTGCGCTGGCATTGGGGCCTTGCACGCAAGAGGAGTAGCTAAGGCATTACGGCGCCGTATCCCGTCTTTCACTCGAAGCGTAGGGCTTCCACGGGGTCGAGTCGGGAGGCTTTCATCGCAGGATAAATGCCAAAGAACAGGCCGACGCTCATCGATGCCGTCACGGCGGCGATGACCGACCAGAGGGGCACTGCTGAGGGCAAGCTTGGCAATAACTTGTTGATTAGGAAGCTGATGCCGGCTCCGAGGGAGACGCCGATGACTCCGCCGGCGCCCGTCAGGGTGATGGCTTCAGTAAGGAACTGGCGGATGATGTCGCGGCGTCGGGCACCAATGGCCTTGCGCACGCCGATTTCACGGGTGCGTTCGGTGACCGACATCAGCATGATGTTCATCACGCCCACTCCGCCGATAAGGAGTCCGATGGAGCTGATCACGACTACTGCAATGGCGATGGCTCCAGTGATCTGACGGAATTGGCGCGCGATCTCCTCCGAACTGGAAATCGCGAAATTGTTCGGCTTGTCGGTCGCTACCCCTCTGCGCCGCCGCAGCAGGCCGACGATCTCGTCCTCCGCCTGGGCCTTTCTGCCCGGATACGCTTGCGCCCCAATGTAGTGTTCGTCGTCCTGAGGATTGTGCTTGCGGTACGCGGTGTAGGGCACGACCAGAACTTTGTCCGCCGATTCATCTTTAAAGAACTGGCCTTTCCGCTTCTCCAGCACACCAACGACCTCGTAGAAAGCGCCTCCGACCTCGATCGACTTGCCTAGAGGGTCCTCCGCGTGGAACAGCCCTTCAGCCAAATCATGGCCGATTACCGCCACGTTCATGTGATGCGCGTCCTCGACCTCGGTGAAGAAGCGGCCTTTCTCTGGGTTGGCGTTGTAGACCCATTCGTAGGAAGGAATGCTACCGCTGTATTGAATCCCGAAAACTTCATTCCCCTTGTAGCGCGCCGGCACTGCTGTGAAGGGCCTGCCCGGTTCCAGCCGCGGGAAGACTTCGACCGTCACATCCTTCACGTCGGGGCACTCATCCCGGACAGCCATGCTGTCTTCATAGGTCAGCGCCTTGCGGTTACGTTCTTCGGCTGTGAGGGTGCCACGAAACCCGAAGTCCCAGCGAAAAACGAACAGCGTCTCGGTGCCATACTGATCGAGGAACCCGCGAATATCCTGGTCCAGCCCCACCATGATGGAGGCTACGGCCACGATGGCCATGATTCCGATGACGACACCCAATATCGTCAGCAGCGACCGCGCCTTGTGCTGGCGGAGAGAATCGAACGCTATGCGCGTGTTTTCGCTGATTTCCATCCGCAAGGTCGAAGCCTCTCCTACGATTGTTTCAACATGTCCTAAGTCTCGAAGCGCAGAGCCTCAATCGGATCCAGCTTGGCCGCCCGGTTCGCGGGGTACAAGCCAAAGAACAGTCCCACGATCGCTGAAACCGCGACAGACAAAATCACCGCGCCGATTGGTACCTGGGACGGCACCGGCGTGAACACCCGCACCAGGGTGGAAAGAAAATAGGCGATGGCAATGCCCGTCGTACCACCTACGGCCGCAATTACTACGGATTCCACCAGGAACTGCATCAGGATGTCGCGCCTTCGTGCTCCCAAAGACTTGCGCACGCCGATCTCGCGGGTACGCTCGGTCACACTGGCCAGCATTACGTTCATGATCACTACGCCGCCGATGACCAGGAACACCGACACCACTCCCACCATAGTGGTGGCAATGGCGCCGGTAAGGTTCTTCCATAAGCCCATGATTGTGTCAGACGCCAGAATGCCGAAATTGTCATCGGCCATGGGATCGAGGTGTCGGCGGCCGCGCATCATGGTGCGGGCTTCATCTTTGGTTTGCTGCATCCACTCCGGGCCGCGCGCCTGGATGTTGATGGCCAGATCCAGACCCTGTCCGTGCTCGCCATATCGTTTCAAGAACGTCCGAATCGGGATGTAGACAAAATTGTCCTGGGATTGGCCGAAGACGGTTCCAATCGGCTTGGCTACGCCCACGACCTGGAAGGCGCGGCCGTCAATGTAGATCGTTTTGCCGACGGGATCGACCGTTGGAAACAGCTTTTCGGCCACTTCTTGTCCAATGAAGGTGACCTCGGACCGGCCTTCATTATCCGCGTCCGTGATGTAGCGGCCGGTTTCGGGCTCCTCCACATCCATATCGGCGATGTTGGCGGTCACCCCACGGATATTGATGTCCTCTAGCGCCTGTGTTCCCAGGCGGACCTTGCCGTTGGTTCGAGTCTCCAGGCCCACGGCCCGAGGGAGCCTCATGCCATCACGCAGGGCCTCGAAATCCTCCCAAGTGATAATCCGGTTTCGACGCATCGCCTTGAAGAGGTCCTGCTGATTGGTGATGATGGGGAACCGCATGACAAGGAGGACATTGGACCCGAGATTGGCAACCCGATTCTCAATGTAAAGGTTCGCCCCAGTGATAACCGACACCACCAGGATGAGCACCGACACCGACAAAGTGACCCCCAGCAGCGTCAGCGCAGAACGAAGCTTATGCGCACGCAGAGCTGCCAGAGCCTCGAACACCGGGTCGCGGAGCACTGAGCCGTGACGCCTGAGGCGTTCGCCAACTCGTGAGGGGGCAAACCTTCGCGCACTCCCCTGCGGAACGGTGGCTTCTGTCTCTGTGGGTTGGGTACGGTCCACGCTGTAATCGTATACGAGGCTTGGCAGGAAATGGTTCCTCTGAGGGAGTTCTGACCCCAGGGGAGCGCCACCCGGCCTTCAGTCTCCAGCCCCGAAAAACTGTTCGACCTCCCGCATCTCGGTGGTGCGGCGGTAGGTTGGCAGGCTCTCGACGAAAACTCGCCCGTACGCCTTTTTGAGGATGCGGTTGTCGAGCAAGGTAAGCAAGCCGCGGTCGTGCAAAGAACGGATCAAGCGCCCAAATCCCTGTTTCAGTGTGATGACCGCCGCTGGCACCTGGTACTGGAAAAACGCATTGCCGCCCTCGGCGTCGATCGACTTCACTCGCGCTGCCACGACCGGGTCGCTGGGCACGGCGAAGGGCAGGCGGTCGATGATCACGCAGCTGAGTTGCTCGCCCTGCACGTCCACGCCCTGCCAGAACGACGACGTTGCGAACAGCACAGCGTGGGGTGTGAGACGAAATTCCTCGAGCAGCGCGCTCTTGGGCGCGTCGCCCTGCAGGAGCATGGGAAACTCAAGCTCGCCCAGCAGGCGCTGGTAGACCTCGTTCATCTGCGCGTAGCTGGTGAAGAGCACGAAGGCACGTCCACGGGTGATCTCGAGTAGTCGCCGGATACGGTCCGCGGCTTTGGCGGCGAATTGCGGGGTACGCGGATCGGGCAGATCGGGCGGAACGTAGAACAAGGCTTGCTTCGGATAGTCGAAATGTGATGGCAGAACGACCTCGCGGACATGTTCGAGTCCCAGACGCCGCTTCATGTACTCGAAGCCTCCGCCGACGGCCAGCGTGGCCGAGGTCAGCACCGCGGTCTCGAGCTGCTCGAACAGGGTCGCCTTCAGGATGGGCGCGACGTCGATTGGAGTGGCCTGCAGGTAAACGTTCCCGTGACGACGGCCCTGCCCGGAACCGCCCGAACCACCACGGCCCGCGCGCCGTTCGATCCAGAAGACGGTGTTGTGATCTTCCGACTCCATCAAGAATCCGAGTTGCACCTGCAGTTCCTGCGCGCGCCGTGAGAACGTAAAGACCTCCTCGGACCTGCTCGGGAGATTTTGCAATTCTGAGCTCATTCGCTGAAGGGACTGGTTTAGTGCGATAAACTCGTCGCCGTTTTCCTCCATGAACTCGCGGCGGTTCTCGAACGCGAAGCGCCCTTCGCCCGGGGGCAAGACGGAGAAAAACAGCTGCGAGCGTTCGCGCAGGCTTTTCAGTGCTCCCATGACCGAAGCCGACAGCAGCTTATTGCGGGTAAGCGAGGCTTCCACGTCGCGCGCCAGTTCCTCGACACGCTGATTGCTGACCGAGATGCCAAAGTAGCTGCTGGCCACGTCTTCCAGTTCGTGCGCCTCGTCGAAGATCACGGCGCCAACTTCGGGCAGGATGCCCGCATCCGGCGCATACTCCGACGCTTGCTTGATCGCGAGGTCGGCGAAGAACAGGTGGTGATTGACGATGATGATGTCGCTTTCCATGGCCCGGCGGTGCATTTCTGTGATGAAGCACGTGTCAAACGCGCTGCATTTCTGGCCGAGACAGGTATCAGAACGCGCATCCAGCTTGTGCCAGAGGGCGCTGGCCTCAGGTAGGGATGCGAGTTCGGCCCGGTCGCCGGTGTGCGTGGTCTTTTCCCAGGCGGCGATGGCGCGGTAGTGCTCGATTTCTTCCAGCCCCGAGAGCACGGGCTGATCCGTCAGGTCGTATAGCTTCTTCTTGCAAAGGTAGTTATTGCGTCCCTTCATATAGCAGACGTTCAGTTTGCTCTCGCCATTGGGAAACAGAGCCTGCTCGAGGAACGGAATGTCTTTGTAGAAGAGCTGCTCTTGCAGATTCTTGGTGCCGGTCGAGATGATGACGCGCTTTCCTGAGCGGATGACGGGCAGCAGGTAGGCGAGCGTCTTACCCGTCCCGGTGCCGGCTTCGACAATGAGGTGACGCTTTTCTTCTAGCGCCTGCTCGACTGCCTGGGCCATCTGCAGCTGTCCGCGGCGGAATTCGTACGCCGGGTGCATCCTTGAGAGCACGCCCGCAGGCGCGAAGAAGTTGTAGAGGGAAACGTCCTGTTTGCCCGTGCGGGAACGGCCGAAGGACGCGGGCTGGGAAGCGGAAGGCACGGAGTCTCTATAATAACTAGATTGCGCACGAAGCAGCAGCGGTTCGTAGAATTGAGCATCCTTGTCAAAAAAACACAAGCAATACGCGGTCGCGACGGGCACTTCTTCACAATCAGGACAGGCTCTTGCTGAACGAGAACGGCAGCATCCGCTCCTCGCCATCGTGGGCCGCCCCAACGTCGGAAAGTCCACTTTGTTCAATCGGCTGGTTGGGTCCCGGCGCGCCATCGTCGGCGACGAGCCCGGCATCACCCGCGACCGCCTTTACGGGGACAGCGAGTGGCGCGGTCGCAGGTTCCGTGTGGTGGATACGGGAGGCATTATTCCTGAGGATAAGGAGTTCATACCGTCGGAAATTTTTCGTCAGGCGCGGGTTGCGTTCGACGAGGCGGCTGCGATCGTCATGGTGGTCGACGGACGCACGGAACTGGCGGCGCCCGATCTTGACCTCGCCCGCTTGTTGAAGAAAACGGGGAAGCCTCTGTTGCTTGCGGTCAACAAGATCGATAGCGACCGGCAGGAGGCACTGACCGGGGACTTCCACCGACTGGGCTTGAAGAACATCTTTCCACTCTCGGCCGAGCATGGTCACGGAATCGACGACTTGCTGGACGAGTTGCTGGCGGTGCTGCCAGCAAAGGAACAGGTCTCGGATGGAAACGCCCCAACCGCGGGGGGCACAGAGGTCACGGAGGAGGCTGAGGGCCCCGAGATTCCGGAGTTCGCACCGGGAGGAGAGAGAGCCGTCGAGTCAGTTATCGACGAGCCGACGACCGGCGACCGACGACCAACGACTGAAGTGAAAATCGCCATCATCGGGCACCCCAACGTCGGCAAGTCCACGCTGCTAAATCAACTTACTGGCACCTCCCGCGCCATTGTCTCCCCCATCCCCGGCACCACGCGCGACGCGGTGGATGAAATCGTCGAACGCAACGGCAAGCGGTTTCGCTTTATTGATACCGCGGGGATCCGACGTAAGGGTAAGACGCGGCTGATGGCCGAGAAGCTGTCGGTTGTGATGTCGCGCAAGCATCTGGAAGACGCCGACATCGCCCTGCTCGTCATCGACGCCACCGAGGGTGTCAGCTCGCTCGACGCCACCATCGCCGGGTACGCTCACGAGAGCGGCCGATCTCTGATCATCCTGGTCAACAAGTGGGACCTGATCACCACCGGCAAGAACCGTGCCGTCAGTCAAGCCCGCGCCGCCCGCATTCAGGACTCCAAGCGTCCCCAGGACCAGAAGCTCTACGTCGAGCGCCTGCGCGATTCCCTAAAGTTCCTCAGTTACGCGCCTGTGCTGTTCATCTCTGCCGCGACGGGCAAGAACGTCGACAAGATTTTCCCGCTAGTCGAAGAAGTTGCTGCCGAACGGCGCAAGCGCATTGGCACGGGCGAGATGAACCGATTCCTGAAGACGGTCGACTTCGAACGCGCCTCAGTCCCCATGAGCCAGCGAGTAAGAATCCTCTACATGACGCAGTCCAACGTGGCCCCACCTACGTTCATCCTGTTCACCGACCGCGCCGTGAAATTGCATTTCTCTTACCAGCGTTTTCTGGAAAACCAAATCCGGCACGCCTTCGGGTTTGTCGGGGCGCCGATCTGGATCAAGAATCGGGCGAGGGAGTAATTGGTAGAAACACCCCCGAATGGACCGTGCTCTTTACCTGTCTCCTCGCCGCGATTATCCTTGCCAGCCATGATCCCGAACAGGTTTTCTGCCCGTCTTCGCTCGCTGCTGATTTTGTGTTTCCTTTTGCCTCTTCTCTCGCGCGCCAACGCCCAGTCCCCCTCACCTACCGCCGGCAATCTTGCCGCGCGCCGTTGGTTTCAGGACGCCAAGTTCGGCATGTTCATCCACTGGGGCGTGTACAGCGTTCTCGAGGACGGCGAGTGGGTGATGCAGAACCGCAGGATTCGAATCGCGGACTACGAGAAACTGCCGGAGCAGTTCAACCCCGAGAAATTCGACACGGCCGCGTGGGTGGCGCTGGCCAAGGCCGCCGGCATGAAGTACATCACGATCACCAGCAAGCATCACGACGGGTTCGCCATGTTCGATTCGCAGGTGTCGGACTGGACGATCGTGAAACGCACGCCGTGGAAGAAAGATCCGCTGAAGATGCTGGCGGACGAGTGCCACAAGCAGGGTATTCACCTGTCGTTCTATTACTCGCAACTCGACTGGCACAACCCGGATTACTATCCGCGAGGCCGCACCGGCGAATCCGCGGGGCGCCAGGATACGGGTGATTGGAACAGATATCTTGAATACCAGGACGCGCAGTTGAGGGAATTGCTGACCAACTACGGGGAGATCAGTGGCGTCTGGTTCGATGGCTGGTGGGATAAGCCCAAGGCGGACTGGCATCTCGATCGCACCTACCAGCTGATCCACAGCCTGCAGCCGCAGACGCTGGTGGGGAACAACCATCATCAGGCGCCGATTCCGGGGGAAGATATTCAGATGTTCGAGAAGGATCTTCCGGGCCGCAACACGGCGGGTTTTAATGCTGAACAGAAGATCGGCGATCTACCGATGGAGACCGCCGAGACCATCAATACAGCTTGGGGTTACAACGCCACGGACGATCATTTCAAGAGCACGCGAGAACTGGTGCAGTACCTGGTACGCGCCGCAGGCAACAATGCAAACTTCCTGCTGAACATCGGACCGCGCCCCGACGGCTCCATTCAGCCGGAGTTCGTGGAGCGACTCCATCAAATGGGAGAGTGGCTGGCTCAATACGGCGATTCTATCTATGGCACGCGGGGCGGCCCGGTCGGGCCGCGTCCCTGGGGCGTGACTACTCAGAAGGACAATAAAATCTACGTGCACATCCTTGACTGGCAGGACCCGGTGCTGCCGCTGCCACGACTGCCCGATGCTGTCAGGGCTGCATACACGTTGAACGGCCACAGCAAGGTCGACGTTTCGACGAGCGAGCGAGGCGCCATGTTGACTGTGCCGGCGCACGCGGCATCCGATTTCGACACGGTGATCGTGCTCGAGCTAGCGGAGCGGTAGACGCGGGGCTCGGCCCGGCCTCGGACTTGACGTGGCCCCGTCTCTACCCCGCCTTGTTATCGTCTCGCCGCCATCTCCTTTGGGAGCAATCCCACTTTGTCTACGCCGGCGGCTCGCGCGGTGTCGATCACGTCGGCTACATATTCGAAATCGACGTCATCGTCGCCTCGTACAAACGCCACGCGCTCGGCTCGCTGCTTGAAGATGTCGGCGAGCTGCGGTTTCAAGTCCGCCCAACTGACGCTCTGTTCGTTGATTTTCAGCACGGGAGTCTCCCCGCTCTTCCCCGCGCCCAGCTGAATCACAATCGTCCGTACCGACGGCGGCGTGGCGTCCGGATTTGCCGGTGGTTGTGGAATCTGCGCTTCCAGTCCCTTCTCTTTGGACTGCGCGACGATCACCATGAAGATGATGATCAGCACCAGCAAGACATCAATCAGCGGGGTCACGTTCATCTGCGGCGCAAACGCACCACTGCCTCCCATCGACATTGCCATGATTTTCTCCTTGGGGGCACGCGGCGTGTCTTAGGGATTGGACACCTGCTTAGGGTTCGAGGTTCCCGGGCACGAACCGGTACTTCCTACGTTCAAGAAATCCAGCCTCAGCTTGCTGTTGATAAATCCCTTAGAATTGGAGTCAATCGGTTTGCCGGACGCGGGGTGTTGGGGCGCTCCTGGCAAAGGAGCGATTCTTGATGCGCGATCGGCGCTTTCTTTTGTCCCTGCTTTGGCTTCTGCTGGCGGCGGCCGTCGTCTCTCGCGCCCAAGACAACTACGAAATCCAGGTGTACGACTCTGAACTGGTGGAACCCAAAGCTACCATGGTCGAAATCCACTCCAATTTCACCGCGAACGGGAGCAAATCCGTGGTCGATGGTGTCCAGCCCACCAACCACGCCATGCACGAGACGCTCGAAATCACACAGGGTTTCACGGACTGGTTTGAAACGGGGTTTTATGTCTTCAGCACCATCCAGCCAAACGGCGGATGGCAATGGGTGGGCGACCACATCCGTCCGCGGATCGCAGTTCCCGAGAAGTGGCATTGGCCTGTCGGGTTAAGTTTGTCGCAGGAAATCGGCTATACCCAAGCTCGCTTCACCGGCGACACCTGGACCTACGAGTTGCGGCCGATCATCGATAAGAAACTTGGTCCGTGGTATCTCGGCTTTAATCCAGCGTTCGACCGTTCGCTCCACGGCCCCAGCGTGACCCAGGGCTGGACGTTCTCTCCCAACGTCAAGATCAGTTACGACTTCACGGAAAAAATTGCGGGTGGCATCGAATACTACGGAGCCACAGGGCCCGCCACGGAGTTTGCCTCGATCAGCCAGCAGCAACACCAGATCTTTCCGACGCTGGACCTCAACCTCTCTCCCAAGTGGGAGTTCAATTTCGGCGTTGGTTGGGGTCTCACTCCTGCCACGGATCACCTGATCGTGAAGTGCATCATCGGCCGGCGTTTCGAGTGGACTCACGAGAAAGGCGTGAAGTTGAGGACGTCCGGCACGGGGGATGTGGGCCGGTAGACGAATGCAGACCTGCTACCGGATTGGCGCAGGAGCGGGCGACAGGGGTGGAAGCGGTGGTGACTGGGCCGCGGGTGAGGGAGGATACAGCAGCGCATACAGGGTGGGGTATCGCTCCGCGAAGAAGTACATGGCGTATGCGGGGAAGAAGACGGCGACCGGCACACACGCGAGAGCGACTATATACAGCAAGACGGCCAGCAGAATAACTCCAACCACAATCGCGGCGGTGATCGTGAACACGTTCCAGCCGAGTCCGGCGCCCTTGGCAACTATGACGGTGATCACGCCGAGGATGACGACAGGCATAAGGACAACGACCGCGGCGATCGCACCCACAATCCCGAACACTACCGCCGATCCGATAGCGAGGACGATTTTCATTCCGATGTAGCCGGCGTAGGCAAGTGCCTCCGCCTTGACCATGGCGACCAGCCTTCGCCAACCCTCCAGGACCCCTATGTTGTCCACCGCCATGAGCGGCACAACGAAGTCTTTGGCCAGAACCCCAATGAGCATCATCACTAGCCCGAAAGCTCCGAATACAAGGAGCATGGGCACCAAGGCTAGCAGCATCGCTGGCCCTGGCGATTGGTTGTTTCGCATTGTGGCCAGAACCGGCAGCAGCAAAGGGAGAAAAAGAACTGCCGCTACCGCCAGACTCACGATCGAGAGCGCCAGCTGCCATCCGAAATAGCGCAACCCTTGCACCTGCCAACGTTGCCAGCCGGCCCCCAGTTCGCAATGCTTACGCAACACGGATTCGAACAACACGAACCGGCTGATGCTTGCGACGTAGATCCAGACCAAGCCGAGAACGATGAAGCCGACTACGGCGACCACGAGGATACTGGCGATCGTCGCCCAGTCAAGACCCAAACGAGACAGGGGGTTATCGGGATTGGATATGAAGTTCCCTGCGTGGCTCGGAAATCTTGAGGGAAGGTCGCTCAAGCCGCGGAAATTGCTGCAACCGCCACCGGAGCTGATCTCTCCCGTTGCCAAGCCCAATAGCGCGAGGCGAGCCCACTGCCCGAAGCGAAAGGGTTGGGTCAGTTGCTGTTTGGTGTGCTCGAACGCGGATCCAATGACATCGACTGCCGATTTGGCCAAGTCCGGACTCCCGGGGGTGGAACACGCCGCCGCGCCTGCAAGGTACTGCGAAGTGGAGGTGGGGTCAATCGAAATTCTGCCGGCGGTCGCTTGGCTCGCTTTTCTACTTACTCGTACCGGAGGGCTTCGACTGGATCGAGCTTTGACGCGCGCAGCGCCGGTACCATGCCGCTCCCGACGCCTACGAGGAGCAGCACTCCTGTGGAGAGCAGCACCGTCAAAAGGGAAATCTTCAGATGGATGTCGCCTTTCCCGGACTCGTCTTCGAATAGCGGCCCCATCATCGGCATCGTGCCGACCGCGGCTGCAATCACATAGGAAATCAGAATTCCGATGGTGCCGCCGAGCAGCATGATTAACAGGGTTTCGGCGAGGAACTGAAGTTTGATATGGCGCTTGCGCGCGCCAAGGGCCCGGCGCAACCCGATCTCCCGGATGCGCTCATCCACCGAGACCAGCATGATGTTCATGACGCCGACGCCACCAATTCCCAGGGTGAGAGTCCCGACGAAGGTGAGCAACACCTGCAGACCGATAGTCAAGCCGTCGATGATCGGACGGAACTCGTCGCGACCGAACATCTGAAACGCTTTCTTGTCGGTAGGCGAGAACTGTTGCCGCATCGCTACCGCTGCCAGCACCTGATCCATCGCTTTTTTCTCGAATTGCGGGGCAACGGGCGCGAACACCAAAACGGCTGCGTAACGGGTGTTCCAGAGATCGCCGGCGGCGGAGTAGGGGATCCAGGCGGAGTCGTCGTCACTCGAAAAGTAGTTGCTGAGTTGAATTTTTCGTTCCATGACGCCGATTACGGTGAAGCGCTGACCGGCGATCATGACGGTTTCGCCCACGGCCGGCCGTCCACCGAACAGCTGCTCGCGCACGCGTCCGCCGAGAAAGACCACATGCCGCCGCTCCAACTCGTCGCTGGCGTTAATCCAGCGGCCCTGGGACGGCACCTCGTTGCGCATCTCGCCATATTCAGGGCAGACGCCGCGAATCGGCGTGGTCCCCACCATGCGGTCGCCGTAGCTGATGCCCGGCCGGCGCACGGTTTCGAGGCAGGCATGCTTTACGAGCGGCGCCTCCGCTTTGACCATGTCGACATCGGCCTTCTCGAGCAGAACCTTTTTCCCGGCCCGCTGTCCGCCAGGTTGCTCGCTGGTCTGCCCGGGCCAGCAGATGACGACGCTCTTGCCGAACGCGTCAAACCCGTTCACCAGGATCGAGCGGAAGCTGTTGCCATACGCGATGAGCAACGTGACCGTCGCGATGCCCCACACGATGCCCAACATAGTGAGCGCACTTCGGGTGCGGTTTCGCTTCAGGGCGATCCAGGCTTCGTAGATGATTTCGGTTAACATCAGCCGTTAGCAATTAGCTCTAAGCACTTGCACCGGGATGTCAGCTACAGCCCACAGCTTTCAGGGTCCTATCCGCCGGCTTCATACCGGAGCGCTTCAATTGGATCGATCGACGCCGCTCGACGCGCGGGATACAGAGCGGAGAACACGGCGATCATTCCCAACAGGAAGCAAGCCAGCAGCCCCGTTTTCCACGTCGGGAGCAGTCCTGCAAAGAAATCTGGCATGGGCAGCAGGTTCACGGCAGCGCAGATACCGTAAGCAATCCCAAGCCCTATAGCTCCGCTCAGGAAGGCGATTAGCAACGCTTCAAAGAAGAATTGGCGCAAAATCTCACCGCCACGTGCGCCCAGCGCCTTGCGCACGCCAATTTCCCGCGTTCGCTCGCGTACAGCCACCAGCATGACGTTCATCACGCCCAGTCCGCCAAGCACCAGCGTGACCATTCCCACCGCGCCCAGGAAGTACTTCATGCCGTTCGTCATGGTTTCGAAGGCTTTGGCTTCCTGCACGGTGTCCCAGATCGGACAGGCTTCTTTGTCGTGGGGATCGAAGCCGTGTTGTCGTCCCAGCACCCGCCGTACTTCGTATTTACATTCTTCGTGCTGGCCGACGGACTTCGGCGTTACCAGAAGCTGGTCGAATGTATAAGGAGTACCCGGCGGCTTGTCGGGAAAATCGCGTCGCATGGCGGCGAAGGGCACAAAGATTTTATTCACGTCCCAGCCGTCATAGCTGGAGTCTTGCTTTTTCTTCGCCATGACTCCGATCACTTCGTAGGGCACGTCATTCAGATAAATCGTCTCGCCGACGGCCGAGCCGCCGTGGGGGAACAACTGTTTGGCGGCGTCGGTTCCGAGGAAGGCGACGCGCCGTGCCTCACGCTGATCGTCCCAGTTGTAGAAGCGGCCATCGCCGACGTCGAGACTCCGAATGTAGCCAAAGGGCGGCATGGAGCCGGTCACCAGCAACGCCGCCGAATTGAAGTTGCTGTGGGTGCGTACCGTGTCCTGTTCCAGTTCTGGAATCGCGTATTCGCAATCGGGGGTCGCGGCTGCGAGGGGAATCAGATCGTCGTCTACCCAATGCACGGCCCGGCCCGCGCGCTGTCCTCCGGCGTGCAGGCTGGTGCGACCGTGGAAGACGATCATCACGTCTTTGCCCAGGTTGCGCGCCTGGATCTGCTGCCCTTCGCGCAGGCCCTCTCCGGCCGCCACCATCAGAACGATGGAAACGATCCCCCAAGCGATGCCGAACATGGTCAGGAAGGTGCGCAGCTTGTGCGCCCACAGGGTGCGCAGGACGTCGCCGATGAGATCGCGTAAGACCATGTGTTTGTTGGACGTAGCGAACTGTTGAACGTAACCCGCCCGGCGGGGCAGCTGTCGTCCCACCAGCAGATACGGAACTTGAACCCAATTTGTTGCACGGATACGACGGAAAACGGGATCTACGGTGTGGCCGTGACCGCACCAATCTTGTCTACCCAACCGTCGAATGCGCGCAGCGCCGCTGCGCACTGCCTGTGATGGCGTTCCACCCGGTCGCGCACGCGCCGGTCCAATGGCGGCAGCAGATCAAACGTGATGTTGGCCGGCTGGAAATTCCTGGGGTCCGCCTCTGTCACATAATGCATCAGCGAGCCGAAAGCCGACGCTCGCGGTGGTGCCGCGGGCTCCGTTGCTGAGGCCAACGCGGCGGCGTGCACACCCGCCATCAACCCGGTGGCAATCGACTCGACATATCCCTCGACCCCACAGATCTGTCCGGCGAATAGCACCCGCGGGTGCGCCTTCATTTGCAGGGTCGGGCGCAACAGGGAGGGCGCGTTGATGTACGTGTTGCGATGAATCTGGCCGTAGCGCAGGAAGCGAGCATTCTCGAGGCCGGGAATGAGTCGCAGAACCCGCGCCTGGTCGCCGAATTTCAAGTGATTCTGGAACCCCACCAGGTTGTAGGAGTCGGCGCGAAGGTTCTCCTGCCGCAACTGCACCACCGCGTGAGGCGGCTTGCCGGTGCGCGGATCACGCAGACCAACCGGCTTCATGGGACCGAAGCGCAGGGTGTCGCGCCCCCGGCGAGCGATTTCTTCGATCGGCAAGCACGCTTCGAAGTAGTTCAGCTTCTCCCAGTCGCGCTCCTCGACCGATTCGGCCGCCACCAGCGCATCGTAGAAGCGGCCGTACTCCTCCATCGACATGGGGCAGTTGATGTAATCCGCCGTGCCCTTGTCGTAGCGCGCTGCTAGATAGACTCTGCTCATGTCGATCGAATCCGCCTCGACGATCGGGCTGATCGAATCGTAAAAGTACAAATGAGGATTTCGTGGGGCGGGCGCCTCTGACTGCTCGACGGGCAGCTCTGAACTCAAGCGCGCGACTTCTTTGGTAAGAGGCTCCGAAGTAAGAGGTCCGGTCGCAACGATAGTGATGTCAGAGCCCTCAGCGATAGTCGTAACCTCTTCGCGCCGCACGCGAATCCTCGGCTCGTTCGAGATCACCTCAGTCACTCGCGACGCGAACGCGACGCGATCGACAGCCAGCGCATGTCCGGCCGGAACTGAGCACTCGCGCGCAATCTGCAGCAACAATGAACCAGCACGCCGCATTTCTTCCTTCAGCAGCCAGGGCGCCGTATTCTCGCTG
>CAZXKO010000055.1:0-112609 GCA_964641665.1 uncultured Acidobacteriaceae bacterium
GACCCCGATGGAGAGATTGTGTCAGTTTCGCCGCCCGGGCCGGGCCAGGTTGAATACAACAAGAGAAGGTTAGCATGAAAAGCCAACCATCGAAGAGAGCCTGGAAAGACAAGAAGCAAGGCAAGGAAGCAAGTGACAACCCAACGCTGGTCAAGTGGAACGAGATGAACCGCAAGCAACGACGGGAGATGATGCGCCAGATGCAGAGCGAAGACCTCAGTCTGGAGGTGGTGCATCCCCATGCTGCGGGCATTGATATCGGGAATGAATCCCACTACGTAGCGGTACCGCCGAGCCGCGACCCACAACCGGTGCGATGCTTTGGTTGCACGACCGCCGAGCTGAAGAAGATGGCCGAGTGGCTGACACAATGCGGGATGCGCACGGTGGCGATGCAATCTACGGGAGTCTATTGGATCGCGGTCTACGACATTTTGGAAGAGGCGGGTATGGAAGTGTATCTGGTGAATGCACGCGAGACGAAGAATCTGCCGGGGCGGAAGACGGACGTGCAGGAGAGCCAGTGGTTGATGAAGCTGCACACGTACGGCTTATTGCGAAATTCGTTTCGCCCGTCGCAGGAGATTCGCATCCTGCGGACGTACTGGCGACAGCGCCAGGATCTGGTGCGGAGTACCGGTCGCCACATTCAGCGCATGCAGAAGGCGCTGACGCAGATGAATATCCAGTTGGCCAACGTGATCAGCGACATCAGCGGGGTGACCGGGCAGGCCATCCTGAAGGCGATTCTGGATGGGCAACGCGATCCGCGGGAACTGGCGGCGTATCGGGATTGCCGGGTGGAAGCCAGCGAGCAAGAGATCGCGCAGGCTCTGGAGGGCAACTGGCAAGAGGATCAGCTGTTTGTCTTGCGGCAGGAACAGGCGGGATACGAGTTTTGCCAGAAACAGATCACGGAGTGCGATCAGCAGCTGGCACAGTACCTCGCGCGACTAGAGGATCGGACCCAGGGGGCCACTCTGCCGGAAGAGACGCGAAAGGGACGGCGCAAGAAGAAGAAAGGCAATCCACAGTTTAACTTGCGGGGAGAGTTGTTTCGCATGACCGGTACGGACCTGACCCAGATCGATGGCATCGACGCCATGACGGCGATGACGGTGGTCAGCGAAGTAGGATGGGATATGAGCAAGTGGAAGACCGAGAACCATTTTGTTTCCTGGCTGAAGCTCTCTCCGGACAACCAAATCAGTGGGGGCAAGGTCTTTGGGAAAGGTCGCATGCCCACCAACAACCGCGCGACCACTGTCTTAAGGATGGCGGCCACTACTCTACGGGAGAGCGACAGTTATTTAGGGGCGCAGTTCCGCCGATTTCGGACTCGGCTGGGGCCTCCGGTGGCGACCAAGGCGATGGCCGCCAAACTCGCCCGGCTCCTCTACCGCAGGCTGCGCTACGGAATGAAATATGTGGACCAAGGAGCCGAGTTCTATGAGGCCCAACACCGCAAACAGCAGGTCATCCATCTCAAGCGAAAAGCCGCCCAGCTAGGGTTGGAAATCATCGAAGTTGCTGCCGCGGCTTAAAACCACGACTGGGAGTTTCTGACGGGAGTTCCTCGAGAGATTTCGTGAACTCCAACCTACGCGGCCGTTCATCGGTCACATACCGCTATCGTCCATAACATCTACAACGGCTTGGGAGGAGCCATTGTGAGCGGCTGCTACAAGGACCTCAAGGCGTGGCGCAAGTCGGTTGAGTTGGTTCTCGAGGTGTACCGCGCTACACAGCGGTTTCCGAAATGTGAGCTTTACGGACTAACCAGCCAGATGCGAAGAGCGGCGGTCTCCATTCCAAGCAACATCGCAGAGGGGAAAGGAAGATCCACCGACCGCGAGTTCGCCCTTTTCCTCTGTCACGCGCGTGGATCGCTTCTGGAACTGGAAACACAATCGTTGGTTGCGGAACAACTTGGCTACCTGTCGGAGAACGACGCGAAGCGATTGAGGACTTAACGATCGAAACCGGGAGAATCCTAAACGGCCTGATCAAAGCATTGCGCTCACCGGTGCAAGCTGTGCGCGCCGGTGGCTGAGGATCTTAGGCTGAAGACTTGTGACTGAAGACTGACGACTAAGCCTCGAACTCCGACGCTTCCGGGAACCGCAACTTGTGCTTGGCCAAGGCCTTGGACAGGAGATCCTCGACCTGCCGCTCTTCGCAGTTCTTGGCCATCGTCAGCTCGCTGACCAGCAAGTAGCGCGCCCGCTCCAGCATCTTCTTCTCCCGGAACGACAGCGGCTTCGACTGGTTCAGCATCAGCAGACCCTTCAGGACCGAGGCCACTTCCAGGAGCGAGCCCGTGCGCATGCGCTCGGAGTTCTCCTTGAAGCGGTATTTCCAGTCGGCGTTGTTCTCGCACTCGCCATCTGTCAGAAAATCAAGGATTTTCTGGATTTCCCCGTTCCGCACGACCCGCCGCAGCCCAACGTTATTGACGTTGTTGAAAGGCACCATCACCTTCAGGCTGCTGGACTTAATTTTGAGCAAGTAGAACTTCTCGACCGAGGCGCCAATGGTCCGGCTGCTGATCTGCTCGATTACGCCTACGCCGTGGTTGGGATAAACAACTTTGTCGCCGATGTGGAAGCCGTCGCTGATAATCATGAGGGGACACCTATTAGCGCCGGGACACTTATGAAGGAACTACCGTAAATATACTAGTCGATTCGATCGAAAAAGGCAATCCTGACGCGGGTTTCCGAGCATCGGCCGAGTCACGAAGCCACTTCCGAATTGCCTCATTTTCGCGGCAACTCCCAGAAAACAAGAGCGTTGACCCCGTCTTTCAGGCTCCCCCATCCCGTGAGTCCGATCAGCTTGTATGTAACGGTCGCGCGTTTTGGAGACGACCCCACAGCCTAATCCGAGCCGAAAGCAGCGCTGGCATCCTGCCGGCTGACCGGCGGGCGTCCCCGCCCCGCCTCGCGGTCAAATTCCCACGGCTCCCTTCTCCCGCGCCCCGAATTCCTCTCCAGCCCCGAAGGGGCGTAAGAATGAAGCCCACGGCGAAGCCGTGGGTGAGGCGCCCGGACGCACGCCAAGTCCCGAAGGGGCGACAGAGCGCCCCTCCACCGACCGAACGCGGTTTATAATCCCCCAGAGCATGACTGAGCAGATCAAGAAAAAACTCCAGGAAGAAATCGCGACCCTGGAACACGAACTGAGCCACGAGCTCCCCAAGGAACTCAAAAAGGCCGTCGCCCTCGGCGACCTCAGCGAGAACGCCGAGTACCACATGGCCAAGCAGCGGCAGGAGTTCGTCAAGGCCCGCCTGCGCCAGCTCGGCCGCCGCCTCGCCGACCTCTCGCTCATCAACATGAACAACATCCCGAAAGACAAAGTCGGGTTGGGTTCGACGGTGAAGGTCTACGACAACGAGAAGGACGAGGAAATCGAGTACAAGCTGGTAACGAGTGAAGAGACCGACGTCGCCTCCGGCAAGATTTCCACTACCTCCCCGATCGGCCGCGCGCTGCTGAACAAGAAAGTCGGCGACTCCGCCACCGTGGTAACTCCTAACGGCACGCGCGAGATGGAGATTCTCAAACTCACCACCATGCACGACGAGGCGCAAGCCGGATGACTTGGACCAGCGCCTTCGGCAACGCCTGCGGCAAGCTGCTGCGCGCCATCGTCAACCGCATGGCTCTCGCGCGGATCAGCCCCAACTTCCTGACGTTCCTGGGTCTGGTCATCGACACCGTCGCCGCGTTTTTGTTCGGCTACGCCAACGCCGACAACCAGGCGCGCATGTTTTTCTACGCCGGATTGGTGATCTTCGGCGCCGGCTTCTTCGACCTCGTGGATGGACGCGTCGCCCGCGCCCGCAACCAGGTCACGCGCTTCGGCGCTTTCTTCGATTCTGTCGTTGATCGTTACAGTGACGCCGCGCTTTTCTTCGGCCTGCTGGTTTACTACTCGCGCGGCGGCCGGTTCTTTTATGTCGTGCTCGCCGCCCTCGCGATGATCAGCTCCGTCATGGTCAGCTACACCCGCGCCCGCGCCGAGTCGCTCATCGACACCTGCAAGGTCGGCTTCATGGAGCGGCCCGAGCGCCTGGTGCTACTCATTCTCGGCTCAGTTTTCAATCGCATGGCGCCCGTGCTCTGGGTCATCGCGGTGCTCTCGACCATCACCGTGGCCCACCGCATCTACTTCACCTGGCTGCAGACGGAACGCGCGGGAAGAACATCGTTGCCGGCGGGACGATCCGCAGCGTAAGTCGGTTGACGACATCCGTTCCGCGCTATCCTTGCCTCCGCCGCCGAGTCTAACGATCCATCAAGTTTCCGGAGACTTCGTTCATGAAGAAGTTGGCGAATATTCCTCGCATCTTGCTGGCAACTTGTCTGCTTTTGGGCTTGTATGAATCGCACGTTTCCGCCCAAGCCTCGGCTGCATCTGTTTCGGCTCCCCAGATCAAGTACGACAAGTACACGCTCAAGAACGGCCTCGAGGTCATCCTCGCTGAGGACCACCGCCTGCCGCTGGTGGCCGTCGACCTCTGGTACCACGTCGGCCCCGCCAACGAGCGCGCCGGACGCACCGGATTCGCTCACTTGTTCGAGCACATGATGTTCGAAGGCTCGCAGCACGTCGGCCCCAAAGCCCATCACCACTACCTCGAAGGGGCGGGCGCCAGCGACATCAACGGCACCACCGACTTCGACCGCACCAACTATTTTGAAACCCTTCCCTCCAATCAGCTGCAACTGGCGCTCTGGCTCGAAAGCGATCGCATGGGCTACCTGCTCGGCAAACTCGACCAGGAGCGCCTCGCCAACCAGCGCGACGTTGTGCGCAACGAGCGCCGCCAGTCGGTCGAGAACTCCCCTTACGGGCTGGTCGAGGAGGAGTTGTATCACCAGCTGTTTCCGCGCGAGCATCCCTACTATGCCGACGTGATCGGCTCGCACCACGATATCGAGGCAGCGCGCATCGACGACATTCGCGAGTTCTTCCGCCAGTACTACACGCCCAACAACGCCAGCCTCACGATCACCGGCGACTTCGACCCAGCTCAGGCTAAGGCGTGGGTCGAAAAATACTTCGCTTCGATTCCCTCCGGCCCTCCTGTTCCGAAAATCACTGCCAGCACCCCGCCGATCACTGCCGAGCGCCGCGCCAAGATCACTGATCAGGTCGAACTGCCGCGAATCTACATGGGCTGGATCATGCCCTCGATCTACCAGCCTGGCGACGCCGAAAGCGACCTGCTGGCGCAGATTCTCGGCGGCGGCAAGTCGAGCCGCCTGTACAAGAAACTCGTCTACGAAAAACAAATCGCGCAGGACGTGGAGGTGCAGAATCAGAACCTGTTGCTGGGTTCTGTGTTTGAACTCCAGGCCACGGCCAAGCCCGGGGTGAAACCGGAGGATCTTGAAAAAGCCATCAACGATGAACTCGAAAAGTTGCGCGCCGACGGTCCCACACAAGCCGAACTCGACCGCGCCCGCAACCTGATTGAGACGCATATCATCGGCGGCCTCGAGCGCCTGGGCGGTTTCGACGGCATTGCTGACCGCCTGAACCAGTACAACCAGTATCTGCACGATCCCGGCTACTTGCCCAAGGACCTGGAACGTTACAACCAGGCCACCACGGCTAACCTGAAGCGAATCGCCCAAGAGAAACTCAAGACCTCGGCGCGCGTGGTGGTGTGGGGACTGCCCGGCGACCGTATGGTCGACGATCCTCCCAGCACCAAGGAAGCAGAGAAGAAATCGAAAGAGACCGTCGTCGCCGGCACGATGCCTGACGAACCCTGGCGCGCGAATCCTCCGCCCGCCGGACCACCATCGAAGTTAAGCTTGCCTGTTCCCACCAGCTTCAAACTGGCCAACGGCTTGAGCGTGATGCTGTTGGAGCAACATCAGCTGCCCATGGTTTCGGCTCACCTGGAAGTGTTGAACGGCAGCGACGCCAACCCGGTCGAGAAACCGGGATTGGCGTCCTTCACCGCACAAATGCTCCCAGAAGGCACCGATCACCGAACTGCCACGCAGATCGCTGACGACGCCGCCCAGATCGGCGCGTCCGTACGCCAGGTTTCGGTAAGCGATGACTCCGAGGTCGCCATCCGAACTTTGAAGTCGAATGTCGACGCCGCGCTCGACCTGCTCGCGGATGTCGTGACGCACCCGAAGTTCGATCCCGCCGAGATTGAGCGCGTGCGCAAGAACCGCGAAACCGACATCCTGCAGATTCAAGATGATCCTACGCAGCTTGCCATCGGTGTCCTCATGAAGACCGTGTACGGCCCGGGGCACCCGTACGGCTACCGCGAAGTCGGCACGATCGAAGCCAACCGCGCCATCGCCCGCGACGATTTGCGGAAGATGTGGCAGGCAGGCTACGCCCCCGGGAACTCAGCGCTCGTGCTGACTGGCGACCTCACTCCCGGCGAAGCTCACACGCTGGCGGAGAAGTATTTCGGCGCGTGGCAGGGGGTGACCAGCAAGCACGAGCCCCCTCCGGTCAATGTGAAGATCTCGCGGGCTATTTCCATCGTCGACAAGCCGGGAGCGGCGCAAACTTTTCTATTAGTCGGCAACCTGGGAGTGCCGCGCTCGACTCCCGACTACGTTCCGCTCGAAGTGATGAACAACATTCTCGGGGGCCTGTTTTCGAGCCGCATCAATTCCAACCTGCGCGAAGAACACGGCTATACCTACGGCGGCTTCTCGCTTTTCCTCTACCGGCGGGGCCCTGGCCTGTTTCTTGCCGGAGGAGGGATCCGCACCGACGCGACCGCTGCGGCCGTGCAGGAACTGTTCAAAGAGCTCGAGCGAATTCGTACCAGCCTGCCGACCCTCGACGAAATGCAGTTGGCGAAAGGCTCCTTCTCGCACTCGCTCGCGGGACTGTTCGAATCCTCAGAGGAGACCGCCGACACCATCGGCGACCTGTTCATCTACGACCTGCCGCTCGACTACTACCAGCAGTTGCCAGCGAAGATCGACGCGGTAACCTCCGACGACGTGCAGCACATGGCCGAGAAATACATTCATCCGGAAACGTCGGTGGTGATTGGCGCGGGTGATCGCGCGAAGATCGAAGGCGACCTGAAGAAACTCGCCATCGGCCCGGTCGACGTGCGCGACTACGAAGGCATGCCGGTGAAGCAAGCGGCAAGCGCAGCGGGGCACTGAAACCAGCTCTCGGTTCTCAGTTCTCAGTTTTAAGTCCCGGGGAGAGGCAGAAGCTTGTCCAAGGGCTTCCCAAAATGGAATAGCTTGCGGATAACGAAACACCGATAAAACGTTTGCTCTTGCGTTCGGATGCGCGGGACAGGGAAAACCACGTCCCGGCTTCCGCGAGTCGCCCCTAGCGGCCCTAATAGCAATTAACGGGCACTCTAGGTGGGAATGCCAATCGGCCTTTCACCCGCTCCGACCGCTCGAACGGGTTTTTAATAACTTAGCTCGAAGCGAATCAAATTGAGACTCCTCCGCCTCTTCCGCCCGCTGAGAACTGAGAACCGACAACTGGGAACTGCCTCCAGTGCTAGACTATCCCGGCATTTTTCGTGAGTGAGGTGCGCTTGGCAACCGATCCCGTACTGGTGGTGCACGGTGGCGCGTGGGCGATTCCCGATGACATGGTCGAGGCCCACCTGAACGGCGTGCGCAACGCCGTCGCCGCCGGGTGGCAGGCCATGAGCAAGAGCGGCTCGGCACTCGATGCCGTGGAAGAAGCTGTCGTCGTGATGGAAGACGACGAGACCTTCGACGCCGGCCGCGGCAGCTTCCTGAATCGCGACGGCAAGGTGCAGCTCGACGCCTTCATCATGGAGGGATCGACGCTGCGCGGCGGCGGCGTGGGCGGGGTGGAGAGGCTACCCAATCCCATTCGCGCCGCGCGCAAGATCCTGAGTGAGAGTCCGCATGTGTACTTTGTCGCGGAAGGCGCGGAGCGCTTCGCCGCCGAACATGGCATCGCCCTCTGCGAGAACGAAGAACTCGTTATCCCGCGCGAAGTGGAGCGGTTGCGCGAATTTCAGTCGCGGGCGGCTAAAGAAGCGCCCGATCTGTTTGCCCCCACCATCTCGCACGATACCGTCGGCGCGATTGCGCTCGACCGCGACGGCAACATCGCCGCGGCGACTTCGACGGGCGGGACTTTGAACAAAGCCCCCGGCCGCTTGGGAGATTCCTCGCTGATCGGCTGTGGCGTTTACGCCGACAATGAAAGCGCGGCCGCGTCGCTCACAGGCTGGGGCGAACCGATCATGAAGCTGGTGCTCGCGAAGTGGGCGGCCGATCGGGTGCTGGCCGGCAACGCGCCCGAATGGGTTTCGCAGGAGGCGATGAACTATCTGAAAGCCAGGGTGAACGGCCACGGCGGAATTATTTTGCTGGACTCCCGGGGCCGCCTCGGAATCTCGCACAACACACCCCGCATGGCGTGGGCCTTCAAGACCACGAAGCGCGAGGCGTCAGGCATCGAGCGCTAGCTCGCGACCTTCCCGCTCTGGCACTCGGGAGCTTACTAAACCTATTCTCCTCATCAATTTATCTTGCTTTCGCCGCATCTCCTGATGTACAAGCTACCGGGACCTAGCGGCCCCTAAACGCGTGCACCTCAGTCAGTCAGCCTGCCAACAAACCCGCTTTTGTCTTCCGCGGCTTGCGCTTTTGCCGCCGGCAAACATGTATCTGCAGGAGAACAGGGTGGGTATTTTGAACCCCGAACCTTTTTCGTGTCCAAGCGCCCACTCTGGTGAGCCCGATCACGAGCTGGCCTCCTCAACGTCTGTTACGACAAGGTGCGACATACCCCGGGTATCGCTTTATGTCGGTTGCCTGGACCACTCAATCGCACCTACATTGCCACCGTGCTTTTCATCGCGCCGCGCTTTTTGAGGAAAACCCTATGAGACCGATGATGAAGATCTTGCTTGCCCTGATGTTTGCCTCAATTGCCACCGGCCTGGGATTCGGCCAGGGCGCAGCCACCGGCGATCTGCATGTCACCGTGCGGGATGAGAAGGGCAACCTGGTCACCAACGCAACCGTCACAGCGCGGGAGCAGAACAAGGGGTTTGAGCGCGGTACCGGCCTGAACAAAGACGGGGAATATGACCTGCTTTCCCTGCCCCCGGGCATGTACACGGTAACCGTCGAAGCGCCCGGGTTCGGCAAAGCCGAGGCCCACGACCAGCCAGTGACCGTCGGCCAGATGAAAGAACTGCCGGTCACGCTGACGGTGAGCGGAGGGCAAACGGTGGTTACGGTGACTTCGGAGGCGGAACTGGTTGAGACTACGCGCAGTTCGACCACGAACACCATCGACCAGCGCCGCATCGATAACCTGCCTATCAACGGCCGCAACTACATCAACTTCACCTTGACCGATTCGCAGGTGGTGCGCGACAACGCTCCCAACACCGGCGCGGCGCCGACTTCGGGCCTCAATATGAGTGGTCAGCGCGCCCGGTCGAACCTGGTAAATGTGGACGGCGCCGATGCTACCGACAATTCGGTAAACGGAGTGCGGTCCACGGTTTCGCAGGAGGCGGTGCAGGAATTCCAGATCATCACCAACAGCTACGCGGCCGAGTATGGCCGGGCGTCCGGTGGCGTGGTCAACATCATCACGCGTTCCGGATCGAACGAATTTCACGGAGACGTCTTCGGCTACCTGCGCAACCGGAATTTCCAGGCGGTGAACCCGTTCGCGGTTTGCTTGACACCGCCGTGTCCGAACCCGGCCTATACCCGCGTGCAAGCCGGCGCCGCGTTCGGCGGTCCAATCAAGAAGGACAAGACGTACTACTACTTCTCCTACGAAATTACGCGTCGGCATGAGACCGGATTCTCGAGCATCGGTCAAAATAATTTCGGCCTGGTTCCGTTCGATACGACTCTAGTAGGCCTGCCATTCAAGACCCTGCAGTTGACCCCCGACCAAGTCGGGTTCCTCACCAATCCGAGTGTAGGGGCAGCGGTACTAGGCGACCCTACCGGCATGATTGGCAAAGAAGTGGGGTCCTACGCGGTGCTCGCGGGGGCCTCCTCCGGCCAGGGAGTGAACGGACAGTGGCCCAGTGACATGGTGAAGGCTCTGACGTTAGGCGGGTTGTCAAGTTGGGCCGGCTTCCCCACTACTTGCCAACCCCCGGGGCCGTGCGTGCCCGTGCCAACCTCCTATCAGACGCTGGCGTCGCAGGTAGGAAACTTTCCCGTCTTCGAAGGCACCAGCCTCTACTCGCTGCGCCTCGATCACAACGTGAGCAACAGCAACCGGCTGATGCTGCGGGTCAACGTCAGCCCGAGCACGGTTACTGGGATCGAGGTCGGCGGGCAGTCCCAGCCGTTCGGGCAGAATGCCTACTCGCGCACTTCGGAACAGACCTTTCGTGACGTGGCCGGCACGGTGCAAGATACGTGGACGATTGGCAACAACAAAGTGAACGAGTTCCGTTTCCAGTATGCCCGCCGCGGTCTTTCGTATTTTTACAACACTGCTATTCCCGGCGGCTCTGATCCGGCAGTAAACATTCCGGGCTTCGCGTATTTCGGCCGCGAGCCGTATTCGTATATTGAACGCACGGAGCAGCGCTACCAGTCCACTGACAACTTGTCCTGGACGGTGGGCCACCACGACACCAAGATGGGATTCGACTTTAACTATCTACCGATAAAAGCGATATTTACCGTCAACTACGGGGGAGTCTACGACTTCGGATCGTTTTCCGCATCGAATCTGATGTTTGCTCCGCTCCCCGACCCGTTGCACCCAGGGCAGACTGTCCCCTTCCCGGACTTGTCGCCGGTGCAGGCCTACGGCGCGGGGCTTCCCGGAGATTTCATCCAGGGCCTGGGGAGTCCAAGCGACACGTTCTCAAACAAACCACTCGGGCTGTTTTGGCAGGATTCCTGGCGAGTTCGTCCCAACATCACGTTGAACCTTGGCGTCCGGTACGACGTCGAATTTCCTCCCAAGTTCAAGCCGCCGCAGGGCCTGGCACTTCCCGCGTACAACCTGCTGGGAATACAGAAGGGGATTCAGACAGACACGAACAACATCCAGCCGCGCTTAGGACTCGCCTATGACCCGAAAGGGGATGGCAAGACGGTGATTCGTGCGTCGTACGGGATGTTCTACGATCATCCGTTGCTCGGGTTGTACTTCCTGGGCGACGCCAGTGACGGCTCGTCGAGCGGGCAGTTGGCTTTTGGCGGAACCGGATTCTGCACCGGGTCGGGCAGTCCCGGCAATCTCAACGCGTTCACGATTTTCCAGGGATTGTTAAACCAGCCGGGCTGTGAGCCGTCACCGTTCCCGCTGGCCAACGCAAACCTTGGGTACCTGCCAAACCAGCAGCAGTTCCAAGCCTTGAATTTCCCGCAATCGGTGTTCTTGAACCAGAATTACCTGAACCTGAACCTGGCCAACCCGGCGTCATCGACCTTTCTGCCGCTGGGTTTCCAGCCGTTCGGATACCCGCAAGCGAAGAACTTCGTGTATGGGTATGCCCAGCAAGCCAATTTCACAATCGAACGGGATCTGGGCGGAGGCTTTGCCCTGACCCTGGCTTACAACTACAACGGCGGACGCCATCTCAACCGGCCCATCAACGCCAACACGATTCGCGGCGATCTGATGGTTGCCAATTTCAACGCGGCGCTCGCTGCCGGACAAACTCCTGCCAGCCCCTTCACGGTGGGTAGCAGCGGACCTCCTTGCGGTTCCGGCCTACTTGGTCCGTGGGTTAGCTCTTCCCTCATGAACTTCTTCCGGCCTGGCGGCATGAATCCTTCGATTGCCGCTGCACTGCTGGCCGCGGGAGCACCGGCGAGTTCTTGCGTAACCTTGGCGCAGTCGATAGAGAGCCGTCTGGTAAGCCAGGGATTCAACGCAAACTGCAATCCCGCAACCTATGCGAATTGTGTGCCGTTCGGCGATATGGACGCCAACTACTCGAACGGAAGTTCGATCTATCACGGCTTCAGCGCCAACCTGCGAAAGCGCTTCAGCCGGCACTATGAATTTCTCGCGTCTTACACCTGGTCGCATTCCATCGACGACTCGACCGACTTGCAGTCCACTCTCACTCCGCAGGACAGCTTCTACCCCGGCGTCGACCGGTCCAATTCGCTCTTCGATCAGCGCCACCGTTTCGTTTTCAGCGGCGTGTACCAGACGGGCAAGTTGAGTGGCGGCGGTTTTGGCCGCAAGGTCCTGAGCGACTGGACATTTTCTCCGGTGGTCGAGGTGGCTTCTGGCCGGCCGTTCAATATCATCACCGGCAACGGGGACAATCTGCAGTTGTCCTCGCTCACCGGACGGCCGAACACGTTCGTGAATCCGGCCTGCGGCAAATCGTACCAGTCGAAATATTCCCCCAGCGGCACTTTCCAGGAGCCGTGCATCAACGGATTCGCGGCCACCCTGACGACGCCGACGCTGCTCCAACTCGATGGGAACCTGGGTCGTAACGCAGGCATCCAGCCATGGACGGTGTTTGACGATCTGCGCGTCGCTAAGCGCATTAATTTCAGCGAGCGCTTCAACATGGACTTCATCGTGGACATGTTTAACATTGTGAACAAGTTCAACGTCTCGGCGGTCAGCCCGCTGTTCTCGAATGCGGGCACTCCCACAGCGGCGTACGATCCGCGGCAGTTTCAGTTTGCGTTGAAGATGAATTGGTAGGATAAAGAGGCTCCGAGCTTCGAGCTCTGGGCTCCTGCCGCTGGGAGCCTTTGCCTTTTTTGTCCCTCGCAGTACACTTGTCGGCACCGAATCCGGCCTTTGGCTTGAAAACTGAGGGGTCTCCTATGGATCGCAGGAGTTTTCTGAAGACGGCCGCTGCCACCAGCATCCTCACATCTCTGCACGACAAACTGGCGCATGCCGCTGACGCGCCCATCCCGATGCGTACCATGGGACGCTCCGGCGAGAAGATTTCCATCGTGGGCCTCGGCGGCTACCACCTGGGCAAGCAGGCGGACGAGCAGGAGAGTATCCGGATCATTCGCGCCGGGATGGATGCGGGCATCAACTTCCTCGACAACTGCTGGGACTATAACGGCGGCGAGAGCGAAGTGCGCATGGGGAAGGCGTTGCGCGACGGCTACCGGAAGAAAGCGTTCCTGATGACCAAGATCGACGGCCAGACCAAGAAGGCCGCGATTGAGCAACTGGAAGAGTCGCTGCGGCGGCTGCAGACCGATCACATCGACCTGCTGCAATTTCACGAAGTGATCCGAGACACCGATCCGACGCGCATCTTTGCGGCGGGCAGCGGCATGGACGCGGTGCTCGAAGCCAAGAAGCAGGGCAAGGTGCGCTACATCGGATTCACCGGGCACAAGAGCCCGGACATTCATTTGAAGATGCTCGAGACCGCGTTCGCGCACGGGTTTACGTTTGACGCGGTGCAGATGCCGCTGAACGTGATGGACGCGCACTATGACAGCTTCGAGAAGAAAGTGTTGCCCGTGCTGGTGAAGCACGAAATCGGTGTGCTGGGCATGAAGCCGCTGGGCGACCAGTTGATCCTGAACAGCAAGACCGCGACCCCGGTGGAGTGCCTGCACTACGCCATGAACCTGCCGACCAGCGTGGTGATCACGGGATGCGATTCGATGCCGATCCTGCAGCAGGCGATTGACGCGGCGCGTAGTTTCGAGCCAATGAGCAAGGCGGACGTCGGCGCGCTCCTGGCGAAGACGGCTCCGGCGGCGGGCAAAGGCGAGTTCGAGCGCTACAAGATCTCGAATGATTTCGACGGGACGGTGCATAACCCGCAGTGGCTGGGGTGAGAGGGGCGGGCCTTACACTCACAACCGACTGGTTTTGAGCGCGCCTGTTAACAACAATTGAGCCGGAGAACAGGGGGCGCAAGCAAGGAGCGGAAGGCTGGCTCGCTTTCGAGGGGCTTAAGGGTTCCCGCGAAAGTAAGTTGCCGTCGGCGGAACCGGCGTTTTAAACCGGCGACGAACTTTCCACGGAAAACCCGACTGAGTACGGCCACGGGCAGGAAGAAGGGATAGCGGGGATGATCCACCACTCCGAAGCCTCGGCTATCGCATCGAACCACCGAAGCCTCTACCAAGCCGAGCACAACCGCTAGTAATTTTCGACTCTGGAGTTCCTCCAGCATCTTTTTGCGAAGTTGGGTCACAGGGACCTCCTTAATTTCTGTGGCCCAACCTTATCTCAATCCTTCCTCACTGCTGATTCACGAGCACGCGGCAGCGTCCGCCGCGCCAGCGGCTTCGTGCAAATCCCCATTTCACTCATCCACTGACCGAGGGCCCGGCACTCCAATCCCAGTGGAACGCTCTCCGTTCACCCATCCTTGGCGTTTGCCCGGAGTTCCCGCCAGCCCTCCACTCCCACGGCGCGGACCTAGACCACAGCTCAGCGCCGCAAGCCCTACATCCCCGGCCCCTCCGGATAGGCCGGGAGATCGGGCGGATACGGGGGAAGCTTCTTGGGGTTAGCTTCGATCTGCTTCATCACTTCCTGGATGGCGCGCTCGAGTTGCGCGTCTTTGCCGCGCACCACGTCGTCGGGGCGGTTGTCGACCTCGATGTCAGGCGCGACTCCACGATTCTCGACCGCCCATTTGCTCTGCAGGTTGTACTCCGCGAATTCGGGACGGGTGATGTAGCCGCCATCGATGAGGAAGATTTCGCCGCGAATCCCACGCACGCCGCCCCAGGTGCGCTCTCCGATGAGCGGGCCGAGTTTGTAGATTTTGAAGAACTCGCTGAAAATGTCGCCGTCGGAGGCCGCGTACTGGTTGGTGATGCAGGCCATGTAGCCGTGAAAGACGTTTGGAGGTTTGGTGCTTCCGCTGCTGATTTCGAAGTTGCGGGCCGAGTTCATGCCCGAAAGCACCCGACGCAGACGCTCAAAAATAAGCTCGTCCACAAAGCCGCCGCCGTTGTAGCGAACGTCAATAATCAGGCCTTCTTTGCGAAGCTGCGGAAAGTATTGTTTGACGAAGGAGTTGAGACCCGCATCACCCATGTCAGGGAGGTAGATGTAGCCGACGCGATCGTTGGTGGCAGCCGCCACTTTCTTGCGGTTCGTTTCCACCATGTTGAGCTCACGCAGGCCGTACTCGTCGGAGATGGGCTTGACCGCGACGGTGCGGGCGTCGTCAACGCTGGGCTTTGAGTTTACGGTTATGGCGGTAGTTTCGTTGGCTGTGTTGACGAGCAGTTCGTCCGGGGTCTGAGGAGCTTTCAGCGGACGGCCATTGATCGCGATGAGATAGTCGCCTTCCTTCACGTTGACGCCGGGCTCGGTGAGAGGGGAGCGGGTTCCCGGGTTCCAGTTCTCGCCGGGATAAATCTTCTTGAAGCGGTAGAGGCCGCTGGCGGCATCCAGTTCGTAATCCACCCCCAGGAGGCCCACATTGATGGGATGAAGGTCCGGCTGGTCTCCGCCGCCGACGTAGGTATGTGAGTTGGAGAGCTCACCGATCATCTCGCCCATGATGTAGGTAAGGTCGTAGCGGTTCGCGGCGTAGGGGACCAGCGGTGCGTACTTATCGCGAACCGCCTCCCAGTTCACGCCGTTCATGCTGGCTTCGAAGAAATAATCACGCTCCTGCCGCCAGACTTCGTTGAAGATCTCCTTCCATTCGGCGGGCGGATCGATTTCGGCGCGCAGGCCGGAAAGGTTGAGCACTCCTTCGCCAACTTTCTTGGGCGTGTCGGCGGGCTTGGCGTCGATGATGCCGTAGGTTTTGGCTTCTCCGGCTTTCGCTTCGTACAACAGCTTCGATCCATCGAAAGACAGCCACCAGCGATCGATCCCTTCGATCAGCGCCTTTTCCTTGCGCTCCTTCAAATCGTAGGCGTGAATGGCAGATTGCTCGCCCGGTAGTGGGCCCGAGAGGCCTTGCACGGGCTGGCTGGAGTAGTACACGAAACCCTTGGCAGCGCCCAGACCAGTGAGGCTGGCGGGCGCGACGGGCAAGGCCACGATGCGGTTCTGAAGGCCCTCAAGATCAATGCGGAAGTTCTTGACGATGTCCTTGACGTCTTTGGTCTCCGCAGGTGCCTCTTCTTTTTTCTTTTTTGTTTCCGCCTTCTGGTTCTTTTCCTTATCGGAAGCGGCGACTTCCGGCGCAGGCGCTTCGCGCTTGATGGCGGTTTCGTCGCTCAGAGCGGGAAACGGGGAAGGAGTGTCGGCGCGCAACGTAATCACGTACACACGGGTGGTCTTGGGGTTGGCAAACTCAAAATCAATGTTGCCCAGAACTTCATTGAAATCGCGATCGGAGAAGAAGTACACGTACAGGCCATCGGGATCCCAGACGGCACCATAGCTATTCGCCAGCTCACTGGTCACCGCCGTAGGCTTCTTGTCCGCCGTGGAATAGAGATACACCACGCTGTAATTCGTGACCACTTGCTTGTCGTAGGCAATCCACTTGCTGTCGGGCGACCAGGAGTAATTCGTGATCTCAAAGTATTTGGCGCGGTCGACCTCGACGGGCTTCTTGTCGTTGATGTCCACATACCAGAGACGCAGGTCTTTGTCGGCCCAGGCCAGTTTCTTGCTGTCAGGCGACCAGACGGGTGCAAACTTGAAGCCTTTGTAGCCGCTGGTAATCTGCTGCTCTTTGTCTTTGCCGCGCTCTTTCTCTGCCGCGGCTTCTTTGGCGGCGGCTTCCTTGTCTTTCTCTTTGTCCTTGTCCTTGGTCGCGGGTTCCTTACCCAATTCGATGTTGCCCATGCCGTCCTGGGGCGTGATGTAGATCTCATCCTCACCGGTGCGGTCGGAGACGAAGGCAATCCAGCGGCCGTCGGGTGACCAGGCAACCTCTTTCTCGCGGATGCCGGGGGTGCGGGTGAGGTTGCGAGTTGCTCCGTCCTTGGCGGGAACGGTGAAGATGTCGCCACGCGCGGCCATGACCGCGCGCTTGCCGTCAGGCGCGATGTCGAGGTCGGTGACGTCCTTGCTTACACTGGCCCAGTGCTTCATGGTCAGCTCGCGTTCGCCGGGGAGAGTGATGGTGAGCTTGGTGGTCTGGCGCGTGCCCAGGTCCAAGACATGGAGATAGCCGCCGTTTTCGAAGATGATGGCAGCGTCGCCCAGGCTGGGCCACATCACGTCGAAGTCGGTGAAGTGGGTGACCGGTTCCACTTGCTTGGAGCCGAGGTCGTAGGCGTAGAGGTTCAGGCGGTGTTCGGGCCCGCGGTCAGAAGTGAAGTAGATGGTGTTGCCGTGCCACATCGGAAACGTGTCGGTGTAGTCGGTGTGGGGTATCTGGAGTTCAAACACGTTGTTCTTCAGGTCGTAAATGTAGATGTCCTGCGCCAGTCCGCCGGTGTAACGCTTCCATGTCCGGAAGTTGCGGAAGATGCGGTTGTAGGCGATCTTGCTGCCGTCGGCATTGAATGAGGTGAGGCCTCCCTGGTCCATGGGAAGAGGCTGGGGCAGGCCGCCGTCGATCGAAACGGTGAACGGACGCTTGGTCCACCCGTTGGAGGCGTCGCGACGGGAGAGAAACAGAATGCGCTTGCTGTCGGGCGTCCAGGTGATCACTTCGTTGTGAATGCCCATGCGGTCGTTCAATTGCTGCGCGCTGCCCTGGTAGAAAGTCAGCTGGCGTGGCTGCCCGCCCTCGGCAGGCATGACATACACGTTGAAGTTGCCGTCGAACTGGCCGGTGAAGGCGATCCACTTGCCGTCGGGCGAGAACTTGGGGAACAGCTCACGGCCGGGGTGGGCCGCGATGCGGCGGGCCGCGCCGCCACTTGAGGAAGCAAGCCAGAGATCTCCGCCATAGACGAAAACAATCTTGTTGCCGTGGATATCGGGAAAGCGCATCAAGCGACCTTCCTGCGACTCCTGGGAAACGGAAATGGTGGCACAGAACAGGATAAGGACGGCAAGCGACGTGCGAAGACGCGACATGAGAGGATCCTCCGTTCGGACAATCCCTGGGAAACAACGATGGGGCTTAAACAAACGAGCGATTTTAGCAGGAGAGGGTTATTTGGCGGGGTCGGCAGTGGGTTTCATTCCTTGAGGCAGCCTACTCGCTGACCCTGGCATGTAGCCTGCTACACTTTTCTTTCACCCATCCTTGGCGCTTGCCCGGAGTTCGTCTTCCATGTCCCAGTCCTCTACTCCCACAGCGCGGACCCGCGTCGTCCGCGAGGCCGATCGTGCCGTCTACGATCGCGCCGCCGTGTACCAGATTCTTGATGAAGGCTTCATCTGCCACGTCGGGTTTATGGTGGACGGGCAGCCTTTTGTGATCCCTACGTCGTACGGGCGGTCGGGTGGCCAGCTCTACATTCACGGGTCGGCCGCCAGCCGTATGCTGCGCAACCTGGACAGCGGGATCGCGGTTTGCGTGACCGTGACAGTGCTGGATGGGCTGGTGCTGGCACGGTCGATCTTTAATCATTCGATGAATTACCGGTCGGTGGTAATTCTGGGGACGGCCACGGCGGTGCTCGATCCGGAGGAAAAGCTGGCGGCGCTGCGGGCGCTGTCGGAGCACATCTTGCCAGGGAGGTGGGCGGAGTCGCGGCAACCGAACGAGAAGGAATTGAAAGCCACGCTGGCCTTGCGGCTGCCAATCGAGGAGTTCTCGGCTAAGGTGCGGCAGGGACCTCCGGTGGATGATGCGGAGGATTATTCGTTCCGCACCTGGGCGGGAGTGATTCCGTTGCCCGTCGTTCCCGGGGCGCCGTTGCGCGATGAGCGGTGCGATCCGGGGATTCCGGTGCCGGGGTATGTGAGCGGGTACTCGCGGCGGAGGTAGAAAAGCTCTTAACCGCAGAGGGCGCAGAGGAAGGCGGCAAAGGACGCGAAGGGGGCGGGGAGTTCGAGCTGCCGCAAACAAACACAAGGTCCCCTTCGACTGCGCTCAGGGCAGGCTCTCGACTGCGTTCGGCTTGCGCCTCACTCCGCTCGGGATGACAGACTTTCAAAAGCTATGACAGAGGTTGACGCGCGGCCACCTGCGCTAATGGGAAGCGGCGGGCGCGAGGCTTCCAGCCGCGTGAAGGTCGATGTCGACTGAGTCGCCTACCCTCAGGAACAGGACGCTCGGATTCTTCATGCCCCACTTTGCGTAGGGGACGGGGAAATGGGCCGTGGCGCTCCAGTGGTCTGTTTCCAGTTTCACTTCGACGGGAACGGTGATTTCGTGTTCGGCGCCGTGAATCGAGAACAGGCCGTGCACTTTCACGCTCGAAGTTCCGGTCGTGGCTACTTTTGCGTCTACGCGATCCGGATGAAATGCAATTTCCGGGTAACGCGCGCTCTCGAGAACGTCCTTGTGCATCTTGCGATCGCGGCTCTGGTTGCCGCTGTGGCCGCTAGTGGCGTCGAATATGATCTCGCCGGTGAGCGCGCCGGAGGCGGGGTCGAAATGCAACTCGCCGCGTTTCAGGTCGAACGCGCCCTTCACAGTGTGCAGCGCGTCGCCAAGGGTGAAGTTTGCGGTGGTTTGCGCCGGGTCGCAGCGCAGAACAAATTCCTGCGCGCTTGCCGATGGGGCCAGAGTTGCCCACCATAGGCAGGCGGCCGCGATCCCGAGCCTCGCGATCTGTCGGATCAAAGTGCCCTCGCCCCAAGGTGCAGTCACGCAGTCAGCAGTCCCCATCCTAACGCCAATCCGTTCGCGGCAAAATCGAAGGAGGATACGGCGCCCACGTGGGCAGCCAGCATGCCTGCGAAAAGATGTGGACGCGAGTGGAATGCCTGCATCAGCCGCCGCCGCAGGGCAGGGCGTTGTTCCAGAAGCAGCATCAAGTCGGCCATCAGGATGGGACGGCGCGCGAGCGCGCGGTGGCCAGCCTGGTACGGTGCGAGATTTTCGTGAAGCAGGCAATCGGACAGGAGGTCGGCTTGATGGAACGCAAGGCACAGACCTTCGCCGGTGATGGCGTCGACGCCACCGGAGGCGTCGCCCAGCAGCGCCACTCGAGTGGTGCAAACGCGAGCCAGTTTGCGCGTGACCGACATCGCTCCACGCTCGACTGAGCCGTGTTCGGCGCCGCGCAGGCGTTCAGCGACCTCGGGGAACGCGAGAAGGGCTTCATCCAGGCGGAGTGCGGGGTCGCGCGAAATCAGAGCGACGCAGACCAGGTCCGAGGCGACGGGGGTCGCGTACAACTGGCAACGGGAGCCCCAGTGGAGTTCCATGAAATCGCTCCATGGGGAAACGCGGTAGTGGCGGCGGAAGGCATAGCGTTCGTGGCGGCGGCGGTGGGTATCGAGTCCAGCCCAGCGACGCACCAGCGAACTGCTGCCGTCGGCGCCGACGACCCAGCGCGCGCGCAGCAGTTCGCCGCGACTTGGTTCGCGACGCATCAGGGCCCCTTGGGGATGAAGTCCGGTGACGACCGTGTGCCAGAGGAAGCGGACCCCAGCGCTTTCGGCGTGTTCGACCATCACGCGATGCAGATGGGTACGGCGCACACCCAGGGCGAATCCGCGAGGGAAGACGGCCTCGGCCGACATTCCGGAACTCACGAAGCGAATTCCGCGGAAGCGGTGTGCTCCTGACGCGGGGAGAGTAACGCCGAGGCGTCCGAGGGCGGCGATGCCGTCGGGCATGAGGCCTTCGCCGCAGGGCTTGTCGATGGGCGGAACAAAACTGTCGGCGACGGTGACCGAAAAACCACGGCGACGCGCGGCAAGAGCCGCGGCGAGTCCGGCGGGGCCTCCGCCGATCACGAGGACGTCGCAATCGCTGGCGCTCACCATTCCAGCGCTACCAGTTCCGAGCAGAAACCGGGGCCCATCGCCGCGAGCAGGCCGAGAGTACCGGGCGCGGGGCGGCGGTTCTTCATGACTTCCTCGAGCACTACCAGCACCGAGGCCGAAGACAAGTTGCCGGTGCGCCTCAGGCAATCCCAGGAGGCGGCGAGTTGTCCTTTTTCGAGCGCCAGCGCGGAGCCGGTTGCCTGCAGGACTTTGGGGCCGCCGGTGTGGAGCACCCAACTGCCCACGTCGTTGCGCTCGTGGCCAAGGTCGGCGAGGAAGCGGTCAACGTCGTGTCCAAGCTGCCGTCGAATCAAGTCTGGAACTTCGGGCGAGAGGACGATGCGAAAGCCTTTCTCCGAAACTTCCCAACCCATCATCTCTTCGGTCTCGGAATAGAAGACGGAGCGAGTGGCGAGGATGCGCGGGCCGGGGCGCTTGAGGGCGCAACCGTCGCCGGCGACCACCACGGCGGCCGCGCCGTCACCGAACAATCCGGAAGAAATCAGGTTGGCCATCGACAGGTCGTCGCGCTGTAGGGTGAGCGAGCAAAGCTCGACGGCGAGAATGACTGCGAGTTGGTCGGGATAGGCGCGGACGTAGTCGGCCGCGCGCGCGATTCCGGCGGCGCCGGCGACGCAACCCAGGCCGAACATCGGGATGCGCTTGATGTTGGGCGAAAGCCGCATGCGGTTGATGAGGCGAGCATCGATAGAGGGGCTGGAGATTCCGGTCACGGAGGTGAAGAACAAGGCACCGATGTCGCGCAGGTCGAGTCCGGCCGTGGTGATGGCCCGGCTGATGGCGCAGTGTCCGAGTTCCTGCGCGGTGCGGATCCAGTGTTGGTTTGCTTCGCCCCAGCCGGTTAGTTTCGGGTAGGCGTCGATGGGGAGGGAGAGGAACCGTCCGTCGACGCCGACGTTCTTGTGCAGGCGGCGCAGGACTTCGGGTTTGGCCAGGCGGTCGCCCCAATATTGCTCGAGCGCAGCGAAAAGCATGTCCTGGGAGTAGTAGTGTTTGGGGAATGCGCTGGTGGCGCTAGCAATTTGCATGGAATCAGTTCTCGGTTGTTAATTCAGTTCTCAGTTCGCGGTTCTCAGTTCTCAGTTCGGAATGATTCAGCTCCGCCAATTGAGAAATGACTGCTGAGAACTGTTTTCAAAGATTGATGGCCCGGCGTGCCAAGCCCAGAGCCTCGGACCAGAAGGCTGCTGAGGAGTGCGCTAACTCGACCACGGCGGAGATGGCCGATACGAATTCGTCGATCTGCGCGTCGGTGACCACCAGAGGTGGGGCAACTTTCAGCACCATGAAGTTGTTGCCACAGATTTGGGTAAGAATGCCGTGATCGCGGAACAAGCGCATTACCACGATCTGTCCAAACATTGCCGGATGAATGCGCAGGAAGGCTTCGAACGGAACCCGCAGGCGTAGAGATTTGGGCGTGGTGAACTCGATGCCTAGCAGGAGTCCTTCGCCGCGGATGGCGCGCACCATTTCGTATTCGCGCAGGGCTTCCTGCAAGCGCTTCTTTAGCGATTCTCCAGCCTGGCTGGCACGCCGCCCGAGATTTTCGTTTTCCAGCACCTCAAGCGTTGCCAGCGCGGCGCGCATGGCCAGGCTGTTCTCGCTGAATGTGGAGGTATGAATAATCGCCCGCCGGAGTGACCCATAGACGGAATCGTAAACGGCTTCGGTCATCAGCACCGCGCTGACCGGGACCAAGCCGCCGCTCAGCGCTTTCGCAAGCACGACCATGTCGGGTTCGACGCCGAAATGTTGCGCTGCCAGGAACGGCCCGGTGCGATACATGCCGGTCTGCACTTCATCGAGCACCAGGAGCGTGCCGTACCGGCGGCAGAGGGCTTGTACAGCTCGAAAATATTCGCCGGTGGGCACGCGGATGCCAGCTTCGGACTGGATGGGTTCGACGACGAAGGCCGCAAAGCGCTTGCTGGCGAGTTTCTGCTCGAGGGCCGCGATGTTGTCGAAAGGAATGGCTTCCGTCTCAGGAAGAAGGGGCCCGAAGCCTTCGCGCCAGAACGAATCTCCCATCAGCGACAAGGCCCCGCAAGTCAGACCGTGGAAGGCGCCGGTCGCGTAGACCAGGCCTGCGCGGCGGGTGTGAGCGCGGGCAAACTTGATGGCGGCTTCTACGCCCTCGCTGCCCGAGCTGGCAAAGAAGGCTTTGGTCAGACGCTCGCCGGCGCGCTGGCACAGTTTCTCGCCCAGTTCGCCGGCGCGTTCGGCGACGTGGGTCTGGATCATGGCGGGTCCGCAGCTTTCGAGTTCCTCGCGAACCGCCGCAATCACCGCGGGGTGATTGTGACCCACGTTGTGTACGCAATAACCGGAGAGGAAATCGAGAGTCCGCCGGCCGTCGGCGGTGAACAACTCGCTGCCGAGGCAGCGTTCGTAGCGAACGTTCATCTCCAGCAAGTCCAGCAGGCGGACCCACTGGGGATTGACATGCTGGGAATACAACGCGCCAACTGCGGTATCGAGCGTACTGGTGACCATCATCGCCCCTTTTTATCGCACGCGTGCTGCCGGGAAAATTCCGGGTGGCCCTTCACATGAAATGGTGCTGAACTGTCCGATGCCCAGCAGGCAGAAGCGGGTTGCTGCCGCGGGACCTTGTGAGTGTAAAGGTTTCGTCAACGGCGAGACGTCGTACAAAAACTGCGACGGATCGCAAGGCGATGTCGGAAAATCGCGACGCGTGCGACGGTTTAGGGATGTGTGTCTCGCCGGGCTGGACAGGACTCAGAGTGCCCCGTGATCCCGTGCAAGATCCGTCGTGGGACTGTCAGCGGGACGTTCAGGTCAACAGCAGCAATTTCCCCGTGGTTTTTCGTCCTTCGAGATCCCGGTGTGCCTGTGCAGCGTCTTTGAGCGGATAGGTGTGTTCGACACGCAGGCGGAGTGTGCGGGTGGCAATCATGCCAAACACTGCGTTCGCCCGCATCTCGAGTTCTTCGCGAGTCAGGACATAGTGTCCCAGGGTGGGACGGGTCACGAAGAGCGACCCTTTTCCCGATAGCTGAATCAGGTCGAACGGCGGCACGGCGCCGCTGGAACCTCCGAAGAGAACCATGTAGCCCCGGGGGCGCAGAACGTTCAGCCCTTTCTCGAAGGTGGTCTTGCCCACCGAATCGTAGACCACATCGACGCCGCGGCCGGCGGTCAGGCGTTTGGTTTCCGCTTCGAAATCGGTTTGGGTATACAGGATGACTTCGTCAGCGCCGGCTCCGCGCGCCAGCTGGGCTTTCTCGTCGGTGGAGACAGTCGCGACCACGCGCGCGCCGATGTTGCGCGCCATCTGCACGAGCAGCAGGCCGACGCCTCCGGCAGCGGCGTGGACCAGGGTGGTCTCGCCCTTCTTCAGGGGATAGGTGGAGTAAGAGAGGTAGTGCGCGGTCATGCCTTGCAGCATGGCGGCCGCCGCCTGCAGGTAGCTGACGGCCTCGGGAATCTTGACCAGGCGATCGGCCGGGACCGCCGCGTATTCGGCGTAGCTGCCCTGCACCATGGCGTAGGCGACACGATCGCCGGGCTTCAGTCCGGTCACGGCGTTGCCGACGGAGACCACGTCTCCGGCGGCTTCCTGGCCGGGGACGAACGGGATCGCGGCTTTGTAGCGGCCTTCGCGAAAGTAGACGTCGATGAAGTTCACCCCGGCGGCAGCAATCTTCACAAGGGCTTCGTTGGGCTTGGGCTCGGGGACGGGGATGTCCGCCAGTAGCATCGCGTCGGGACCACCCACCTGTTGAACTTGAATGGCTTTCATAGGAGGGTAATGATAAATCTTCGGCTGCGGTTGGGAGGAGCGAGAAAAAGCTTTGAACCGCAGAGGGCGCAAAGGACCCGGGAAGGAGGCCAGAGACGCAAAGTCCCTCGACTCCGTTCGGCTTGCGCCTTACTGCGCTCGGGATGACAGGCTGAAGTGCCCTCGGTTATTTCGGCGGTGCTACTGCTATTCGAGCGTCGCTATTGCGGCTTGGGAGGGGCGGCTGAGTCTGCGGGTTTCGCTTTTTCGTCCGTCTTCGGGGCCGCGGGCTGGTCCATCTCCTTCCACTTCGCCTGCTGTTCGGGGGTGAGGATCGCGGTGATCCGGGGCCGGAAGAGGTCGCGAATTTCCTGGTAGCGCTCGCGCCTCTGGTCCGGGGTCAGGTGCTCGTCCAGGCGGACCGCGCTGAGTTGTACGCCTTCGTCGTCGACGATAGGACGGAGCTTCGTCATCTGATCGTCGGTGAGTTTGAGTTGGGAGAGGCGGCGCGATTCGCTCACCCCTTCGAGCGTCCGTCTCGGACGCGCTCCGGTTATGGGACTGCCCACACTCGGAGGAGGGGACGGCGGTTGTACGTTTTGCCCGGCCGCCAAGCACGCACCCATCGCCGCAACCGCAAGCACCAACATTCGTGATTTCCCGCCAGCAAGCATCTGCCGTCTCCTCTGTGGGCGGGGGAACCCGCAGCCCGTGATGGTATCTTACCCGACTTGGAGAAGAAGTCGATGCTCGGGCTGGCTCAGCTCAGCGCGGTATCCAGTGCGGGTGGGCGGTGAAGAGGCCATCCACAAAGCCGATCTGAAAAATCACGAACAACCCAAAAGCCACACTGACCAGTCCGGAGGCCAGGCCGAGGCCGCGGTTGAAGCGGGTGAAATGCCTCCCGGTATAGGCGAACGGCGCACCCAGAATCATGGTGATGAGCATCATGCCGGCAATCGTGCCGACACCGAAGACGAGCAGGTAGGCGATGGCCCAGCGCGGGTCGCGGATGGTGGTCAACACGAGCAGGGCCACGGCAGCCGATCCCGCCAGTCCATGTACGATGCCGACCGCAAGCGGGCGTAGAAGCTGGTAGAGGCCGACGCGCTGCAGAAGATTCGACAACATGCCGTGAGGCTTTTCGTCGAGGTCGACCGGGCCGTCGGGCACGTGAGCATGAACGTGGACGTGATTGACGCCATCGTGATGGTGGGCGTGCGAGTGCAGCACGCCGGGTCCGGGAGTGACCCGGTCGGTGATCCACTGCGTGGTCCCGGTGAGATTCATCACACCCAGGAGAATGAGCATCAGCCCCACGGCGAGTTCCATTACGAGGCCGATGCGGGGTGGAATCGCCAGGTTGAACACGATGATGCCGGTGCCCACTAGAACGATGGTGATGGTGTGGCCGAGGCCCCAGAGGATACCGATGATCCCGGCGTGGCGGATGCTTTGTTGGCGGCTCACGATGGTGGTCACCGCGATCACGTGATCCGGATCAGTCGCATGCCGGATGCCGAGCAAGAAACCAACACCGATGACCGTCAGCAACGTGACCATGTTGACTGCGCCGCCAGCACGACAAGACACGCCACTATAACACCGCCGTCGAACCAGGATTTTCGGCGGGGCAGCCCTCGAATCCCGCACGGCCATCGAGTCAAGGACCCTGAACTCTCCGGAAGATTGCGTCGGCCGATAAGTCGGCAAGTACTTTCAGCATCTGAACGTCAAACCTTTTGCCTTGTAATATGCTCTGCGCGCGGGTAGTATGCGCGACCAAGACACTTTTCAATTCAGGACGAAGGCGATTGGCCAAAAACGAGCTTTCTTGTTTGTGGCAAAAACCTGGTCTCTGCGGAGAATATCGATCCGCAGCCTCAATTCACAGTCATACTCACTATTCCAGAGAGAGCCTGCACTTCATTCCGGCGTTCGTCCAGAAGCATCGGCTGCTGCAATGGGCGCTGGATCGTAAAGCCAGGCAATCGCGGGTGCCAGTCGATCTCAGCCGAGCCTATTGGACTCCGCCCTTGCCCCCTCGGATGGCTTTCGAGGTGGAACGAAACCAGATCGAGGCGGTGCTGGGAATGGCTGCTCTGATCGCACTTACCGATCATGACACGATAGAGGCGCCGGACCAGTTGCGGGGCACGGAAGAAAACGCAGAAATCCCCTTCTCGCTGGAGTGGAGTGTTCCGTACGAGGATGCGATCTTCCACCTGGGCGTTCACAATTTACCCGCCAGCCGGGCGCACGCGATCGTTGCCGATCTCGCGGCTTACACGCAGAATCCGTCGAGCACCCGCCTGCCGGATCTGCTGGCCATGCTGGATGACGATCCCGACGTGCTCATCGTTTTCAATCATCCACTTTGGAACCTTTGCGGATTTGCCCAGCAGCGCTGCGAACAGATCCGTACCCGCTTTTTGCGCACCACTATCCAGTTCCTACATGCCTTCGAACTGAATGCGACCCGCAGCCGCGCGGAAAACAACGGTGTGATTGAGTTGGCGGGGCAGTGGCGGCGGTTGCTGATCTCCGGGGGCGACCGCCATGGATGTGAGCCCAGCGGCGCTGTCAATCTCACACGTGCCGAAAGTTTCTGTGAATTCGTGCACGAGGTGCGGGTCGAGCAGCGGAGCCATGTGCTGTTTATGCCGCAGTACGACGAACCGCTCAGCCTGCGCACGACCGCAACCGTACTCGACGTTATTCGGGAATATCCGGATTATGCTGCGGGCAGTCGCCGCTGGGATGATCGGGTATTCCATCCGGATCAGGACACCGACACGGATCAGCCGGTTTCGGCTTTCTGGAAGACCCCTCCGAAATTCATCGAACGAATCTTTGCTGTGATGCGACTGATGGAACATGCGCCGGTGCGTCGGGCCGTACGGCGGGTGTGCCGGCCACAGAGTGAACTGAATCTGCCGTGCGACCTTGCCTACGAGCCTGTGTACGAGGTAGTCGCGTCCACCGCGCCCATGCAGGAGGGGATTTGAGAGTCGCGTTCTTTCCGGATGCCTACAACGAAGTCGACGGCGTGGCCAACGTCAGCCGGCACTTCGAGGCATTCGCGCGGAATCGGGGACTCGCCTTCCTGACGATCCACGCCGGGCCTGACCGGAAAACAACAACCGAGGGCTCGGTCACACGCCTGCAACTTCCCCGAAGCTGGCTGACGTTCCCGCTGGATCGCGCGCATGAGTATGACCTCGGTTTCTGGCGATATTACCGGCAAGTCATGGAGATGGTGGGGGAATTTGCCCCGGACCTGGTGCAGATTACGGGGCCAAGCGATCTTGGGATGCTAGGGGCGCTGGTCGCCCACAAGCTCGGCGTTCCCCTGGCCGCCACCTGGCAAACGAATCTGCATCAGTATGCTAAGAGCCGGCTGACGCCGGTGCTGACGTGGCTCCCCGGACGCTGGTCCGCGGCCGTACTCGAGCACGCCGAGAAGTGGACCTTGCGTGGGGCCATGCGTTTTTACCGGATTCCGCGGCTTCTGTTCGCTCCCAATCCGGAAATCGTGGCTCTGCTTGAGGCGAGGGCCGGCAAGCCCTGCCTGCTCATGTCGCATAGCGTGGACACGGAGGCGTTCAGTCCGCAGTTCCGCGATGGCCAGCCCGGCCCTTTCACGATCGGGTACGTGGGCCGCCTGACGCGGGAGAAGAACGTGCGCCTGCTCGCGCGGCTCGACCAGGCCTTGCGCGAGAGGGGGAACGAGGACTTCCGGTTTGTGATTGTAGGCGAGGGCGCGGAGCGACCGTGGCTCGAGCAGCACATGCCGCAGGCGGAATTCACCGGCGTCCTTACGCGGCGGGCTCTGTCCCGCGCGTTTGCGAACATGGATCTCTTCGTGTTTCCGTCGGAAACGGACACGTTCGGCCTGGCGGTGCTCGAAGCACTCGCGTCCTGTGTGCCCGCGGTCGTGACCGCGTCCGGGGGGCCCAAGTACTCGGTGCAGCACGGACGGACCGGATTTGTGGCCGACAAATTCGACGAGTTTGTGGGGTATGCGGAACGGTTTCTCCACGATCGCACGTTGGCCGCCGCCATGGGCGCGGCTGGCCGCGAGTACGCCCTGGCAACCAATTGGGAACGGATTTTCGAGGACATGTATCGCACTTACGAGCGATGTTTTCTCGCCCCAGATGAGGTAGCGCACGGTGTATTTGACGCGCACGAGCCGGAGTTTGGCGCCCTCAAGCGGCTGGGCTAACAGATTTGCCGGGGTGTGGCACACCTTCGGCTCGAGGTAAATTCCATGAGGCGGGTGGTTTATGACATTCGGGTTCCTAAGGACACGTTTCAAGAGCAATGAGTCGGTCTTCCTGCAGACCACGGAGATCCTGCAGGTTTATGTGGTCGGCGTGGCGGTGGTGTTTGCCTCGCTCGGACTGGGCGAGGCGGTCTACCGCTTGCTATTTTCCGACTATGACGGAGCCAAGGACCGTCTTCCCATCGAAGCATTCTTCGGGCTGGTGTTCGCGTGGTTGGCCACGTCCTTTGCCCGAAGCGTTCACCAGCACCGGAAGAAGACGATTGCGAAACTCAACCTGATCTGGGACCGCAACCATCAGATTCGTGCTGCTCTGGAAGCCATCTCCCCCCTGCCGCATACCTCCAGAAACCAGCAATCGATTCGCGTGATCCGCGAAGAAGTGGACCGCATCGAAGGGGCGCTGAAGGAAGTGTTGCCGCGGTAAAAGCAGCCGTGAGCTCTGAGCTTAGAGCTCACAGATATCAGGCTGCCTCGTCGTGCTGCCTCGAACAGAACAAATCTTGGGTAGAGACGGCGCAAGCCCCGTCTCCACCGCTGGTTATCGGCTGGGCTCATTTTGGGAGCCTCCTCGCCGGAAATCTGACCGACCTGGTAGAAACTTCGGTTGCGGTCCTCGCCGCCCACGGAGTAATATGCCCGCCCTGTGCCCTAAGTCATTGGGGCTTGGCCCTTTGGAAATTGACCCCCGGATACCCCCGATATAACATTTTGGGGAGAATTTGCATCCAAGAAAGGCAGGAGACAGGTCGCTGTAGTTCGCGGTAAGTCATAGAGAAATATGGGATTTCGAAGACTCTATGCGACGATCGCGCCTCTGGCCGCGCTGATTGCGACCTGTGCTTGCCAGTCTGCCCAGCGCCCGGTAGCGATGCTGCCGGCGCAACAGTCGGCTCCGCCGGGACTGACCGCGGCCGCGGTACCGGCTGCATCGGTTCCACAAGACTCCAAACCCACACCCGCTCCGCTTCCCGACCCAACACCCGCAGCGACTCCCGCGCCTTCGGCCGACCCGGTTGCAGACCTGATCGCGACCGTGGAGAAGGAATACAAAGCGGGACAGGACAACTACAATGCGGGGCACCTCGAAGCGGCGCGCCAGAACTTCGATCATGCTTTCGATTTGCTGTTGGGAAGTCCGTTACAGATCAACTCCGATCCACGCTTGGAGGCCGAGTTTGACCATCTGATCGAAGGCATCAATGGTTTCGAAATGGTCGCCCTGCAGCAGGGAGACGGATTCACCGAGCAGAAATCGGAACCGGCACCCATCGACGAAGCCAACGAAGTCAACTATCCGGTCGACGCGAACATCAAGGCGAAAGCGGAAGCTGAGATCAAGTCCACGCGTTCCGACCTGCCCCTCATGATGACTGACCAGGTCGCTGGTTATATCAACTACTTCTCGTCGCGTGGCCGCGGCGTGCTGGAACGCGGACTTACCCGCTCCGGCCGCTACGACGACATGATGCGCCGTGTGCTGCAGGAAGAGGGCGTGCCGCAGGACCTGATCTACCTGGCTCAGGCGGAATCGGGATTTAAGCCGCTGGCACTGTCGCGCGTGGGCGCCCGCGGCATCTGGCAATTCATGGCCGGCCGGGCCAAGGGCTACGGCTTGCAGCGCGACTGGTGGGTGGATGACCGCCAGGATCCAGAGAAGTCGACCCGCGCCGCCGCCCGCCACCTGAAAGATCTCTATCACCAGTTCGGCGACTGGTACCTGGCGATGGCGGCCTATAACTCCGGCCCGGGGACGGTGCAGAGCGCGGTCAAGCGTACCGGATATGCCGATTTCTGGGAACTGTATCGCCGGAACGTCCTGCCGCGAGAGACCCGGAATTACGTGCCCATCATCGTGGCCGTGACCATCATGGCCAAGAATCCGGGGCAGTACGGCCTGGAACATCTCGAGAAGGAAAAGCCAGTTCCGTACGACACCGTGACCATCGACTACCCGGTGGACTTGCGTCTGGTAGCTGAGTGCGTGGACGCGGCGGCGGCGGACCTGCAGGACCTGAATCCCAGCCTGCTGCGGCTGACCACGCCGAAAGATCATGAGTTCAACTTGCGCCTGCCGGCGGGGACTAAGGACAAGTTTGAGGCGGCGATCGCGGCGATCCCGCCTGATATGCGGGTCTGGTGGCGTTATCACAAGGTGGCGCCGGGCGACACGCTGGCGGCGATCGCGCGCACCTATCGCAGTACCCCGAAAGCGATCGCGGAAGCCAACAACCTGGAAGATGGCCAGGAGCTGACGCCGGAAAGCAAGCTGACGATTCCGATTACACCGGGCAAACACGCCACCACCGAGGACACCGCGACCTACGCCCGCCACGCGACTCGCTACCGGGTGCGCAAAGGCGACACCGTGCAGTCGGTTGCGGACAACTTCGGCGTGCCTCCCGCGATGGTCCGCCGGTGGAACCACCTGAAGGGCGACAGCCTCCGTGGTCGCACGGTGGTGTACGTACGCCTGCCGGTGACGCCGAGCGCGGCCCACCCCGAATCGGCAGCGAAGACCTCTAAGTCCAAGCCCAGCAAGACGATTCAGACATCCAAGACAGCGCCCGGCACAGTCGTCCATCATAAGGTGAGGCAGGGGGAGACGCTGTTCTCGATCGCCTCGTCGTACAAGACCACGGTCGACGCACTGAAGCGCGACAACCGGAACATCGCCGTGCTGCGGCCGGGGATGGTGCTGGTGATCAGGCCCTGAAGGGCGGGTGTTAGGTCTCAGGTGTTAGGTGTCAGGTGTCAGGTCTTAGGTCTTAGGATCGGACCGTCTTCCGCAAGGCTCCGGCTGCAGACGTCCAGCGCAGTTCCTGAGATCTGACACCTGCGACCCGACACCGAAGGCCCAACACCCGTTCTAAGACCCTAGCGCCGAAGTCCCGGTTCTCTGCTATAATCGCGCCCCGTTCAGCGGACAGCAGTCTTTCTCATTCTTTCGTGCGCGGCGCTGAGTTGGGCACCGTGCCAGCATGGACCAGTGGTGACTACCAGGAGGAGCAATGACCTTTTACGACGAAACCCTCTACGGACGTGACGACGAGATGGATGAATTCGGCGACAGCGGGAGCTACGGCGAGTCGCCCGAGGAAATCCTAGAGGAGGAAGAAGAAGAGGAAGAAGAAACCGGCGTTCCGGCGATCCGGGAATCGGTATCCGTGATCGAAGTGGAGGAACCCGCACCGGCTCCTCCGAAGCCTGCCGGCGGTGGGGGCGGCAGCAAGCCCGCCAAGAAGAAACCGGCGAAGAAGGCGGCGAAGAAAAAAGCCGCGAAAAAGAAACCCGCCAAGAAAGCGGCCAAGAAAAAACCGGCGAAAAAGGCTGCCAAGAAGAAACCAGCAAAGAAGGCGGCGAAGAAGAGCGCCAAGAAGAAAAAGCGCCGCTAGAGAAGACCCGCGTCAAGAACAGAAGGCTCGAAGGCCGCGGTCCACAACGCGGCTTTCGTTATTTCCGGACCGCAAATTCCTGGATGGCTGCCGTGTCCCCGCGCTAGGATCGATTCATTCGATGCGCCGGGTCTTCGCATGGAGCCGATCGTAACTTCAGCACCGGCCAGCGCAACACCCATTCTCGACCTCCTGGAACCGTTGCCCGGGAAGCCACGTAGGCGCCGGCTCCGCGGCGTCCTGGTGGGCCTGGTTGGCGGAATTCTGTTCGGCGGCTTGCTGATCGCGATGGATGAATTTCATTTGCCAGGCCCTTTTCGGCCCGTGGCCTGGGTCGGCGGCAGATTGGTCTCGCCGGTGGAGTTCTGGGATCGCCAGTTCTTCCTCAGCGGGTTGGTCACGATGTGGGCGGCGTTTGCTGCGGCGGTCGTTGTTCATGAGCTCGGCCATTTTGTCGTAGGACGACTGGTCGGATTTCGCTTGCACATTCTCCAGTTGGGCCCTGTTTCCATCGGATTCGATCATGGGAATCTTCGCGTCCGCCGGCAAACTGGCACGGGTTTATTAGGGTTCGCGGCCATGCACGTCCCCGGCTTCTCACGGGCACACCGCAAGGTGGCGAAATTCATCGCGGGCGGACCCGCCACCAGTCTTCTTTCGGCTCTCGTCGCAGCGATGGTCCTGCAACTGTTCTCCAGCGGGATCAACCCGTACCTTTCGTCTTCAATGCAGCTGTTTGCGATCGCATCGCTCTTCGCTTTCCTGATCAGCATTCTGCCGTACCGAGGCGCGAGCGGATACTTCACAGACGGCGCGCGCCTGAAGATGCTTCTGTTTCCCAACGCTGCGACGAAGCGCTGGTACGCGCTTCTTGGACTTGGCATTCAACAACGCGCGGGGCGCCGTGCCCGGGATTGGAACCGACGCTGGCTCGAAGTCGCGAGCGCCAATTGGGATGGCTCCCGGGACGCCCTGATGGGGACGTGGCTGGCATACGCCGCGGCCAACGATGGCAGGGGCGAACCGGTTGCGGCAGCGTATCTGGAAAGATGTCTGCGCGCGATCTCAACCACGCGTCAGCCGTTTCGAGACATTCTGCTCACGGAGGCCAGCGTCTTCCAATCCTGGTTCCACCAAGATGCGAGCAAGGCCGCCGCATGGTTCGCTCGCGTGAAAAAGCGCAAGATTCTCCCTCCTCTTATCCGAGTCCGGGCCGATGTAGCTCGCCAGTTTGTCGAGGGTAACTTTGAAGCAGCGTCCCGCGAGTGGGCAGCGGGCTTGGCCATCATTGAGAGTTACAAGGATGTGGCGCTTCGGGAACGCGCCCGTCAATCATGGCTGGAGTGGAAAACCGAGATGGAGGAACGCCGCGTCATGTCAACGGCGTCCTCCCCGACATCAGCGTGATTCGATTGCGTTGCCGTCGGCCCTAAGCCAAGGCGTTCGCCACGCGCCTTGCCGCTAGGGATAGCATGATCCGCGTCACGCCGGTGATCATCATGCTGATGCCCACCAGCGTCCCGATCGCCCATACCGAACTCGACGGCCAGTGCATGTAGATCATCGCGCCCAGCGCCAGGGTGATAATCGAATCGAACAGGATCCAGAAAGCTCCGTCGACCGAGCGCGACCTCCACCACAGCATGAAGTCGAGCACGCCCTCAACCATGAATAGAAACACAAGTACAAGCGTCAGAGTGGCCACGCCCACTAGAGGGCGAAACAAGAGGCTACCCCCGATAAAGATGTACGCCAGCCCCACAAGAGCCTTCCACCCCAAGCTCTTTCCGCTGTGCGCTTGCAGGGCAAGGGCAACGTGCACTACGCCCACCAGCAACAGCAACCACGCGATAAACGTAGTCAGGGCGATCGCCGCGAGCAAAGGCTCGCCGATCGCCAGCACTCCGAAAATGATCAGGACCACGCCCCAGACGGTGGCCCACTTCGAGGTCTGTTTTACGGCCACCAACGGATTCGGTAGAGCAGTCGCCATAGGCGCCCCCTTCGGAAGCTTCCCGGTCGAAGCAGCAATTTCTTGTCTAAATGGAACGAGCGCATTGTGCCAGACAGGTCGCTCCTGCGCAAGCGGAAGGGAGCAGGGAGCGGGGGTCTTGCAGGAGGCTGAGGGTGGGGCGACTGCCGGAGCCCACAAAGCGGATTCGGACTGGTTCACCAACAAGGGGAGCGACCGCCCGATCGCAACCGGGCAGCCGTCACGCAACCGGCGGACTAAGGGGCCCCGCCACCGATGGCTACTTCTTCCCCACCGTGTTGAGGCATTTGCCGTAGAGCTCGAGCAAACTGGCGGCGTAGTCCTCGGGCTTGGAGGCGCCGCCGCTCGATTTTTCGAAGCCCACGCCTCCGGCGGTCGAACTGGTCTTGCCGTAGCCGGTGGTCATGGCGATGAACTTCATCAGATCGAGCGCAATGTCTTCGTTGCGGCGCGAGCCGGCCGCAGGAACGCCAGGCACATCCATGAATGCCTCCCCTGTCCCGGAAACTAGGGCTGGAATTTCGTCTTCGTCTTCGAATTGCATGCGTCGTATCGATGATAGCAAACACCGGACGGGTCTAAGCGCGACTCGCGAGCAGGGATGACCCCGGATGCGGTTGAAAAGCACGCCTCGCGGAAAAAACTTCGACGTCACGCGGGTGTCACTGGAAAGGCGGGTCGTCCCTCCGGGACTTGTGGATTCGTTGGCCGCCTACCCAGCGCTAAAGCGCTGGGCTAAGTTCGTTCGTGCCTCCGGCACGGCCTTTATGGTGCGGCGCCGGCTCGTGCACCCGTGCCGCAGATCATTTCTTCCGCCCGCAATTCACCTGTCGCGCCCCTTTGCTCGGCGAGGATGTTCGACTTCGCCCTCGGTGTCGGATCGTGCCTTACGGCTTTTGTGGCGTATTGCACGCCTATGTTGTCCGATCTCGGCCGATTGCGTATCCCTAACTCCGAGGTCGGTCGGCCCGGATGTCCATCCTCCCCACCACGAGCAGGCCGGCGACGAACCCTTTGCACGTGACATCTGTCACAGCGGGTTCGTTGGAGGCTTCGTAATCCTAAGAGGGCGTTGTGGTCACGTGCCGGAGGCACGACCCAGCTTAGCCCAGCGCTTCAGCGCTGGGTTCGGATGCATAGCGCGAGCCAAGTCCCGGAGGGACGGCCCGTTAGCCGAGAGCGTATACCGGATCGTACTCAACTTCGTATCTCTTCAAGAACTCGAGGAATTCTTCTTCGTAGCGTTTGGCATGATGCGCCGGTTGGTTCGCAATGTATTCCACGACGCCCTCGGTCTGCGAGGCGCTGACGCTGAACCCTCATGGCTATTGCTCCGCGACCAGGCATCCGCGGCACGCGGGACGCAAACAAAATCCTCTACTTCTTCTCTGCGGTCTGCTTGGCGAAGACGCTACGCGGATTCAAAACCAGCGCGTCTTTGAACGCCTGCTCGGCGCCGGCCGCGTCGCCCTTTTTCCGCAAGGCGATGCCGAGCCATACGAATGTTTCGTCGGACTTCAGATCGAGCTGGATCGATTTGCGGAAGTTCTCGATTGCCTTGGCCACGTCGCCACCAAACATTTTGGGCGCGTTCAGGTACTGCCGGCCTAGGCTGGCGAAGACGCGGGCATTGTTAGCGTCGAGTTCCTGTGCACGATTGTTTTCCGCCTTAATCTTCGGCCCGAATTTGGGCCCGGCGAACATGCCGACGCCAAAGCTGATCTTGCGTCCGTAGACATCAGCCAAGAGGCTGTGTGCATTGGCCGATTTCTCGTTCAGCTTGAGCGATTGCTGCACGCTCGCGATAGCCTCATCGAGCGCGCTTTCGGCTTTCTTCTTATCGCCGTGCGCCGCGTAGGCCTCACAGCGGTAGGCGTTCACCCGCGCCAGATCGTAGAAGTAGTCAGCGTTGCCGGGATGTTGCTGGGTGAGTTTTGTGAAACGGTCGCGCGCGTTCGCCAGGGCGTTGTCTTCGAGAGTCGTCCGCCCTTCTTCGAGAAGCTGCAGTCCCTGTTCGCCTGCCGGATCGCCGGATTGGGCCAGACAGAACGCCGTGAGAAGCAACGTCAAGACAATGTGAGGAACACCGCGACGGGCTACTCGGGGGAGTCGGGTCATGGCAGATTGATTCTATCCGCGCTGCTGGGGATGTTTGGCGGTTCGCTGTCGGAATCCTCTAAGCCGCCCGCAACCGTTCCGCCAGATCGGCGTGGCCCTTTTCCTCAGCCAAATCGTCGGCGGTCCGGCCGTCGTCATTCTTCGCGGTTGGATTCGCGCCGTACTTCAAGAGCAGCTCGACCATTGCCTGGTCGCCATGCTGAGCGGCCGCGTGCAGGGCTGTCCATCCCGCCTGCTGTTTTGCGTTCACGGGGGCGCCGTGCTCGAGCAGCGCGCGCACGATGGCCAGATTGCGTCCAGCGGCGGCGGAGTGCAGCGGCATGACCTTCATGGGATTGTCCGCTACCGCTCCGGCATCGGCATGATGTTCCAGCAGCACGCGGGCAACGCTTTCCTGTCCGAAGAACGCTGCGAAGTGCAGGGCGGTGAAGCCATCGCCCGAGCGCGCAAAGGCCAGGCGCGCATCGCGCTCCACCATCTCGGCCACCAGGTCGCTGCGGCCCTGGCTGGCCGCTTCAAAAATGTCGTATTCCACTCCAGCCCCGCGCAGCGCGTCGACCATGTCTTTGCGCTGGCGGTAGAGCGCGTGCATCATGGCCGAAACGCCGCTGGCGTCGCGGGCTCCGGCCAGCGACCGGTCCCCGGCCAGCAGGGTCTTCAACTGCTCGGCATCTCCCGCCTGGATCGCCGCAATCACCGCCTGATTTCCGTCCACGTTTCACCTCCGGCCTGCGCGTTTTCAGGACACATCATAGCCTGTCTGGCGCACGATGGGGCGGCAACCTCGGTGTTACAGGCGTTACCCGCAGACGTGATCTGCGTCACACCGCGAGCGGACGTGCGGGACTAGCCTGTTGGGTGGGCTTTCCCCCCGCAGGCGGGAAGGCGCCCGGAGCGCGTAGTGGGTAAAGCGATTGGGAATCGGGCTACCCAGCCTCCCATACGGGTTCAACTCCCGACGCTCCGGCCAGTTTGGAGAAGGGTGCCGGCGGATCGGGGCGAGTTCCCTGAAGGTCGATCTCGCTACCGCGCCCGCACAAGGAGGATTCCCGTGTTGAAACCATTCATCGTGCTTTCGGTACCGCTGCTTCTGGCGCTCTGGCTGTCGGCGCAACAGACCCCGCCGCCTCCTCCCGAGAAAACCTCGCTGTATGCGATTCCCCTCGCCGACTCGCAGAAAGACAATCCGGTGAAGCCGAGCCCTGAGTCCCTGGCTCGTGGCAAGAGGCAGTACGGCTACGACTGCGTGATGTGCCATGGCAAAACGGGCGACGGCAAAGGCGATGTTGCCATCGACATGAAACTGAAGATGCACGACGAGAGCGATCCGGCGACGCTGAAGGATGTTTCCGATGGCGCGCTTTTTTACATCATCAAGAAGGGCAAAGATCAGATGCCGCCGGAAGCGGGCCGCGTGAAAGACGAGGAACTCTGGGACCTTGTGAATTACGTCCGGACGTTCGCGAAGAAGGGAGCGGCGGCGGAGAGCAAACCGGCGGAGGATAAGGCGCCGAACTAGGGGAAGCTGCCATCTCATCAGTGGGCGTTCGGGAGTAGTTGGTGAAAACGCGTTCGCCCTCGGCGTGACACGAGCTTGTTGGCGTTTCTCGAACAGACCCTGGCATTGAGCCGTGCCTGCTAGGTGGCGGAAATATCGCCATTGCACCGGTAACACTTAGATCCGCGATTCTGGTAGTCCGTCTCCCTACCTTCCTCCAACTCGCGCCAGATAGAACTGGAAGAACTTCTCCGGGTCGGAGTCGAGGCACACCTCCGCATTCGGCGCGCCCGTCTCCGCGCGCGTGAAGCCTTTCTCGTCCACGCGAATGTGCATCGACTGCACCGGGCAGAGTTCCGGCTTCAGCACGTAGGCGACCGTCATTGGATCGAACAGGGTCGGAGTCTGCTGTCCCCACTGGTGGTAAAGCAGCGTGAGAGCATCGGTGACGACCGTGCCTTGGCTGAACAGGAAGGCGCGCTTCACTTCGTCGAGCTTCAATTGAGTGGAGTCGAGGGGCATCATCGCAATGGGCACGCCGGAGGCGAGCAACTTCTGCGCGGAAGAAATGCCGTTGACGATGTTCCACTCGGCGTCGGGCGGGCGGGGAGACGAGTAGATGTCGCCGTAGCCCCGTTTTACGCTGCCGCCCATCAGCACCACGCGCTTGAGCTTGCGAAAGGTGGCAGCGTCTTTGTCGATGGCGCCGCCGATGTTCATCAGCGGGCCGATCGCGATCAAGGTGATCTCTCCCGGGTGGCGGCGGATCTGGTCCAGCAGAAAATCGACGGCGGCGGGATGCGAGGCTTTGGCGAAGTGTCCGCCTTCGCCGTAACGGCGCTGGCTCATCGGACCCTTGCTCGGGGTGGGGACGCCCGCGGCCACCGGAATGTCAGCACAGCCCGCCTCGCCCAGGAAGCGGTCGGCGATCTTGGCGCGGGCTTCGGTGTCGCCGAAGCCGGTGGTCACACCCAGGATTTCGAGCTCCGCGCTGCGCACAGCCAGCGCTAACGCGAACGCGTCGTCGATGTCGTCGCCGATGTCAGTGTCGATGATGACTTTCTCGGCTTGCACGAATTTCGGTTGCGCCTGGGCCGCACAGATCGCCGAGTAAAGGAGAAGGGCGCAGCTGATGCAGCTCAGACTCACTGCCTGTTTCAAAAGGTTGGCCATTTTTTGGAAGCTCTCGCTCAAGAGGCTTGGGGTATTATCCTACGCCTGTGCCGCGTGCCTTCCTGATCGATACCGACACGGCCTCCGATGATGCGGTGGCTATCATTATGGCCCTGCGCGCTCCCGACGTGCGCGTCGTGGCAATCACGACCGTAGCCGGCAACGTCGGCGTGGACCAATCGACTCGTAACGCGCTGTACACCGTGGAACTGTGCGGCGCGGATGTCCCTGTGTACGCTGGCGCGGAGAAACCGCTGCTGCGCACCTATCAGAACGCCACCTGGTTTCATGGCCGCGACGGCTTGGGGGACCACGACTATCCCCCGCCCCGCCAGTCTCCGGGCGAACCGCACGCCGTCGACGCGATTATCGGAGCCATTGAAGCCAATCCCGGCCTGGTCATCGTCACGTTGGCTCCGCTCACCAACCTGGCGCTGGCGCTAGGGCGAAAGCCATCCATCGCCGCGCAGGTGGGACGGTGCGTGATCATGGGCGGAGCGCCCTGCTGCGAGGGCAATGTCACGCCCGCGGCTGAGTACAACATCTGGGTCGATCCGGAGGCGGCCTGCATGGTGCTGCGCAGCGGCCTGCCGGTGGAACTGGTAGGCTGGCATTTGTGCCGCGGGGAGGCCGTGATTCAGGAAGGTGACATCGCCCACATCCAGGGTTTCAAGAACCCGATCGCCCATTTCGCCATCGAGTGCAACAGCCACGCGCAGAAGGCCTACAAGCTACAGACTGGAGAGGACGGCATCTGCCTGCCTGATCCAGTAGCCATGTGCATCGCCCTCGACCCGACGGTCGGCACACACTGGAGTTCACACTACGTCGACGTGGAAACCCAGGGTGAGTTAACGCGGGGGATGACGGTCGTCGATCGCCTGAACGTAGCCGCCGATGAGCGCAACCGTTCGGTGTGGGCGCCGGCGTTGCGCGGGGAACGGATGTGCAAAGTGTGCTGGACTCTCGACACGAATCGCTGGAAGCATGCTCTGTTCCGGGCGTTGCAGTAGTGCTGCTCACCGTCTCTGCCGAAACCCGAAGCGCCCAATCGACCCGGGCCGATAACCAGCGAGGAGCGCTCAGAAAACTGAGGGTAGATTTCCTCATTTCGCTAAGTATTTCTTCCAATCGTTACGGATTCCGACCACGGGGCACTCGCGATGTCCAAGCCGACGTTGTAAGTTTTGTTTCCTCAGCCGCGGCGATGAATCAAAAGCGGAAAGCAGGGGTTTTCCCCAAGCCTTCCGGGGCCGTGATGCCGACGGGCATCTCCTCCAACTGGGACGAAAGCCTAGCGGAGCGCTCTCATGACGCAGGAAGCAATCCGGTTATCGGAATCCGGTACGCGTAAGAAGCACTGGAAGCGCTGGGGCCCATATCTCAGCGAGCGGGCCTGGGGCACGGTGCGCGAAGACTACAGTCCACACGGGACTGCCTGGGAATATCTTCCTCATGACCACGCCCGCTCCCGAGCATACCGCTGGAACGAGGACGGCCTGGCCGGAATCAGTGACCGCAAACAGACCATCTGTTTCGCGCTCTCTCTGTGGAATGAGCGCGACCCCATCCTTAAGGAACGGGCTTTTGGGCTAAGTGGGAACGAAGGCAATCATGGCGAGGACGTGAAAGAGTACTACTTCTACCTCGACTCGACACCCACGCATTCCTACATGAAGTACCTCTACAAGTATCCGCAGACGGAGTTTCCTTACAGCCAGTTGGTGGAAGAGAACCGGCGGCGCGGCAAAGACCAGCCGGAGTTCGAACTGCTCGACACCGGCGTGTTTCATGGCGACCGCTACTTCGATGTTTTTGTGGAATATGCCAAGGTCGATACTGAAGACATTTTGATCAAGATCACGGTCGTGAACCGCGGGCCGGAAGCGGCCAACCTTCGCTTGCTACCGACGGTGTGGTTCCGTAACACATGGTCGTGGGGAAACTCACATCGCCGGCCCGAGCTTCATCAAACGAGGTCCGCGCCTAATCCGGTGATAGAACTAAACCACGACCACTCCGGCAACCGGTGGCTGCATTGCGAAGGCTCGCCGGAGTTGCTCTTCACCGAGAACGAAACCAATACCAAACGCCTTTTCGGAGTCGAGAACCGCTGGCTCCACGTGAAGGACGGCATCAACGACTACATTGTTCATGGCACAACGGAAGCGGTCAATCCAGAACGTGCCGGCACAAAGGCTGCAGCCCACTACAAGCTCACGGTGGGTGCGAGGGAGACGACTGTAGTTCGGCTGCGCCTGGCCAATTCCGCCTTCCATGACAGGAACGCGTTCGTTGATTTCGATCAGATCTTTGCCTTGCACCGGCGCGAAGCCGACGAGTTCTATGCGAACGTCATTCCACAGGACCTCTCGGCAGACGCGCGTAACGTGATGCGTCAGGGCTTTGCCGGCATGCTGTGGTCGAAACAGTATTACCACTACGTGGTCAGAGACTGGCTGCGGGGAGATCCGGGCAATCCGCCTCCGCCGGTCGAGCGTCGAAAGGGGCGTAACCACGAGTGGACCCACCTATACAACGCGGACGTGATCTCTATGCCCGACAAGTGGGAGTACCCGTGGTACGCGGCCTGGGATCTCGCGTTTCACTGCATTCCCCTGGCGTTGGTCGATTCCGACTTCGCTAAAGAGCAGCTCACGCTGATGTTGCGCGAGTGGTACATGCATCCCAACGGGCAGATCCCCGCCTACGAATGGGCGTTTGGCGACGTCAACCCTCCGGTGCACGCATGGGCGGCGTGGCGTGTCTACAAGATCGACAAGAAGCGCAAGGGCAAAGGGGACCGAGGATTCCTGCAGCGGGTCTTCCACAAGCTGATGTTGAATTTCACCTGGTGGGTCAACCGCAAGGATGCCGATGGCATGAACATTTTCCAGGGCGGCTTTCTCGGCCTGGACAACATCGGCGTGTTCGATCGCAGCGCACCGCTACCGACCGGCGGATACATCGAGCAATCCGACGGCACCAGTTGGATGGCCATGTACACGCTGAATCTGCTGGCCATCGCCCTGGAACTGGCAAGGGAAGAACCTTGCTACGAAGATGTAGCCAGCAAGTTTTGGGAACATTTCATCTACATCGCTCACGCCATGAGCCATCGCGGCCATGACCACATGGGACTGTGGGATGAGGATGACGGCTTCTTCTACGACGTGCTGAAGCTTCCCGATGGCGCGCAGTTCCCCATCAAGATTCGCTCCATGGTGGGATTGATCCCCCTGTTCGCGGTCGAGACTCTGGAGCCCGCGATTCTCAACCGCCTGCCCGATTTCAAGCGGCGTCTGGAATGGTTCATCGAAAACCGGCCCGATCTCACCGAGAACCTGGCCTGCATGCATACCAGCGGCATGGGCGAGCGGAGACTACTGTCTATTGCCAACCAGGACCAGCTGCGCAGCATTCTGAAGTTCATGCTGGACGAGCGCGAGTTTCTGTCGCCCTACGGCATTCGGGCTCTGTCGCAATTCCACCGTGACAGCCCATACCGACTCAGCGTTAATGGCATGGAGCACCGCGTAGACTACGAGCCAGGAGAGTCAACGACCGGATTGTTCGGCGGCAACTCCAATTGGCGCGGTCCCATCTGGTTCCCCGTCAACTACCTGTTGATTGAATCGTTGCAGAAGTTCCATCACTACCTGGGCGAGGATTTTAAGGTAGAGTGCCCCACCGGTTCGGGGAGGATGCTCACTCTGTGGCAGGTAGCAGGAGAACTATCGCGCCGCATGACCAGGATATTCCTCCAAGACGACACTGGTCGGCGGCCGGTGTTCGGGGGTGCGGAGAAGTTTCAGACCGACCCCTACTGGCGCGATCTGGTCCTGTTCTACGAATACTTTCACGGGGACTCCGGGGCGGGCGTGGGCGCCAGCCATCAGACCGGATGGACCGGTGTGGTCACCAAGTTGATCCAGCAGAGCGGGGAGTTTTCTGAACGCAAGCGAAGCGGATCCGCCGCAGTGGGTTCAGCCGCGGACTGATACGAGTCTCAACCCTCGCTGCCGTAGACAGGGATAACCGCTCCGTTGACGTCCTTCCCCGCGTCCCCTGCGAGCCAGGTGATCAAACTGGCGATCGTCGATGGCCGGACCCACTTGGAAAAATCTGCATTGGCCATCGCTGCTCGGTTGGCCGGTGTATCCATTGTTCCCGGCAAGATGACGTTGGCAGTCAGTCCCGCATCCTTGTTCTCGAGCGCGACCGTCCGGACCAGCGAAACCATGGCGGCCTTCGAGGCACTGTAAGCGCCTACCCCCGGGCCGGGATCAAGGGCGGCGCGGCTTCCGATTGCAATGATGCGGCCGCTGCCTGTCTGCCGCAGAACCGGCACTGCCGCGCGCAACATGTGAAACAAGGAATTCAGATTGATGTCGAACATGCGCTGGAAAGTGGCGTCGTCGGTCTCGGCGACCGACTGGCCACCCGCGAAGCCGCCCACCGTGTGCGCCAGTACGTCCAATTTTCCGAACCGCGCGACGATCTGATCCAACAGTTTCTTGGCGTCCTCGAGAGTTGTAAGCTCGGCGGGCACCGCGGTGAAACGCGGACTACTGAAGGCCGACTGCTGTATCTTTCGAGAGGTGCCCACGACGGTTGCCCCGGCGTCGAGTAACGCCTGTGTAACATGGCTTCCCAGACCACCGTCGGCTCCGGTCACCAGGACGAGCTTATCTTTCATCGGTGATTCCATTTCGAGAACTGGTTGCCCAACTCCCAGGACGCCAATCTTATCAGTCGTTTGCATCCGTGTCGCGGCCTCCAGCGAGAGGGTTCTGGTAGAACACCGCGCACAGAGACGTGGCTACGGCGTGCGACTGAGTGGGTCGTTTTCTGAGACTTTGCCAGCCTAAGGTCTTCACTAACATCCTCTTGCAAGTTCAGGGAGAATGCCCACCAATCTAGCCTCCCACGTCGCTGGCATCATTCCCTGTGCACGGAAAAAATTGTAATCAGCAGCCCGCTGAACGGCTTGGCCGCGAAGTGGGCGGCGCAGAATGCTCATCTGCTTCCCGTGGATACGGGCATAATTGCGCCCCCTTCGGAACGCGAGAATCAGTCGCAGGATATCCCGGCCGCCCCTGCGCAGCCCGCGATTCCACCCCCGCCCCCACCCGCCGATACTGTGGAGATGGGTGCGGACCCATGGTCGGAAAAAATTGTCATCGAATAGGCGGGTTTCTTGGTCAGACCGCTGAGAGAGCCGGAACTCGCTCTACTCCCGATACGGCGAACCGTGTCTCTCCCTGAAGTTGTCGTCAGCTCCTGTTCGCCCTGCGTTCCCGCCCCGTGGCAACGCGGGTAGTCACGGGAGATCCAGCCACTTGGCCAGATTTTGCATCGCCTGCGCCAGATCGTCGAGGAACTGCGCGGCGCGCGCGCCATCCGCCACGCGGTGGTCGACCGAAAGCGTAAGCGAGATCATGGGGCAGACTACTGCTTTGCCATCTCTCGGCACGACTCGGTCTGCGATGCGGCCAACGGCGAGAATCGCCGCTTGCGGAGCGATGATGATCGCGGTAAATGCGTCGACGTTGAACATTCCCAGATTGCTGATCGTAAAGGTCCCACCCGACAGGTCTTGTGGACGCAGTTTGCCTGCACGAGCCCGATCCGCCAGATCCTTGCGTTGGGCCGCGATTTGAATGAAGGGAACTCGGTCGGCATTTGCTAGAACTGGCGCGACGACGCCCTCGTCCACTGCCATCGCCAGGCCAATGTTGATGTTGTGGTTTTCGCGAACGGTTTCCTCGCTCCAACTGGCGTTGAGCCGGGGATGCTTCGCGAGTACCTTGGCCACCAGAGCGACCAATAAGTCGGTGTGCGTGATTCGCGGTGTGCCGGTTGCGACGGCGGCTTCTGTCAGTCGCTCCTTAGCATGGTTTAGCGCGGTCGCATCCACTTCGCGGGTCACGAAAAAATGAGGAACGCTGGTCCAACTTTGCGTCGTGCGCTCTGCCATCAGCCGCGCGATCGGACTGAGCGTCGCGAGATGCTCCGCCGGTTTTGTCGGCGTTGTTTCCCTCGACTGTGCGGCCGCCTGAATATCGGAGGCAAGAATCTCCCCACCGCGACCGGAGCCGCGCACGCTGGCGAGGTCGACGCCTTGCTCTTTGGCCAGGCGACGAGCCTTCGGAGATATACGTGACGCAGCCGGCGATGCGGCTGTGTGCATTTCCGTGGCTGGAGGGTTCGATGGGAGCGTTGCGGAATCGTGCCGACGGCCGGATTCGGCGCGAACTTCTTCCGCAGGGGCTACCTCGCCAGGACGCAGAATCCAGGCGATCGTCTGTCCTACAGGAACCTCCGCGCCGGCCTGCGCTTTCACGCCTCCCAAGATGCCTTCGCCGGGAGACTCGATTTCCATCACAGCCTTGTCGGTCTCGATCTCCAGAAGTGGTTCGCCCTTCGCTACGCTGTCTCCTTCTTTTTTGAACCAGGAAATAAGCTTCCCAGTTTCCTGGGCCATTTCGAGAGCGGGCATGACCACGCTGATGGGCATAGGGGGTGGGGAGGGCCTGGGCTCCTAGTCTCCGACTACAACTCTTTCCGTTCGGGCGCTGGCTTCGATCATGTCCTTAACGTGCTGGCTCGGCTCGGCCTCACTCTCGCGCGTAGTGGGCAACGGACCGTTCACAGTGTAGTAGTGCGCGCCCGCCACCAGCAGTTCTTCCGCCGGGAAGCGTGTGATCACTTCGTGGCCCGTAGGCGTAACGACAATTTCTTCCTCGATGCGCGCCGCGCTCCAGCCGTCCTTGGACGGCCAGAACGTTTCCAGGGCAAACACCATGCCCGGCGTGATCTCGCAGGGATGTTCGAAGGACACCAGGCGGCTGATCACCGGCTTCTCCCAGATCGCGAGCCCGATGCCGTGCCCGTATTGCAGAGCAAAAGCCGCTTCTTCATTGGGGAACCCGAACTCGGTTGCCTTCGGCCAGACGGCTGCGATTTCTGCCGTGGTGCGGCCCGGGCGCACCAGTTCAATCGCCGCATCGAGGTACTCGCGACAGCGCTTATATGCGTCCACCATCGCGTGCGAAGCGTATCCGATGGTGAAGCACCGGTAGTAGCAGGTGCGATATCCCATGTGGGAATGCAAAATGTCGTAGTAGACGGGATCACCCGGCCGAAGAACGCGGTCTGAGAACACATGCGGATGCGGGTTGCAGCGCTCGCCGGAGATGGCGTTCACCGCCTCCACGTATTCAGATCCGAGGTCATACAGGACCTTGCTCACCAGACCAACGGCCTGATTCTCGCTCATCCCGGGCTTCATGGCGCGATACAGTTCATCGTATGCTGCATCCACCATCATCGCGGAGGTGTTGAGCAGAGTAATTTCGTCCTGCGTCTTGATGACGCGCGCTTCCGACATCAGCGCCTGGCCATCCACAACTTCGAGACCTTCCTTCTGCAACGCGAACAATACCGGCGGCTCAATGATGTCGATGCCGACCGGCTCCTGGTGAAGACCCCGCATTTCAAGTTCCAGGCGGATCTTCTTCGCAACATCCTCCGCTCGCCCCATCTCTGGCGTCATTGCGCCGCGCAGCATGGAGATGCCGGGGCGCGAACGCTCACCGAGCCAGGGGCAGTGCAGTTGGTGATGCCGTGCGGCCGAGCCGAAGTCCCACAGGATGGGTTCATCGTTTTGCGGAAGAAGAGTAAAGCGGTTGGCCTTATCCTGTGCCCAAGTGCCAATATGCGTCGCGGTCAGGTAGCGCACATTGTTCATGTCGAAACACAGGAGGGAGCCCATCTCCGACCTGGCCAGCATGTCCTTGACGCGCTGCAGGCGTTCGCGGCGCAGGCGATCGAAGTCGACTCGCTTTTCCCAATCGACGGCCATCGTTCCGTATGTTGGCAGTGCCATGATGAACCTCCTGTGTGGACCGTTCAGGGTCGATTGCAGAGCGCGCGAGCCGCTTCGAACACGGCGCGATCCGTGGGTACGGTGACATCTTCCAGTGGGGGAGAGAACGGTATGGGTACGTGCATCGCTCCCATCCGCTTGACCGGCGCATCCAGGTCGTAGAATGCACCCTCTGCAATCACGGATGCAATCTCGGCGGTCACACCATATCGCTCGTAGCCCTCGTCCAACACGATCACGCGCGATGTCTTCCTGGCAGACTCGATCAGCGTTTTTTCATCGAGCGGCCAGGTCGTGCGCGGGTCGACAACCTCTGCGCTGATGCCCGCGTCTTCCAACAGACTCGCTGCTCCCAGCGCGACTTGCACCATGCTGCTCGTCGCAACCAAGGTAATGTCATCTCCCGCCCGCTTGATGTCGGCCACGCCCAGCGGAATTGTGTAATCTTCACGGGGCACCGGGCCCTTGAGCTTGTACATCATCTTGTCTTCGAAGAACACGATCGGGTTTTCGTCGCGGATCGCTGTCTTCAACAGCCCCTTCGCGTCGTACGGGGTGGAAGGCAAAACAACTTTCAGGCCGGGCACGTGGCTGAACCAGGCATGCAGCGACTGCGAGTGTTGAGCGGCCGAACGGCGAGTAGCGCCCAGCGTCGTGCGCATTACCATCGGCACCTTCCACGCCCCACCCGACATGTAGTGAACCTTGGCGGCCTGGTTCACCATTTGGTCCATGGTGAGGGTGATGAAGTCGCCGAACATGATGTCGACGATGGGGCGCAGCCCAGTCATCGCCGCGCCCACTGCCAGCCCGGTAAATCCGGCTTCCGAAATCGGCGTATCCAACACCCGGTCCTTGCCGAATTCTTCCACCAACCCCGAGAGTACCTTGAAGGGCGTGCCAGCTTCGGCCACGTCCTCGCCCATGATGCAGACAGTGGAGTCTCGGCGCATCTCCTCCGCCAGCGCTTCCCGGATTGCCTGCGCGAATGTCAGTTCGCGTCCCGCTACCTCAGGCATATACGTCCTGTTCCGCCGCTTCCGGCTTGGGGTACGGAGCGGCCACGGCGAACTCGACCGCCTTATCCATCTCGGTTGTGAGTTCGGACTCGATCTGCGCCAGTTGCGCCTGGTCGGCGATCTTCTGTTCGATCATCCAAGCAAGAAAATTCCGGATGGGATCGCGCTCCGTCTTCCAGGCTTGCTCTTCCTGCTTGGAGCGGTAGTACTCGCGGCTGATATCTCCCACATGATGGCCCCTGTAGCGGTAGGTGTTGGCGAGGAGGAACGCCGGGCCGCCTCCCACACGCGCGCGCTCCACCAGGTGTTTTGCGGTCTCGTGTACACCGCGTACGTCTTGCCCATCCACCTCGGCGGCCAACAGTCCGAAGGCGGTGGCGCGGGTCAGAATGTCGCCCGCGGTGGTTTCCGAAAAATGGGTGTACTCCGTGTAGAGATTGTTCTCGCAGACGTAGATGACGGGCAGCTTGAAGAGTTGCGCCAGATTCATGACTTCGTAGAGGCTGCCCTGTCCTAAAGCTCCCTCACCGAAGAAACAGACTGCCACTCGACCATTTCCCAGGCGTTTGGACGCGAAGGCCGCCCCAGTGGCGATTCCGACGCTTCCCGCAACGATGGCGTTTGCGCCCATGTTACCCGTCGCGGGATCGGCGATGTGCATCGATCCGCCCTTGCCCCGGCAGTAGCCGGCTTCTTTGCCCAGAAGCTCCGCAAACATCCGATCCGGAGATGCCCCCTTGGCCAGGCAATGACCGTGCCCGCGGTGCGTGCTGGTAATGTAGTCGTCCGCGCGCAGCGCTTCGCAAACACCCACGGCCACCGCTTCCTGGCCAATGTAAAGATGGGCCAGGCCGGGCATCAGGGCCCGGGTGTACAGATCGTTCACCCGCTCCTCGAACAGCCGGATCGCCAGCATCTGCCGGTAGAAACGCAGGTTTGGATCCACACTCGCTGCAGTTACGTTGGAACGCTCGGTGGCGGTGGTCATTTTTCCACTCCCGACATGCGCGCCAGAACGTCGAAGACCACGGCGAAGTCCTTCTTCTCCCAACCCATACCTCGGGCCGCGGTCAGGAACTCGTTGCTCACCGCAGTGGTCGGGACAGGCACGTTCAGCTGCCGTCCCAGTTCCATCGCGAGCAGCATGTCTTTTTGCATCATGTTGCAGTCGAACCAGGCCTCGTCCGGCTGCTGCAGGATGAACGGACCTCGGTACTGAATCATCGGAGAAGCGATCGCGCTGTGGGTGAGGACATCGACCGCAACATCCCGCCGGATGCCGCTTTTCTCGGCCAGCAAAACTCCTTCCGAGAATGCCATCATCTGGACGGCGAGGCTCAGGTTCACGGCAATCTTCATCGCCAGCGCAAGTCCGTTGTCGCCAACGTGGGTAACTTTCGGACCAATGTCGAGCAGCAAGGGCTTCACCCGCTCGAACGTTTCCTTGCGCCCGCCCACCATCACCGAGAGCTTGCCTTCCTGCAGAGTGATGACGCTGCCCGAGACCGGTGCGTCGACCATGTCGGCGCCCTTGGCTCGAACTTTCGTTGAGGTCGCGCGGCTCACCTCCGGGCTCACTGTGCTCATATCGATGAAAAGCTTGCCGGCGCTCAGTCCCGCAACAATTCCGTCTAGACCATCCGTCACGGCCGCGATGGCGGCGGCGTTGGTCACCATGGCGAAGGTAACGTCCGCGCTCACGGCCACTGCTCGCGGCGAGTCCGCCCAGCGCATGCCTTTGTCAATGAGCCATTGCGCCTTCGCACGCGTGCGGTTGTAGCCTGTAACCGTGTGGCCCTTGTCGAGCAGCCGCTTCACCATCTGGCTGCCCATCACGCCAAGACCCACAAATCCAAGATTCGCCATCCGCTCCAGCCTCCAGACTAAGAGCCCGACTTCGGAAGAGAAGTCTCCGCGGCGGCGGAACTCTTCGAGTCCTCTCGAACTTGTCCGAGGTGATCGCGCATGGCGGCCCGAGCCTTTTCCGGGTCGCGCGCCTCGGTCGCTGCCAGGATGCGCTTGTGATGAAACTGTCCACGCTCGGGGCCACCGTCGACAGCGAAAATGCGCAGCCGCTGCTGGCGCAGCAATCCCACGATCGAGTCGAGCAGGGAGAGCACCAGCGGATTCCCCGCCGCCTCGGCCAAGGCAAGGTGAAAATCGAGATCCGCCTCGATGTAGGCGTCAGGATCGTGCAGGCTTCGATCCATGGTTGCGACGGCCTCGCGCATCGTAGCGAGCAGTTGCTCCTCGATCCGCGCCGCACCCAGAGCCGCGATCTCAGGCTCCAGGATCTGACGCAGTTCCGCGAGATGGACCGACGCTTCTGATCCTTCCTGCTGTCCGATCCGGACCATCAGGTCTAGCGACTGGCGAATCGCCTGCGAGGTGCCGTCCGTGATAAAGGTCCCGCGGCCCGAGTAGGCTTCGACCAGTCCTTTTTCGCGGAGCGCCTTTACCGCCTCCCGGACCGCCGTCCGGCTCACACCAAAGTTTTGCGCCAACTCGCGCTCCGCCGGAAGCTGATCTCCCGGCTTCAGCGCACCTTTAAGAATGGAGTCCTCGATCTGCTGGACGATCTGCTCGTATAAACGCGACGTCCGCACTGCCTTGTATACGGGTTTGTCCCCAAGGGGAGCGAACAATTCCTTATTCATAGCCCGGCTACTTAATGGCGCCCTCTCAGGTCGCCGAAAATCTAAGAGTTGCGATCAACCCAATATTAACGGTCATGCTATCATACCACCATACCATTAGAAACGTGAGCGCTGCACCACTCTTCCCAGCCTACTGAATCCAAACGGTCTTGATGTTTGTGAACTCTCGAATGCCATGCGCTCCCAGTTCCCGCCCGTAGCCCGACTGCTTGACACCCCCAAATGGAACGCGCGGATCGGACGCCACCATCTTGTTGATGAACACCATCCCCGCCTCGAGTTCGTTGATGAAACGCTCACGCTCGGCATCGTTCTGGGTCCAAGCACTCGCCCCCAGCCCGAACCGGCTATCGTTGGCAATGCGAATCGCTTCATCAACATCTCTCACGCGAAAGATCGACGCCACCGGGCCGAAAAACTCCTCCTGGTACGCGGGCGAATTCTTCGGGATGTTTGTCAGCACGGTGGGTGCATAGTAATTGCCCGGGCGCGGTAGCGGCCGTCCTCCGGTGAGAAGCCGAGCGCCCGCCTCGATGGTCTTGTGCACATCCGCGTCCAATGTGACCACGGCGTCCGCAGTCGCCAGTGGACCCAACTCCGTCTTCTCCTCCAGCGGGTCACCAATTACGAGCGCTTCCATCCGGCTGACGAACTTGCGCTCGAACGCCTCCGCAATCGGTTCGGCAACGATGAATCGCTTGGCCGCAATACAGGACTGGCCGTTGTTGATGATCCTGGCTTCGACAGCCGTGGCGACCGCCGCCTCCAGGTCCGCGCTCGGCATCACAATGAAAGGATCACTGCCTCCCAGTTCGAGCACGACCTTCTTGATCCTCCGGGCCGCCCCCATTCCTACCTGGATTCCCGCCTGCTCGCTCCCGGTTAGCGTTGCGGCCACAATGCGTGGGTCGGCCAACAGCGCGTCCACCTTGTGCGAGGCGATCAGAAGCGTCTGGAAAGCTCCGTCCGGAAACCCCGCCGCCCGGAAAATTCCTTCGATCTTGATTGCACACTGCGGAACGTTCGATGCATGCTTGAGCAGCCCAACATTGCCCGCCATCAGCGCCGGGGCCGCGAACCGGATCACCTGCCAGAACGGAAAATTCCAAGGCATCACAGCCAGGACGGGTCCGAGCGGCAGGTAGCGAATAAAACTGCGCGTCGCCGATGTCTCCACCACTTCGTCCGCCAGAAAGCGCTCGGCGTTCTCCGCGTAGTAGCGGCACGCGGTCGCACACTTGGCCGCCTCGGCCACTGCGGCCCGCAGAGGCTTTCCCATCTCGAGCGTCATCAGCCGGCCCAAGGAGTCCTTCTCCCCCTCAAGGATCTCCGCCGCCTTCAGCATTTTTCGCGAGCGCTCGGCAAACGTCGTCTTGCGGTATTCACGAAAAGTGTCCGCCGCCCCCTGAACCCTCGTCTCCACTTGCGCGTCGGTCAGTTGCTCGAATGTCTTCAGCGTTTGCCCGCTGGCGGGATCAATCGTCGCGATTGCCATAGCTTCGTCGAGACCTCCGTAATTGTTTCGCTGGCCAATGCAGGAACACCCGGGACTTTGAAGACCACCTTGAGAGACAGCCGGGGGCAAAATTGGTCAGACCACGATACCACCGAGCCTGATGGTGCCGTCAAGCTCCCTGAATACGGCCCCAATCTCTTGACACGCTGCGTCGTATGATGGTACAGCTGTCTGACCACAAGCCAAGCAAGGGGCCGCATCTGAAACCACTCCGCGTGAAATCTCCGTCCTGGATTTTCCTGTTTGTCTGGGTCTTGGCTGGGGCTGTCGTCGATTGTTCCAGCGCACAGGAGCGGCTCGAACGAACCCTCGACGAAATCAAAGTCGAGGCCATCAAGCGGGCCGAGAACGGGATGTATCCCCTTATCGGATTAGACCCGAAGGATGTGCGCGAGGCATTCGGATCGATCAAGACCTCCGACAAAGACGAATGGGCAGCGGCATTCATGGGAGTTGCCGACCGCTCCATGAAGGAGGGTCAGGCGCTCCAGTCAACCGACCCCGCCAAGGCGAATGCCGACTACATTCGCGCGTGGCGTCTCTATTCTTTTGGGCGCTGGCCCATCCCGGCGTCGCCGGGAAAGCAACTTTCCTACGCGAAAGCAATTGAAGCTTTCCTCGCCCATGCTCGCTTCTGGGATCCGCCCCTCGAGGTCGTTCACATTCCGTTCGAAGGCTCGGAAATCATCGGCTACCTGCGGCTTCCGAAGAATGCACACGGTCCCGTGCCCCTCGTGATCGCCGTGAATGGCCTGGACAGCCGGAAAGAAGATCTCTCGGAAAGCTTTTCCGCGATTCTGCCGTTCGGAATCGGATTCCTCGCCGTCGATGGGCCGGGCACAGGACAAGCGCCGATCAAGGCCAGCGAAAACGCCGAGCGCATGCTCTCACGCGTGATCGACTACGCGCAGAGCCGCCCCGAGATCGACAAGAACCGACTTGCGATCCACGGGGTAAGTTGGGGCGCCTACTGGGCCACCAAGCTAGCCATCGTAGAGCGAGCGCGGTTGAAGGGCGCCAGCGCTCAGTCCCCGCCAATCGACGGCTTCTTTCAAAAAGACTTTCTGATGAATTCATTGCTTGGCAACCGCGAGTACCTGTTTGACCAGGTACCGGCACTGATGGCGATTTTTGACAGCGTCAAGACCACCGAACAACTGGCAGACATCTTCCCCAGGATGTCGCTGGTGAAACAGGGTCTGCCGGGCAAACCGATGGCCCCCATGCTGGTCATCGGAGGTGCACTCGACACGCAAGTTCCAATCGCAGACATCTACCTGCTTCTGAGCTCAGGTGATACCCCGAAAGACGCGTGGATCAACCCGCAGGGCGGCCACCTCGGGCGCCAAGTGAAAGTGTGGCCGGATCCAGTGATTTTCAAGCAGGTAATCATTCCCTGGTTGGTGCGCAAGCTGGAAGTTGCTGTCCCAGAAGCAAAGCCCTAGATCGGAACTCAAGGACTCCATGGGAACACTCAACCCTGCCCACTCCGTTGCCCGCGTCTTCCCCAGCACTCCGGGCAAACAGCCGCTTTACAAAACGCTGTGGGTACAGGTCGTCGTGGCCATGGCCATCGCGGTCGCCCTCGGCTATTTCAGCCCCGGGCGCGCGATTGCCATGAAACCTCTCGGCGACGCGTTCATCCGCTTAATCTCGATGATCATCACCCTGATCATCTTTTGCACCGTGGTCTCGGGCATCGCCGGCATGGAGAGCATGAAGAAGGTCGGGCGGGTTGGCGGCATGGCGCTGCTCTACTTCGAAATCGTCTCCACTTTGGCCTTGTTCATCGGCCTCGTGGTCGGGAACCTAGTGCATCCAGGGAGCGGCTTCAACGTGAATCCGGCCACCCTCGACGCCAGGGCCGTAGCCGACTATGCCGGCCAGGCGAAGGCTCAGAGCATCACCGACTTCCTGCTCCACGTGATTCCCACCACGGTGGTCGACGCCTTCGCCAAAGGCGATATCCTCGAAGTTCTGCTGGTAGCCATTCTGTTCGGCTTCGCCTTATCGGCCATCGGCCCGCGCTGCAAACCTCTGGTCGATCTTTTTGATGCCCTGTCGGTCGCCGTCTTTGGCGTGGTGAACATCCTGATGAAGTTCGCTCCCATCGGCGCGTTCGGAGCCATGGCGTTCACAGTCGGCAAATACGGCATCGCGGCTCTGGGGCCGCTGGCCAAGTTGATTGGCACCTTCTGGTTCACGTCATTCTTGTTCGTGCTGGTTGTGTTGGGCTCGATAGCCTGGGTCGCGGGCTTCGGCATCATCCAGTTTCTCCTTTACATCAAGGAAGAAATTCTGCTTGTACTTGCCACCAGTTCATCCGAGACCGCTCTGCCCACTCTGATGGAGAAGATGGAGAAACTTGGTTGCTCGAAGTCATTGGTCGGCTTGGTCGTCCCCACGGGCTACACTTTCAACACTGACGGCACCAGCATCTACATGACCCTGGCCGCACTTTTTGTGGCTCAGGCTACACACACTCCGCTCACGCTTCTGCAGCAAATGACAATTTTCTCCGTGGCGGTTTTGACTTCCAAAGGAGCGAGCGGCGTGCAGGGAGCTGCTTTCATCGCGCTGGTCGGAACTCTCGCGGTCGTTCCCACTATCCCGGTGGCGGGGATGGCGTTGATCCTTGGAATCGATCGCTTCATGAGCATGTTCCGGGCCCTCGTGAACATGATCGGCAACGGTGTGGCGACAGTAGTGGTGGCCCGCTGGGAAGGCGATCTGGAACGCGAGACGCTTCGACAAAGACTTGCACGCGCCGCGGTAGAACATTCGTAATCGCTCCGAGCAGTGTGCCCTCAAGAGGCATATGATTTCCGTATGCTCAAGCGCGTGGTCTTCAGCCTGCTTCTCGCGTCTTGCGCACTGCAAGCGCAGGCCGCGCCCCCAGATCGCTGGACCTTGGTCTGGAGCGACGACTTCAACGGTTCCAATGGCGGTGTGCCGGACCGCAACCGGTGGACCATCGAGACCGGCGGCAATGGCTGGGGCAACCACGAACTGGAGTTCTACACCAACCACTTGCAGAACGTTCAGCTTCAGGATGGCAACCTGGTCATCACAGCGCGCCACGAAGCCTACAGCGACAAGGACGGCGTGCTCTACGGCTACACATCGGCACGGCTCAAGACCCAACGGAAATTTGAGCAGGCCTATGGTCGATTCGAGGCGCGTATCCAAATTCCCCGAGGCCAAGGAATCTGGCCCGCCTTCTCGATGCTGGGCGAAGATATCGAGTCGAAAGGCTGGCCTGCTTGCGGCGAAATCGACATCATGGAAAACATCGGCAAGGAGCCCTCAATCGTGCACGGCACGATTCACGGACCGGGCTACTCAGGCGCGAAAGGAATCGGCTCGCCCTTCTCTCTGCCGGCCGGGCAGAGCTTCGCCGATGCTTTCCACGTGTATGCCGTCGAGTGGGAACCCGACGTCATTCGTTTTTACGTCGACGACCACCTCTACGCCACCCGCACGCCCGCCGATTTGCCCAGAGATGCGAAGTGGGTTTACGACCATCCCTTCTTCATCATTCTGAACGTAGCGGTCGGTGGTGACTGGCCGGGGAATCCAGACGTCACCACCAAGTTCCCGCAAAGCATGCTGGTCGACTACGTGCGCGTGTACAAGCGCGCTGATCGTTAGCCCGGGGCTTTCATCCAGCCCGCTTCCGCTTCCCGCCCGCGCCTTGCGCCGGCGCCGCAGCTTTCGCGTGGTGGTGGGCCTGTCCCGCGAACGGAGCCGGCGTATTCCGCGGCCCCTCCGGGCCATGCACATTATCGGAGTACTGGAACTGCACCGGCACGGTCCTGTTGCCGTTGGTGAGATTCACTTCCTGAAACACCTGCGTCAGCGGATTCGCTTCGAACACCGGGAAGTCGCCGCATTCTTCGCCCTGCTGCGAAGTCCATCCCAGGAACTTGGTCGCGCTCGGATCGTTGCCGGCGCGAATGGCATCTTCCACATCCGCATCCGTGCGCGCCTCGTTCAACTCGTGATAGAACGTCGCGACCACGTTCTTCCACGGCTGGTCGAATACTGGAATACCATTCGTCGTGCCATCGGGCAGAGTCTCCGAGTAAACACCGACCGCGTAGTAGACCGTCTGGGCGTTGTTACCGGAGCCGGCGTGCACCGATCCGTGGTATCCGCCCAGGCCCTGGGTGGAATCTTCCTCCTCTTCGACCGGCACACCTTTCTTCACTGCCATCGGCTTTTCCAGTTGAGTCGCGATCGCGCCGTTGGTGGGCGCCGTGTTGGTGTTCAGGATGGTGCCGCTCGGCAGCATGAAGTTGAACACCGTGGAGGTGTAGTCGAATCCGCTCAGGGTGCCCGCCTGGAAGAGTTGCAGCACCAGGTTCTCGATGTCGCCCTGCGAAACCACTTTCGGCGGCGGCCCAGTCAGCACCTGCGATGGTTGCATGGTCGTGGTGATCGTTCCCGACGAGAAATATTGCGACATGACGTTATTGAGGTCGGCATCCGACATGGCACTCGAGAGCGCCTGATCGATGTTCTGGAGGTCGCTTGCCTTCCACGCCGCAGAACCTCCCACATAGAAGTTCGTGAAGACAAGACCGGAGATGGTGTGGCCACCGTGAAATTTCAAATCATGCGCCGGCGTGGGCGGTATTCCCGGCGCGATAGCTTCGGGCTCTGGCATCGACATGCGCGCGCGAAAACCTTTTTCGGCTTTCGTGCCATGTCCGACGAAAACGCGCATAGGTCTGACTAACTGCTTCGATTTATTTGTCATTGCTCTCCTCCAGGACGACAAGTGGGGCGACGGGGATTAACAGGTTCAGGCGGAGCAGGCGACTGGACTCGGAATACTGTTGTCTTAATCCTGCCGCTCCGATCTGTCAACGGCTAGATTTGTGAAAACGTATCGCGCTCATCCGCAAGAACTTGCATGACTAGCCGCTTGTGCACGGCAACCCCACAACTTCTGGTGTGGTTCTGGGTTTATGCGAAAGGCAGGAGGCGAGCGAATCTAATCGCCGCTGCATAGTGACGCGCTACCGCGTGCGAAAGAGATCGCACCGGGTACGCGACGTTCTGCTTTTTAAAGGAGTGCGGAACGGCTCTCCGGAAAACTTCCGCTCGCGGTCGAGCCGATCGGCACAGAGAAGGGCGCACCTGGGGATGGGGACGCCCTTCTCTCTTGTCTACTGTGTAATTACCCCGCAGGCAATTCGGTCTCCCGCATTTCCCGCGGGATCGGTCTTCATGTCGTCGGCCTTAGCGTGAATCATCAAGGCCGTTCCGCCATTGGCGAATACCGAGTGCGCGTCACCGCCCATGGTGATGTCCTTGTTCAGGAAGGTTACCTTGGCGCTACCGTCAGGGCGCACCACAAAGTTCGGCATATCGCCGGCGTGATGGCCGTCAGGATTCTCCAGCCCATGTTTCTTGCCTTCCGGATTGAAGTGCCCGCCCGCCGACTTGAAGTCTGGCGCTTCACACTTCGCGTTCTGATGCACGTGCACCGCGTGCTCACCCGCAGGCAGGTTCCTTAAATCAAGCTTGATTTTCACGCCAGTCTTGGCCGCCTTCAGGGTCGCTGACCCCACGCTTTCACCCTTGGCGTTCTTGAGTTCCACCGTAGCGCTCTTGCTCGCGGCATACAACAGCTGAGCCGCGAGAAAAAGCGCAAGAATAGCAAATAGGTTCTTCCGTTTCATGCAGGAAATTATAGCCCCGATCGGCGGCTTGTGCGTTCGGGCGCTAACCCGTCGGACAGGCGCAAGAAATCAGCTCACAATGCTAGAGCTCTGCCACCCACCTCTCGAGTTCCTGGGTAATCTTCTGAGGATCGGTCCCCGCCTCAAACTGCGCGGCCGCGCCAATCCGGACGTGGATCCGACCCGGCAGTGCGAACTTCTTCCCCGATTGCTTCACTCCGAACAACCCATCGATCCGCATCGGAACCACCGGAACTCCCAGTTGACTCACCAGCAATCCCACGCCCGCGCGGAACGGCAGCAGCTTTCCATCCGTGGTGTGCCGCCCCTCAGGAAACACCAGCACGCTGTACCCCCGATCGACACACTCGCCCGCATACGTGAAGCTCTTCTGAAACCCAGCCTGACGCGGTAGGGGAAAAAGATTCAGCAACGCCACGCCCATCGTCCATTTCACCCGATCGTACGCGCGCCTCAGGAATCCACGGTCGGGCGAGGGAGTTCGCAGAATCTCCAGTGCCTCTCCTCCCGTCGCCGTCGCCAGGCGGTGCCTCAGCCGCGGCGGCAAAGCGGTCTGTACATAGCCGACATCCACGTCGTCGATGTGATTGGAAATCACCAGCACCGGGCCCTTCACGCCCCGCAGCCGCTCGCGTCCTTCGATCTGCGGCCAGCCCAGCAACAGGATCGCCGGACGCACCAGCAGGTAATATGCTGCGGTCCGAATCCATCGCACCGGCCAATCCAAGGCCCAACGCGGATAGTGATAGGCGGCTCGCCCGGTGCCTTTTCCCTGCAGCAGTTGTTCCAGATCACCTACCGTGCGCGCCGCGCTGAAGCGCGTTTCGCTAAGATCCACCTGATATCGATCTTCGAGCGCTCCGAGCAACTCCACCCGCTCGAGAGAACTCAGCCGAAGATCATCCTCAAGGTTGGATTCAGGCCGCAGTGTCGGCGCCGTCCGGCCCGAAACCTTCGCGACCATTTCCGCCAGCGGACTCGCTTCCGAACCCAGTGCCGGCTCCGCCGCTCGCCCCGCTGAGACGGCGTCGCGAATCGCCGTCAGGCGTGGCTTCCCGGTTGAGGTACGTGGAAATTCGCCTTCCGGCCACACCCGCCACTCCTGCATGCGCTGGTATTCCGCCAGGTGCTGATTCGCTCTCCGCACGACTGACTCCACATCCGTCGCCTCCCGAAGAATCAGCACCGCGCAGGGCTCTGCATTCCCGCCACGCTCCAGCCCGACCACCACGCAATCCCTCACCTCCGGTTGACTTCGCAGCGCGGCTTCCAGGTCTTCCGGATACACGTTCATCCCCGCAGGCGTTACCAGCACTTCTTTCTTTCGGCCCCTAAAGTAAAGGCTGCCGTCGGCGCCCAGCTCACCGATGTCCCCGGTGCGGTACCAGCCTTCTTCGCCAGTCACTGCGTTCACTTGATTTCCTCTCCAGTACCCCGTGGCCACTCCGCCGCCTCGCACCAAAATTTCTCCGTCCTCCGCGAGCTTCACCTCACGGCCAGGAATGACTTTCCCGATCGATCCTTGGCTCAACCGAAACGGGTGGTTCACACTCACCAGCGACGTGGTTTCGGTCAGCCCGTACCCTTGAATCACTGCATAACCCAGCCGCCCCCAGAACTTTTCCGTCGCGTGGTCCAGCGCCGCCCCTCCCGAAATAAATGCCCAAAACTTCCAGCCGAACAGGCGGTGCACGCGACGGAATATCCACCAGCGGTGCAAAAAATGTTTCCCCTCAGAGGCGTGCAGCTTCTCGTGGAAGGCCTCGATCTTCCCCTCACGATCCAGGTCACGTTCCACCTTTTCCCGAAGGCCCTGCAGCAGGCGCGGCACCGCCACCAGTACCGACACGCGTTCTCGCCGGATTGTTTCGATCACTTCCGACGGATTGTGGGACTCCTGGAAAACCACTGTGCCTGCCATCAAGGGCGGAAGAAACAGCCCGAGAAATTGCCCGAACACGTGGCTCAGCGGTAGAAGATTCAGAAAGCGAACCGGGTGCACCCAGCGCTCGTACTTCAGATAGCTTCGGATTTCAGCTTCCAGGGGCACGACGTTTGACAGCACGTTGCCGTGCGAGATCACCACGCCCTTCGGCTCGGCCGTCGTCCCGGAGGTGAAGATGATCTCCAGCGGATCTGTGGTCTCAATTGCCACCTCGGCATATCGTTCGCTCGAATGTCCAGCAACCCGCTGCAACAACTCCTCGAACACGATGTTCGGCCACGCCGTCACCAGCTGCGAATGTTTTCGCGAACTCACCAGCAGGCGGGCTTGCACTTGTGCGCAGACTCGGTTGGCGAAGTCTGGCGCGGCGGCATCATCCATAGGCACGGCGACCGCGCCGCGCAATGCGCATCCGAAAAATGCCGCTACCCATTCCGCTCCGTTCGCGCCCCACAACATCACCCGGTCGCCTTTGCCGATGCCCCGTGCTTCCAGTTCCCGCGCAAATCGAGAAGCGGCATCCCCGACCTGGCCGTAAGTCCAGCGTTCCGTGCGATATCCTCGCCTCTGCACGTAAGCGAATTCGTTCCCGACGCGTAGGAAATCATCAAGGAAGCCGGTAACCGAGTGGCGCTCCATGACTATCAATGTAGCGCGTTTGACCGTGCTAGTTGCCAGACCGCGCGCAAACCAGTAGGCTTGCTAGCTGCACGGAGAGGGCACCCCCGGCTCCTCCGCTGGTTGCCATGCGTTTCGCGGCCCCTCGGTAATTGGTTCGACCCCAAAGCTCATGCGTCGACACGCCAGACTTATCGGTCTCATCTTTCAGGCACCCGTCTGTCTCCTCACTCTGGTGACAGCTCTCGCGTGCCAGCGTGCCCAGACTGGTAGCGCCAGCTCGCTGCCCAGCAGCCAAGATCAGGAGCGCTTTTCTTCCGCTCCATCCCGCGATCTTTCCCAGGATGAATCGGCGGGCGGCCACACTCTGCGCAAACACGTGGGTCGCACCGACGACGAACTCCGCGAACGCCTACGTCGCGAGCGCAACATCTCCGCGGCGTCTACCTGGACCGATCGCGAAACCGCAGAACACGCAGTCGGCTTTGCCCTCGCCCAAAACCACGACAAGATCCAGCGCTGGGTCGATCGCGAGGAAGGCCATCCCAATTTTGTGGTTGACTACGACGGCGACCCGGCTCACCCGATCGGCCGCTCATTGCGCCGTGGCGACGAGCGGCCTGGCCCTTGCGCCCATGCCACCGTCGTCCTGAAATACGCCGGGCCCAACCACTACTACGTCCTCACTTCTTATCCGGAGTGCCGCGAATGAGTAAGAGCCTTCACCAGGAAAACAACGAAATCACTGCAGCCACCTTCCCGGCTCTGCGCAGTTTCCTGCGTGGCTATTTTCACGAAGACATGGCTGACGAATACGGAACGCTCGAAGAAGCCGCGTGTCAGTTCTACGAGGATGCCGACCCGGGCGAGCGCAAGTCCGTCGCCGGCGAATGGGCTCGCTTCCTCGCCCAGACCAAGGGCCAGTCTCTGCCGTCGATCAACAAGCTTCTCGAGAAGCTCGGCAGTGCCTGTCGTCTGAAGCCCGACGATATCGAGAAGATCTCTCGCGCATTTCAGGGCTTGCTCCCGAAACAGGAAGAATCTGCCGATGAGGAAGAGGAATGGTAGAGTTTGGCTGGTCGATCCCCGGCAGTGGGAAGCGCATGCGGAGGTCCTTCCGACCCCGTCCCGTCGCACAAAAACACTTGCTTTCTCTCCCGGTCCTTGACGTAGAATTGGCCCAGTTCCTAAGAACTCGGGTGAGCCGTTTCGCGGCAATCGCCTGCATTCTTTGAAGTTTGTTCGACAGAATCATTCGCGGTTTCCCCCGCGCGGAGGGTCCAGTCGATGAGTATCATGGTTTGGCACGTTCTGCGGCGCCTTCCCAGGCCAGCTCTGCTGGGCCTCTTCATAGTCGTCTTAACCGCAGTAGCCCGCGCCGCCTAACCGTGTGGGAACAACCCCGCCCTCTGTCGGTGGCTCCGGTCAGATGGCGGCATCCCGTAGCCACAACCGCCTAACTCCTTCAACACCCGATTCCCAACCCTGCCCTTTTCCCAGGTTCCTTCCGTAACCCGGTCGTACACTCCCTTTCGGTAACCCTTGGTAACCATACGAATCTCGATTACCCGCCTTACAATGAGGGTTGTTTGGTCAAGCTGTGCCTCCCCGGAAGTCTCTCGGGTGAGGATAGTTTGTGGCCCCGCCTGGGGCGTTTCCCAGGTGTCCGTGAGCCCTTCGGCGGGGGGAAAGCTTGGAGTCCGCCCTCTATGGCGTTTGGTTTCGGCTTCAATAAGCAGAAAGTTCTCAGCGCTGCGGAGAAGTACGTCCAGCAGGGCAAGCTGCAGAACGCCATTTCTGAATACGAAAAGATCCTCAAGGCTGATGCCAAGGACCTGACGGTGCTCAACACTGTCGGCGACCTTTACGCCCGTATCGGCGAGGCTGACAAGGCCACCGAATGTTTTAAGAGTGTCGGCGACGCCTATGCCGCGCAAGGTTTTACGGTCAAGGGCATCGCGATGTACAAGAAGATCGCGAAGCTCAAGCCCTCGCTTGAAAGCGTCCTGAAGCTGGCCGAACTCTATACCCAGCAGGGCCTGTTCAACGACGCCCGCGCCCAGTACCTGCAGGTCGCCGAAGAATTTCTCCGCGCCGGAGAACTTGAGCAGTCCGTCCGTATCTTCCAGAAGATTCTCGAGATGGACCCGGAAAACGTCGCCATGCGCGTGCGCCTGGCCGAGGTCTACATCCGGCTCGGGAAGAAGACCGAAGCCTGGCAGATCTTCTCCGCAGCCGCCGAGACTCTGCGCAGCCGCGGTTCACGCAGCGGTGCGGAAGAGATCCTGCAACGCATGCTGACCCTCGATCCGGGCAACAGCTATGCGCTTCTGCTGCGCGGCCGTAACGCGCTCGAATCCGGAGATGCGCCTGCCGCCATCAAGTTTTTCGAAAAAGTCGCGGACATCGACAATCATCCGGATGGCCTGCGCGACCTCCTCAAAGCCTATGTGCAAACCGGCCGCGCGGCGGAAGCCGGAAAACTTGCCGGACAACTGCTTTCCGTCCACAAAGACATCGAGTCGATGTTCGGCTACATCGACGCCTTGGTGCAGGGTGGTGCGCATGAGGAAGCGCTCCAAGTCATCGATCAGCACGCCGACCGCTTGCTGGCAGAGAACTCCGCCAAGGTTCTCGAGACTCTACGCACCGTAATCGGGCACGTCAGCGGCAGCCCCTCCTCGCTCGAAAAACTCGAGGAACTCTTCCACAAGGCCGGCGACCAGTCCCACATCAATGAAGTCCACGAGCTTCTCGCCCACGCCTCCGTACAGTCTGGTGACCTGGCCCGGGCGCGCGATCTCTACCAGGGTCTGGCCGAGCAGGAACCGCAGAACCCCATGCACATGCAGAACTACCAGCAGGTAGTAGGCATGATGGGTGGGCCCACCGGGTCCAAGTTGCTTACGGTCGAGGAGGGGATTGTCCTGGTCGAGGAACTCGAGGCTACCGCGCCTCCCATCGATCAGGCTTACTCGCCCGAAGTTGCCGCCGCCCTGCGGGCTGCGCTCACCGATACCGAGCTGTTCGTTTCCTACAACATGCCTGACAAGGCCCTCGGTCCGGTGATGGCCGTGCTGCCTATCGCTCCAAACGATGTCCGGCTGAACCAGCGCTTGGCCGCACTCCACGTTCGCGGGCAGCGTTTTGCAGACGCCGCCACCTGCTGCCGTACCTTGCAGAGCGTCTACGATCAGGCCGACTTGTCTGAAGAAGCCGCGCGCTATGGCGACCTCGCCCAGCGCTGCGAAGAGCGCGAAGCCGCCTCGCCGTCGCCACGTTCAGTGCTGCCGGCAGTCGGGGATTTTCCCGTCGAATGGCCAGGCGAGCCTGCGCCTGAAACACAGTCGGTCGCGCAGAACGAAGTCCACGAATTTGACCTACAGACGCACGCTCAAACTGGGTCCAGCCGTGACGAGCCCGCAGCGGCGAGCGGTGAAATTGACCTTTCTTCGGAATGGGACGACGCCCTGACCGTCGGGGCCGACCCAAGCCCATCCCATTCTGGTGACGAGTCGACGGGAGAGTCCGCAGTCGAGGAGATCTCGGCAGAGAGCACTGACGCTGTCACCGAGACCATCGAAGAGATCCGTTTCTACCTGGAGCATTCGATGGTGGATCAGGCGCGCGCCGCATTCACCAAGCTTCAGACTCAGACCGCCGACTACGAGCAAATCGCCGCGCTGCGTTCCGAAATCGACGCCGCCTCGGCCTCCGAACAACCCAGCGTTGAGATTGAGACCGAGACCGTTGAGGAGCCGGAAGCGATCGCCTCCGAGCGGGAGGTTGCCGAGGCCCCGCATGCCGCAGCGTCGCCAGAACCCGAACCCGAGCCTGAACCCGAACCAGTACAGGCAAGCCCCCTCAAGCGGATGGTGGCTGACCTCGATTCCTGTCTGGGGGACGGATTCCTTCCTGAGACCGCTACTCATGAGATTGAGCACGACCAGGCGCCGGGGGCGCACGCTCCGACTGAGCCGGCGCTCGTTAGCCATCTGGAGTTCATGGCTGGGCCGAAAATGGCTGGGTCGAAGCCTGCACCACCCGCTCCAGCCGTCGAAGAGGGAAAGACAGGTGTGCTGGGCGAGTTCGTTGCCGACCTCGAGGAATCCCTCGGGGACGGTTTCCTGCAAGAGGCGCCTAAGCCCGAGACGGACAGGCCCACGGCGCCAGCGGTACAAGCAGAACCGGCTCGGCACATGGCAGCCAGCGCCGTTGCCGGACCTGGCTCCGCGCCCTCGATCATCACTTCGGCTCCGATCACTGCGGTCCCGGCTCCGGCTGCGTCCGCAGCCGCCGTTCCGGCCCCGTCCGCTGCTCCCGCGCTTCACGCCTCAGTGCGTCCCACCGCACAGGCAGGCAAGGCGGAACTTGCTGCCAGCGTCGATCTTGCCGATATGTTTGGCGAACTCCGCCACGAGCTTGAAGAAGAAGTTGCCACCGCCGAAGAGGATCCCGAAACCCATTACAACCTCGGAGTCGCTTTCCGCGAGATGGGACTGCTCGACGAGGCCATTGGTGAGCTGCAAAAAGTCTGCCAGGCGGTCGATCACGGCCATCCATTCCCGCAAGTCATGCAGACTTATACCTGGCTCGCGCAGTGCTTCCTCGACAAGGGCGTTCCCGAAGCCGCCATCCGCTGGTATGAGAAGGCTCTCAAGCTGCCTACGCTCGACGAGGAAACTCGCACCGCCCTGCACTACGAGCTTGGCTCGTCTTACGAAACCGCCAACGATAAGCACGCCGCCCTCGACCACTTCATGGAAGTCTACGGAAGTAATATCGACTATCGGGATGTTGGTGAGCGCATTAAGGCCCTGAAGACGTAGAATGTTCCGATGGGTTTTCCCGTGTTGTGCACCCACTCACGAGTGTCCGCACTGATCGCAAGGCGGAAACCCGCCTGATGCCCGATCCCAACGCGACGCAGCCAAGCGCCCCTAGCCCTGCCGGACTCGCCTCGGCCCCGGCCCCTGAGTCCACTCCGGCAGCCGCGACGCTGAACCCCGCTTCCGTTCCGGTAACCCGCATCCAGATCTGGCTGCACCGCCTGCTCGTGCTTCTGTTTGTCTTTGTCTGCGCCGCTGCTGGCGTTTTGCTGGTGATTCTTCCCTGGACTCCGCAGTGGACGGATAACTTCTTGCTGCTTCGCTATCCGACCCTGCGCACGCTGATGACGCACGGTTTCTTCCGCGGTTTCTGCAGCGGCCTGGGTTTGCTCGACATCTGGATCGGCTTTTCGGAAGCCATCCACTATCACGAAGACAAACTCCCATAATGGCGGAATGCGTTCCCCGGAATCAGACGCCCCATTCCCGCCGGGACCGGTAGAAGGTATGCTCAGTGCCGGAATCTCGAACTGGCATTGACAGGAATTTGCTGCATGAGTGAAGACAGACTGAAATCCGCCCCGCTCGCCTATCAGAACGAGCCGTTCATCAATAGCCCGGACGGACGCATTCTGCGCATCCTGTCGGAATACGTTGAGCCGCTCGCCCGCTTCCGCCGCGAGCAGATTCAGGACACCGTCGTCTTTTTCGGTTCCGCGCGATTTCAGAGCCGCGCGGCCGCTGAAAAAAGTCTGAAAGATGCACAAGCGAAAGGCTCCAAGACTGGAGCCGATTACAAAAAAGCGCTGGCGGCCGTCGAAATGTCGCGCTATTACGAAGACGCTCGAAAGCTTGCTGCCCTCCTCACGGAGTGGTCGATCACGATTCCTGCCCGCAGGCGACGCTTCGTTGTCACTACCGGTGGCGGTCCCGGCATCATGGAGGCGGCCAACCTCGGCGCGAAAGAGGCCGGCGGGAAAACGATTGGTCTGAACATCAATCTCCCCTTCGAGCAGTTTCCCAATCCCCACATTACCCCCGCGCTCAATTTCGAGTTCCACTATTTCTTCATGCGTAAGTTTTGGTTCGCCTACCTCGCCAAGGCGCTGGTGATTTTCCCCGGAGGCTTTGGCACGTTCGACGAACAATTCGAGATTCTCACCCAGGCGCAAACCGACAAGCTGGCCAAGAAAATTCTGGTCGTGATCTACGGAAGCGACTACTGGAAGAAGCTGATCAACTTTCAAGCCATGATCGACGCCGGGACCATCTCGGCCGGCGACCTCGATCTTTTCAAAATGGTCGACTCCCCGGAGGAAGGGTTCGAGTTCTTGCGCGATGGCCTGACCAAGCATCACTTAGCAGGGATTACCAAGGAAGCCGAAGTCCTGCCCGAGATCGCAAAGACAAGACCGTAGCTGGGTGGCCTCGACGTTGCTGTCCTAGTCGCCAGCGGTGTGTTACTAGTACGCTGGAACCGCAATGCCCCGCGCCCTTCTTTACTACATCACCGATCGCACAGCCTTCCCTGGCGATGAGTCCAGTCGACGTCGCACTCTCCTTGCCAAGGTTGCCGAAGCTGCCCGATCCCGGTTCGACTACATCCAGCTCCGTGAAAAAGATCTCTCCACGCGCGATCTGGAATCGCTGGCCAGCGCGGCCCTCTCTGCTATCCGCGAGGTCCAACTCGACGCTGAACTGAGAACTGAGAACCGAGAACCGAGAACTGCTTTACTCATCAACTCCCGCACCGATGTCGCCCTTGCTATCGCCGCCGAAGGCGTCCATCTCCCAGCCAACAGCGTCTCAGCCGCGGAAGTGCGCCGAGTCTGGGATTTATCAGGTTGCCGTGCGGATGGACCACACCCAGCCCGCGCGGTGATCAGCGTGTCGTGCCACCACGCTGCCGAAGTCCGTGAAGCCGATCTCGCCGGAGCCGATCTCGCCCTGTTCGCCCCGGTCTTTGAAAAGAAAGACTTCCCCAACACGAACCCTTTAGGCCTCGATGCCCTCCATCAAGCCTGCCAACATCGCATCCCAGTGTTCGCTCTGGGCGGTGTTACCCTCGACAACGCTGCCGCCTGCCTCGAGGCTGGTGCCTCGGGAATCGCCGGGATTCGCCTCTTTCAAGACCACGACGTCGCTTCGATCGCCCGCCGCCTCCGCTATTAACCTGTCCACTTCTTTCCGTTCTTTAGTACGTCCATCACTTTGGCTAGTCGCCGCGCGCGTGTTTCTTCCTGCTTTACCTCCACAGTCGATCGAGCCATTTCTTTCTTGTGCGTGAACGACAGCTTTTCCCAGTTCGCTCTTGCCGCCTTGCTCTTCGCCAGTTCTTTCTTCAGCAGAGCGGGCGGCGTCACCGTGCGGGGCGCATCATCCCGTTCCATCACCACCTTCACCGTGTCGCCCGCTCTCACCCCCGCGCCCTCACGGATCTCTCGGTTCACGACCATCCGGTGGCAACCATCCATTGGCATCAACGACGAGCGATAGCGAAAGCCGTTGATCGTCCCACGTACCGGTACTCGCGCGCGCGTTCCGAAAACTTCCATTACATCAAACGGGGCCCGCAACGCCGCTACTTCCATTCCCGGAACGCCTTCGAGCTTCACCTTGAAAGTCAGCTTGCTCATGGAATCACCTGTTCCCACGCATTGGCGTCCAAAAATGTAGCACTGCACCGGACGGCAGGGTAGCCCCATCCCGATGCTTCATTCATCCGTCATGTGCTAGGCTTTCCGAAAGTCCCATGTCGACCCTAACCGCAGCGATCGTTGTCGAACCCGTTCTGGTTGTTATTCCCGACGGCTGGTTTCGCATGGGTTCGGAAACCGGCCAGGACAACGAGCACCCTGTACACGACGTCTGGATCGATACTCTTTGCCTGGCCGCCCATCAAGTCACGAACGCGGATTACTCCCGCTTCCTCGCGTCCACCAGCGCGCTGCCGCCTCCTTTCTGGCAAGACTCCAATTTCAGTCACCCCGCGCAACCGGTGGTCGGCGTTTCGTGGCACGAAGCAGCACGATATTGCCGGTGGCTATCGGTGGCAACCAACAAAAACTACCGCCTCCCCACCGAAGCTGAGTGGGAACGCGCCGCCCGGGGCGGAGTCGAGGGCCAGATCTTTCCCTGGGGAGATGCGCCGCCTGAATCCATACCAAACTACTCCGCTCGCTGGCGCACCGGTCCGGAACCGGTCGGCAGCTCGCCTCCCAATAGTTACGGCCTATTCGACATGTGCGCCAATGTTCACGAATGGTGCAGCGACTGGTACGACTCCAACTACTACGCTTTCTCGCCCGAGCGAAACCCGCGCGGCCCCGATGCTGGACAGCGCCGTGCTTCTCGCGGAGGATCGTGGCGTCATCACATCAAGGTCAGCCGGTGTGCTGCCCGCTCCAGCATCCCGCCTGAGTTCCAGTACGCCGACTACGGCTTTCGTGTAGCCTGCGATTGCCCGTAAAGAGACCGGCTCCCAGCCAGCCGAGCGACGGCGCCTCACTCGCTACAATCTGTGGGCGCAAGCCCAGCGGACGGTAACTATGTTCCAGAAAGACCTGCTCCAGAACAAACGCATTCTCATCACGGGGGGCGGCACCGGTCTTGGCAAAGCGGCTGCTCAACGCTTCCTCGAACTGGGCGCCGATGTTTATATCTGTGGGCGCCGCCACGAAGTCCTCGCCGCCACCGAGGCAGAACTGCGCCAGAAAACTGGCGGCGCCATCCACGCCCGCCGTTGCGATGTCCGCGACGCGGCTGCGGTCGATGAGATGATCGACACCATCTGGAAAGATGGCCCGCTCGACGTCCTCATGAACAACGCCGCTGGAAATTTCCTCGCGCGCAGTGAAGAACTCTCGCTGCGCGCCTTCGAGTCCGTTATCGGCATCGTGCTCATGGGTACCCTCCACGCGACCATGGCCTGCGGAAAGCACTGGCTCAAAACCGGACACCACGGCGTCGTGCTGAACATCACCACCACCTACACGACTACTGGCTCCGCCTACGTGGTTCCCTCGGCCATCTCGAAAGCCGCCGTACAGACCCTCACCCGCAGCCTGGCCGTCGAGTGGGGCAATCGCGGTATCCGCATGAACGCTATCGCTCCGGGCCCGGTGCCCACCGAAGGCGCGTTCTCACGCCTGTTGCCGCGCCCTGAGCTCGAGCAACTCGCCAAAGAACGCAACCCGCTCGGCCGCTTCGGCACCACGGAAGAGTTCGCGAACCTCGCTGCCTTTCTGGTGAGCGACGGTTCCGCCTACATCAACGGCGACGTCATCACTATGGACGGAGGCGAATGGCTCCAGGGCGCCGGCGAGTTCACATCCCTAGGCAGACTGCTGACGGAAAAAGAGTGGGAAATGATGAAGCCGTGAAGGGCTCACCCGCAAAGTAAGGCGACTGCCCCGGTCTCGCTCCGACCCCGTTCTGAAGCCGACAATGCTGTGGCGATTGCTAAATGCCAAACTCCAAATGCTGAACGCTGACGGCTGAATACTGGTACCTACTTCTTCTCCGGCATTACTAACCACTTCAGCGCCACGTTCACCAGCGCGAGCACGATCGCTCCCCAAAATGCTGCGGCAAAGTTGGCAACCCGAAAACCGGGTACAATCGCCGACGCCAGTTCGATCATGATCGCGTTGATGATCAGCCAGAACACCCCCAGCGTGAGGATGGTTAGAGGAAAAGTGATGATTTTTAGAAACAACCCCAGGGTTGCGTTGACGAAACCGATCACTATAGCTGCGATCAGCGCCGCCACCGGACCGCTCAGCGAAAAGCCCGGCACCAGCCGCGAAACGATCCAAATGGCCAGTGCGCTCAACAGCCAGTGAATCAGCATCTTCATAAGAGTCCCCGCCACGTGCACCGAGACTATAAAGCTGGTCTGGCCGCTAGAGCAACTCAGCGGCGATTTCCACGCGGTAGCACGGCAGCCCTGGCCCGGGGATCTAGAATCAAGAGTGGCCCGCAAGACCAATGCCGTCCGCGTACTTGACCAGTTGGGAATCCCGTACGAACTTCGCGAGTACGAGGTCGACCCTGAGGATCTAGCTGCGGAAACCGTTGCTGCCAAAGTTGGACTTCCGCCAGAACAAGTCTTCAAAACGCTGGTCGCACGTGGCGACCGAAACGGCGTCTGCTTGGTCGTGATCCCCGGCAACGCGGAACTTGACTTGAAAGCGCTGGCGTCGGCGTCAGGGGATCGCAGCATCCAGTTAGTCCCGGTGAAAGATTTGCAGTCCTTGACGGGCTATATCCGAGGTGGCGTGACCGCGCTGGCCGGTAAGAAACACTATTCAGTCTACGTCGATGAAACCATCCAGCTGCTCGAAAAGATCTCGATCTCCGCCGGAGTACGCGGCCTGCAGATCGTGCTCGCTCCGGCCGATTACCTGAAAGCGACGCGTGGAGCTGTCGCCCCGCTGGCGCACCCAAAAGTGAGGTAAGTGGGCGTTCTCACCCCCGGGGAGGATAGGCGCGCCACACTCATAGCCTCTCATCTCTCAGCCGCAAACTCACCCACAATCTCGATGATTCCAACAATCTTTTCGTTGAACCGGGCAAGATCTTCCGCCGGAACCCAATATTCCCGGTGCGCCACGTCGCCCACCTGTCGTACCGGATACTTACTGAGAAACTCTGAGTCGACCTCAAACTTCAGAACGTATCCTGCGTATCCGGATCGCTCGTCCTTCGTATTCCAATCCCTCGCAATCTGCGTGGCGTGGTCCAGGTTCAGTACCGGATAGAAATAGGGTTGCTCAGGCAGGCGGGGAGGAATGCTCGAAAGCCGCTCGCCCGGATAAGATCGAGCTCGGCCCGGCCAACTGGACGGAATCGAGTGGTGACATCGTTCATTCAGCGACCCGTTCCTTTTCGCGCCTACGTCGCGCCGATAGCGGCCTTCGCTTCCAGCTTCTCGAACACATCCTGCGCCCGCCCGACTGCTTCTTGCACGTTGTCGCAGATGTTATCTTTGCCAATCAACTCTTCCACCTCCGCCTCATGCAAAAGCTGAGCCGGCTGCTCGCGCGCTCCACAAAGTATCAGCGTGCGTCCGGTAACTTGCAGGGCTCGTGCCACTTCCTCAATCGCAAACAGGCCGGTCGCGTCCAAGGCCGTCATGTTTCGCAAGCGTAGAATCACCACCGGTGGCAGCTTGTGCGTGTTCTCCGTGACGACCGCAAGCTTGTCTGTCGCGCCGAACAGAAATGGTCCGTGGATCCTGAAAATGGTCACGTAGTACGGAATGTCTTTGTCCTGCAGAATGTGTACCCGGCCATCTTCGATGTAGTCGTCGGTCACTTGCGACACCGTGGTCGTGCTCGCCACGCGGCTTATAAACAGCAGCGCCGCCAGGATCATCCCCGCTTCCACCGCGACCGTCAGGTCGGCAAACACCGTGAGCGCAAACGTCACCAGCCACACGCTGATGTCCGTCTTGGTCAGCTTGAGCAACTGCGGGATCTCGCGCCACTCGCCCATGTTGTACGACACGATCATCAGAATACCCGCCAATACTGCCATCGGCACGTAGCTGACCAGGCGTGAGGCGAACAGTAAAACGCACAAGAGCGTCAGCGCATGAATGATGCCCGCGACCGGAGATTGTGCCCCGGAACGGATGTTCGTTGCCGTGCGTGCGATCGCTCCCGTCGCAGGCAATCCTCCGAACATCGGCGATGCGATGTTTGCAACGCCCTGAGCCATCAACTCGACGTTCGGATTATGATGATCGTTACTCATCCGGTCTGAAACCACCGCCGACATCAGCGACTCGATCGCGCCTAACATCGCCACCGTCACCGCAGGCCCCAGCAACCCGTGGATCAGGTCCGCATGGAATTTGGGGAACTGCAAATGCGGCAAACCGCTGGGAATTCCGCCGAAGCGGGTACCGATCGTCTCCACCGGCAACTTGAACAGAAACACCGCCGCTGTTCCCACCAGCAGCGCGACGATCGGGCCCGGAATGCGGTTCGAAACCCCGCCGCACACGATCAAGATTATGACGGTCGCGACGGCCAGCAGCGTCGCCTCGAAGTTCAAAGTTTTGAAGTGAGTCGCAAACGCCTCAATACGAAGCCAAAACACGCCCGGAACTTTGTCGATCTGCAGTCCGAAGAAATCCTTAACCTGCGTGCTCGCGATGAGAATCGCGATGCCGTTGGTGAACCCAATCACGATGGGGCGGGGAATGAATTTGATCGCCGAGCCCATGCCAGTAGCCCCCATCGCCACCAGCAGGATGCCTGCCATCACCGTGCACATGAAAAGCCCATCTACGCCGTGCGTCGCCACAATCCCCGCCACCACCACCACAAACGCTCCGGTCGGTCCTCCAATCTGCGTCTTCGATCCGCCTAGCACCGAAATTAGGAAGCCGGTCACGACCGCGCAGTAGATCCCTGCCTGCGGCGACAGGCCCGAAGCGATCGAGAAGGCCATCGCCAGTGGCAGCGCGACCAGCCCCACCGTGATTCCGGCGATCACATCAAGTACGAACTTGTTTAGGTTGTAGTCGCGGAGGCAAGGGACAAGCTTCGGAAGCCACCGCTCTTCGAGGAAAGTAATATCCATTTCATCATTATGACGCGAGTCCGTGCAAATACACGCAGGAATTTGGCGGCGATTGCCTCGATCGAGCTGCGACCGCCATCGATGAACCGACTCGGTGCACTGTGGGGCTAGCCTGATCGTAACTTCGCGAAACCGGCGAACCGCCTGCATACTGGCCACCATGGCTTTGCAGGAAGTGCTGTTCAATTTCCTCCGCCCCGTGGCCTTCGGCACTGGTGTAGTGCTGGCCTTGATCGTGCTTGTCGGGCTACGCATGCCCCGCCGTGCCAACGTCGCCACGCGGTCCTTACCCCGCGACTAAGGCAGCCCTGACGCCACCGCTCCACGGTCGGTACGCCACCACGGCACTCTTTCGTCACCAGCTCTCTGGGTACTTTCGTCCCAATTTGACTGCCTTCTGCGCCACGTGAGATAGTGACTCGCTTTCGCAACCTCTGCTCTTGACTGCAGCCACAAGGTTCTTGGAGTCTGTCGCCGAATGGTACGGCTCATTCCCAAAGACACAAGTTTTTTCGCGATGTTTTCCGGGATGTCGAACAATCTCATCGCCGGTGCCCGCGCGATGGTGGATCTTTTCTCTGACTACCGCGACCTCGAGATGAAGGTGCAGGAAATTCGCCGGATCGAGCACGTCGGCGACGAGATGACCCATGCCATTCTGCGGAAGCTCAACCAGACGTTCATCACGCCCTTCGATCGAGAGGACATTCACAAACTGGCCTCGTCGCTGGACGATGTCCTCGACTGCTTGAATGCGGCTGGCGCCCGCATCATTATGTACCGCATAACCGCTCCGCCCCCCGAGGCCGCCCAGATCGCGCGGCTCACCCTTGCCCAAACCCAAGAACTCGAGAAGGCGGTGTCGCTGCTGCAGAAAAACGGAGACGTGCTGGGCCACTGCGTGGAGATCAACCGCCTCGAGAATGAGGCCGACCTGCTATCCCGCGCAGCCATTGCCAGGCTTTTCGATCAGGAGAAGGACTCCATCAATCTGATCAAGACTAAGGAACTCATAGAAATCCTCGAAACCGCTACGGACCGGGCGGAAGACGTCGCCGACGTGCTCGAAACGGTGGTTCTGAAGAACGCCTGAGGGGCGTTGCATCCTCGAACACAGGAACCTGACGGGTGACATCGAACCTTCTGCTGCTCATCATCACGATACTGGTGGCGCTAACCTTTGACTTCCTGAACGGATTTCATGACGCTGCCAACAGCATCGCGACCGTCGTTTCCACCCGCGTGCTGTCGCCCAAGCTGGCGGTGGTGTGGGCGGCATTCTTCAATTTCGTCGCAGCATTTTTCCTGGGCACGGCCGTCGCAAAAACCATTGGCAAGGGAATGATCCGGATTGACTCGGTCACCCAGTACGTTGTGATTGCGGGCCTGATGGGCGCAATCGTTTGGGATCTGTTGACCTGGTGGTGGGGATTGCCCACCTCGTCGTCCCACGCGTTGATCGGCGGATATGCCGGGGCGGCCGTTATGCGTTCAGGGTTTCACGTCATTATTACCGAGGGCTGGTACAAGACCCTGATCTTCATCGTGGTGGCTCCCGTCATGGGCCTGGTTCTGGGCTTCGGCTTCATGGTCGCGGTTTTCTGGCTCTTGCGCGACAAGGCCCCGCGACGCATCGATGCCTGGTTCCGAAAGCTGCAACTGGTTTCGGCGGCCGCCTACAGCCTGGGGCACGGGGGCAACGACGCTCAGAAAACCATGGGCATCGTGGCCGGCGCTCTGTACGGCGCGAAGTACATGACGGCCGCCGAGATGTCGGGCAGTTGGGGGCATTTCCACTGGCCCATCATTCTCGCGGCCCACACCGCGATTGCGCTAGGGACTTACTTCGGCGGTTGGCGCATCGTACACACCATGGGATCCCGCATCACGAAGTTGAAACCGGTGGGCGGATTCTGCGCGGAGACCGCGGGAGCTATCACGCTGTTTGCGACGGCCTTGGCGGGAATTCCAGTAAGCACCACCCACACCATCACGGGCGCGATTGTGGGTGTCGGAGCCACCAGCGGTCTGTCGGCGGTGCGCTGGGGCGTCGCTCGGCGAATCGTGTGGGCCTGGGTCTTCACGATTCCCGCGTCGGCATTTGTTGCTGCAGGGGTGTTCGCTGTGATCCGCTGGATTCACGCGGGGGCCTGACAGGAGTGCCGGCTTACTGGCGGGTGCCCGCGAGAGCAGACCGCCCGAGCGGAAGATCTTGTCCTCGCCGTTGTCCTATAGCTGCGGGCACGCCTAACGCGCAAGAACAGATTTTCCCGGCGCGTTACGGATCCCAAATCGCGCTGCCAAAGCCCGCTTTGCGCGCGGTTTCCTGCATTTGTTCAAGATTCTTCTTCTGTTCTTCCAACTGACTCTGCAGCCGCTGCACTTCCAGCTGCTTCTGCGCCTGTAATTTGTTGTATTCCACTCCGTTGCGATAGGCATTGGCTTCAACAAAGTGAATCGAGTCTTGGACCTTGTCGATCTGGCTTTTGAGATCTGCGACCGCAGTCTTTTGCCGCAGGATCGTTGCTTTCAACTGGTCGCCGGCCTGCAACACGGCTCCGGCCGGCGGCGAGGATTCGTCGTGCGCCCCTTCGCTCGCCGAAGGGCTCGAACTCGCCGGCCAATCAGACGAAGTATCTGGATGTTCCGGAATATCTTCGTTTGTGACGATCTTCTTCGGCTTGGCCGCTTCCTTGCTCTGTTGCTGTTTCTGACGTTGCTTGCGGGCCAGGTCGCCTAACGACGGGCTGTCCGAAGAAGATTGGCCGTACGCTGTAATTGTAACCGCCAGCAGTCCGGCGACGAGCGCGAGAAACGGTAACCCGCATTTGGGAATCTGGCAGTCAAAGAGCGGACGCATTACACCCCCGCACGTTCAGACGTATAAATCGGCAGCTTCCAATGTTACGACCAAGGATGAAGGTGGCGAAGTTACCGTCGTGCAGGGTCCGTCAAGATAGAAGGCCTGAGAATCGCCGAATTCGGCCAGCGTTCAAGGCTACTCCCACCCGTTTCCCTTCTTCGGAGAAATTGCGATGGTGTCGTGCCACGTTACCGGGCGGTAACTTACTTCGGGCTCGTTTGTCGCCGACCGACGCGACTCAGGATGCGGCGGACTTTCTTGGGTGACATCGACAACCGGCTCGCCACTCGGGATACTTTGCGGCCCTCTCGCTCCCAGACCTTAGGGACAATCAGCTCAGCAAATTGTTCGGTGATCTGCTGGAAGGTTTTGTCACCGACGGATCCCTGCGACCAGGCGCGGAGCATGGGATTCACTCGCCCCCCGCGCAGAACTTTTGCTTTCAGCGTCTCCAGGTCTTCCCAGGAACCGTCGGTATCACTGCCCTTGGCGAGGGCAACGGCCTCGTCGTAACAACGGCGCGCGGATTCGGGATCGTCAAGAAAGCGATTGCAGTAGGTGAGCCCCTGCCAAATGCAAGCATCGGCCAAAAGGCGCCGGTTCTGCGTGTGCCTAGCGAGTTCGACCGCTTCTTGGGCGCAGTCCTGGGCGAGTCGGGCATGGCTTCCGGCTTCACCGCCGTCTCCGATTTCTTCTTCCACACGGGCGTTCTCTATCATGCAGTCCAGCAAGCGTGCTCGCGCCATCAGGATGTAGTCGCCCTTTTCCTCGCCGAGATGGAAGGCAGTCTTCGCCTCGGAGTCGGCGTGTTCAAGCTCGCCACTGTCCAGATGAAGATCGCCGCGGTTGAGGTGGACGCTGCCCAAGCCGTGGTGATTCCGATACTGCTCGTAAATCCTCGCCGCTTCGTCGAGTTCGGCTGCTGCCTCGCAGCGAAGTTGCTCGAATCGATTGCGGTGCGAAGCCTTGCCGTCCTCTGGCCGCGATCGTCCGCGAGTAGCAGCCTTGCGGCGCCGGGCCGCGTCGGCATCAATTTTGCGGCGCAGTTGCAGCGCGATAAGGCGCTTGACGGATGCCAGGTTGCCCAGCGTCCGGGCAACGTTGCGATGGCAGGGGTCGCGTTGCCGGTACTGTGCGATCGCAGCGGTAAAGTGCGCGATCGCGTGCTGATAGCGCCCATGGCGGCGGGCAATGCGACCATAAGACGAACGGATGTTTCCAAGCGTTAGGTAGTCATCCGTCTTGCTCAGAACTGCCTCGGCCTCCTGCAGAATCTGCAAAGCCCTTTTCGCGTCGCCTTTCTGAAAAAAGAGCCAACTCTCCAGCACTCGCATGACGGCGGCCATAGGAGCGTGTCCTAGTTCCGTAGCGAGTTGTCTTCCTTTCGTGGCATAGGCCAGCGCTTGATCGTATTCCCCTTTCATGCGCAGGCAGCGGCCCTTCCAGAAATTGGCGATGGCCAGAAGTTCTTTGTCGTCGGTCTGCTCGTCGAGTCCCAGGACAAAGTCGAGATGCCGGATGGCTTCCTCGGTTGCCTCCTCTGACATCGCGATCATTCCCTCCGCCAGACGCAGGTACACGTAATCGTGCAAGGGTAAGCGGGAGCGCACGGACTTCGAAAAGCAGGCAACGATCTCTTTGACCAGCACAGGACGTTGAAAGCCGATGTCGACCCATTGCGCCAGATACCCGGCAAACAGGGCGGCGTTCTTTTGTTCCGGATCGAATGGTGCGAAAAGAGCGCGGAGGCTTTCGAGGCGAGCCATGCCCCGCCCCACGCGGCGGCATACCAGGTCTTGCTTGAGCTGCGCTAGAAAATCGCCGGAAATCTCAGGAATTTCCTGACTCATGTTTCGGGCCGAGGGGTCTGTGATGCGTTAGTCGATGTAGTCATAGGCGACTAGCGTGAGGAATTCCGCGAACTCGGTGCTGGTCATCATTCGGTCGAAGATTTCGCTTGCTTCCGCCATGCGCGCCCCAGTCAGCAGCTTCTTCTGATCGGTGATGCAGGATCGGACCATATCCCTGGTAACAGGCTGACCGTTGTTGAGCTTGGCGCCGTGCCGGATCCACTGCCATACCTGGGCGCGGCAAATCTCGGCGGTCGCGGCATCTTCCATCAGGTTATAGATCGGAACGCAGCCGTTGCCGCGCAGCCAGGACTCGAGGTATTGCAGGCCCACGTCGATATTCCAGCGCAGGCCCTTCTCGGTGATCTCGCCCGGCGTGACGGCCAGAAGATCCTTCGCCGTGATTCGGACATCGGACAGTGGCCTGCCTATCTGGTTCGGCGTCTTCATGTGAGCGTCGAAGATCTCTTTCGCGACCGGCACGAGACCGGGATGTGCGACCCAAGTGCCGTCGTGCCCGGCGTGTACTTCGCGCAGTTTGTCCTGGCGCACTTTCTCGAGCGCGCTCTCATTCGCGGCAGGGTCATTCTTGATGGGAATCTGTGCGGCCATTCCGCCCATCGCATGAATCCTCCGGCGATGGCAGGTGCGAATCAGTGCCTCCACGTAGGACTTGAGAAAGTGCTTGTCCATCGTCACTACGGAGCGATCGGGAAGAACGAAGTCTGGCCGGTTTCTGAATTTCTTGATGTAGCTGAAGATGTAGTCCCAGCGCCCGCAGTTCAGGCCCGAGGAATGTTCGCGCAGCTCATACAGGATCTCATCCATCTCGAATGCTGCAAGAATTGTTTCGATCAGAACAGTGGCCCGAATCGTACCTCGCGGTATGCCGAGCTTTTCCTGGGCGTAGCAGAACACGTCGTTCCAAAGCCTTGCCTCCAGATGGCTCTCCATCTTGGGCAAGTAAAAATATGGTCCTGTGCCTTTACGAATCAGTTCGGCCGCGTTGTGAAAGAAGTACAAGCCGAAATCGAAGAGCGAGCCGGAGATCGGCTTCCCGTCGACCGAAAAATGGCGTTCATTGAGGTGCCAGCCACGAGGCCGCACTAACAACGTCGCAACCCGGGGATTGAGCGCGTAGCGCTTGCCTTCAGGACTCACGAAGCTGATGCTGCCGCGAACGGCGTCGCAAAGATTGGCCTGTCCCTCGAGATTGTTCTGCCAAGTGGGCGCGTTTGAGTCCTCGAAGTCCGCCATGAAGACGCTTGCGCCGGAGTTCAGCGCATTGATGATCATCTTGCGGTCCACCGGTCCGGTGATCTCGACCCGCCGATCAAGCAGGTCCGAGAGAATCGGCGCAACTGTCCAATTGCCTTCGCGGATGGCCGAGGTTTCTGGAAGGAAATCGGGCAACTGACCGGAGTCGATTTCCTGTTGGCGAACACGTCTGCGGGCCAGTAGTTCCTGGCGGCGCGCTTCGAACTTCCTCGCCAATTGGGTCAGGAATTCCCGCGCTTCGGGGTTCAGGATCTGAGCCTCGACTTCAGAGAAGGGGACGGTGGCAGTCGTCATGGCGTCCATAGTAAAGCCCCTCTTAATGATATACCCCAGCGCTAGGACAAAACGGACGACTTGCCCGAGACGGACCACCTGGTTTGTCGGACGCGCGCAGATGCGATGTACTGTCGGGAGACCGAGGTCCGGGAGGAATCTCAACCATGCACACCTTAACCGCGTCCGAAATGGCAAAGCAGTGGAGCGCCGATGCGCGCTGGAAAAACCTACACAGGCCGTATAGCAGCGAGGATGCCGTCAAGCTGCGAGGATCCGTCCAGATCGAACACACGTTGGCGCGGCTGGGAGCCGAACGGCTGTGGTGGCTGCTGCACCACGAATCTTATGTACCCGCTCTGGGCGCTCTCACTGGCAACCAAGCCGTTCAGCAAGTGAAAGCAGGGTTGAAGGCCATCTACCTCAGCGGCTGGCAGGTAGCGGCGGACGCCAACGATGCCGGTCAGATGTATCCCGACCAGAGTCTTTACCCGGCTGACAGCGTCCCGAACGTAGTGCGCAAAATCAACAATTCTCTGATGCGCGCCGACCAAATCCATCATATGGATGGAAAAGACGACACCCACTGGTTTGCGCCCATCGTCGCCGACGCGGAGGCGGGGTTCGGGGGCACGCTGAACGCCTTCGAATTGATGAAAGCGATGATTGAAGCGGGTGCTGCCTGCGTCCATTTCGAAGATCAACTTTCTTCCGCGAAGAAGTGCGGGCACCTCGGCGGGAAAGTCCTGGTACCGACGTCGGAGGCGATCCAGAAGCTGGTAGCGGCCCGCCTGGCGGCGGACGTCCTCGGAGTGCCTACGCTCATCATGGCACGCACCGATGCTGACAGCGCGCATTTGTTGACCAGCGACATCGATCCTCGTGACCGCGAGTTCTTGACGGGCGAGCGCACGGCCGAAGGATTTTTCTGCATCCAGGGAGGACTGCGATCCGCGATTGCCCGAGCACTTTCTTACGCACCGTACGCCGATCTGATCTGGTGTGAAACATCCCACCCCGACCTGGAGGAAGCACGCCTTTTTGCCCAAGCCGTTCACGCCAAATATCCGGGAAAGTTCCTCGCCTACAACTGCTCACCCTCGTTCAATTGGAGAAAGAATTTAGACGAGGCCACGATCGCGCGGTTCCAGTTGGAGTTGGCCGCAATGGGATACAAATTCCAGTTCGTGACCTTAGCCGGATTCCATGCCCTGAACCTGAGCATGTTTGAACTGGCGCGGGGATACAAACTGGCGGGAATGACGGCGTACTCCCGGTTACAGGAAAAGGAATTCAGTCGTGAAGCACAGCACGGATACGAGGCGGTGAAGCACCAGCGCTTCGTCGGCACCGGATACTTTGATGCCCTGACGCAAGTGATTGCGGGCGGAGCATCGTCGGTAACTGCGCTTGCGGGCTCGACCGAAGCCGAACAATTCGCAGAAATGAAGTTACTGGTGCGGCCACAGCACGGTCCAGATGCGGCGTGCCAGCCTATCTTGGGAGAGTGCCCGTCTGTCGACACTGCTCAGATCGCGCCGATCCATGAAGAGATTCTGCTGCCTTCGGGCGACTAGGGCGAGGGCGCGAGGGCGACGCCCTTCCGCTCCGCAAGTCGGCGGGGTGCGCTCGAATCACACGCCCCACAAATAATCTTCCTGTTGTTCGCCTTCGTGCTCGTGCTTCGACGGGGATGCGACTGCTTCGCCGTCGGTGACGAGCCCCTTCGCCAGATACGCAAGCGGGAACTGGCTCGGCAGGGTTTCGCTGATCGGATCGGGCTCGATTTTGCCCGGTCCTTCCGACGTCGTCACTGGGAGGTCCGACGGAAGGGGCCGGAATCTCATGATCAGTTCCACCAGCTGACGGTCATCCACGACCTTGTGGGTGTCGGCCAGCACAAGAAATTGCTGGTAGACGCTGTCGAGTTCCCGACGATCCAGTCGGAATCCCAGTTCCTCGCACCGCAAGCCGAGGGCGTGGCGGCCGGAGTGCTTGCCGAGGACGAGCCGTGTCCCAGTGACCCCTACCGACTGTGGAGTCATGATCTCGTAGGTAAGCGCGTTCTTGATCATTCCGTCCTGATGGATTCCGGCCTCGTGCGCGAACGCGTTGCGCCCGACAATGGCTTTGTTGGGTTGCACCATCACTCCCGTGATCTCACTGAGCAGCTGGCTAGATGGGAAAATTTGCTGGCTGATCACGCCGGTGTCGTAAGGGTAGCGGTCGAACCGTACCCGCATGGTCATCACCAGCTCTTCCAGCGACGTGTTCCCCGCGCGTTCCCCAATGCCATTTATGGTGCACTCCAATTGCCTGGCACCGGCACTGACGGCGGCCAGAGAATTCGCTGCCGCTAGACCCAGGTCATTGTGGCAGTGAGCGGAGATCACCGCTCGTTCGACGCCGCGCACCTGCTGCCGGATTCGCGTGATTAGCTCGGCGAATTCGCCTGGAACCGCGTATCCCACGGTGTCGGGAATGTTGATGGTGTTTGCCCCAGCTTCGATGACGGCTTCCAGGACAGAACACAGGAAGTCCGGATCCGAGCGAGTTGCATCCTCGGGAGAGAACTCCACGTCCTCGCAGAAAGACTTGGCCAGTCGCACCGCGTCGCGCGCCTGTTCGAGGCACTCCCGCCGTGAGATCTTCAGCTTGTGCTGCAGGTGAATGTCGGAAGTCGCAAGGAATGTGTGGATGCGGGGACGAGCGGCGCCGTGGAGGGCGTGCCAGGCGCGCTCGACGTCTTCACGCCGGCTTCGAGCCAACGCCGCGACCACCGGCCGGCGTACCTCGCGGGCGACGGCCCGCACGGCTTGAAAATCGCCGTCCGAAGCAATCGGGAACCCGGCCTCGATCACGTCCACACCCAGCCGGTCGAGCTGGCGCGCCATGCGAAGCTTCTCGTCTGCCGTCATGCTGCAACCCGGAGATTGCTCTCCGTCTCGCAAGGTCGTGTCGAATATCGTTACTCGCTCGCGTTCCGACAAGTGGTTCCTCCCCCAAATGCGCGAATAGCGCATGCTGAAAATCAAAAGGGCCATCATCCCTTGCGGATAATGGCCCTCGTAGAAAAGTCAAAATTGTGATGGCTAGATCATCCGCTGAATCCTAGGGGTGCAAGCACCAGGCCAAGAATGGCCACGCTAAGGGCGAGGAGACGCAGTCGCACCTCCAGTCCCACCCGATTCGCGTTGCTGGCCAGCGGATTCATACCTGCGACATCAGCCTCTCAGGCGTACTTTAGAGGAACCGGGAATGTGGGTCAACCACCCCTTTTGCCGGCTTGATTCAAATTGGTGCTCGTCGTGATCAGTTTTTTCGATGCGGGAGGCAAGACGTTCAAAACACACGCTGAAACGCCATACGCCGGCACGTTGTCTTTCGTAACAGTGGTTCAGGAGGTGATCCGGTTCGCGTCTCGTGAGGGCCGGTCGCCCATCATTCGGTGTTCCCCTTCGTCGACAGGAGTCCACCAGATACCGGGATCCATCGCGGGTTTCCTCTCCTTCCAACTCGCGCCTAGGCGGTCGAGCTCACGCAGAACTTCCTCGACAACGCGCGTGCACGACGCGGCTACCGGAGCGCTCAAGCTACATCCCGTTTCATAGTTGTTCGCCAACAATCCCGACGAGAAGCACTTCCTTGGGCGCGGCTGCGAAGAGTTCTACGTTGTGAAGGCAATCTAGCAGCGCAGGCGAGTGCGGATCCATACGTACGGCAGGGCAGTGCTGAACGATGTCTGATTTTCGATAGAGCAACACCGTCCCCGGGGCTGCGTCGACGGCGACGGAATCGATCAGGATCACCGCGTCATTTCCGGAGATCTGATCGATCAGATCCAGCGCCGGCGTCCCCAAATCCTCGACGTCGACGCCCTCTTCGAACTCACAGTGCGCAGCCAGTAACCGCACGACGTAAGGCCCGACCCCGTCGTCGGCCAGCAAGACGTTCCCGATCCCGCCGATCAACACTTGCTTCATAGCATCTTCACGTTGGCGATTTGTCGTCCCGACGGATCGAACGCATGGCAGGCGCAGGCCATGCAGGGATCAAACGAGTGCACCGTGCGCAAAACCTCCAATGGCTCTTCCGGCCGCGCCAGCGGGGTGTGCAGCAGCGAGGCTTCCTAGGGACCGTGGGCGCCGGCCTGGTCGCGCGGGCTGGCATTCCAGGTCGAGGGATAGTTCTTTATCTTTTCGTCCTTGATTACTACCCAGTGGGACAACGGCCGCGCGGCGCTTCGTGGGTCCCGACGCCCTCCACTTCGTGCCCGGAGAACACGGGCTGATTGTGGACCGTGTAGTCGCCTTTGGCGATGTTGTCGACCAGCAACTGCCAGTGCTTTTGCGCAAGCTCAGCGAGCATGGCGGCGCGTATGGCTCGCGCCGCGTGACGGCCGAGCGTGGAGTGCAACATGTCCGGTGTCACACGAACCCCGGCGACCTCCTGGATCTTGGCGATGGCAAGATCCGTGTATTTGCGCGTAAGGGGATGCCCCTGGGCATAGCCAATCAGCACCCGCGCCAGCGGGCCCACCTGCATGGGTTGACTATTGAACCGAGGCGCCTTTACCCAGGAATACTTCTTCTCGCCATCCCAACTCGTTGAAACGCTGGCTCGGTCTCCCCGACCCAAGGCACAGGAGCCGATCGCAACCACCGCGGCGCCTTGCTCCGCCACTTCTCTCACCACTTGAACCCCCGGCCTCCCACCCAGTTCCACGTAGACGCCGTTGTCCTTGGCGGGAATCGCGCCTTCTACCACCAGCACATATTTGCCGGCGTTGTTAGCGACCGCCGCTTTTAGTGCCGCCTCCGCCGGTGCGCCCGAGACCGCCATCAGCGTCTCTTGGTAGTCCAGCGAGATCACGTCGAGAATCAAGTGCGCCACATCCGGAGCAGACGTGCGCAGCAGCGTCTCCGTGCAGCCCGTGCAGTCCTGGAAATGTAGCCAGATCACCGACGGCCGCGTTGTTTTCCCAATCGCATCCGCCACCTGCAAGACCGACTTCTTGCTGGTGAGCGCCAGTCCCACCGCCGCGCTGGCCATCAGCAAGCCGCACAGCTGGAGGAAGCTTCTCCGGGAGACTCCGCTAGCCTCCAGGTGTTCCGCAATCGCTCGACGTTTGGACATGAGCGCCTTCCTGGGTACGGCCCTACCCGAGGAATCCCGGGACGGATGTGCCGAGGCCCGGGACCATTCCTGGACTTGAGGCCCGATGTGAGCCGGAATTTCTGCTTTGATCCGGGGTTTCTCGGAAGACAGCAACCATCAGTGCAAGGCGGGTGGAGGAGAACGAACCAGCAACAACGGCACACCAACTGATTAAGAAACAAAGGATGAAAGTATCAGTGCGCGATATTTCGGGTCGTCTCCCTTTAGCCTGGCCTGAGGTTCCAGTGTCTCTCCCGGAAGCAACCCGGATTGAGCACGAGATTGCTTATCGCCCGGATTAGTACGTTGCATCAGTGATGTCAATCACTCGTCCAACGTGATGCGGCACAGGAATTGGGTTAAGCGGATGCAGGCTCGGGGCTTTACCCTCTCCCCTGTTTACCGTTGAACCTGTAACGTTCCTGCTGGTGGGTTGCACTATCTGCATGGCAAGGTCGTAGACCCGTTTAGTCGCGTCCATCGGGTCCCAGGCCCAAGAATGCGTTCACTGGCGATGGGGCTGCATGAAAGCTGAATTCGCGACAACAACCATTTGCGGGAGGAGGGCGCGATGACAGGTGCAGGCTATGTGTTGCTGATTGACGTGATCCTTGGCATCGCGGGCGCCATGGTGGTCGCGCCGCTGCTGTTCTACCTTTATCGCATATGGGCCACGCGCCGAGACAGGCTCTTCTCCTATCTCGGTGCAAACTCTCTGTGCCTCTACTACCGTCAGTTTTATCCCGACCAGAGAACCGATGAGGCTACCGTCGCTGGCGTTTTCATGAAATATTTCAGTCAACACTACGGCCGCCGGTTCTACGTGCTCCCCGTCTTCTTGCTTACCGTCCTGACCGTCACCTGCGCCTGCGGTGCCGCGCGAACCCTGCAGGTGTGGCAGCAAGTCGACTCCAACGGGCACGCCTTGCCGTGGATCGTCATGGGTGCTCTGGGAGGTGGCTTCACTTGGGTGATCAGTGACTTGATTGACCGCGTGCGACGGCGTGACCTCACCGTCGGCGACGTCTACAACTTCGTTTTCCGTATTCTGATAGCAGCCCCGTTCGGATGGGCCTTCGCCCAGCTCGTAAAAGACGAGATCGGCGTTCCGCTTGCCTTCTTGCTCGGGGCCTTTCCCACGAGTACCCTTTTTCGAATTGCGCGTCGGCTGGCAGCCACTAAGTTAGGGGTCTCAGATGACCCCGACTCTGGAAAGCTTGAGTTGGAGAACCTCCAATCGATCGGCAAGACAAACGCCGAGCGTTTTAACGATGAGGGCATCTCCACCATCGTCCAGATGGCCTACGTCGACCCCATCGACCTCACCATCCGGACGAACTTCGATTTCAACTATGTGATCGACTGCGTGAGCCAGGCCTTACTGTGGATCTATTTTGAAGACAAAACGCACACGCTGGTGAACTATTCTCTTCGAGGAGCGCAAGAGGCCTGCAGCCTCGTCAAAGCACTCAAGAGTGCTCAGCAGGCGGAGCGCGACGAAGCCACGACGACTCTCAGCGCGATTGCCGCCGCGTTGAACATGGCTCCTGCGTGCGTACAAACTACTTTGGAACAGATAGGCGAGGATCCTTACACAGAATTTATCTCCAGCATCTGGCACTGATAGTCCTGCGCTCAGACGTTGTTCCAGGGCAAGGGACATTCCCGAGGAGGACGCATGGCGAAGAACATCGTGATCTGCTGTGATGGAACCGGCAACGAGTTCGGGACCCACAACTCGAACGTCGTCAAGCTCTACAGCACCTTGATCATCGATGGCCGGCGGCAGGTCGGATACTACCACCCCGGCGTCGGCACCATGGGTTCGCCGAGCGCCAGCAACAAGATCAGCAGCGCCTGGTCAATCGTCATGGGCCTGGCCTTCGGCGCCGGGCTGCTGACCAACGTCGGCGACGCCTATCGCTACCTGATGAACGTCTACGAAGACGGCGACAACGTGTACCTCTTCGGCTTCAGCCGCGGCTCGTACACCGCTCGCGCTCTCGCCGGCGTTCTGCACATGTTCGGGTTGCTTTATCCGGGTAATGAAGGGCTGATCCCATACATCACCCGCATGTATGCGAAAAAGACTCGAGATGCAGCCGGCATGACGCACACCTTCCACGTCGCGGACGGATTCAAGGCGACTTTCTGCCGCCACTGTCCGTTGCATCTCGTAGGGGTTTGGGACACGGTAAGTTCCGTTGGCTGGGTTTGGGATCCGTTAAAGCTGCCGTACACCGGCCAGAATCCCGATATGGCCCATGGACGCCACGCCGTCTCCATCGATGAACGCCGTTGCTACTTCCGCAACAACCTGTGGGGCGCCCAGCTTCCGAATCAAACCCTCAAGCAGGTGTGGTTCGCCGGCGTGCATTCGGACGTCGGAGGTTCCTACGCCGACTCGGAAAGCGGACTCTCACAAATCACCCTGGAATGGATGCTCTGTGAAGCCGTGTCCCTCGGCCTGCTGGTCGACCCGCAGAGAGCCGACCAGGTTCTCGGGCGAGTACCACCACCCGTGCCCCCGCCGATGGTGCCGCCAAGTCCCGCAGCCCGAATCCATAACTCGCTGACACCGGTGTGGTGGATTCTCGAATTCCTTCCCCACAAGTACTACGATTTCACCGCAGGGAAGAGCAAGTGGCGGATTCCACTAGGAGCCCGCCGCTTCATTCCCGATAGTTCCGTCCTGCACGAGACCGTTCACCAGAAACTCCAGGCCGATCCAACCTACAAACCGCCCAACCTGCCCAGCAACCCGCAAACCGAGCCACGCAACCCTTGCGAGTTCTCCTAAAAGGGGCCGCGGAAAAAAGTTGGTCGTGTCAGCGCATCACATTAGCGGTGCCGAAAATCGCGCGGCCCCTTTTGGGGGCTAGCCGCAGAATCATGCCCACCTCCGAACCAAGCACACCTTGGTTTGCCCCTTACCGTCTGAAACGAAAGGCTCCTTCCCCGCACTATGCAGACATCGGGGTGCGGTCACGCAAGCAGCCATCTAACCCTGACAACGAAATCGCCTTCAAGCATCGGGAGTGGAGCCGACTATGCCCTCTGGACTCGACAATCTCAAGCACATCGTCGTTCTGATGATGGAGAACCGTTCCTTCGACCACATGCTGGGATCCCTGAAGGCCGTTGACCCGCGGATCGACGGCGTCACGGACCAACTGAGCAACCCTGACACGACGGGCGCACCCGTCAAGCCGCTGCCCCAGGCGGAGTTTCAGGGTCAGCTCGATCCGGATCCTGACCATCATTTTCCGGCGGTCGATCTGCAAATCTTTGGTGGCGACACGAGTGCGACCCGCGTGCCGAATATGCAGGGATTCGTGAAGAGCTATTTCAATCAGCAGCGGGACGCGGGCCATTCACAGAAAATCATGTATTACTTCGCCCAAAACGATTTGCCGGTGCTGACCACGCTCGCGCTGGAGTTTGCGGTATTCAACCGGTGGTTCGCTTCTATCCCGGGGCCCACGATCTGCAATCGCGCGTTTGCGCATTATGGGACGTCGTTCGGCCGAGTGGATATGAATCCGTTCGACGTCATGGAGCCCTTCAAAAGCATCTACACCCGGCTCATTAACGCGACTCCGAAGCACACCACTAAGGTTTATTACTACGACACGACCAGCTCGACGATGGAGGTCGTGAACCTCCTGCAGAAGCAGCCCGAAATATTCGGCACGTACAAGCAGTTCTTGAGCGACTGCGACCAGGGGCTGCTGCCGGACTACTCCTTTGTCGAGCCGAACTATAACGATCACGACACCGACAGCGGCGAGGAAGTCGCCAACGATCAGCATCCCGACCATGACGTGCAGGCCGGGGAACTCTTGATCGCTGAGGTGTACATGCGGATCAAGCGCAACCCACAGTTGTGGGCAAGCACCGCCCTGCTGGTGGTTTATGACGAGCATGGAGGTATCTACGACCACGTTGTCCCGCCATCGTGTACCCCCGACAAGTTTCAATCCTCTGAGCTGGATCCCGGAACCAAACAGCCGTTCAAGTTCGATCGGCTGGGAGTACGGGTCCCGGCCATTCTCATCTCGCCCTGGATCCCTAAGAACACCGTGGTCGACCGGGTATTCGATCACGCTTCCATTCCAGGGACGGTGACGAAGTATTTTCTGGGCGACTACCCGGCTCGGTCCCCTCGCGAGACCAGCGCCGATGTCTTCATAGAACCGAATGTGCAGCCGGTCGATCCACAACGCAATCTGCTGTCGCTTGCGGCGATGCGGGCCGACTGCCCGGAGTTTGATGTTTAGAGTGCAAACGAGAACGGAGCGAGCCCAAATGACCCTCATCCCTGTACCCAGACCGGGCCCGAGCGCTATGGATCCGGACCGACCGGTCAACGCGCTGCTGCAAGTGCAGATTCAGCATTTGCGCGAGGCCGAAAGAAATCTACCCCTCCGGTACCACACCGACATTTACGCCAATGCAATCAAGACCGAAGGCGAGGCGGCAAAGTACATACGCGCGGTGACCGAGGCGATTCATCAAGCGCATGCCGAAGTGGCCACTCAACGGAAGAAAACCGCGCCCAGGCGTAAGCCCGGATTGGAGATCGCCGCCGCAGCCGAACGGCCAGCGCGCAAACTCGGCTCCAAGGGCAAGAAGAAAACCAGCAAGAGCAAGCGCAAGACGAAGTAGAACCACTTCGCAGGAGGCGGGTATGCAGTGGAGTGCGGTGTTGGTGCTGTTGGGTGCAGCCACCCTGACGATGGCGCAAGAAAGCCCCCTGCACGCGGAATTGCGCCGCGAGGGCGAGCGTGTTTCCGACGCGTGCGGCGCCTTCAGCTTTAAATCCGTACCCTCGTGCGCGTACACGCTCTTCACCGACCATCCGCTCCACATAGCGGCGGGCAGCATGCCACCCCAAAACGGATTCGGTCTGGGCAGCGCAGTCGTATGGTCGAAGAACACCAGAACTTGGCGGGTGAGTTGGGACTTCGACGCCATCGGGGCCTTCAGCGGCGCGTGGCGCACGGGTGGATACATGAAGCTGGTCCACACCCCCCATCCTGCCACATCGCCAATCAAGGTCATCACTCCGACGCCAGGGGAAACACCGCCCGCAGAGGAGAAGTCCAAGGGAACGGTAAATTTCACCCATCCCTACACCGTCTACAACCTCTACGCGCAATCGATTTCTCTGAACAAAGTGAACTTCTTTGGTCTGGGCAACAACACGACCCTTGCGGGAAAGTCTCTGTTCGGCATGACCCAAACCATTGTGGGCGGCAGCGTGATCAAGCCGGTCTATGAGTGGACGGCGATCAGGAAACTGAATCTCGCTCTACTCGGAGAGATCAACGGACGCTTTGTTTCTATCCGAGGGGGACCGGGGCAGTCCACGCCATCGATCGAGACCCTGTATACCGATGCAACCGCGCCGGGCCTGAGTAGTCAGCCGCATTTCGTTCAGTTGGGCGAGGGCTTGCGCATCAAGCCGGCAATCGGAAATCTGCAGCTGAATTACATGGGAAAATTCCAGGAGTACTTCGCACCGTCGAGTTCGCAGAATTCCTTTCTCCGTTGGACGGTGGATCTGGACCACAACTACTCCTTGTACCAAAAGACCGAGTCGTCGAGCGCCGAGACGATTGGTCCCGATTCCTGCGCCCCGCCGGGAGAGACCTGCCCATCGATTCCGTACACAAGGAACCTGAAGGGCTCGATCGATGTGCGCCTGCTCCTTTCCGAATCCATCACGTCGGGAACGAGCGCGGTGCCCTTCTATTTTCAACCGACCTTGGGCGGGTCCGACATCAATAGCGCGATGGCGCTGGGTAGCTATCAGGACTATCGGTTTCGAGCACCCAATATTCTCCTTTTGCAGGAGAGCTTCGAGCACTCGATCTGGGGCCCGTTCGGTCTGAAATTCATGGCGGATGAAGGCAGGGTTGCGCTCACGCGTGGCGACCTGGGCTTCAGCCACCTGAGACACAGCTTTGCCGGTGGACTGACGCTCCGGGCCGGCGGCTTTCCCATGGTGTCGCTGATGTTTGCCTGGGGAGGACCCGAGGGCCACCACAACATCGCCAATATGAACGCGTCGCTGCTCGGCGGATCCTCCCGTCCTTCCTTATATTGATCGCTCTAGATTGATCACGCCTCGTATTGTTTGGGCCTTCGCAGCTGGCGAAAAATCTTCTCGCACATCGCAAACAGGCTCGTCACATCGTCATTCCGACGCGCGAGCGCAGCGAGCAAGGAGGGATCTGCTTCTGATCGCGTGATGCAGCCCTTGAGCCGGAAAACTCCGCCGGGAAGGACACGAGTCACTCGTGCCACCAGGTCCAATGTCTCGCCCTTTCGCGCCTGAGGAGGCTTTTCGCGCAGTCGGCTCACCTGCTTCCGCCCATTTTCAGCAAGTCACATTCCGTTAACAATCCTTCAGCTCTTCATCCCATGTCACAGGTCCCACCCGTCCCGACTACAAATCCCTTCGGCGATTCTTTGTAGAATGCCGCTGCGTAAATCGGGCAGAATCCACCATGCATTCCACGAGGTGATCGATGGCCTGCAACCCTGAAGTCCTGAAACATGTCCCGCTCTTCGCTCTATTGGATGAGGATGAAACCGCTGTCCTGGCTGGCCAGGTTGAACTCAAAAAGTTTGCCCCGCGCCAACGCATCTACAAGATCGGCGACCCGGGCGAGCGAGCCTACGTCATGGTCTCTGGCATGGTCCGAGTCTCAACCGTGGACCAGGATCATCAGGAAGTCGTGGTCGACGAACCGGGTCACGGCGAGTTTTTCGGATTCGCCTCCATGCTGGAAGGCACTCCTCATCAGACGAACGCCGTCGCGATCGACCTAACCGTCGGCCTCGAAGTCGACCGCAACGACATCGCGACGCTGTTGCAGCGGAAGCCGCTCGCTGGCATGGACATGCTGACCGTCCTGGGACGCCAGTTTCACGCCTCCCAGCAGTTGGTACGCTTGCGCGCCATGCGCAACGCCAACGAGGTCATCGAGCGAGAAGCCACCTTCGGAGAACGAATCGCCGATATCGTCGCCGGCTTCGGGGGCTCCTGGACGTTTATCATTTCTTTTCTGGTTTCTCTCGTCGCCTACACGATCGTCCAGGTGATCCTCGGCCCGCGTGGCTGGGATCCCTACCCCTTCATCCTGCTCAACCTGATTCTCTCCATGCTGGCGGCCATTCAAGCCCCGGTCATCATGATGAGTCAGAACCGTCAGGACACGAAAGACCGCTTGCGCGGTGAACTCGACTTCGACGTGAATCGCCGCGCCGAGATCGAGATTCAAGGCTTGGCGCGAAAGCTCCACCACCTCACCGACAAGCTGGGCGACGTAGAAGACCTGTTGCGCGCAAACCTGGCCCCGCGTTGAAGTCAGGAGCAGCTCCCCTGTCACATCCACGCCGTAGATCGGTTAGAATCTTCCCGCCTCGGAGTCTCCGACCCCAAAAATCAAAATTTGCCCGGAAAGGGAACCAACTATGAAACGTCGACTTTCTTCTTTTTTCGGGTTCGTACTCGCTTTCGTCGCTTGCGTCCCGTTCGCGCCAAGCCAGGTCTCGGAGAAAGCGGTTCAACGTATCCAAAAAGAAGTTCGCCACGAGTTGCTGATGCTTCCCTACCTGGGGGTATTCGATAATCTCGGCTACAAAGTGGACGGCTACAACGTAACTTTGGTCGGGCAGGTCACGCGTCCCAGCCTCAAGAGTGACGCTGAGCGCGTAGTCAAATCGATCGAAGGCGTGGAGAAAGTCGACAACCAGATTGAGGTGTTGCCAGTCTCGACTATGGATGACCAGTTGCGCCGCAGGCTCTATCGCGCTATCTACTCGGGCCCGCTCCAGAGGTACTCGCTCGGGGTGCAACAGCCGATTCGCATCATCGTGAAGTCGGGTCGCGTCACCCTGGAAGGCGTCGTGGATAGCGAAGGCGATAAGAATATCGCCGGAATTCGCGCGAACGGCGTTCCCGGAACATTCTCAGTGACGAATAATCTTCAGGTGGTAAAACCGTAGCCCTACTTGCCGGCTGGCAGGCGAGTTGGGGAAGCTGCCGAACAAAATCTCCCTGGGCGGCGAGCGATCCCGGGGCATGTGCGTCCATCGTTCCAGGTTCGACGGGTCTTGCGGATTATTTTGGTTTGCGCAGTCTTTGATCGGCGTAGCCACGGACCTGCACCACCTGGTCTTCACGCACGCCGTTTTGCTGCATTAGCCGTCGCGCGGCGTTGGCACGATCTGCGGAAAGCTCCCAATTCCCGTAGGTCGCGTCTTTTGCGAAGGGCTTGGCATCGGCGTGCCCCTTCCACGTGATAGTAAGCGTGCTCGTCGTCAGCCGTCTTCGCCATGTTCGCGGCCAGCGGCCCCACCAGTCCGTAGCACAGCAGAATCCCCAGGAACGTGCCCACCAGCGCCGCCGCCACTTTGTGCCCGATTTCTTCCGGCGGGCCGCCTAGCGCCCCCATCGTGATGACCACTCCCAGCACCGCCGCCACGATGCCTAAGCCGGGTAGCGAATCGGCCATTGTGCTCAGCGCCGAAATCGGCTGGGTGGCCCCGTGATGGTGCACCTCCATGTCCACTTCCATCATCTGGTCCACGTCGAACCGTTCCACTCCGCCCGTCACCGCCATCCGCATCGTGTCGCACACGAAATCCCGCACGTGATGATCTTTCAGGAACTCCGGGTACTTCGACAGAATCGGGCTCTTGTCCGGCTCCTCGATGTCGCTCTCCAGCGCCACCAGCCCATCGCGCCGAGCTTTGTTCAGCAGGTCATACGACATCTTCAGCGACTCCCGGTGGCGCTGCTTCGTGAACTTGGACCCGCCAAACACGCCACCAATCCCGGCTGCGATCTTCTTCAAAATGTGCAGTGGGTTCGCGACTAGCACCGTTCCCGCCCCGGCGCCTCCGATGATAAGGAGTTCGGCCGGCTGCAGCAGCACGCGCAGGTTCCCGTGCTCCATCAGATAGCCGCCAACCACGCTCCCACCCAGAAGTGCTACATTTAAAGATTCATGTCCGCCCCAAACTCCCGATTTGTAAAAGCCTGCAAAGCCCTGCCCGTCGACCGCACTCCGGTTTGGTTCATGCGCCAGGCGGGCCGCTACATGGCCGAGTACCGCGCCGTCCGCAAGCAGCATTCCCTTATCGAGATCTGCAAAAAGCCCGCGCTCGCCGCCGAAGTCACCATCACCGCTGCCGAAGCGCTCGGTGTCGACGCCGCCATCATCTTTGCCGACCTGCTGCTGCCGCTCGAAGTCATGGGCCTCCCCTTCCATTTCGAAGCTGGCGAGGGCCCAGTCATCGAGAAGCCCATCCGCGAGAAAGAAGACATCGCCCGCCTGCGCACCGACCGCGCTTCCGAACTCGGCTACGTCGCCGAAGCCATCCGCGTTGTATGCAAGCATTTTGGCGACCGCCTGCCCATGATCGGCTTCTGCGGCGCTCCCTTCACCCTCGCCAGCTACATGATCGAAGGCGGAGGCTCCCGCAACTACGTCCACACGAAAAAGATGATGTACTCCTCGCCCGCCGCCTGGGCCGAACTCATGCAGAAGCTTGTGGCCGTCACCGGCGAGTACGCCGCCGAGCAAGTCCGTGCCGGCGCGGACACTATCCAGATCTTCGACAGCTGGGTCGGCTGCCTGAGCGTCGAAGACTATCGCCACTACGTGCTCAGCCACGTGACCGATCTGGTGAAAAAGCTTCAGAAAACTGGCGTGCCCGTCATCTATTTCGGCACCGACAGCGCGACACTGCTGTCGTCGATGAAAGAAACGGGCGCCGAAGTCATCGGCCTCGACTGGCGCATCCCTCTCGACCAGGGCTGGAGCCAGGTAAATTTTCAGGGTGCCGTGCAGGGAAACCTCGATCCGGTGCTGCTTTTTGCCGACTGGCTGGAACTGAAGTCCCGCGCCGAGGCGATCCTGAACCTCGCCGCCGGACGCTCCGGCCACATCTTCAATCTAGGGCACGGAATTCTTCCCGAAACGCCCGTCGATAACGTAAAGCGCCTGTGCCAATTCGTTCAGGAGTATTCGGCAGTGAAAAAGTAGCGCCGGCATCTTGCCGGCTGTCGCGAGGGCGTCCTCGCCCTCGCCCGCAAAACGGCCCATGACTGAGAATCGACCCTCCCGCACTGCCGTCCTCCTCCTTGCCCACGGCACCGCCGACTCCATCGACGACATCCCCGAGTTCCTCCGCCACGTCACCGGCGGCCGCCCCGTGCCCCCCCAGGTCGTCGAGGAAGTCCGCCACCGCTACTCCCTGATCGGCCACTCGCCCATGAACGAAATCACCGCCCGGCAGGGCGAGCTACTCGCCCGCGAACTCGGTCTGTCGGTCTACGTCGGCATGCGCAACTGGAAGCCTTTCATCCCCGACGTCGTCAAAGCGATTTTTGCGGACGGCCTCAAGCGGGTGATTGCGATCTGCCTGGCCCCGCAAAATTCGCGTACCAGCGTCGGTCTCTACCGCAAAGCCGTCGAAGGCGAATCCGGCCCGCCCTTCGCCCTCGGCTTCGTCGAGTGCTGGCACGACCACCCGCTTCTCGCACAGGCCTTCGCCGAAAAACTCCGTGCCGGATGGGCGTCGGCTTGCCGCGAGTCGAACCACCGCATTCCGATCATCTTCACCGCGCACAGCGTTCCCCAGCGCACCATCACCGAAGGCGATCCCTATGAGACTCAGGCGCGCGAGACCGCCGCGTTGGTCGCAAAAGCCGCCACCCTGAACGAACAAGACTGGACCTTCGCCTTCCAGAGCCAGGGCATGTCCGGCGCCGCCTGGCTGGGGCCCACCGTTGAAGACACCATCCTGCGCCTCAAAACCCAGGGTCACGCCGGACTTTTCGTTCAGCCTATTGGTTTCCTATGCGATCACGTCGAAGTGCTTTACGATATTGATATCGGCTTCCGGGAATTTGCCGGGAAACATGGCATGCGCCTCTGGCGCGCTGAATCGCTGAATGATTCGCCAGTGTTGATCGCCGCCCTGGCCGCGATCGTGCGCAGCCGAATTGCAGGTTTTTAGGAATCCCGCGACACTGGCTCACACCCGGTGCTCGCCGGGCCACTAGCTAACAGCTAAAAGCCAGGAGCTAAAGGCTGTTTTTCTATGAAACGCATTGCCATTATCGGCGGCGGCATTTCCGGACTCTCCGCCGCCTACGCCCTCGAGAAGAAACGCCGCGACGGCGTCGAGGTGGAGTACGTCCTCTACGAATCCAGCCCGCGTCTGGGCGGAGTCCTCGTTACCGAACACGTCGACGGCTGTCTGGTGGAAGCCGGCCCCGATTCCTTCCTCACCGAAAAACCCTGGGCCAGCGACCTCTGCCGCGAGCTCGGCCTGGGCGACCAGCTCATCGGCTCGAACGACGCCGACCGTAAGACCTACATCGTGGTCCGCGGCCGGCTGATTGAAATGCCCGACGGGCTGATGTTCATGGTCCCGACCAAGATCTTGCCAACGGTGCTCTCGCCGCTATTCTCGCTGAAGACCAAGCTGCGCATGGCTCAGGAATGGTTTCATCCGCCTCAAGAAGCGAATGGCGACGAGACCGTAGCTGCCATGGTCGAGCGTCACTATGGCCCCGAGATGGTCGACCTCCTCGCCGACCCGCTGCTTTCCGGCGTCTATGGTGGCGAAGCTTCCCAACTCAGCGTCCGCGCCGTGCTCGCCCGCTTCGCCGACATGGAAGCCAAGTACGGCAGCCTCGGACGCGCCATGTTGGCCGCCCGCCGCAATGCGCCGAAACCAAACGGTGCGCCGCGTCCCCTCTTCACCTCGCTCAAGGACGGCATGCAGCAGATGCTCGACGCCCTCGTCACTCGCCTCGATGGCGATGTCCTCCACACCGGCGCCCCCGTGCAGGCGATTTCGTTCGAGGGCGGCGGCTGGATCGTATCCGCCGGATTATATTCCGACCAGTTCGACGCCGTGATCCTGGCCCTGCCCACACAAGCCGCTGCCAGGCTGCTGCAAATGCACAACCCGAACCTCGCGTCCGAATTGGCCGCTGTGCGCTACAGTTCGTCCGTTACCGTGGCACTCGGCTACGACGAAAAGGTCCGCCGCTCTCTCCCGCCCGGCTTCGGCTTCCTCGTGCCCCGCAGTGCAGACAAACGCATGCTGGCCGCAACTTTCGTGCATAATAAATTCCCGCACCGCGCCCCAGCGGATCGCGCCCTCCTCCGTTGCTTCCTGGGCGGCGCGCGCGACGAACAAGTCCTCGCCCTCTCCGACGACGAAATCCTCCGCATCACGCGCGAAGAACTGAAAAAGATCCTCCGCCTTTCCGCCGAGCCGCTCTTTACGCGAGTCTTCAAGTGGAAAGGCGCAATGGCCCAATACGGCGTCGGACACCTCGAGCGCCTGCAGCGCGTCGAAACCCTCCGCCAGAAAATCCCCGCTCTGGCATTGGCCGGGAACGGCTACCGCGGCATCGGCGTTCCCGACTGCGTCCACTCTGGCACGGCGGCAGTCGAAGAGATTCTAAAAGCGCTGGGGATCACGGAGTCGCAGTCGACTTCAGCGACCTCGCAATAACCCGCAGCCCGCGATGTTGCCCGCCAGAAAAGCGCGGCGACCCCGTCTTCTGCCCTGTTCGATCCCGACGCTCGTCGCTCCTGTGGGATATGATTTCCGCCCATGAAAAACACCGCCGTCTTACTCCTCAGCATCCCGCTGGCTCTGGCCCGGAAAGGCGTGGTCGCTGCCATTTCTCAATTTCTAGTCGCGCACAACGGCAGCGTCTTGCACACCGACGACCACGTAGACGGAGTCCGCGAGTTGTTTCTATCGAGGCTGGAATGGGGTCTGGATGGATTCGATCTTCCCATTCAGGAGTTCGAACACCACTTCAAGCCGGTCGCCGAGCGCTTCATGATCACGTATCACCTGGCACTGGTGGATCACCGTCCCAAAGTAGCTATCCTGGTTTCTGCGTACGACCACTGCCTCGCCGATCTGCTTTGCCGGCAGAGTACCGGCGAACTGGCATGTGACATCGTCCGGATTATCAGCAATCATCCTACCGCCAGACGACTCGCCGATTATTATGGCGTCCCCTTTCATCTGCGGACCCACCCGCAAGACAAAAGTGAATCTGAACGCGAAATGCTTGCCCTTCTAGGGCAAGATGTCGATTTGGTCGTGCTGGGCACGCTATATGCAGATCCTGAGTGCAAACTTTGTTGGCCACTACCTGCTACGTCTGATTAATATTCATCATTTCCTGCCTGCCCGCGTTCATAGGCGCCAAGCCATACCACCAGGCTTTTGAGCGTGGCGTTTGGTTGATCGGCGCCACTAGCCATTATGTCTCGGCGGACCTCGACCAGGGGCCGATCATCGAGCAGGATGTAGTGCGCGTTTCCCACCGCGACACGGTCGAAGACTTGGTGCAGAAAGGGCGCGACTTGGAGAAAGTCGTACTCTCGCGTGCCGTGCATTGGCACCTGGAAAACCGCGTTCTGGTCTACCAGAACAAAACGGTCGTGTTTGCTTGAAACCTCTCCTCCCTCGGAACAAGCCCTCGTTACCCGGGTAATCCCGCCCGACCTCCGCAACAACATTCCCCGACCCGTGTTTGTAAAATAGAGAACACCCGTGGAGAGAACTTCATGCGCAAGCCCATCTCAACCGTCCTTCTACCAACCGTTTTTTCTTTCGCCCTCTTAGCCTCCATTGCCTGGGGCCAGGATCAGCAGAACTCCCAACCCATGCCTGGAATGTCCGGACACGATATGTCCAACATGAAAGACATGCCCGGCATGGACCCTGAGAGCAGCGCCCACGCCATGCACTCCATGGAAGGCCATCACATGGACATGGGTCCGCACATGAAGATGACCGCGTTGCGCGATCCCAAGCCCGGCGATGAAGAGCGCGCCCACAAAGTCGTCGAGGCCGCCCGCCGCGTCGCCGAAAAATACAAGGACTACCACACCGCGCTCGACGACGGCTTCCAGATCTTTCTCCCCAACGTCCCGCAGAAGATGTATCACTTCACCAACTACCGCTACGCCTTCGAAGCGCGCGAAACCTTCAATACCGAGCATCCCACGTCGCTGCTTTACGAAAAGCACGGTGACGGCTACACCCTGGTCGGCGTCATGTACACTGCGCCCAAGCGCTTCAACGAAGACGCCCTCGACCAGCGCATCCCGCTCTCAGTCGCGCAATGGCACGAGCATGTGAACCTCTGCATGCCGCCCGCCGACCGCAAGCAGGAAGTGCTCGGCCCCAACCCAAAATTCGGATTCCGCGGATCGATCAACACTCAGAACGAGTGCGACGCCAACGGCGGCACTTTCCGCCCCCTGATATTCAACTGGATGGTCCACCTCTACCCGCTGGAGAAAACCGAGGCCGACACCTGGGACGTAGGCCGCGGCCACGACAAAGACCACGCGGACTAGCACAAACCACGTGGGGACGGCCGCACCCCAGATGTTCTTGCGTAGGGGCAGACGCCCTCGTCTGCCCAGGCCGAGCAAAAGCTCGGCTCGCTCTCTTTCGCCGCCGCCGATTCAATCTCCCGAAGCCACAGCAAGTAATCTCCGGTTCATCCGCCCGCCGATCGCCGCCACGATCGCAGCAATCGCACCGGCCTGCAATGCGATCCCCATATGCAGGCTCGCGGGGAAACGGAATCCTTCCGCCTCTGGATTCGCCGCCCCTATCGGAGTCAACAAGCTGAGCACGCGCATCGCATTCGTCTCGGACCCCTGCCCGAACAACACGGTCAGAACCACTGCAGCCGCGTAGTACAGGCACAAGTACATCAGGCCCTTAAACACCGGCCGGCTCATGTGCGTCAACTTGCACCATTGCAGGAACAAAACATCCCGTGTGATGAAGACCAGCACGACCAGCAATTGCACCGCAGCCCGCTCGAGTGACTTCATCTCAAACGGTAATGCCTTGTTCCACGCCAGCGTTCCCCACACGATCAGCGCATAAGCCGTAATCGCCGACAGCGCCAGCCACGGCCACGGCAGCCCATCTTCCGAGAACATGGCGCTCGCCCGGGTAGCGCGTTTTCGCCACCAGACTCGCAACCGCTCCTGCGGCGTCAAGCTTGCCAGCCCAATAACAAACAGAATCAGCCCGTTGACGCCAATCATCAGGCTCATCAACTCGTGCGACCCCGCCTCGCCAAAGCGCGCCGGATTCACCATGGCATACAACACAAAATTCAGAAATGCTGCGCAGCCAACGGCCTGCCAGCGCGACAACGGGCGAATCTCCTCGTAGTCCCGTTTCAGATTCCTCACCAGCATCAGGACGATCCAACTCCCGAACGTCACCCACAGCAAAACGCTGAGCAACAGCCACGGCACAGGCTGTCCGAACAGGGTGGGCAATCTGCGAAAGACCGGCTCGTTAGGGCTGTACAGTCCGATGATCCCGCTGAGGGGACTGGACGCCGCGACTCCAGGAAAGCCGCTATTCGCCATTCCCATCGATCCCGCCATCAAGAAGTACATCGCCAGACCAACGAGCAAGGTAATTCCCCGGTTCCCGCTCTCGAGCAGCGTCGACAGGAACAGACCGCACACCCCGAGAAACAGGGATCCCAGAAGCATCAGCAGGTACGCCGATACCAGGCTGCCTAACGAAACTCCTCCCACCAGCCCCCCGATGACCGTGAGAGGCAGGAGGCAGAGCACGAGAAAGTAAGTCAGGATGGGTTCGCCGATCAGCTTCCCGACCAGCAATTCGCTCGACCTTAGGCTCGTGGCCCGTTGAAAATCCCAGGTCTTGCGATCCCGTTCCCCCGACACCGACTGCGCGCAGGCAAACAACGACCACAGCGTCACCATCACGCCCTGGATCGCAAACGCCCACTGGAAAAACAACAGCCAGGTTTGGTGAAACGCGGTCTTCTCCAGCATCGCCACCCGCGCCATCCACTGTTCTCCACCGTAGCGCTGGAAGCCGTTCCGCGCGTTCTCCAGGTCCTGTTGCACGAAGCTCCAGCAGGACAACCAGATCAGCCCGCACACAAATAAGGCGACCACCGCCACCGTCACCGCGCGCGCCGGGCGCAGCTCCGCCCGCACGTGTCGCACGAACTCAGGATTGCGCCAGAATTGCAGCACTACGTCACCTCGTGCTTGGAAAGTTTCATGTACAGGTCTTCCACCGTCTGCTTCACTTCGGCAAACCCCTTCACGCGCACGCCTGCCCCAATCAGTTCCGCCAACAGTGCAGCCATCTCATCTTCGGACCCGGCGAACTGGAACGTCCCCGAATCCGCGCCCAGCTGCACATTGGCAACGTAGGCATGGCCAACGAGCCTCCCTTGGACCGCGGCCGTGAAGTCACCGACCCACCTGATCCGCATGTCGCGTGCAAGATGCTCGGCCGCCGTGACCTCCTCGATCCGCCCGCTCCGCACCATCCGGCCTTTCTCCATGATGCCGATCGAAGTGCAGAATCCTTCAAGCTCCGTAAGGATGTGAGAAGAAATCAGGATCGTCGTACCCTGGTCGCACAACGATCGCAACAGGTTGCGCAATTCCAGACGGGCCTTCGGGTCCAGCCCCGAAGCCGGCTCGTCCAGCAGCAGGACCTTCGGCCGATGGATAATCGCCCGAGCAATCCCGAGCCGTTGCTTCATGCCGCGAGAAAGCCCGCGGATCAGCGCGTCGCGCTTCACCTCGAGCGACACCTGCGCGATCACCTCCGTCACTCGCGCTGGAATGTCGCTCTCGGCGACCTTGTAGGCGTGCGCAAAGTAGTCGAGATACTCAAAGACCTTCAAATCCTCGTACACGGCAAAAAAGTCCGAGAGATACCCGATCGACCGCAGCGCCCGCTCCGGTTCCTGGGCCACGTCCACTCCATCGACCACCGCTTTTCCCAGGGTCGGCATCAGCAGCCCGCAAGCCATGCGGATGGTGGTCGTCTTGCCCGCCCCATTCGGCCCGATCAGACCGAAAATCTCGCCCTGCGGAATCGTGAGATTCAAGTCCTGGACAGCCACCAGGTTGTCGTATTCTTTGCGCACATCAATAAGTTCGATCACGGAATGTCGAGGCCTTCCTTTCGTCGGGAGGGATCCAGCGCCGCTCATGAGTTCGCGGCCTCCAGACAACACAGATCCTTTGGACACCAACTGGTACGCGTAACGGTCGCCAGCGGTTCCGCGAAACTTACAACGCCACCACGTACCCGCACAGTGTCTCCAGAGGAACGCGAGGATCCCCCATAACTTGCAACTTACCGTCACTAACCGTCCGTTCCCCTGACCGCGTGGATTGTGACCTCTCGGATGGCCCGAAACCAGGTCGAGCCACGCTCAGGAGCGCTGGGAAGAGTGAAAGAGAACGAAAAAGGGAAAACGTGATGAGGGAATAGGCGGGGTGGTAGAGGGGAAGCAAAAAGACGGGAGGACGAGAACGCTAGAACCGCTGACCCACTCCCGTCAACAGCCGCGAAGCGGCGAAAGAATAAAGCCCACGGCGTAAGCCGTGGGATAGCCGGCTCGGAAGAAACAAGCCCCGGAGGGGCGAAATAAAGTACCGAGGAAAACCCACCAATCCCAAACGTCTACGATCCCTCAAACACAAACCAATCGCTCACCAGAAAATTCACCAGCGAGCAAGTCGCAATCGTCAACACGTTCGCCAACAGGTAGTTCATATGCGCCCCCGCCACGAAACCCCGCATCACCACCACATTGCCCACTATCGAAAACATCCCCGTCGTCAGGTTGAACTTCAAGAACCGTGTCAGCGAACTGCCCGTCACCCGGTCCACCCAGGTAAACCGCTCGTGCCAGAAGTAGTTGTGAATCACGGCTGCCTCCACCGCCAGGGCCGTCGCCGCCAGATAATCCATCTGCAGACCCGACTTCAGGGCCGCGAGTACGGCGAGCTGCACAGCAATTCCCCCTGCGCCTACGGCATTGAACTTCAGCCAGCGCAGTCCCGCCTGACGTGCTCTGTCGCTAGCCGTCATCGAATCCGCTCCTGGCAATACAGCCGGTATCCGTTCTGTGCCGTGAAGAACACGAGCATCGCGCTCATCCCGATCAGGCCGATCACCCCGCCCAAATCAAACAGCCGGTACTGGCCGCCGAGCACCCTGGGCCACCGCAGCAAAGCCAGGTTCCCGACAGCCAGCAACAGCCGCAACTCCGTTGGACCAAAACTCCAGAACGACAACCGAAACTCCCCCATCGCGTACGTCGCCAAATACGATTGGATCGACAGCACCAGGAACGCCAGGAGCAGTCCCACTGCGATCCACGGATGCATGTACCCCGACAACGCCAGGCCGCCCATCATCGCGACCGCTCCAAGGCTGTCGACCATGTGGTCCACATAGAACCCGTACCGTGGACGCTGCCTCTGCCGCACCCGAGCCAGGGTCCCGTCCAGGCTGTCGCCCAGCCAGTTCACCGCCAGGAAGCCAATCGCCGCCAGCAGGTAGTACTTGTTCCAGCGCGACAACGCATAAAATCCGCCCGCCATCACCTGCCCCACGAGTCCCAGCACAGTTAAATGATCGGAGTTGATCCACTCGGGTGCCCGTTCCGCCAGCCACAGCAACGTTCTCTTTTCCAGGTTCGCGAGAAAACTTGCCTGGATCCGCCGCGCACTCCCCACCGCTCCCCCCAATCGCCGGATCTCCGCCCGCACCCCCGGGTTTGCCTGCTCGCAAAAGTCAACCATCGGACTCGCCATACCGACCTCCTGCGTCCAGCGCCACTCTGCCCCGCATGGACGCGAGCGGCAATGCACTGGCGATCAAGCCGCGCACAGTCCCAAATCATTTGTTAAGTGATTGAAGGAAAGAAACTTCTGTGAGGAGGTAAACCCTGGCTCTCGGCCCAAATCCCATCGATCGTCTTCTCAACTCGACCAGAGGCAGGAACGAAACTGCGGCGCCATCGGCGACACCACGGTCCACCTGGGGACAGCCGCCCCCGGCGGCCCGGCGGCCCGGCCCTATCGGGCCGCAGAGCACCATGAACTCTCACCCGAAGCGAGCGAAGGCCGCCTTCAACAGCGTCTTCAACGGCCTTTCTTCGCGACCTTTGCGTTTACCAGTTTTTCTCTGCATTCCGCGCGAGTGCCTCTGCGCCCTCTGCGGTTATAGCCTCTTACCCGGCGCTCTTGGCGCTCTCGGCGTTCAATTCGTGCCTACTTCCTCCGCAGCGAGCCCGGCAACTCCGACCGGACCAGCCACAAACCCGCCGCCACCGCCCCGGCCCATGTGATCGTACTCAGGCCGAGCGACTCCAGATCTGCCGTCCGGCTTCCACGCAAAGGGATGGTCCGCACCACCACCCAACCCGCGCCTCCGGCAACCGCGGCCACCAGAACCGCCTTCCCCAATTCTCCCCAAGGCAACTCGCCCAGCGAAACCAGTTTCCGACGGTGCAGCAAAACCGCCGCGGCGACGGTATTCGCGACAATGCCCAAATCCGACGCGATCGCCAGACCCATCACCGAAAACGCGTGGAACAGCGCGCGATACACCTCCAGCGACGCCACCGTGATCAGCGTGCTGGCCACCATCGGAGTCAGCGTGTCCCCGGCCGCATAAAACGCGCGCGCGTACAGCCCCTGCGCCGCCCAGAACGCCAGCGACAGCGAGAACCAGAAGAAATAAATCGCGGTTTCCTGCGAATCCCCAAAGGAAAACCGCCCCCGCCGGTACACCAGATCAATCAGCGGGAGCGATGCTACCATCATCAAGGCCGAAGTCAGAAACGAAAGCGCCGAGATCCGGTACACCGAGGCGTTCACCGTCTCTCCAAACTCCTTCATCTTCTTCTCGCCGAACAGCCGTGCGAAAAACGGCAACGACGCTTGTCCCGTCGCCTGCCCCAGCACCGCAATTGGCACCGCAAACAGCCGCTTGGCATAGTTCAGCCGCGCAATATCGCCCACGCCGCTCGAAGCGAAATACCGGAGAATCCAATCATCGGCCGTCACCAGCGACACGCCCAGCATCAGCGGGATCGAAAGCATCACCCACTCCCGGAAAGCCACGTTCTGCAGATCGAACGACGGCCGATAGCCCGTCCCAATCCGCACCGCCCCGATCGCATTCACCAGGAACGGCCCAATCACGGCGCCCGCCAGCGCTCCGTATGCCAACGAGGCGATCCCGAACCGCCTCCCGGCGACCACCCCGCCCAAAATAATGAACACGTTGTAAAGCAGGGGCCCCAGGCTCGGAAATAAAAACATCCGGTGCGACAGCAGCACCGCCCCGACGACGCCGCCAACGTAAAAGAAAATCTGCGCCGGCAGCAGGATGCGCGTCAGCGAGACGCACAGCGTCATCTGCTCCCGCGAGAATCCATGAAACATCCAGCCCACAAACTGCGGCGTGAAGATCTCCGCTGCCGCGATCCCGATCAGAAACACGCTGGTCATCACCGTGACGATCACCGAAAACGTCTTCTCCGCGTCCGCTTCGCGCTTCTCCGCGAGAAAACGCGTGTAAATCGAGATGAACGTGATGGAGGCGGTGCCCCCGGCCAGGATGTAGTTCAGCCAGTCGGGCAGCGTGAAGGCGGCCACATAAGCGTCGGTCTGTCCGCCCGCGCCAAATGCGTACGCGATGTAGGCCTCGCGCACGTATCCGATCACGCGCGACAGCATGACCGTACCCATCAGCAGCACGGTTGCAGAGAATGCGCTGTGCTGGTGCGAAGGCCTCAGAATTCGCAGAATGCTGGAAAACATGGGTTACCGCAGATTAACCCACAGAACCGCAGATTTTTTCCTTATTCGCGATTCCAACAAACATGGTGAACGCAGATGATTAACAAGACCGCAGCGGAGGCAGGAGGAATCTGCTTTTCGCCTCGAACGCTACAGCCCCGTCACCGCTTCACCCCACGCGCCCCAAAGCTCTGCAGCCCCAGCTGCTCCCGCCCTTCCTCAATCCGGTAGAACTTATCTACGTCGACATTCCGGAACACCTGACGCTGACCGCTCGGCCACTGCACCTCGACCGTCTCCGCTCGCGTCGTCTTCCCCAGGCCAAAATGCGCCCGCAGATCGCTCTGCGACAAGTAACTGCCCCCTCCCGCGATTTCCCGGATCTGCGAAATGCCTCCCGCCACCACCCGCACCCGCGCCCCCATCGCATCCCGGTTGCTCTTGACTCCGACCAGCTTGAAATTTAGAAAGTGATTCCCATTCCCCCCGCTGTTGTGCAGCAGAAGCGGCGGATCCCCGTTGTTGCCAACCACCATTTCGATGAAGCCATGGTTATCGAAATCGGCAAACGCCACTCCCCGTCCTACGTAGGGCTTCTCCAGCCCGTTCCCAGCCTGCTTCGTGGTCTCCACAAACTTCCCTTTGCCGTCGTTGTGAAACAGCGTGTTCCTCTGCTTGTAGTGGATCTCAGGCGTCACCTGCTCAACTTCGGGATAGACATGCCCGTTGGCGATGAACAGATCCAGTCAGCCATCGTTGTCGTAGTCAAAGAACCCGCCGCCAAAGCTCAGCACCTCGCGCGTCGGCACCGAAATGCCGGCGGGCCCGCTCACGTCCTCGAAAAAACCTTTCCCGCTGTTGTGCCAGAGGTGATCCGAAGATTTCTGAAAGTCGGAGATGTAGAGATCGAGCCAGCCGTCGTTGTCGTAGTCGCCCAGCGAGATGCACATGGCCGCCATGATCTGCCCATCGCCCGCCACCGCCATGCCTGCCGGAAGCCCCACCTCTTCGAAGGTCCCGTCGTGCTGGTTGTGGTAGAGGTAGGCGTACAATCCGTCGTTGGCGACAACGATATCGGGCCAGCCGTCGTTGTCGTAATCGGCCGCACCCACAGATAGATTCTTGGCCCCAGGCTAGTAGATCTTCGCCGCCTTCGTTACGTTGGTGAAGGTCCCGTCCCCATTGTTGTGGTAAAGCACGTTGGCACTGCCGCGGTTCGCCTTCGGCGGACTACTGCTCCGCCCTCCCCCAGATCGCCATAACGCGGACCTCCTTCCAGCGCCACATACCCGCCCACATACAGGTCCAGCCGCCCGTCGCGATCGTAGTCCACACACGTCGCGCCTGCGTGAAACTGCGTCCCGAACTCGGTACCGGCGACTCCCGCCTTGTCCGTGACATCGGTAAACGTTCCGTCGCCGTTGTTGTGGTAGAGAACATTCCGGCCGTACTGGGTCACATACAAGTCCGGATATCCGTCATTGTCGTAGTCGCCCCACACGCAGCCAAGGCCGTATCCGGTCCCCGGAACGCCGGCCTTGTCGGTAACGCCGGTGAACGTGCCATCCCCGTTATTGCGATAGAGCGCGTTCCGCACCGCGATGCCGCGATCGTACGGATCTCGCCCGTTCACGAAGTAAATGTCCTGCCAGCCATCTCCATCGAAATCCGCGACGCACACCCCCGGGCCAAATTCCTCGCGGTTAATGGAAATCCCATTGTTGCCCTCGAAGTGAACAAACTTGATCCCCGCCGCTGCGGTGACATCCGTGAACTGAATTGGCTTGGAAGTCTGCGCGGTTACGAGGGGAAACGGCCCGCAAACAAGAATCAGGCAGAGTAGGACTCCGCGCCCCGTCCCGGCCCCACGACTGAAGTCAGACAGCATCGCTCCTGCAGATTACCGTACGACCGGTATTTTTTCTCTTTTTCACTCGCCAAGCACGAAGTCTTGAATCTGGCCGCCAGTTTTTCTCTGCGTCCTCGGCGGTCTTTCCTTCGCGATCTTCCCGGTTAAAAAGTTTTTCGGAGAACCATCGTCACACCGCGAGCGAAAACGCACTTCCCAAAAGCAAAACGGGCGCTCCCGCTCAAGCGAGAGTGCCCGTCGTCATTCCAATCCCACGAATCGGAGCGAACAGCTACCAGCTAGCGGCCAAACAGCTGTTTCCTACGCCCGTGCCGCGATAGCCGGCTCGGGTGCGCTCTTCGATTCTTCTTTCGAACCCGTCTGGCCGCTCTTGCGGATGTCGATGCCGCCCTTGAAGAAGGCGCCGTCTTCAATCGAGATGCGCGCCGCCACCACGTCACCGGTCAGCGAACCATCGCTCCGGATATCCACGCGGTCGCTCGCCGTCAGGTTCCCGCGCACCTTGCCCAGCACCACAATCTCGCGGGCATTGATGTTCGCGGCCACCACGCCGTTGCGGCCTACGGTTACGCGGTTGCCCGCCAGGTTGATCGAACCTTCCACGCGCCCGTCGATGTAGAGCGACTCGGAGCCGGTGACCTCACCCTTGATGACTAATGATTTGCCGATGGTCGCCTGGTCCGCCGTCGCGGTTGCGCTCACCGGACGCGGTGCCACCTCTGCGATCGCCGGCGCTGCCGTCGCGGGGGTCGCAGGACGCTGCTCCGGCTCTGGTGCTCCCGGCCGGTTCGGGGTCGTCGTTGTAGGCTGATTCGTGGGCTTCCACATGTTCCAAAAAGTCCTTTCGCCGTATCGGATTAGGGGTTACCAGCCGCATTTCGGTAACCAAAAGGCATTCTACTCCGCCCGTCCAACGTCAGCCTGTGGAAATCCACTTTTCCACTGATGCCAAAAGGGATGCGTCCTTTGGCGGTTCCCGCATCGTGCTGCAAGTTACCCTCAAGCTCTTCTTCCCACCCGCTCGACGCTGTAATTTCAGCCCTTGACCTCGGCAGTTCTTACATCGCCAATCTCTCCATGGACTCCCGGTCCCTTTCACTCTGTCATCCTGAGCGCAGTGAGGCGCTGCCGAACGGAGTCGAAGAAGCCCATGCCCCCATGCGATGGCGCCGGCCTCGAAATGCATTTTCAGCACGGACCGCCCCACAGATCGATGTCGATCAACTGGGTGGCGAATCATGCCCCGGCCCAGCTGGCTCTATCCTTTCCCGAAATCCCTGCAACCACCCTCCATCCGCCGCGTCTAACCACCGTACCTCCCCGAACCAACCGAACCCAGCGAGGAGCACGATGCCCACAGAACGTCCCAAGCCCGGTGAATACACCCCTTACTACGACCGCTACATCTCCTTGATCCCCGGCAACGACATCATAGGAACCCTCGCCGCCCAGCTCCCCAAAACGGTCGCTCTGCTCGACTCCCGCGGCGAAGCCGACGGCGCCTTCCGCTACGCTCCCGGAAAATGGACGGTGAAGGAAGCTGTTGGCCACGTCATCGACACCGAGCGCATCATGTCGTACCGCGCCCTGCGCATCGCGCGCAACGACCGCACACCCATCGAAGGCTTCGAGCAGGACGACTACGTCCGCGACGGTCCCTTCGCCGACCTCCGCCTTGCCGATCTGGTGGAAGAATTCAAGTCCGTGCGCGCCGCCACGGTCGCGTTTTTCCGCGGCCTGCGTCCCACGGACTGGACCCGCCGCGGCATCGCCAACAAAAACGAAATCAGCGTGCGCGCCCTGGCCTACGTCATCGGAGGACACGAACTCCACCACCGCCACATCCTCGAAGAGCGCTACTTCGCCACGACCCCGGCGCGCGCGGAGATTGCCTGAGGAAACCCTCTTAAGCCTCTCATCCCGAGCGCAGTGAGGTGCCAGCCAAACGGAGTCGAGGGACCCCGTGCCTGGTGGCAGTACCACGAACCTGTATCCCTTTTCTGCAACTCTCGATTTGCTGGTTCCGTCCATTCAGCCGTCCACGCGACGACCAGTGGACCTACCTGGTTGCCGCACGGTTTAGTATCCCTATCTGTGACGCTCGGCAAAGCATCCACAGCGCGAGCAATCTTCCAACAGCTCTGCCCGCGCTGCCGCGCCGCGCAGATCTTCCGCCGCTCGGTCTTCCTGTTTCCCGCCATGTACGAGTATTGCCCCGCGTGCGGCCTGAAGTTCGAGCGCGAGGAAGGTTACTTCCTGGGGGCGATGTACATCGGCTACATCCTGGCGCTGGGAACGATCGCCGCACTGGCCGTGGTGCTGTGGTGGCTGTTCGGTTGGACTTTCAACAAAACCGTGATCGTCGCCGTGCTGCTGTTCCTACCGCTCGCCCCAGCGCTTACGCTGATGTCGCGAGTGCTCTGGATTTATCTCGATCAGACTTTCGATCCCGACAAGACTTGAGGTTGCCGGTCCGCCACGCTCCCCGTCCTTTTGTGAGATAGTCTTGAGAGTCTTCCGCCCACCGCCCATGCTCTCTGACTCCGCCATCCTGATGAAAATCGAGCGTCAGCCCAAGCGCGCCGCCGGATTCAAACAACTCGTCCGCGAACTCGGGCTGCATGGCGACCAAAGCCGCGAACTCGACGAACGCCTCGATCGCATGGTCGCCGCCGGACAACTCGTCCGCGTCGATTCCGACCGCTACGCGCTGCCCTCGGCCTCCGCGGGCAAGAACATGATCGTCGGCCGCCTGAGCATGCATCGCGACGGCTACGGGTTCGTGCTCCCCGATCCGAAGTCGCTTGACGCCCGCTCCAAGGCCCGCCTCGCCGGCGACATCTTCATCCCGCCGCCCTTGATCGGCTCCGCCATGCACGGCGACCAGGTGCTGGTAGAGGTAGGCACGATCCGTCCCGACGGCCGCGCCGAAGGCCGCATCGTTCGCTCCGTCAACCGCGCCCACACAACGGTGGTCGGAACCTTCCACTACGGCTCACGCCAAAACTACGTCACTCCCATCGACGACAAAATCCGCCAGGAAATCGTCATCCCGCCCGGGATGGAATTTTCAGAAGGCCCGTCGTTGGTCCTTGGTCGTTCGTCGCTAGCAAATGCCCAAGATGCCGACGTCATTCGAACCGACCAACAAAATGAGGCAAAGACATCAGACCGCATGGGTAAGTCCACGCCGACGACCAACGACCAACGACCAACGACGAAATCCGTTCACCGCGTCCTGGGCGAAGAAGCCGCCCGCCGCACCACATGGGACGACCTCGACGGCGTGGTCGTCGACGTCGAAATCACCGACTGGCCCTCGCCCACGCAGAATCCTCGCGGCAGAGTCGTCGAGATCCTGGGCTACGAAGACGATTTTGGCGTCGACGTGGAAATCATGATCCGCAAGTTCCACCTCCCGCACCGCTTCCCCGCTGAGGTGCTCGACGAAGCGCAGGCGGTCGAGAACATCATCCCCGCCCACGAACTGCGCAAGCGTCGCGACTATCGCAACCTTCCCATCGTCACCGTCGACGGCGAGACTGCCCGCGACTTCGACGACGCCGTCACCGTCCGCCAACTCCCAAACGGCAGCTATGAACTCCAGGTCCACATCGCCGACGTGGCGCAGTACGTCATCGAAGGCTCTGCGCTCGACCAGGAAGCCCGCCTGCGCGGCACCAGCGTCTACTTCCCCGACCGCGCCGTGCCCATGCTGCCGCTCGAACTCTCCACCGACATCTGCAGCCTGCGCCCGCATGTCGATCGCCTGGTGCTCTCGTGCGTCATGGAAATCGATCACCGCGGCGAGATCGTCGGCTACGAAGTGAATGAAGGCGTCATCCGCTCGGCCGAGCGCATGACCTACACCGCCGTGAACGCCGTTCTCGAAGGCGACGAGTCCGCTCGCAAGCGTTACGCTCCGCTCGTTCCGCTCTTTGAGCAGATGCGCGATCTCGCCCTCATCCTGAACCGCAAGCGCGAGCGCCGCGGCTCCATCGACTTCGACCTACCCGAACCTGTCATCGAATTCGACGAGAACGGGCTGATGCAGTCGATCACCCGTTCCGAGCGCAACATCGCGCACCGCCTGATCGAAGAGTTCATGCTCTCCGCCAACGAGTGCGTTGCGCACTACCTCGAGAACAAACGCATCGCCTCGCTTTACCGCATCCACGAGAAGCCCGACGCCAAGCGCGTCTACGACTTCGAAATCATCGCCACCACCTTCGGCTACTCGCTGGGCGTGGGCGCCCTGCCCATCCAGCGCGTGCAACTCAAGACCGACCGCCACGCCGCCCACGGCACCGGCCGTAACGTGCGCGAGATCGAGATCCCCAAAGAAGTCCACATCACCCCGCGCATGTACCAGAAGCTCACCGAGAAGATCGCCGGCAAGCCCGAAGAACGTATCCTGAGCTACCTGATGCTGCGCTCGCTGAAGCAGGCGAAGTACTCGGAAGAAAACGAAGGCCACTTCGCCCTGGCCGCGACCACGTATACGCACTTCACGTCGCCGATCCGCCGCTATCCCGACTTGATCGTGCACCGCATCCTGAAGGAAGTGTTGCGGACCGGCCCTGAGGAGTGGGATGGCAACGTGCCCGTGGGAGTTTCAGGCGCAGGAGTGACGGAGATCGGGGGAAGCGAACGGGAAGGGCACGACTTCAGTCGCGCAGACCAAGCCAGAAAGAGAGGGGCTTCAGCCCCTGAGGCCGAGCCGTCGCGCCCACGAGCAAGCCGCCAAGACGCCGTCGCCACGCCATGGTCCAAGCGCCGCGACCACGACGCTCACCAGAAATCCGTCGAGCCCATGGGCGGCCCCATCCCGCTCGACGAGCTCCACGACATCGCCGAAGAGTCCAGCCAGTCCGAGCGCCGCGCCGACGACGCCGAGCGCGAGCTCATGGAGTGGAAGAAAGTGAAATTCATGCAGGACCGCGTCGGCGAAGACTTCGACGGCCTCATCATCAGCGTCACCAAGTTCGGCTTCTTCGTCGAGCTCACCGACCTCTTCGTCGAAGGCCTGGTCCCGCTCAACACCCTCAGCGACGACCGCTACACCTACCACGAGACCACGCGCGAAATCATCGGCCAGCGTTCCCGCAGAACGTTCCGCCTGGGCCAGAAGGTGCGCGTGCTGGTCGACCGCATCGATCCCGTGGAAAAGAAGCTCCAGTTCGCCCTGTTCGAGGAAACTCCGCCCGCACCGAAGCACGGGAAGAGAAAATCAGGCAAGCATCGCTAGCGCCGATCTCACTGGACTCAGTAGCCCGATGGGGAGAGGTGGGCTTGCCCGCCTCAGTTCCCGGTGGGCCAAGTCTCTGCACCTGGCCTCTTGCCGTGATTTCGGCATGGGTTCTCAAATTTTGCGTGACTTTTTCTAAACTATTAGCTATGCTCCACCCGAGTTGCCGGAGGGTCCGTTGACAAGGCCTGACCGCCGCATAGAATGCCTCGCCAGTGGCTGCCAGAGCCTCCAGGGATCGACAGGGGCGTCTCAGGGGACCCCTTGGAGGTCATCCAAAGTCGCACACCGTGCCAGCGCGCTCTAATCGCAAAATATGCCGTTTGTTTGCTGTAAGATAATCTTGCCATCAGGCCACTCGGCCTCCGCACCATCGTATACGAAGAGTTTTCGCGGCCCAGCCAACGTCGCTTGCAAGGACCCGCCTGCGTTGTCGAGGGTTTGGTAATTGCTGGAGCCACGTCGGCACGGCGACCAGCGAAAACCCCGACGCAGGTGATAGAATTCACGAGTCAACCCCATCCGTGGCGGATCGAAGCTGCGGATTCCTTCCTGTCGGGACGTGGCTCAGCCTGGTAGAGCACTCGCTTGGGGTGCGAGGGGTCGGCAGTTCAAATCTGCCCGTCCCGACCAA